>JAZQLN010000028.1:0-5755 GCA_045542715.1 Acutalibacteraceae bacterium
CAGAAGAACAACAACTTCCTCTTCAACTTCCTTTCAAAGGAAGCAGTTGCTACTCTTGCAGAGCTTGCAGTAGCAGGTAAGGAAGAATATGTAAATGACAAAATCTTTGCCGGTGCTGTTGAAGGCCGTATTAAGAAGCAGATCAAGGAAATCTGCCTTCTTGATCAGACTTTCGTTCGTTCAGACCTCTTTGACGGTACAGTTGCAGGCTATGTTGCAGATGTTGCAAAGAAGCTTGGTGCTGAAATCAAAGTTACAGGTTACACTCGTCTTGCAAAGGGCGAAGGCATCGAAAAGAAAGTTGATGACTTTGCAGCAGAAGTTGCAAGCATGATCTGATTACCAATAAATAAGAATTCGGCTGTTACCAAATCGGTAGCAGCCGTTTTTGCATATAAAAAATACCGTGCGTTATTTCAGCACGGTATTTATACATTATAATACTACTTTTTCCGGTATGCCGTTGTTTTCCCTTGATTTATCTGCAAGGAAAACAACAAGATGGCCTGCAAGTGAATCGGAAAGACTTGTGCACGATACCGAAGGTTTTTCACCTCTTGCGTAGGCTACGAAATCTCTCACAAGGTCAAGATCTCCGCCGCCGTGTGTGTCATCTCCGACCTTTAAATCAAATACCGTATCTTCGTGTTCAAAGCCGGGTCTGGGGTCGATTTTTGATAATGTGAACCTTCCTTCTTCAAAGTCTCCTTCGATAACACCTTTGGTTCCCGTTATATGAATTGTGCGTGTGCCTTTGCTTGTTCCGCCAATCATGTTATGAGTACCTGTTGCACCGTTTTCGAAGAATACGCTCACTGTCTGATGGTCAACAACATTGTTATCGCTTTTGTAAGCACAAACACCGTATGGGCTTGTTTTGAGAAGCTCAATCTTATCTTCAATAGTCGGATTTTCAAGATGCTCAAGAGCATCCCATACATAAAATGACCATCTGTCGGGGTGATCAATATAAATTCGTTTTGCGGAATAGAGACATTCTTCGTAAAGAGGACAGTCAACAAGGCATCTTGTTCCCGAATTCTCAGGAGCATTTTCTTTTACAAACTGTTTGTTGCATCCGAAGCTTGAAACAAGAGCAGGCTTGGTTTCGCTCATAAGCCACATCATGATATCGATATCGTGACAGCATTTTGCGAGAAGCATTGAGCTGTGGCATTTATCTAAGTTATTCCACTTACCTCTTACATGGCTTGTGGACATATGATGATAACTTACATACTCGTTTGTCTGAATGCTGATTATATCACCGATTTCACCTGCAAGAATAAGATCTTTGATTTTTCTGTAGAACGGGGCATATCGGAGCACAAAACAAACCATAACTTTTCTGCCGTATTTCTCAGCAGCTTCAACAAGCTCACGTGCTTCAGCTTCATTTACGCAGAACGGCTTTTCAAGCAGAATATCATATCCTGCCTTAAGGAGAGGAAGAGATGTCTGAACATGAACATGGTCCATTGTACCGTTGATAACGGCATCCGCAAATTTCGGTGCAGCCGCAAGCTCTTCCGCTGTTTCAAAGCAATGCTCGGCAGGGATATTGAACTTTTTGGTGATAGAATCACGTCTGTTTTTGTCAGGGTCAGCAACGCCGACAATTTGCATTTTATCTTTTTCTGTGTTTGCGAGTTCAGCATATGTCAGACTTCTGTGTCCGCCGCCTACTATAATAGTTTTAAGGGGTCTGTTCATAATAATTAAACGCTTTCTTCAATCCGGATTTTGATATCGTTGTTATCATTAGTCATTTTTTCATTCATATCATGACGTCGCTGCATAAGCTCGGAATACATCTGGTTTCTGAGATTGCCCGAAAGGGGATAGAGGAATTTGGGAATGACGGAAAGGATACCTGTTAACTGAGGGATACCTGTGCAAAGTGCAAAAAGCCACCATTTTGTTTTATCGGTCTGTGTTCCGATAGCTATACCTTGCTCGTAACCTATGGCGCTGAGTATAAGACTCTTTACGGATGTCATGACGATATTCTGAACTTTTGTTATAAGGTTTCTTGCAACGCCTATTGTCGCCTCAACTCTGTATCCGTTTTTCCATTCGCAATAGTCCATAGCTTCATTATAAAGCTCAGCTTTGACAACCTTTCGGATACCGAATGCCCACTTATCAAACCAAGCCTGAATGCCGAAGAGAATACACATCAGCAGACGTTTTTTATAATTTTTCTTGATTGAACCTATAATAAATAAAAGTATAATCCAGAATCGGGTATATAAATCTTCAAATACCCAGATTGCCTTGGTTGAAAATCTTTCTCTGATGGGTTTAACAAACGCATAGCTGATTGAACCGTTGAGACCCGAGGGTAGATTAAGTATTGTCTGCAGCGATGCTGAACCGAGCACGTCGATAAAGTAGTTTGTGCTGCTTGAACCGACGCTGAATCCACCAAGAAAATCAGACAGAGTAATCAGCAATACGGGATAATTATTTACAACAGCCTTAAGACCCTGTTTAACACTCGGAGCTTCAACCGATTGCATAACCCTTTCTCTTGAAACGAGGAAGAAGTAGAGAGTGAATGCAGATGAAATTATGCTTGTTCCGAGACCCATTGCAAGAAACACATTCTGAAGTTTCCATTTGAGAATGTTGTTATTTATCAAGTCAATTATAACACCCATAATATAGTTAGGCATATCTTCGCCCATATACCCCGTCAGAAGCTCGGCAAGAGTGATAAGCCGCGCTCGGTCATTAGGATGAGGTGTTACCGTTGTCATATATCCTGCCTTTGCAATGCTTGTGAAAGTGCCGGCGGTTTCATTTATGACATTGAATGCGAAATAATAAATAAGTTTCGGAAGAAAGGTGCCTGATGTACCGGGGAAAAAGAAGGGGATAAACCAATATAATGCACCGAGAAGTGTCATCGGTATCTGAAAAGCAACAAGGTAAGGTCTGAACTTACCCCATCTTGTTCTGGTTTTATCAACCAATGTTGCGATTATCGGGTCATTGATTATATCCCATGCACCCGTAAAAATATTGACAAGTGCGTTGGTTTTAAAATCAATTTTTACAACGTCCCAGATAAATCTGTCCTGATAGCCGTTGATATTGAAAGCATTGGAAAAATCATTCAGAAGATATGCGAAAGTTTCTTTTGCATCTACATACCGTCTGTCGTATACTTTGAATTCGGAAACATTGCGATTTGGCTGATTATCCATTAACACACCTCCGTTGAATTATGCGGAAAGAAAGGCGCTGCGGTTATTATCCGCAACGCCCGCTTTTGTGTGGATTATTAAAGACCTTTTACTGCTTCTTTGAGAGCTTCCATTTCATCCTTGCTCAAAGTAACGCCCTTACCCATTTTTTCATGGTCGGGTGCCCATTCACGGATGTCATACTTGGGGTCTCTTCCGTTCCAGCTGATAAGATTGAGTTCTTTTGTCCAACCCTTGGGATTTTCGGAAAGTACTGCTACGGATTCTACGATTTCATAAGTAAATTCAGGCATGATGTTGCTCCTTTCATCATTTATACATGTTTATTATAATATATAAAATTATAAATGTAAATATTTATTTTTAAAAAAATTAAAAAATAAAGAAGTTTTTATAGGAATTTTGTAATCAGGTATAATTTGGACATGGTTAACATATATTGTTTTGAATAAAAAACAAGGAGAAATTGCCATGAAATTCAATAATGAAACACAGTTGGTAGGTTTATTTGAAAATATCTGCGATTCAACAGCCGAACAATCGATTGATGCAGATATCAATCTGCCCGATTACTGTCCCGAAATTCAACGTATATTAAAGTGTAATGTTATCCCCAATATTACATCCGTTCATAATAATGCTGGCAGAATTACAACGGATGTTAATGCTGTTGTCAGACTGATTTATGTTGGAGATAACGGAAAAACAACGGCATATGAACAGTCATATCCGATTCAGAAAATCACGGAGTCGGGCAGCATTACATCCGATTCGGCTGTTGATGTGAAAATTAATTCGGATTATGTGAATTGCAGAGCAGTAAATTCAAGACGTGTTGATGTTAAGGCTATGCTTACATTTATATTTAAGGCTTTTAATAAACGAAACGAGAACGTACTTTGCCATGCATCGGGCTCGGGAATTCAGACTCTTAAAAACAATTACAGCCTTGCTTCACTGACGGGATTATGCGATAAACAGTTTTCGATGAGTGAGGTAGTTGAGGCAGGCGAAAATAAGAAACCCGTATTTCAGATATTGAATGTATTCTCGGTTGCCGATCTGAATGAAGTTAAAATAATCAGCAACAAGGTTCTTATTAAAGGTGATTTGAGGATTAAAATTCATTATCTAACCGAGGATAATGATGCTGTTGAATGTATTGAACACTCTATGCCGATTAGCCAGATTATTGAAGCAGACGGAGTTAATGAATCGGATTTATGTTCGATAAGGCTTAACGTATGCTCATGTGAAGCAATACCTAAATCGGATTCATCGGGAGAAATCCGTCTGATTGAGATTAATGCTGTTCTCAATGCTTTCCTTTGTTCGTTCAGCGAAACAGATGTAAATCTGATATCAGACTCGTATTCAACGGAAAATGAAATTAAAACCAATGTAAAAAATATGGAGTTGATTGAATACAATGATAAGATTGAAAATGTGTTCACAAACAAAGTTTCGCTTGAAAGTATCGGAGTAAGCGTTAATAATGTGATTGCGGCATGGTGTTCGGATATTAAATATAAGTTTGTATCAAAGGATAACAAATGTATTATCGACGGTTCTTATGTTGCAACTGTTATTTATAAAGATGCCGATAATCAGACGGGTATGATACAAAAGAGTGTTGAGTTTGATTACGCTCATAAAACAAAAAATGCAAGCGAAAGATTGGTGTGCTTTGGTTCTGTTACACTTTCGGGCTGCTCATGCTCCGTAACAGGTGACAGCAGAATTGAAATGAAGACTGAGATTAATGCGTCTGTTCTTATCTTTTCAGCTGCAATCAGAAAATATATAAGTTCGATTGATATTTTAAATGAAAACAATAAAAAGGATTATTCCTGTGCACTGACTGTTTATTTTTGCGATAAAGGCGAAAATGTCTGGAACATCGCAAAAAAATATAATACAACAGTTGAAGCTGTTATGCTTGAAAACGACTTGAAATCCGATTGTATCGAAAACGGAGAAATGATTCTTATTCCAAGAGTGTAAAAATGAATACAAATAAGTGTATATGTCTGATTTTCGGTCAAATGTATAAATTTGTATAATTGAATTTTCATGGATTTTATTTTATAATTTAATCACGGCAAAGCTGTAAAATATAATCAGGAGGACTAAAACAATGGAAGCAATTCTTGATATGGTTCAGAAGATTCTTGCATATTTCAATGAAACAGACGCTGTAAATGTTATTGAAATCATCAAAAACTCACTTGCATCAATTTTTGCAGGCATTCCCATGCCTTTCTGATTAATGTAAGCCAAACAGGGTGCAGTTCGTATGAATTGCACCCTGTTTTTTTATCACCTTTGAAAACAGCCGCAGGGATTAACCTGCGGCTGATTGACTGTCGATAAAGTCGCTGAAACATAAACGAAAATAAAAACAGGGCGGGATGACCGCATCCCGCCGATTAATTTGCAGGGGACTTCGACCCGATGTCCCGAAAAATCAATTTGTTTCGTTTATTTGACGTTTTTCTCCCATCGACGTACCTTTGTACGCCATCGGTCGAAAAAACGCCATT
>JAZQLN010000029.1:0-4288 GCA_045542715.1 Acutalibacteraceae bacterium
TTTGACAACACAAAGGCCGGCACACAGACCGTAACGGTTGAGTGCGAAGGACAGACGGTTCAGTTTGAGGTGACGGTATCCTACGCATGGTGGCAGTGGATTATCAGAATCCTTCTCCTCGGTTTCCTTTGGTATTGATAAAAAAGGGGTAATCTCACGGTTGCCCCGAAACAGTTTTACAGACATAAAAACGGAGGCGGTAAAATGAAAAAGAATTTTAAGGCTGTGTTATCCGTTATTCTTTCTTTAACAATGCTTCTCGGATTTGCCACAGTGGGATTTATCGGCGTAAAAGCGGAGTCAACAGCGGTAAGTATTTCCGAGCTTGCAACGGGTGATCTGATTCAATACGGTTCATATCCTCAGAGCAGAGTTAAGGATGAAGCACTGATTTCTGAACTGAATGATTTGGATTTAAACTGGATTTTCTATGATTATTATTACGGCAACGGTGATGCCGTGGGCAATTCCATGGCTTTGGGTGATTTTATGAAATACTCAGACGTTGAATATGAAGGTGAAAAATACCGTGCCGTAGAGTTTTCAAGCTACAGACCCGATTATACATATTTTCCATTGTCCGAAGACGGAAAATGGTCAGATCAGGATGAAAACGGATATATGGTAAACACCGTTTATTGGTTTAAATTTGAGCCTTTGACATGGCGCGTTCTTGATCCTTCGGACGGTTATATTTTGAGCGAGGTTGCCATTGATGCTCAGCCTTTCCAGAATCTTCATTATGTTTATATGGCATATGTGTCAGGTCAATATGTTGATATGACTTATAACAGTGCATCCCGTGAAAACTACGGAAATGATTATGCAACAAGCTCAATAAGAGAATGGCTTAATGACGAGTTTATGAATACCGCATTTACCGTTTCCGAGCAGGAAGGTATAAAAATTACAGAGCTTGATAACCGCTGCAAGAATGCGGAAACTCCCGAGTTTGACAGCGAAACAACATACGATAAAATATTTCTTCCGTCTTACTTTGATATAATTAATGCCGAATACGGCTTTGATGCGGATGATAGCTCCTGTGAAGCCCGTAAACGCATAACAAGTGATTATACAAAATGTCAGGGAGCATCAATCGGAAGAAATTATTATTTCCCTGCGGGTTATTCGTTCTGGATGCTTCGTTCATCAGGCAGAGATTCTGCACGCTACTGCGGAGTTGAACATGACGGTGAAGTAATAGATTACGCATACATGAGTTCAACCGCAACATCGGTTTGTCCCGCTGTTAAGCTGAATCCGGACATGAAGGTTGAAAAGGTTTACAAGGTGTCCTACGATTTCAAAAAGGTTGCCAACGAGCCTGAACTTCCTTGCATTTCCGTTGCAAAAGCAGGTGAAAAAATAACCGTTCCGGAGGCGGATGAATGTGAAGGTTTTTCATTTGACGGTTGGTATGATGATAACGGTGTAAAATATGAGGCGGGAAGTAAATATACCGTGCCCGAATCGAATGTAATTCTTAAGGGAGAATATGACGAAAACATCTATACCGCTTATTTCGATACGAACGGTGCCGAGGATATCGACCCCGTGACAAGATATTACGATTACAGCTTTTCCTTGCCTGTACCCGAAAAAGATGACTACAGATTTGACGGTTGGATGCTTGACGGAGAGCTGATAACAAAATCTTATATGGATATGCCTGCGAAAGATATTACTTTGGTTGCAAAATGGTCACAGCTTTTTGATGTAACATATCTTGATGCAGACGGTTCCGTGTATGAGTATATGCCGAACGGTGCAGCCGTTGGCGATGCGGTTCCCTATTCAACACTTGACAGACCTCAAAAAGAAGGTATGTATTTTGACAAATGGGTTGACCGTGAAACGGGCGAAGTGATTGAAACAATGCCCGAAAGGGATCTGTTTCTTGAGCCTGTTTTTACGGACACTGATTCCGGAAATACGGAAAATGTAATAGACAAAAATCAGACCGGCAAAGAAACCCTGACATTCATGACTGAATTCTACAGATATGATGAAGAATCGGGCGATTGGGTTCAGACCAACAGAGTTGCTGAAGGTGACAGAATAAAAGCAAGGCTGTTTATAGATACGACTTATGCCACAAACAGCGGAGAAGTGTTGATTTTATATGACAGAAATATGTTTATGCTCGATACTTCGGAAAGCGTTCCGTCGGGTGATAACGGATTGTATGAGCTTAAAACAAATCCGGATCCTGACAGCTCAGCATATATTAACGGTGTTACAGGTGTATATTTGGAGGCAAATGAATCAAATTTCGTTATTGAATCTCTTTTTGAAGACGGATACATAACAGACGAAGAATTTTTTGAGAAAGGCAAAATATTGCTTTCTTTCAATTTTGACTCAACAATCAACAGAAAAATAAGCGGTGATAAGTGGTTTGCCGAATTTGATTTTGATGTTGTCGGACAAGGTGCGGGTTCTTTGTATGTCCCGGCAAACGCAATACAAAATCCCGATGACGGCTACTTGGCGTTTATAAATGTTCCGATAGGCGTTGAGGGAGAAGCTTGTTATTATAACTACAATCTTTTTGAAGTAGAACTCAGAAAAACAGTATATGAAGCATATGCCGGAACGGAAAGCTGTGTGAATTTCGTTTTGGACGGAGGCCGTTTATATGATGATTACGGCAACGAATATTATGACTATTACACGGCTTATGGCTATATAGGCGAGATGATATATGCTCCTGTTCCCATTAAAGAAGGATATATGTTTGCGGGATGGGGAAGCTATTACGGGGATTATCCCGAATATGATTACATACCAGTATCATATGAAGAAACAACATACTACGCAATCTGGATGCCCTGTACTTATGAAGTTTGTTTTGACGGAAACGGCGGAACCTTCTATGACGGAGAAGATATATTTTATCAGTACTACGAATACGACAACATGATTGACGTTTGGGAAATCCCTTCCAGAGACGGCTATGTGTTCATTGGTTGGTCAACAGACCCTTACGGAGAACCTGTTGACGAATATGACATGGTGCTGAGGGAACCCTATGACGGTTATACTTTCTATGCCGTGTGGAAGCCCATGGAATATACCGTGAGCTATAGTTTTGTCGGCGACGTTCCCGTAGATGCACCCGAACTTCCGGCAATTCAGATAATGGAATACGGTGAAACGGTAACGGCTGCGGATATCCCTTCGGTTGACGGTTATATTTTTGAAGGCTGGTATTATAACGGTGCAATCACAGAGTCATTCGTAATGCCTGCGGATGATGTTTCACTTGTCGGAATGTGGGTTAAGGATATACCCGAAATGTATAATCTTATTCTTGATGCCAACGGCGGTCAGTTTGATGACGGAACGGGAATATTTACAGAGTCGTTTGCTGCAGGTGAACAGATTATTGTTCCCGTAAATCCTCAGAAAGAAGGCTACAATTTCTGCGGCTGGATTGACGAAAACGGAAATGAAATTTCAGATATTTATACGTATATGCCGGAAGCGGATTTGTATCTGTCTGCAATATGGGAGCCTGAAACAGATGTACCGTATACCGTAATCACATATACCATGAACACAGACGGTATTTACGACGCCGTTACACGGAATATGTACGGTGTCATGGATGAATATGCAGAAATTCCTATTCCCGAAATTGAAGAAGGCTTTGTTCTCAGAGAGGATAAAAGCGAGCTCAGCGGTTTGGTTTATCCCGATGCTGTTTTTGAGATTTATATAGACAGAGAAAAATACACGGTAAATATCAACGGAGAAACAGCTGAGTATTATTACGGAGCAGAAATCGAAGAACCGGATATTCCGGAAGCTGAGGGAATGATTTTTGTCGGTTGGGCGGATACACAGGAAAATGAAATCATATTCCCGTATATTGTCGAAGCAAGGAATATTGAGATTGTACCTGTGTGGAAGGTATCCGAATATAATGTGAAATATATCATTGCCGGCAAAGCTTTTGAATACAAAGTGTCTTACGGTTCGGAAGTTCCCGTTCCCGATGTTTCGTCACTGAACGGAATAATTTTCAGATATTGGAAGAATGAAAACGGAGAAGAGGTTTCCGTTCCCGCAGTAATGCCTGCAAAGGATCTTGTATTTACGGCTGAGACAACAGTTGTAATGGTCTCTGACGAAAAAATAACCGCAACCTTTGACGAGGACTGCTTCAAAAACGGTTCGGATATGAGCAAGGTTCAGCTTGTGGTCAAGGATCTCGGCAAGGATAACAGTATTGTTTCGGGCGGAGAATTCATAATAAAGGATGAAAATGGCAAATCATACG
>JAZQLN010000030.1:0-41139 GCA_045542715.1 Acutalibacteraceae bacterium
GGCATAGCGCGGGGAGCCGGGCGGCGGGTGCGCCAAGACTTCTCCTACACGGAGGACGAGCGATCCACACCAACGCCGCAACGGGGGACTTGCCACCCCACGGCCACGATCCGCGAGTGGACAGGCTGGCGGCCTGTCCCCCGGAGCTGCCGCACCACCCCAGCAAGGAGCGTCGCGCCGAGTATAGCTGTCTTATGACGGGCCAAGAAAATGAGCGTGGCGCTCCTTATTCTAACTTCGAGACAAATTGTCCCAATGTGGAGAAAGGCAAAAGGGCGACACCCAGCGCGGGTGCCGCCTTTTCGTGTTTCCCCAACAGACAACGGGGAAAGGTTAGCATTTGTTTGATACTGCGAAAGGAGGACGCTATGGCCGATACAGCCTGTAAGGAAGAATACACTTATCAAATCGGGAAGATCACATTCATTGTCACACCTGTCTATAAAGACGAAGGAGAGCCTATGCGTGACATTCTTTTGAAGTTGATGCTGGCTGATTTAGAGCCAGCCTAATGTTCCATCGACATCCTTAACATAGGCGGTCAGGCGAGGTATAATAAACATAGGATAAAAGACCTTGCTTGACTGCTTGGGAAGGAGGATATTTTGAAACAGTCAAGCAAATACCAAACCGGCACAGCCGCTCTTTACTGCCGATTGAGCCGTGACGATAACATGGACAACGAGTCCAACAGCATCCAAAATCAGAAAAAGATACTGCAAAAGGCCGCCAAGGATAAGGGCTACACGGACACGATCTTTTTCGTGGATGACGGTATCACAGGAACTACCATGAAGCGGCCCGGATTTCAGAAAATGATAACTGCAATCGAGGGCGGATACATTTCTGCCGTGTTTGTGAAAGACCTGTCCCGGTTGGGTCGCAACTACATTGAGGTTGGTAAGCTGACCGAAGAGTTTTTCCCACAGCACGATATACGACTGGTGGCCGTTTCCGATGGTGTAGATAGTGACGAGGGCGAGGATGACTTCACTCCGTTCCGCAACATAATGAACGAATGGTACGCCAAGGATATTTCCAAGAAGCGTAAAATCGTAAACAAGATGAAAGGCAACGCGGGCATCCCGCTTTCCCAACCGCCCTACGGATATATGAAAAACCCGGACGATCCCCGGTTTTGGGTGATTGACCCGGACGCCGCTGATGTGGTGCGGCGCATCTACCGTCTGGCGCTGGAAGGCAACGGCCCTATGCAGATCGCAACGGCGCTCTGCGAGGCCGGGATATTAAATCCCTCGGCCTATCGCACCAGCAAAGGGATCAGCAAAGGCGGCTCAAAAAGCACGCTGGAGCCTACCAAGTGGAACCATACCACCGTCAAGAAAATCCTTTCTCTGCAGGAGTACTGCGGCGATGTTATCAACTTCAAGAGCTATTCCAAGTCTTACAAGATGAAACGCCGCATTGAAAACCCGGAAGAAAACCGAGCCATCTTCCTTGATGTCCATGAGCCGATCATCGAGCGCACTACTTGGGAAAAGGTACAAAGTCTACATACCACACGCCGCAGACGGACAACCGTCACACAGGAGCCCAGCGTGTTCTCCGGCATTATGAAATGCCCCGAGTGTGGTGGGAATCTGAATTTCCATTTCAATCAGAATAATCACGACATCAAATTTTTCAGTTGCAAAAACCATAACTCGGGACTTCGCAAATGTTCCTCTACACACTATATCCGGCTGGACTTCTTGGAGCAGGTCGTTTTGTATGAGGTCAAGCGGTTGGCCGCTTTTGCCAACGAATACGAAAACGACTTTATCAAGGCCATGATGGGCCGATCCGCAAGGGTTGCGGAAAATGACCGGGCGCGGAAACAGCGGGAGCTGGATGCGCTGCTGGCCCGTGACAAGGAATTGGATATGCTCTTTGAAAGACTGTACGAGGATAATGTGTCCGGCAAGATTGACGATGACCGGTTTGCTAAAATGGCAAAACGGTATGAGCAGGAACAGGGCGAGGCCGCTGGAAAGATCAAGGCCCTGCGGCTGGAACTGAAAAAGGCTGACGGCAAGAAAATGGATATGGATTTCTTTCTTGAAACCATCCGGCGCTATACTGACGCTACCACGATTACACGGCGCATGGTGGGTGAGCTGATCGATCACATTGATGTGTACCACGCTGAAAAGCGGGACGGCGTAACTAACCAGCGCGTAGTCATTCACTACAACTGCATTGGCGCTTTCGATGTGCCGGATCGCCGGAAAATCCCGGAGGCCGACATTATCATGGAAACGCGAAAAGGCGTAGCATTAAGCTACGCCCCCGCACAGATCGCTGTATGATCTTTTCCGCAAAAAGAAATGCGGAGTATCATCAAAAGACTTTCAGATCCTTTAATGATACTCCGCATGGTCCGAGTGGCGAGACTTGAACTCACGGCCTCTTGACCCCCAGTCAAGCGCGCTCCCAACTGCGCCACACCCGGATATTCTGTTCTTGAGCTTCGGTTTCGTAACTCAACGAATGCTATTATATCACAGAAAATCAAAATGTCAAGACTTATTTTCAATTTTTATTCAAATATTTTTACAGGCTTAATTTATATTGTACCGCCGTTACATTTGAACTGCGGACAGGTTTCGGAAAAATCTGTTTTTGCCGGGAGGGTGACTGTTGGAAAAGCAAATTGAACTGCGTTTTCTTTGCCTGATACCGTATGCGTTACTTCGAAAAGCTTCAAACAGATGAAAACATTTTATTCTTTGTTTATGTTTCAGCGGCTTTGCAGACAGTCAGCCCGCCGTTCTGATTGAACGGCGGGATATAATTTCAGCTGGTTACCGTCCACTTTTCTTCGGGATTCGGCATGGGTTCAATCTCATCTTCATTTATAACATCTTCTGCTCTTTCTGCCACACCGTAACCTTCATGAACAATCTCTGTTCCGCCTTCGTACCGGATTGCAGTGTCATGATATTGAAGATAAGCATTTTCCTCCGCCAAAAACTCTTTGAGAATTTCATTTGCTGTTTCCGGATCTGCCTTTGACGGGTCAAGAGGAATTCTGAACATTGCCTTAAATCCGTTGTAGCCTTTGGCAAAATCGAATGTACCGTCTGAATTCATGGTTATGATATCGAGACCGGGTACAAATCCTTCATAAACGGCAAGATAAACATTCTTATCGGCAAATATTTCAAGATTCTCACAATCATAGAGATAATAGAGAACTCCGTTTTCTTCCATTCCGCTTGCACTTGTATTAAGCGACCAAGTGTTGATTTTCCAAGCGGGATAGCCTTCAATAATAACGGACATACCCAGCGGATTACCGTCTGCAACAGAAAGCGGTGAACCGTCTTCGGAGGCAACGGAAACCACATAATAACTGCAGTCGGATTCTACCGATTCACTTTCAAATCTTTCGCCTTTTACCAATCCGAGGAAGCTTACTGTATATCCTTTATCCGTTACAGTCTCTGCTTCATAATTCTGCTGTCCGAAGGATTCTGCAAGCTTGTTTTCTCCGAAATGCTCAGCTACATCCCGTGCGGAAAGAAGATTTGAAATTGCAAATGCAGTGACGGATATAACGGCAATAATCATTACAGCGGCAATAAGAATTCGTACAGGTTTTTTCATAGTTGTTCTTTCCTTTCTTTCTGCCGCCGATTTCATTAATCCGACTGTTTTTTGTTCGAAATCCGCACTGAAACTTATATTGTTAATCTGCTGTTTGTATTTTGTCTCAAAGCTCATTCCGAAATCTCCCCTTTCAGTAAATCTCTTGCCCGTGCAAGCCGTGTGCCGACGGTTGCGGCAGGCAATTTCAAAACGGCGGCTGTTTCTTTAATCGAGTAACCTTCATAATAATAAAGGTGAATAACCGTGCGATACCGTTCCGGAAGCGACATTACTACGGCTAAAAGCTCGGATTTCTCATCCGAAAAAGGTATTTCTTCGGTTACGGGCAGATTGTTCCTCGATGCGGATTTAAGCATATTTTTCGATATGTTTATCGTCACTCTGAGAAGCCATGCTTTTTCATGCTCAGAGCTTCTGAACTGCGGTTTCTTTTCTATCAGTTTCAGAAACGCATCCTGAACTGCATCCTCCGCATCCGCAGTTGATTTTAAAACAGAATATGCTGCCCTGAGCATTGAATCACTGTAAGTTTTAACTACCCGTACCATGTATTCATCGGTACCGTTTGAACACATGAGAAAACCTCCTTTCACCTATAATACAACTGAACACCGCCTGATTTTTCATCAAAGACAAAAAAATCGGACAACCGCAGATTCACGGCTGTCCGATTGTCAATTATGCATTTTCGGGGTTTCTTGTGAGTGTTTCTTCGCCTGCTGTTCCTCTTGACTTTCTGAGGCTTGTGTACATTACATCAAGCTTACCCTTGTTAAGAGGATAGCCGAATGCAAAGAGAATGAATACGAGCGTATAAACGATTGCGGGGATTATTGTGCAAACTTTAAGGATACCCTCACCTACTCCGGGAACATAACCCGCTGAACCGTGAATGGCACCGTCATAGCCCGCAAACGCACCGAGAAGCTTCATACCGCCTACATCGGCAAGAGTCTGACCGAGGTTACGGCAGAAGGTGTAAACGGCATAAATTGCACTTTCGTTACGGATACCTGTTTTATATTCCTGATAGTCGATAACATCGGTGATGATTGCCCAGTTTGTGATGCTTACGAATGAATAGCCGAAGCCTACAACGAATGTCAGAAGCATAAATATAACGGGAGCGCTTCCGAGTCTGTCACACTTGGGAACAACAAAGAACATAAGAACCGCTGCAATCGCTGAGAGGAATGTGCCGACGGTGCAAAGCTCTTTCTTACCGAACTTCTTAACAAGCTTGGGCATGAAGAAAATCATTACCGCCATGGGAAGGTAGTTTGCGATTGTGCCGATAATCGAAAGGTCGGTGTTTTCGAAATAGTTCTTATAGAGATACTGATTAAGAGAACCGAACTGAAGCTGACCGCTGATAAGAATACCCGATACAGCCGCAACAACGAAAGGTCTGCTCTTGAGCATTCCGAGATATGTGCTCTTGATATCTACATTGGGTTCTTCTTCGGAAGCAACTCTTTCCTTTGTTGTTTTGAAGCAAAGGAAGAAGAATATTATGGAAAGTGCACCCATAATTATACCGAATTTGAGCATTCCGTCTGCGTCAGCAGCCTTGACTTCAACGCCCTGACTGTTAACACCCGAAACGGTATATATAATCATTGGACCGATAAGCAGAGGAACTGCACCGCCGAGACCTGCACCGATTGAACGGAATGTTGAAAGAAGAGTTCTTCCCTCGGGGTCATCGGTAATAACGGATGCAAGCGAACCGTAGGGAATGTTGATTGTTGTATACATCATACCGAAGCCGATATATGTTACATACATCATGGCAACAACAAACGTTTCGCTTGTTGAGAAGTTTCTGAAATTAACAAAGCAGAACATTGCCATGATACCGAGAGGAATTGCAAACCATTTTATATAAGGTCTGAATTTGCCGTCTTTGTTGGGTTTTTTCTTTGCAACAATGTTACCCCAGAGAGGGTCATTGATTGCGTCCCAGAGTCTTGCGATAAGTAAAAGAGTTGTGATTTTGTTTTCTGCAACCTTAAGAATATCGGTGTAGAAAACCTTGAGATATGACGAAACATAAGTGAGAACAAACAGGTTTGCCGCATCACCGAATGCATAGCCGAGACCGTCTATGAATCCGATTTTATTGGGATGCTTGAACTCAGGTCCGTCAAGTGAACGCTGTTTAGCCACGGAATAGCCTCCTTTTTGTTTTTAAAATGCAAAATATTTTTCTCTCTGTTTCTTAACTCGACCGCTGATGAATTCAAGAGTTTCCTTTGCACCCTCGATTCCGCAGGCATAATCCTTCATCGCTCTGCCCTCTTCATAGCAAAGGTCATCATGAAGCGGGAAATACTCCTGAAGCAGGAATGTTGCATAGCGTGCAAGTCTGAAATCGCCTACAAGACGGAATTCCTTGCTGATACCGTCAATTGCGATTGAATAGAAATTCTTGATTGAATCAATAATGGCAACTCTTTCGTTTGCAGGCGAGAATACCATTGTTGATGCAACATAAGCGTTTTCGTTGTTGATTGAGCTGTGGCTGTCAGTGCTGCCGACGATGGGGAATTTATCATACCCCTTGGCAAGAACCTCATAATATTTATGAGTCTGGAAACCGTTATGCTCATAATAATTTTCACCGCCGAGAACCTCAAATGCATCAAACGGATGAGTTTTGAGCATATAGTCGGTAAGATTTTCGGGAACCTGATGAACATTTGAAAGCCAGTAAGGATGGCAAAATATTCCGAGACCCTCTGCCTTTCTGATGTGATTGAACACCCATACACAGCTTGCATATGTGAAAGGCTCGATGCCTTCGGGGATATCGAGAGTTGCGGCAAGAGCATCAACCTCTGCTCTGTAGCCGTCTTCGTCAAGCTGGTCGGGGCAAGGGAAGCCTTCAAAGCGGCGTTTCTCAATATTGTTTCCGAATTCCTCGGAATATTCATCCTTAAGAATACCGTTAACAGAATATTTTCCGCCGAAGTTTACTATATGAACATCGTTGATGTGGTCGGGAGCAAGGTCGGGAAGATGAACCTCTTCACCGGGGATGATATTGAATTCAATGGGAACATCCTTATATGTTTCAATCGCTTCAAGCGAAGGATAATAACGGTGATGGTCGGTGATTGCAAAGAAATCGTAGCCGTGCTTTCTGTAGTTTGCACTTACGATTGCAGGCGACTGTCTGCCGTCGGAGCGGCAGGTGTGCATATGAAGATCACCGATAAGAGGATATCTGCCGCAAAGGTCCTCATCAAGAGCATATACGCTCAGCTGGAGAAGTCTTTTGTTTGTTTCCTTATCGAAAATTCTCACAAAATACTGCTGTTCACGGGGAAATGTGTATGTAAACTTAAGCTCTCCGTTATACTCGAAAGGTACTGTTGCGCCGTTTTTTCTGTAGGGATAGTCCCGGGGATTACCGTCATCAAGACCGTAAATTGCAAGATAAATATTCTCAGGGTTCTTGAATTCAGCGTGATAACCGAGAGGCTTGATTGTGATTGTCATTTCTTTCCCTGCAGGAAAAACCTTGGGGAAAATGTCATAATAATGAAGTTCTGTCTTCATAAATTTACTCCTTTATTTCTACTGTTTTGCCTGTTTCGTATGAGATATAAGCATTTTCAAGCAGACGGGCAAGGTCGATTGCATCACTCATGCCGAGACCTTCGGGCGAACCCGTTCCGTCAAGGCAGGCATCAACAAAGCGTTCAACGGGAGCTTTGTCACCATCGGGAAGCTTGTCGGGAGTTATGAATCCGCTGTTGAGCTTCGCTGTTTCCACGGTCTTATACTTGAGTCCGCTGTCTCTCTGCCACAGAAGTATACCGTCTGTTCCATGCACTTCGATTGTATAAGGCGATGAGAAGGCAAGGAACGATGTTTCCGAAACACCTATTGCACCGCTTTCAAATTCAATAACAGAAATAGCGTTTTCATCAACGGGAGTGCCGAAAACGGAATTTGCAATGCCTGTTATTTTAGCGGGTTTACCGCAAAGATAAGCAAGAAGATACATGGGATGGCATCCGAGGTCCATCATTGCACCGCCTGCACAGTCATCCTTGACAAACCAGTAATCGGGAAGCCATTTACCGCTGACGCCGTTATGTGCGTTACGTATTCTTACGTTTGTAACCTTACCGAAATCGCCGTTTTCGATATGCTCCTTTGCGAATTTGACAACCGGCCATGCCTTATGAGGGAGCGAGATTACAAAGGTTACTCCGTTTTCGTTAACAGCCTTTTCAATCTCTTTGCATTCCGCAACGGTGCAGGCAAGAGTTTTTTCGGTGAAGATATGTTTACCTGCCTTTGCGGCACGGATAAGCACATCCGTGTGCATTGTTGTCGGCGTATTGCAGCATACCGCATCAACATCGCTTCTTGCGAGAAGCTTATCGAGGTCAGCCTCAAAATCACAGCCGAGTCTTTCTGCCCATTCAGCACCCCTTTCGGGATTCTCGTCCCACACGGCGGTGATTTCAGCCTTACCCGTATTTTTAAATTCACGGGCATAGCCTTCTGCGTGAACATGCCATTTTGAAAGCATAGCTACCTTAAGCATACTCTTTCCTCCGAAAATGCAAGTTTATACAATTATAACTAGGTATATAATAACATATAAAAACAAAAAAGTCGAGAAAAACATTAAAGATTTTCCGACTTTTTATTTTTCTTGATATGCAATTGCGGTTATGCTATAATTAATTGATTTTATTTTCATTCTTTTGACAGAAATATTCCAACCCCAATGACCCTGTGCATACTCCTATGCAAACGGGTCTGGAGAGTGCAAGCAGTCTTTCGCTTGTAACCGTTGCGGAATAATAATCAAACATTCTCCCTGCTCCTATGTAGAGAAATGCCGACACAATAATCATAACAAAAACAGATATCGCTCCTATTATAAACACACGGCGTGCAGGACGGTGAATCAGTGACAAAATCTTTTTCATGTCATCCTCCTTTAAGTTCGTACCGTTTCGCTCTATGCCGATTATACAGCATTATGCATATATGATGCAAACCTAAAATATTACCATGTGAGGAATAATAATCATGGCATTCGGAATTTCAACTTCATGTCTTTACCCCATGAATACGGAAGAAGCTCTTGACACTCTCGGCAAGCTCGGAGTCAGGACCTGCGAAGTATTTCTGAATTCAATCAGCGAAACAACTTTGAAATTTGCAGAAACCCTCAATAAAATCAAAAACGAATACGGCATGAACATCGTATCCGTGCATCCCTTTTCATCATTCTCGGAAACATATATGCTTTTCGGAGAATACGAAAGAAGATATCTCGATGCCTTTGATTTCTATAAACGGTGTTTTGAAGTTACTGCGGCTGTCGGGGCGGAATTTTCAATCATTCACGGCTCGCTGAAGCCTGCAAAAATAAGCGAAAAAGAGTATTTCGAACGGTTTTTCAGACTTACAGAAGCAGGAAAAGAACACGGTATCACCGTTGCTCAGGAAAACGTCAACCGCCATCTGAGCGAAAATCCCGATTTTCTGAAAAGAATGAAAGCTGCATTGGGTGATAATTTCAGGCTTGTTTTTGATGTCAAGCAGGCGGTAAGAGCAGGATATTCACCCGTCGAATTTGCCGAAAACTTCAAAAACGACATCTGCCATATTCACATCAGCGACCACAACGGTTGCTTTGACTGTATTCCTCCCGGAAAGGGTGATTTCAGCTTCCGGAAACTTGTTTCGGTTATGAATTCAGCAAATTACGGCGGCGATTATGTTATCGAGCTGTACAGAGCAGGTTTTGAAACAGAAAAAGACCTGATGAAATCACTATATTTTGTGGAAAATTTGTAAAATACACTTGAAAAATATCAATATTATGTTATACTCAATCTGTATCCCCGATTATTGAATAAGGAGTTGGAATATCCATGAGATGTCCGTTTTGCGGCTGTGAAGAAAGCAAGGTTATCGATTCAAGACCCACCGATGAGGGCGAGCGTATAAGAAGACGCAGAGAATGCATAAGCTGCCAGAAGCGTTTCACCACATATGAAATTATTGAAAGCGTTCCCGTTATCGTAGTTAAAAAAGATAAGTCAAGAGAAGTTTTTGACAGAAACAAGCTTTTCAACGGTATGCTCAGAGCTTGCGAAAAGCGTCCCGTACCCCTTGATAAAATCGAAAGCACCGTTAACGAAATCGAAGCAATTCTTCAGAATTCGCTTGACAGAGAAGTTACTACAGGCTACATCGGCGAGCTTGCAATGGATAAACTCAAAGACCTTGACGAGGTTGCTTATGTCCGTTTTGCATCGGTTTACCGTCAGTTCAAGGATATCAACACTTTCATGGATGAGCTTGCCAAACTTCTGAGTGAAAAATAAAATATTCACGGAGAAAATCCAATGAAAAAAATAACGGCACTTCTTACAGTGCTTATGATTCTGCTCTGCTCCTGTTCAAGAGAAGAGCCGCAAAGAATAATAACTTCCGATATGCTGAATATCACAAACACCGAGGAAAGCTTTTACGGATGCTACGAAAGATTCAATTCCGTTATTTCGGCAATAAAATCAAAAGTTTCGGTGCTTGAAACCGAGCATAACCGTGTTATTGAGCACAGCGGAGCATCGGAATATTTTCTTGAAGAAGAATATATTCTGACCGCCTTTGACCCGTTTGTGATGAAGAATTCACAGATTATCCGGAGCTTCACACCCGAGCTTAATTCCGAAAATGCCGCTGATGTTTTTGCTCTTGATGCTCAGGGTGCTGACATTATTTATGAATCCGACGGAGAAACAAGCTTCGTTCTTCGCTTTGTTTCAGAAGAAGAGGCAAAGGAATACTCTGTTGAATACAAAAAGAAGACAGACAGTTTCAGATATTCATATATCATTGAAAACAGTGAAGGCGACGAAACTCTTGTTGAATTTCTTGAGTTTAACCGCACCAAAAGCGGCACATATGTTATTCAGAACAACAACACCCGTTGCTGTGTCAATTTCAGCGATGAGGGTAAAATAACCGACTTCTGCTGCGGTCAGCTTTCCGAAGAAAGCTTCGGTCTTGATGAAAGCATTTTTGACACGCAGACCGAAAGCGCCGATAAGCATTGGGTGCTTTCAAGGGGAAAGCTTAAGTTTTCAAATATCCACACTTTTGAGAACGAAACACTTATTCACGAGGATTGCAGCAGCGGTCCGTGGAAAAGCGTTGAAATTGACGCAAAACAGTTTGAATCGGCATTTTATATGTAAAATTCCTGCATCGGACAATCAGTTCGGTGCAGTTTTTTCAGAGGTAATTATGATCAATAACATCAAAGAGGTCTGTTCTTTCCTTGACGGAATAAATATCGGATACGAAATCTTTCATCACTCCCCCGCTTTTACGCTTGAAGAATGCCGTGAAATCGAAAAGATAATCCGCGGTGAAATCTGCAAAAATCTTTTACTGCGTACAACATCGGGCGATAAATATTTTTTGCTGATGATGAAGGGAGATAAAAAATTCGTCACAAAAGATGTTTCAAAAAAACTCGGTTCATCAAGGCTTTCGTTTGCACAGGGCGAAGAAATGATTTCAATGCTGCACACTCAGCCCGGTTCGTTGAGCGTAACAAGCCTTATTTTTGATAAAGAAAAGAAAATCACGCTTGCCGTTGATAAAGAAGTTTTTGAAAATGAGTTTGTCTGCTGTCATCCATGCGATAACTCCGCAACGCTGAAAATCAGAACGGATGATATAGTCAACACGCTTCTTCCCGAGCTTGAAATCCGAGCTGAAATTATTGAAATATAAAAAATCATCCTGCCGTGAAATTCACAGCAGGATTAATTTTTATCTGTATCTTACAATCTTGAGGGTTGTTGTTTTGGGGAATTCGGTATCACGAAGCTCAAATCTTGCAATATTCTTGAACAAAGGCATATTGCGGTTGAACTCATTGATATCGTCTTTGATTCTCGCCTTTGCATCAGGATAATCTGCCTCATTAAGGAAAAGCTCTGCACAAATCTGATCTTTTTCCGCAAAAACAAGAACTTCACTGACATATTCAATTCTTGAAAGCTTATCTTCAAGCTCTTCAGGTGAAACATTTTTGCCGTTTGAAAGACAGATGAGATTCTTCTTTCTGCCGACCATAAAGAGGAAACCGTCTTTATCTATTCTGCCATGGTCACCTGTTTTGAACCATTCACCGTCAAAAGCAGCTGCTGTTGCTTCCGGGTCACCGTAATAACCTACAGTAACATTATCGCCTCTGACATAGATTTCGCCTACGCCCTCATCATCGGGATTGTGAATCTTGATTTCACAGCAGTCAAGAGGTACACCGACACTGCCGAATTTTGATTTTCCGGGTCTGTTGCAGGTGATTGCAGGCGAGCATTCGGTCATACCGTAGCCGTTATAGATTTCAATACCGAAATCGTGCATACCCTTTTCGTATTTCGGGTCAAGGTTTGCACCGCCGCAGACAATCATATTGAGATTACCGCCAAGGTTATCGATGATTGTTTTGAAAATCTTACGGCGTCTGTCAATGCCGAGTTTCATAAGAGTATTGCTGATTTTAAGACCTTTTTTGAGAATATCCTCTCTGCCTGTTTTTCTTGCGGTTTTCCAAATTCTGTCGTAAATTGTTTCAACAACAAGAGGTACGCCCGAGAAGTTATAGGGCTGATACTTTTTGAGATCGCCCTGAATGTTTCCGATACCGTCGCAGAGATATCCCCACTCGGTAAGAATATACGATGAGAAAAGTGCGCTTACCCAAGCGTATGTATGATTAAGAGGAAGGAAACCGATTGCATGTCTGCCTGTGTGTGCACGGCACGCAGATGAGCAGTTGCTTGCAATGTTTTTGTGAGTAAGCATAACACCCTTGCTCTTCGCGGTTGTGCCCGATGTATATGCTATGCAGGCAAGGTCTTCGGGCTTAACCTCTGCGTTGAGGAATGCCTTTTCGCCGTTTCTGAGTGCAGCTTCACCTTCGTTTATGAAATCCGCATAATCATCGGTAATGTTGAAATACTGCATTTCGGGCATATCGGGATACTTCTTGAAATTATCAACCATACCGATGAATTTATCGGTATAAACAAGAGCATCACATCCGCAGCGGATAAGCTGGTCTGCAAGGTCCTCTTCGGGAAGCTTGGCATCCATGGGCACCGTGATATTGCAGCCGACAAGTGTTGCGTAATAGATTATCATCCATTCAAAACAGTTTTCGCCTATGATTGCAATCTTCTTCTGACCGTCAAGACCTCTGCCGTAGAAGAACGTTCCGATTGCGGAAATCTCACTCCAAGTCTGATTGAAGCTTCTTTCGCATTCTTTTTTATTCTTATCAAGAAATACAAACTGCCTTTTATCTCCGCCTTTTTTAACACCTGTTACGATTATTTCTTTGACGGTGCTGTAGTCGGGAGAATCAAAGCCTGAAATATTCTTTTTTTTCATTACTGTTTAACCTCAATATATTTTACGATATTATTCACTTGGACCGATATGTATTTTATCACATATATCTTCCATTTTTCAACTAAAATCTCTTGCTTTTTTTCAGTCAATAGTGTATGATTGTTTATATATCGAACTCAAAGGGGTAAATACATGAGAATTTTTATTGTATGTCTGACTGCATGGTTTATTGCTCAGCTTATTAAAGTTATTATTAATCTTGTCAAATACTATAACGGAAAAAGAAAAGGCATTGCCCGCAAAAAGGTTACTCTTGAAACAATGTTCAAGCTCGGCGGTATGCCCAGCTCACATACCGCAACCGTTATTTCTCTTTGCGGATGTGTCGGCCTCAAATGCGGCTTTGATTCCGAAATCTTTGCCGTGGCAGGCGTTTTCGCATTCATCACCATGTTTGATGCTTTCAAGGTCCGTCTCCCCATCAGCCGTCTGACAAGGGCATTCAACAGACTTCAGGGAAAAGTCTGCGGCGACGAAGCAAAGGATATCAAGCCCGTTGAAGGACACACAATCCCCGAAATCATAGGCGGATTTATCGTTGGCATTTGCACGGCTCTGTTTATGGTTGAGGTTGTCGGAATTCTCGGATAAATTTTAATTTGCCGGCAGATTTATTCTGTCGGTATTTTTGTGAGTAATTATGAAAATATACTTAATTAACATCAACGATGTTTCGGAATATGAGCTCAGTCTTTGGTTTGACAATATGAGCGAATCAAGAAAAGCGGAAGTACGAAGCATAAAAAACAAGTCCAAATATGTTTCAAAAATAGTATCGGATCATATATGCAGAAAAGCTGTTTCCGAATTCTGCGGTATTCGCGAAAATGAAATTGTATTTTCGGAAAACGGATACGGCAAACCGTATGTAAAAGGAACAAAGGCTCACTTCAGCATCAGTCACAGCGGAGATCTGGTTATATGTGCCGTTTCGGGAAACGAAATCGGTATCGATATCGAGAAGAAACGAGAAATCCGCATTGATGCGTCAAAAAAATTTGCAAACGATGCGGAAATTGAATACATCGGCAATGATACCGACAGATTATTTGAGATATGGACATTAAAAGAAGCTTATTTCAAGTGTATCGGTACGGGTCTCGGTGCTGACATAAAAACAGTATCCTTCAGGAAAACGGACAAAAATTTTGTGTGTTCGGAAAACGGATTTACAATATCAGAACTTGATTTGCCTGACGGATACACGGGCTTTATCTGTTCAAAAGAATAATTTGATTATGAGGATAATATGGATTTTATAAAAGATTATTTCAGCAAAAATGATATCACATTCATTGTTTCACAGTTAATCGGTGCCGTTGCCGCAACTCTTCTCCTGCTTTCGTTCCAGCAGAAAACACACAAAAGAATCGTTGTGATGCAGATTTTTTCGGGTCTGCTTTTCTCGGTTCAATACCTGATGATAGGCGCATACGAAGGCATGGTCGGAAATATAGTCGGTCTGACAAGAGGAATAGCATATTCATTCCGCGGCAAATCAAAACTTGTTGACAGCATAGCCTGTCCCATTGTTTTTGCGGTGCTTGCAGGTTTGGGAGGTCTTGTTACATACAGCAGCCCTGCATCGCTTTTGCCGATGGCTGCAATGATGATTTCAAGCTTCGTTCTCTGGAATCCCAAAACTCAGCAGCTTCGTGCGCTCACACTTCCCACATCGGCAATGTGGCTGATTTACAACATCATCTGCCACTCATACTCGGGAATCATCACGGAAGTTCTTTCAATCATTTCAATATTCATCGGTCTTTTCCGATTCAGAAAAAAGAAACAGAAATAACAAAAAAGGTGAACTATGCAGGATTTGCACGGTTCACCTTTATACTTTATATCATCTTTGCACCATGTGTCACGGGGGTTGTAAGGAACACATTCGGGCAGATTTCTCTGAGCTGCTCTGCACATTTTTCCGCATTCTCTTTTTCTTTGAACAAGCCGAAAACAGTAGGTCCGCTTCCACTCATCTGGCAAAGAGAAACACCGTTTGAGTTCATTATCCTTCTGAAATCAACTCTCTCCGTTACTTCTACAACCTGCTCAAAAACATTTCCTGCATATCTGCACATAGCGTCAAAATCGCCTTTTTCGCAGGCATCGAGCATTCTCATGCTGTCCGGTCTGTAGATATAAGTGTTATCAGCTGCCGCATATGCCTCAGCGGTTGAAACACCTGCCTCAGGCTTTGCAAGAACAATATGGCAATCCGCAAGAGGTTTAAGCTTTGAAAGCACTCCGCCCGTATTCTGAGAAAGACAGGTACCTCCGACAATGCAGAACGGAACATCACTGCCGACCCTGAGTCCGATTTCGCAAAGCTCGAATTCAGAGAGTCCCGTGCCGTAAAGCTCATTGAGACCCACGATAACAGCCGCAGCATCCGCACTTCCGCCCGCAAGACCCGCTTCAAACGGAATGCGTTTCTTTATTCCGATTGTCACATCAGGCTCAATGTTTGTTGCTTCAAAAAAAGCAATGGCAGCCTTATAGGCGATATTCCGTTTGTCGGCAGGCAGTCTGCTTTCCGAACAGGTAAGAAATATATCACCCAATCCGTTTTTTTCGAGAGTTATTTCGTCACAGAGTCCTATTGACTGCATAACCATAAAAAGGCTGTGATATCCGTTATCAAGTTTTCCCGTTATATCAAGAAACAGGTTGATTTTTGCAGGTGCAGTTATTTTAATCATAGTTTATTTCCCCTTTTATTCAATCGGAATAAGAGTCGGTGTACGGTCCTGATATACGGCAACCTCGGTGAATCCGCATCTGAGTGCAATTTCGTATGCTTTATCGATATCCGCACCGAGATGCTCCGCATAATGAGCATCCGAGCCGACTGTTATCAATTTGCCGCCGAGTTCTCTGTATCTTTTAACAATATCTTCATCAGGCATTGTTTTATTTAATTTTTGTCTGCATCCCGAAGTGTTTATTTCAAGTGCCTTGTTGTTCTTGATAAGAGTAACAAGAATTTCATCAATCACCTCGCCGAATACGGTCATATCAAGTTCCTTACCGTATTTTCCGCAGATATATCTTACGGGATATGTCAGATGGCCGAGAGAATCGAATTTATCCCATTGGCAGAGTTCGAGCACTTTTCCGAAATATTCTTCAAGCATCTTCATGTAATTCAGATTTTCGTCGCTGTAATCAAAACGAGAAAAATCCTGAACTCCCGGCAGATTGTGAATTGAGCCGATAACAAAATCGTATTTCATCATATCAATCAGCTTTTCAGACACGGGTTTATTATATATCGCCTGCCCGAGTTCCGCACCGATACACACAATCAGCTTTCCGCTGAATGCCGAACGTGCTTTTGCAATCTCAAAAAAAGATTGGATTGCCGTTCTGTCAAAGCTGTTTTCAAAAAAAGCATCCATCTCAATATGGTCGGTAAACGCAACGGCACGAAGTCCTTTCATATATGCCGTTTCCGCAAGATACATGGTTGAATGACGACCGTCAAACGAATTATCGGTATGTGTATGAAGGTCGATAATATTTTTAAATTCCAATTGTCTCACCGCCCGGAAGAATATATGATAAATATACCACATTTTTCGGATTTGCAACAGTCTAAAATAAAAAAATATTGTTTATGTTCAAAAAATATGATAAAATATTATAAATCATTGCTTAAGGAATGTTTTTTATGAAGATAATCGTTACAGGTTCAAACGGTCAGCTCGGCTCGGATATCGTTGCAGAGCTTGGCAGAAACGGAATAGAAGCCATCGGTGCAGACCTGCCCGATGTTGATATAACCGACAATGAGAAGGTTTGGAAATTCATTGAAGAAAGCGGTGCCGACGGTGTTATCCACTGTGCCGCATTCACCAATGTTGACCTTGCGGAATCGGAATCCGAAATATGCCGTAAAATCAATTACGAAGGCACGAAAAACATTGCCGAATGCTGCAAAAATCTTGACATCAGGCTTATGTATATCAGCACGGATTATGTTTTCAGCGGTGAAGGTGTTGAAGCCTTTGAAACAGATTCCCCCAAATCACCCTGCAACAACTACGGCAAAACCAAGCTTGAGGGTGAAAATGCAGTCAAAGAATTCTGTTCAAAGTATTATATCGTTCGTATTTCGTGGGTATTCGGTGAAAACGGTAAAAACTTTGTCAAAACAATGCTCCGTCTTTCAAAAGAAAAAAGCAGTCTCACTGTTGTCAACGACCAGACAGGCTCTCCCACCTACACCAAAGACCTTGCTGTTTTGTTGACCGGGATGATTCAGACCGAAAAATACGGCGAATATCATGCAACAAACGAAGGTTATTGCAGCTGGGCTGAGTTTGCGGCAAAAATCATGGAGCTTTCCGGTGCTGAAACAGAGATAATTCCCGTCACAAGCGAAGAATACAAAACCGCCGCCGTCAGACCCAAGAATTCAAGACTTTCAAAATCAGCTCTCGATAAAAACGGCTTTTCAAGACTTCCTCATTGGGAAAATGCATTGGAAAGGTTTATCAGCAATTTAAATTAACAAATAAGACTTGTAATATATACGGATTTATATTATAATATAGTGTAAATTATTTATTCGGAGCGTTAATTATGGATAACGAAAACAAAAAAGTTAATAGCGCCGAAAACACCAAAAAGGCTAATCCGCGTGACGAGATTACCGACGGCTTTTATGACCTCTCCAATCTTTATTCTTCCAAAACTCCCCCGAGACGCAGCACACAGAAACGAGAAGAAGAGCTTCGCCGCAAGGATGAGCAGCGCCGTGCAATGGAAATGGAGGCCATCAAGGAGGACATCGAAAGACGCTACTCCTTCCAGCTTGAGCAGGCACAGCAGAAAGCAAAGCCTCAGCAGGCAAGAAAGCCTGTTAATCAAAGCGGTCTGATAAAAGAAATTGACGGCCACGAAACGGTAAAAGATGAGCTTAACCGCATAGATGAACTGATAAACGAAAAAAGAATCGTTAACCTGACCACGGATGAAAACATCGAAGACAGTGCCGAAACATCTTCCGAAAAGTTTGACCTTTCCGAATCAAATGCGGTTTATGCGGTTTTCTATAAGTACGGCGATACTCTTTACCGCCTGCTTTCAAAAATCCTTGCTGTTATTTTCGGCATCATAAAGAAACCGTTTGTCAGCCTTTTCCGGTTGATATCACGGTCTACGGAAAGCACAAAAAGAAAAACTTCCATACGTATCAACTCAACGCTGAACGAGCTTTCCAATTTCAGAACAGAAATCAGGCACGCAGGTAAATCAATCAAAAAAGCTTCCAGAAAGCCGTTGTCTCTGCCTGCCGTATTCATCCATCACATAGGAAAGGTTTTTTCAAGCCACAAGAATCTTGTGCGTTCCGCAGTCAACACTCTGATGCCCATCGGTGCACTGCTTGTTTTCCTTGTTACATTAAACTACTGGAACGGCGTTACATTCGCTCTTGAAGTTTATTATAACGAAGAATCAATCGGTTATATAAGCGACGAATCGGTTTACATCGAGGCAAAAAATCTTGTCAAAGACAGACTCAGTTCAGGTGCATATAAACAGAAAGCCGAAGAAAAGTCAAGCTACGCACTGAGCCTTGTTTCTATCGATGAGCTGAGCGATGCTCAGGTTATCTCTGACAGAATGATTGAAAACTCAGTTGATAACCTTACTCATGCCTGCGGTGTTTACATTGACGGCAAATTTATTTGTGCGGTCAAGAATGAGTCAGACGCAAAAACGGTTTTTGACAACATTCTTGCTCCTCACGAAATCGATGCAAAAGCAAATAAATATGTTGTAGGTTTTGCGGAAACCATAGATTATGTTCAGGGTCTTTATCCCGACACAAGCGAGGTTATGTGGGATGCATCGAAGCTCAGCTCAAAGTTGACCGATGAGCAGGGCGAAAAGCTTATCCGTATACGCAAAATCGTTACATCAACCACCACCAGAGATGTTCCGTATGAAACAGTCAAACGCCGTGATGTTACAAAATACAGCGGATACAGACTTGTTCAGCAGAAGGGTGTCAACGGCACCGAAAGAATTATCACAACTCAGATTTTCATTGACGGTGTTCTTGCCGACACGGAATACGATTCCGAAATCACAAAAGAACCTGTTGACGAAATCATTGTTGTAGGTTCAAAAACATCTTATAACGGTGTTTACATCGGCGAAGCATCTGCAAAGGGCTTCCTGTGGCCTGCACCCAGCTGCCACTATGTAAGCTCACCTTACGGCTGGAGAAGCAGCGGCTGGCATAACGGCATTGACCTTGTCAAATCCGGCGGCGGTGCATTGGGCACACCCGTTATCGCTTCAAGAAGCGGCCGTGTTGAGGTTATCCAGCGAAGCAATTCAGGCTACGGCAACATGGTTCTTATCAACCACGGCGACGGCTATAAGACCCGCTATGCTCATATGGTCAAGGGTTCAATAACCGTTTCCGTAGGCGAATACGTCGATGCCGGACAAACAATCGGCAGAGTAGGTTCAACAGGTAACTCAACAGGACCTCATCTTCATTTTGAAGTAATTCTCAACGGTGAAACACAGAACCCCAAAAACTATATATCATAAGGGATGCCTCACTAAGCGAAAAACAAAAGAAATTGAATAAAAATTATTGGCTTGAGTCGGTATAACAACGTCTCAAGCCAATTTATATTTTGATATAAAATTGTTAAACCGTTTTTGTATTTCTTTTTAGCCGTTTTTCCGAACTTGACATATCTCATATGCCTGTCGTTCGGAGAAAACGGCTTTTTCATCTTATTGAGACATCCCATCCGCAAATCCTCACAGTTGAAGCTGTGAGGATTTTTTTGTATAAATCCGTGCTTACAAAGTCAATAATAATACTGACCATTGAACGGAGGTAATATTATGACTAAAAAAATCATTTCGGTTATTCTTTCTGCCGTTGTAATTCTCGGCATTTTTGCAGCTTGCACACGAAACGCAGATAACACCGGCAACGGAACATCGGGCAATTCAAACAATGCCTCAGCCGTAAAAGAAATCAGATATCTGAACTTCAAGCCCGAAGTTGCCGAGGTGTATGACCGTATCTCGGAGGCATACGAAAAAGAAAAGGGCGTTAAGCTTATCGTGGAAACCGCCGCATCGGGCACATACGAATCAACCCTGACCGCAAGAATGGCAACAAGCGATGCCCCCACTCTTTTCCAGATTAACGGACCTATCGGCTATGTTTCATGGGCAGAATACTGTGCTGACCTTACAGACACCGAATTATACAAACATCTGAAGGACAAGAATCTTGCCGTTTCATCAGACGGTAAGGTTTACGGAATTCCCTATGTGGTTGAAGGCTACGGTATTATCTATAACCAAAAAATCCTTGACGCATACTTTGCTCTTCCCGAAAAGGCTACGGAATATAAATCCGCCGATGAAATCACGAATTTTGAAGCACTCAAAGCCGTTGTTGAGGATATGCAGAAAAACAAGGATAAGCTCGGAATTGACGGCGTTTTTGCCGCAACATCGCTTAAAACCGGTGAAGACTGGCGTTGGCAGACTCATCTTATGAATATCCCCGTAACCATTGAATTCATGAACAAAGGTCTTGACCTCACGGGTGAAGGCTACAAAACAATCGATTTCAGATTTTCGGATAACTTCAAAAATATTTTCGACCTTTATATCAACAATTCAACAACTGACAAAAAACAGCTCGGTACTCTCGATGTGACCTCATCAATGGCTGAATTTGCACTCGGCAAGTGTGCCATGGTACAAAACGGAAACTGGGGTGCATCGCAGATTCTCGGTGTTTCGGGCAACAAGGTTGCCGCTGAAGATATAAAGTTCATGCCCGTTTATACGGGAATAGACGGTGAAGAAGGTCTCGGTCTCTGTATCGGCACAGAGAATTTCATCTGCATAAATGCAAAGGCTGACAAGGCTGAACAAAAGGCTGCAGCAGATTTTCTTTATTGGCTTTTCAGCTCGGAAACAGGCAAAAAATTTGTTACGGATGAGCTTGGATTTATCTCTCCCTTCGACACCTTTACAGAAGACGAAGTCCCCGATGACCCTCTTGCCCGTGAAATCATGCGTTGGATGAACAAAGAGGATATCACAAATCTTCCGTGGAATTTCACGGTTTTCCCCAGTCAGCACTATAAAGACAAGCTCGGCACGGCACTTCTCAAATATGCACAGGGTACAACAAAATGGGAAGAAGTTAAAAATATTGCGGTTGAAGAATGGAAAAAGGAATTCGGGGTATAATTTATCTGCAAGATGTGAGGACTGATTCCCTTTCAGTCCTCACCATCAGAACTCGGAGTTGATATCATGCAGAAATCGCTGAAAAAATATTTTATAGTTTTTGCTTTACCCACATTTGCCGCATTTGCGGTTTCTTTTCTTATTCCGTTTATAACGGGCGTTTATCTTTCCTTCACGGAATTCAAGGTTGTTAATGACAGAGAATGGGTAGGCATCGACAACTACATCAGAATATTCACATCAGACGAAACCTTTTTGAATTCCCTTTGGCTGACGGTTAAATTTACATTCGTATCGGTTATAACAATAAACATCATCGCTTTTTCAATCGCTCTGCTCCTCACAAAAAAGCTTAAGGGCACAAACATTTTCCGCACTGTATTTTTTATGCCCAATCTCATCGGCGGCATTGTTCTCGGTCATATATGGAGCCTGATTATCAACGGCGTTCTCGGATATTTCGGTGTAGATATCACCTATGACCCAAGATACGGCTTCTGGGGACTCGTAATCCTCATGAACTGGCAGCTTATAGGCTACATGATGATTATTTACATCGCAGGCATACAGAATATCCCCGATTCGCTGAACGAAGCCGCCGCCATAGATGGCGCAAATCCGTGGCAGAATCTTACTCATGTAACAATCCCCATGGTTATGCCGTCTGTTACAATATGCTCATTCCTTACCCTCACAAATTCATTCAAGCTGTTTGACCAGAACCTTGCCCTTAACGGCAAATCGCCCGACACATCCCTGCTTGCGCTTGATATTTACAAAACATTCTATGACCACACAGGGCTGAAACTTGCTCAATGGCACGGTATCGGTCAGGCAAAGGCTGTTATTTTCTTCATTATGGTTGCGGTTATAGCATTTGTTCAGCTCCGCGCAACAAGGCAAAGGGAGGTTGAACACTGATGAAAACAAAACGAACAATAACAAAAATCATTATTTATGCGGTTCTGCTTTTGCTTTCGGCAGTTTTTCTTACTCCCGTTATAATAATCTTGATAAACTCAATAAAGGGTAATTTTTATATTTCACACTCCCCCTTCTCGTTTCCCAACGAGGAAACTTTTGTGGGATTTGAGAATTTTATCAAGGGATTCACACAATCGGATTTTATGCGTTCCTTCGCGAATTCAGCGTTTATAACCGTTTTTTCGGTTGTCGGAATAGTGCTGTTAACATCGATGACTGCGTGGTATATCGTAAGAGTCAAGAACAGAATAACAAAGCTGATGTATTATCTTTTTGTTTTCAGCATGATAGTGCCGTTTCAGATGGTTATGTATACCATGACTTTCTATGCATTTGAGCTTAATCTCAACAACCCCGTAGGCATTGTTTTTCTTTATCTCGGATTCGGTGCAGGGCTTTCGGTTTTCATGTTCAGCGGATTCATAAAAAGCATCCCCACAGAAATAGAAGAAGCCGCAATCATAGACGGCTGCAGTCCGATAAAAACATTTTTCCTTGTTGTTTTCCCGATTCTTAAACCAACTGCGATAACCGTAGCCATCCTCAATGCCATGTGGGTATGGAACGATTATCTTCTCCCCTACCTCGTTCTCGGTTCGGGAGAAAACAAAACCATTCCCGTAGCGGTGCAGATGGCTCTTACGGGCGGATACGGCAATAAGGATATGGGTGCATTGATAGCAATGCTCGTGCTTGCAATTCTGCCTATCATAATATTCTATCTTTTCTGCCAGAAATATATTATCCGTGGCGTCGTAGCAGGTGCCGTAAAGGGATAGAGTGAAATAACTCGAACTCCATACGGTTTTGAAAGGCATATTTCCGTCACAGCATCGTTAAAAATCTTTGAAATAGCCTCGTATTCCGTGCAGATTTTTGCCTTGCTGTAACAAAAATCTGCTCTTTCAAAACTGCGAAGCACCGAAAAGGTCGCAGTTTTGATTCAGCGAAGTGTTTCTTTTCTGAAGGCATACTGTCGTATGTCGAAAAAAAACACTTCGATGGGTCGAAAATCCAACCTTTACGGCGTATTCAGTTCAAGTTATTTCACTCTAAAGGAGGTTCTTATGGCAACAATTGAATTCAGAAATGTTGCAAAATCTTTTGATAACGGCAAGGTAACCGTTATCCCCGACCTGTCACTGAAAATAAACGATAAAGAGTTTGTGGTGTTGGTCGGACCTTCAGGCTGCGGAAAGTCTACTACCTTGCGTATGATTGCAGGTCTTGAAGATATATCTGACGGAAAACTGCTTATCGACAAAAAAACGGTTAACGACATTCCGCCCAAAGACAGAGATATCGCCATGGTTTTTCAGAGCTACGCACTATATCCTCACATGACGGTTTATAAAAACATGGCTTTTGCTTTAAAGCTCAAAAAGATGCCTAAAAAGGAGATTGACGAAAAGGTTATGTGGGCTGCAAAAATCCTTAACCTTGAGCCTTATCTTGACCGCAGACCGAGAGCACTTTCGGGCGGTCAGCGTCAGAGAGTTGCGCTGGGCAGAGCCATGGTCAGAAATCCGAAGGTCTTTCTTCTCGATGAGCCTCTTTCAAATCTTGATGCCAAACTCCGCACGGAAATGAGAAGCCAGATAAGTATGCTTCACAAAAAATTGCAGACTACTTTTGTTTATGTCACCCACGACCAGACGGAAGCAATGACAATGGCAGACAGAATTGTTGTGATGGACAAGGGTGTTATTCAGCAGTTTGACACGCCTCATAAGCTATATAACGAACCGGCAAATATGTTTGTTGCAGGATTCATAGGCTCACCTCAGATGAATTTTATTGAAGCAACAGTAAAAAAATCAGATTCACTTAAGGCTGAATTTGAGGGATGCAAACTTGAAATTCCTGAAAACAAAGCATCTGCCCTTGAAAATTATATTGATAAAAAAATCGTTCTGGGCATCCGTCCCGAACATTTTCTCACTCCCGAAGAAACAAGCGGAAAGAACAAGTGCGTTATTACCGTTTCGGTTGAATTATCGGAGATGACGGGCAGCGAAACCAATGTTTATTTTGAAATCGAAGGAAAAAGACATATCGCAAGGATCAAAAGCGATAAAAAAGTCAACCGCGGCGACAGAGTCAGACTCATCATCGACCCCGAAACCGTTTATTTCTTCGACAAAGAAACCACCCTTGCCATATGAGAAAAAGCGGAATACTGTTTCACATAACCTCTCTGCCATCTCCCTGCGGAATAGGAACTCTGGGCAGAGAGGCTTATGAATTTATCGATTTTCTCAAAGCGGCAAAACAAAGCTATTGGCAGATTCTCCCGCTTAATCCAACGGGATTCGGCAATTCTCCGTATCAGTCATTTTCGGCTTTTGCGGGCAATCCGTATCTTATCGACCTTGAAAATCTGCAAGAAAACAATCTTCTCTCGGAGGATGAATATAAAAACACCGACTGGGGTGACAATCCCTCAAAAATCGATTTCGGTAAAATATACCGCCACCGTTCGGAGGTTTTGCGAAAAGCCTGTTCGAGGCTTGATACGGATGATACGTATTATGAATTCTGTGCACAGAATTCATTCTGGCTTGATGACTTTGCTCTGTTCATGTCACTCAAGCATTCATTCGGCGGAAAGCCGTGGTATATGTGGAATCTCGGACTCAAAACACGCAATGAACAGGCTGTTGACGGTGCAAAATCCCTGCTGAAAGATGAAATTGAATACCGCAAAAAGGTTCAGTTTCTTTTTTACCGTCAGTGGAACAGCCTCAAAGAATACGCCAACGGAAAAGGCATTGAAATCATAGGCGATCTGCCCATATATGTTGCTCACGACAGCGCGGATGTATGGGGTAATCCGAAACAGTTTGAGCTTGATGACAACTATAATCCCGTTCGCGTTGCCGGAGTGCCGCCTGACGGATTCAGCAGTGAAGGTCAGCTTTGGGGCAATCCCGTTTTTGACTGGGAATATATGAGAAAAGACGGCTATCACTGGTGGATACGCCGCCTTGAACATTCTTTGACTTTATATGACAGGATAAGAATAGACCATTTCCGCGGCTTTTCATCATATTATGCCGTACCCTGCGGAATGGAAAATGCCGTCAGCGGTATCTGGCTCAAAGGTCCCGGAATAGAATTTTTCAAAACCGTTGAAGCCATAATCGGCAGACCCGATATAATTGCAGAGGATTTGGGATATGTTGACAGCGATGTGATAAACCTGCTTTCCGAAACGGGATTCCCCGGAATGAAAGTTCTGCAATTTGCCTTTGACAGCAGGGAAAACAGCGATTATCTGCCTCATAACTACGATAAAAACTGCGTCGTATATGTCGGCACACACGATAACGACACAATCCGCGGCTGGCTTGAAAATGCACCGTCGGGAGATGTTGAGTTTGCAGAAAAATATCTTCGTCTGAGCGAAGCCGAAGGAAAATGCAGAGGATTCATAAAAGCAGCTCTTGCAAGCGTTGGAGAAACGGCAATTCTGACTATGCAGGATTTGCTTTGCCTCGGCTCTGAGGCAAGAATGAATACACCCTCCACCGCCGAAAACAACTGGCAATGGAGGGCACTTGAATCCGATATTAATTTTGAGCTTGCCAACGAATTGGCTGAATTAACCGAGCTTTATAAACGATGTTAATCGTCAAATCTCTTTTTAAGCCATGTTGCGCAAAGATTGAACCATCCCTGAATATGTGCACAATAATCGGCTTCCGCCTTGGAATAAACGGTCCAATCGGCAAGCGAAAATCCGTGATATCCCTTTTCGTAAATGTGCATTTCAAAGGGAATCGAGTATTTATTGAGTGCATTGGCATACGCAAGCGAATTTGCTATGGGAACACAGTTGTCTTCACAAGCGGAAACGATGAATGCAGGCGGAGTTTTGTCATCCACTTTATCTTCAAGACCCGGTACGGGGAATGCCAGAATTTTGTTCATTGACTCAAGTATGCAGGGATAAACAAGAATGCTTGCGTTGGGTCGGATATCACCCATTGTCGAGATTGCGGCGCAAAGATGTCCGCCGGCGGAAAATCCTATAGCAGCAATTCTTTCTTTGTCAATTCCCCATTCCTCTGCGTTTTCGTGAATTATCTTCATTGCCTCGTTTGCATCGGCAAAAGGCATTGAAAAGTCATAACCCTTGTCACGCCCTACAGTGTAGCGAAGAATGAATGCGGCATATCCCTTTGCCAAAAACGAAAACGCAATAGGCTCTGCCTCACGGTCTGAGCACATAAAGTAGCCGCCGCCTGGGATAACAAGCACACCTGCTTTGATTTTATTATGAGCAATTTCATCCGATGCATCGGGAAGATAAACTGTTAAAGTCGCAAGCTCATTTGAGAGCTTTATATCGATTAATCTCATATTAATCCCCTTTCGGTTTATTCATCGGGCAGACTTTCATGCAGATTCCGCAGACTGCACCTCTGCCGATTTTCTGGAATTTGGTTTTCATATACCGGCTGCAGGCTTCGGGGTCAAAAATTTCTTCACGGGGAGTGCCCGGAGTCCAGTCACCGCCTTTGATTGCATCAGCGGGACAAGCCTTCACGCAGATATCACAGCCTGTGCAAACACTTTCCGCAAGAGTGTTGTCACACTCAAACGGGCAATCGGTAAAAAGAGTACCGAGTCTGACATAACTGCCGTATTCGTTATGGAGAAACAGCGAATTTCTGCCGATTGAGCCGAGACCTGCAAGGCAGGCTCCTTTTTTATGAGAAAAGCGTGCCATATAATTCCAGCCGTCTTTGTTGATGCTCTGAGAAGCGGCTACGGTTACATATTTATAACCTTTTCTCTGAAGAAACATTCCCGCCTGAAGAAGCATCGAATCTATGAACGCATTAACGTTTCTGTAATGATTGAAATAGGTATGAGTCGGCTCATCTTCGATTTCATCAACGATTTCGTCGGAAAGACGGGCAACTATGCTCACTCCGAAAGGGAGCTTTTCGTTTTCCTCTTCAACCCTGAAGAAACCGACATCGGCAACGCCTTTTTCAAGCAAAAACTCTTTTAATTCCTGCTGAACACTCATTTTGCCACCTTCGTTTCAAAGCAGAGCCATCCGCCGCTTTCATGGCGGGCGATAACCTCAAGCCCGTTTGCGGCAAAGGCTTCAAGAACATCGTTTTCACGAGGCTCAATTATACCCGAAGTGATGAAAACGGCATCGGGATTCATATATTTTTCAACATCCCTGCAGATGTTAATAATGATATCGGCAACGATATTTGCCGCAATAATATCGAATTTTCCGTTTACCTTATCGGTTGTTGAACCCTGAAGAACGGTGAATTCCGGTTCGTCAAAGCCGTTTGTTCTGCCGTTTTCCTTTGCTGTTTTGACTGCAAGTGCATCGATATCAACACCCACTGCACTGTCTGCACCGAGAAGAAGGCAGGCAACGGAAAGAATTCCGCTTCCGCATCCGATATCAAGAACCGTTTTGCCTTTGTCTGCATATTTTTCAAGGGTTTCAAGGCAAAGTCTGGTTGTATCGTGTGTACCCGAACCGAACGCAAGACCCGGTTCAAGATGAAGAACGGCTCTGCCCTTAGCATCGTATTCGTCCTCCCAGATGGGACGGATAAGAAGTCTGTCACCGACAGGCATGGGTTTGAAATATTTCTTCCAGTTGTTTTCCCAATCTGCATTTTTGCAGACATTTTCATCAATCTCGTTTGCGATGCCCTCTGCAGTCAGTCTTTCGGTAAGAAAAGATACTGCTTCGGCAGGATTCTCTTCGGGAGAAATATAAACATGAACAATACCCTTGCTTCTGTCCTTTGCAAGCAAATCTTCATCAATAAGGTCTATTCTTGCAATCTCCCATGCTTCCTGCTCAAGAGTGCGGTAATCTTCAATATAAATCCCGTAGGGAACAACCATCGATGCAATGTCCCCTGCTCTGTCAACATCGTCTGCATTGACTGTTATTTTAATTTCGGTCCAATCCATTTTAATCTCCAATTAATATTTGTTATGTACGTCTTCTGCAAAGCAAAGGCAGTCTTTTACTTCAATAACGGTTCCGTCATCAAGAATTGCCTTACCGTTCATTCTGCCGAATACCTGATGCTGGTCGGTTATGATAACTTTTATATCAATCTTTGCGGCACGGTCAAGAATGGGTGTGAATTCCATTTCAAATCTGCCGTCGCTTGAAGTGAATGTCCACTTATCCATATATCCCGTTTCGGGAATATTGAATTTCACATCGTCAAGCTTATGGCATTTTCCGTCATAGAAAAGCATATTTTCGCTTGCGGCGGTTGTATCACCAAAGCCGTATCCGATATTGAAGCCGAATGCATGGCCGTCAATATCCATATTGCCTGAACCCCAGTACCAAGTGTTATCATAAGTCCATACGCCTCTGCCCCAGTCAAGAGTGCCGAAGTCTGTTGAAGGGTCAAAAACATAATCCTTGCCGTCGAAGGTTGCCTTGCCGCTTGCTCTCATACAGTTGATTTTCTGATTGTAGTAGAAAGCGGTTTTCTTCTCCTTCCACGGAGTTGCGATAACCATTGTATCCATTTCGGGCTGTGCGAGAGTTATATCACATGAGAAGGTTTTTCCCTCATGGAAATTTTTGAAGTTGCAGATAATTCTTCTCTTGCCCTCGGAAACACGGAATTCCATGTCAAGACGCTTATCATGATAAACAGTATCACCTGTTGCACTGGTGGGAGGAAGCTTGAATTTGCCCATGGGGAGAGCGTTGAGGATTGTTTCGGTATGCTCCCAGGGTTTTGAGAAATCGAGAAGACTTACGGATTGAAGTCCGATATAGCCGTCATCGGAAATTGTGAATGCCACGCCGAAATTGTTCTTTTCGGAAATAACAAGATAATAGTCCCATTCTTTAATTCTGAATTTGGGAGCTTTGATTGCATTGCGGTCATAGACCTGCAGAATCTGCTTTGACCAGCCCGGCTCACGAAGGCTTCCGTCTTCTTTAAGTAATGGCTGAACTTTTGTTACTTCATGGTTTCTCATATTTTTTCCTCCTTAAATCAAGCTGACATCACCGTCAGCCGAAAGACTGTGATTATAAAGATTTCTGTTTTCAAGTGCCCATTGTCTGGGAGTAAAAGCACCTGTCTCTACCTCCGAAACGGCATGACGCATTTCATAAAGCCTTGCATCCATAAGGTCAAGCTCCGAAAGAAGCTCCGCTTCAATAAACATCGGAAGCTTTGCAGCACCGAATTCGGGCGTGCCGTGATGAGAGATAAGCATATGCTCAACAAGAGTCAGAGTTTCTTCGCTTATTCCCTTTTCTCTGCCAATTCTGTCAACAGCCATCGCACCCATAACAAGGTGACCGAGAAGGTTGCCCTTAACGGTATATTCTGCGGCTATTCCGGTTGAGGAAACCTGCATTTCTTCAATCTTTGCAATATCATGGAGAATTGCACCGCTGCAAAGCAAATCGTAATTCACGAATTTATATATTTTACAAACACTCTCGCAAAGGCGGAGAATGGAGAGTGTGTGCATAAGAAGTCCGCTTCTCACGGCATGATGAAGATTTTTTGCGGCAGGCCAATAAATTATTTTTTCTCTGTATTCATCGATAACTGCGGTAACAAGGGTTTTAAGCTCCGCATTTTCAAAAGAATCAACGATTATTTCAACCTCTGCAAGCATCGTATCACCGGAAAGGCAGGCTGAAGGCACATAGTCTTCAATCTTCACTCCGTCTTCGGGAAGCACTGCACGTATACGCTCAACCCTGAACTGAACGGTATCATTGAAAGGCACATAAGTTCCTCTCACCTTAACAAAATCGAATGTGTTGAACTGATTTGACGGTGATTCTTTATAGTCCCAGAGCTTTGCGTTGATTTCTCCTCCGTTATCCGCAAGAGTCATATCGAGATAGGGCACTCCCTTTGCAGTCAGCTTCTTTTCAACGGTTTTTATAAGACAGTAACCCTCGTGTGCTCCGGAAGAACCGACAGGTATAAAATTCATAGTATTCTCCTTGAATGATTATTATTTAGTAATTATAACATATATTGTAATAAAATACAAAGGGTAAATCAATAATTTTTCACAAATATATTGACAAATCGGTTCATAAGAATATAATTAAATCAAATAAAGTTCTCGGGGCGGGGTGAGATTCCCCACCGGTGGTACAGTCCACGACCTGCATTTGCAGCTGATGCGGTGTAATTCCGCAACCGACGGTGAAGCAATCAGTGAATGAAATGATTGTATATATTGGTGAGAAATTTTTTAGGCAATATTGCATTTAAAAATTTCATTAATACTTTGTGTATTAATAAATTTTTAGGTGTGATATTGGCAAAAAATAGCCATCAAGATATACAATTGATTTTATACAATGATTGCTAAGTCCGGATGTGAGAGAATGCGGCCAAAAGCATTTACGCCCTGCAGTTTTGCAGGGTTTTTATTTTTGCCGCACTCCGAGCAGGGAGGTTATCAAATGAAAAAAACGAAGGTCATCAGAACAGCTATCATGGCAATGCTTACGGCTCTTTCAATCGTTTCGCTGTATGTTATCCGTCTGCCGCTTATTCCCGCGGCTCCGTTTCTTGAATACGATGCTGCGGATATCCCCGTATTAATCGGTGCAATGATGCTCGGCCCCGTTTCAGGCATAGTTACATTGCTTGCCGTATGTCTTATTCAGGCACTTACCGTCAGTGCATCAAGCGGATGGATAGGCTTTGTTATGCACTTTATCGCATCATCCGTGCTTGTGCTTACGGCATCGCTTATCTACAAAAAGAAACAGACAACAGCAAGCCTTGTTGTCGGTCTTGTTATCGGCTCAATCGCCATGACTGCGGTTATGATTCCCCTCAATCTTGTCTTTACGGGAATATTCCTCGGTGCAGGCGTTGAAACGGTTGTCGGCATGCTCATGCCCGCAATCATTCCGTTCAATCTTCTCAAGGCAGGCATAAATTCCGTTGTTACCTTTGCGGTTTTCACACCCATTAAATCCATTCTTAAAAAGTATACAAAGTCGGTGTAAACTATGATTGTTCATCCCATTCCGCCGCTGTATGACAAAAACTCAAAAACTCTTATTTTAGGCTCGTTTCCGTCTGTCAAATCAAGAGAAGCCGAATTCTTTTACGGTCATCCGCAGAACAGATACTGGGCGGTGGTTGCCGAGGTTTTCGAATGTAAAAAACCGGAAACGACCGAAGAAAAGAAGGAATTTGTGCTTTCACACAATCTCGCTATGTGGGATGTTATCGGTCAATGCGAAATTGAAGGCAGTGCCGACAGCACGATAAAAAACGTTACCGCAAATGACCTGAGCGTTATTCTCAACAGCTGTCAAATAGAAAGGATTTTTGTCAACGGTAAAACAGCCGAAAAGTATTACAACAAATACACATATCCGAAAACGGGTATAAAAGCAATCTGCCTTCCGTCAACAAGTCCGGCAAATGCGGCATGGAGCATTCCGAAGCTTGTTGATGCCTGGAAAATAATCAAGTAAGTAACGGACTGTTTCACGGAGATGAAGAAGCCGTTTTCTTTCGATGACAGGCGTATGCGATACGTCGAACCGAAAAACCGCTAAAGAGAAACACATAATTATATTTTTGATTTTTTAAAAGAAAATTGGCTTAAACGGGTTAAATTCCCGTTCAAGCCAATTGTTTTTTTAGTTTCTTTTGGTATTCGCTTCGTGAAGCGGTCCCGTTTTTATTTTGCTTTTGTTTCGCAGTAGATACAGCGATAAGTTCTTGTTTCCGCATCGGTAAGCTTGAAGATGTGAGGCAAATCCTGCTCGGTTGTTGTTATACAGCGGGGATTCTTGCACTTTATAACATCCTTTATCTGAGTGGGCAGAGTAAGCTTTTTCTTTTCGCAAAGGATGCCGTCTTTGATGATATTGACGGTGATATCGGAATCGATATATCCGAGAACATCAAGGTCAACCTGCATTTCAGAGTCAATTTTGATAATATCCTTAAAGCCCATTTTCTTGCTTGTGACGTGCTTTATGATTGCAACGGTGCAGTCAAGCTTATCAAGCTCAAGATGATGATAAATCTCCATGCTCTTGCCTGCTTTGATATGGTCGATAACAACGCCGTTTTTAATTGAATCTATATGCATTATTCCACCTCCAGAAGCTTAAGAATAAGAGCCATGCGGATAAACTTTCCGTTGAGAACCTGTCTGAAATAGCAGGCTCTGGGGTCAGCGTCAACAGAAGTATGAATCTCATTTACTCTGGGCAGCGGATGGAGAATCGCAAGATCTTCTTTTGCGTTCACGAGCTTTGCGGGAGTAAGAATATAGCTGTCCTTAAGTCTTAAATAATCTTCTTCGTTGAAGAATCGTTCTCTCTGAACACGGGTCATATAAAGAATATCAAGCTCGGGCATTACTTCCTCAAGATTCTTTGTTTCCTTATATTCCATGCCGTGTGCTTCAATAACATCTTTTCTTATATATCCGGGAACCTGAAGTTCATCGGGAGAAATAAGAACGAGCTTGATGCCCGTATATCTTGAAAGGGCTTCAATAAGCGAATGAACCGTTCTGCCGAATTTAAGATCACCGCAGAAGCCAACAGTCAGATTATCAAGTCTGCCCTTTTCTCTCTTGATTGTGAGAAGGTCTGTAAGAGTCTGAGTAGGATGGTTGTGACCGCCGTCACCCGCATTGATGATGGGCACGCTTGCCGCCATCGAAGCAACAAGGGGTGCACCCTCTTTGGGATGACGCATAGCTATGATATCCGCATAACAGCTGACTGTTCTTGCGGTATCGGCAACGCTTTCACCCTTTGCGGCTGATGATGAATTAGCCTCGGAGAAGCCGAGAACACTGCCGCCGAGCTCATACATAGCCGCCTCAAAGCTGAGACGTGTTCTTGTTGAAGGCTCGAAGAAAAGGGTGGCGAGTTTTTTATATCTGCACTTATCACGGTATACCTCGGGATGAGCAATGATATCCTCGGCAACAGCAATGAGTTCATCTATTTCCTGAGTTGAGAGCGAAAGAATGTCTATAAGACTTCTCATTTTGCTCCCCCTATCCAGCTTTCATCTGAGGGGTTGTTGCGGAAAGCTATAAGGCGTGAAACATCTTCGGGCTTGATATAGCCGATTTCTGCTGCAACTTCTGCAATAACATCGAGGTTTGTAAGGCTTACATTTTTAACCTCAGCGGCAGCAAGACGGTCAAGACCCTTCTTCATGCCGTAGGTGAAAATGCTTGCGATGCCGAGAACCTCCGCACCTGCTTCACGGAGAGCATCTACAACTTCAATAACACTGCCGCCTGTTGAAATAAGGTCTTCGATAACAACAACCTTCTGACCCTTTTCAAGCTTGCCTTCAATCTGATTTCCTCTGCCGTGGTCCTTTGCACCTGAACGCACATAACCCATGGGCATATCAAGAAGATGAGCTGTGATGGCTGCATGAGCGATACCTGCGGTTGAAGTACCCATAAGCACCTCAGCATCGGGATAATGATTCTTTACGATTTCTGCAAGACCGTTTTCAACATCCGTTCTTACTGCGGGTGCAGTGAGAGTAAGTCTGTTGTCACAGTAGATGGGGCTCTTGATTCCGCTTGCCCATGTGAAGGGTTCTTCGGGGCGAAGGAATACGGCACCGATTGAAAGTAAATCTTTTGCAATAAGCTTTTCCATTATATAAAACCTCCTGAGAATTATTAACCAACAAATTCAGCAACGCATCTTCTGTATGCCGCAACGGGGTCTTCAGCGGCTGTGATGGGTCTGCCGACAACGATATAGTCCGAACCGAGCTCCTTTGCTTTTTCGGGAGTTGTAACTCTTACCTGATCACCGATATCGCCGTCTGCAAAACGTACGCCGGGAGTAACTGTTATAAACTTTGCACCGCATCTGTCGTGAACCTTACCTGCTTCAAGGGGTGAGCAGACAACGCCGTCAAGACCTGCTTTTTCAGCATTTGAAGCATAGTGCATAACAACCTCATCAAGAGGCTTATCGATAAGAAGCTGTTCTCTCATTCTTTCTTCGCTTGTTGAAGTAAGCTGAGTAACAGCGATAAGAAGAGGTCTTGTTCCGTCGGGTCTTGTAAGACCTTCAAGGGCAGCCTGCATCATTTCGATTGTACCGCTTGCGTGAAGATTTGTCATATCAACATCAAGACCGCTGAGAACGCTCATAGCCTTCTTGACTGTGTTGGGAATATCACAAAGCTTGAGGTCAAGGAAAATCTTGTGTCCTCTTGCCTTGATTTCTTTAACGATTGAGGGTCCTTCCGCATAGAAAAGCTCCATGCCGATTTTAACATAAGGTTTTTCCTCTGTGAACTTATCGAGGAAATCCATTACTGCCTGCTTGCTGCTGAAATCGCAAGCGATGATTACGTCTTTACCCATTGTGTGCACATCCTTTTATATCATTTAAATTTTTGATTCCGTATTTATACATTACATCAGGAAGATTATTGACAATCGCAAAGCTTGCATAAGGATTAACAAGGTTTGCCGCACCGACCTCAACAGCCGTTGCACCTGCCATGATATATTCAATAACATCCTCCGCTGTTTCAACACCGCCCATGCCGATAACGGGAATTCCGACGGCATTGCTTACCTGGTAAACCATTCTGATGCCTACAGGCTTGATTGCCGGACCCGAAAAACCGCCCATTTTATTTGCAATTACGGGTTTGCCTGTTTTCAGGTCAATTCTCATACCGAGAAGTGTGTTGATAAGGCTGACACCGTCTGCACCCGCTTCTTCACAAGCCTTTGCAATCGACACTATGTCTGTCACGTTGGGAGAAAGCTTGATGATAACGGGCTTTGTTGTTACCGCCTTAACAGCTTTCGTTACCTCTGCAGCCGCTTCGGGAGAGGTTCCGAAGCTCATACCGCCGCCGTGTACATTGGGGCAGCTGATGTTAACCTCAAGCCAGCCTACCTGTTCCTCTTTATCGAGTTTTTCGCAGGTATAAGCATATTCCTCGAGAGAAAATCCGCTGACATTAGCCATAACCGGCTTTGAGAAGCATTTTTTGAGCTTGGGAAGTTCTTCTTCAATAACCTTTTCAACGCCGGGATTCTGAAGTCCGACGGCATTGATCATACCTCTGTCGCATTCCGCAATTCTGGGAGTAGGATTGCCGAAACGGGAGTCTTTTGTTGTACCCTTGAAAGAGAATGTTCCGAGGCAGTTTATATCGTAAAGCTCTGCGAACTCATAGCCGAAGCCGAATGTTCCCGATGCGGGAATAACGGGATTATCAAGCTCTATTCCGCAAAGATTGACTTTTGTGTTTACCATATTATTTCCTCCCTTTCGAGAACGGGACCGTCTCTGCATATTCTCTTATAGCCGTATTTGGTTTTGCATGAACAGCCCATACAAGCACCGAATCCGCAGCCCATTCTTTCTTCAAAGCTGTACTGACCGCTTGTTACTGCAATTTTTTCAATTGCTCTGAACATGGGCATAGGTCCGCAGGTGAAGAAATAATCATATTCGATATCCTTAAGAACATCGGTTACAAAGCCTTTTGTGCCGTATGAACCGTCAACGGTTGAAACATAAACTTTTGCACCGAGAGCCTTGAATTCATCTTCATAAAAAATCTCGTCTTTAGTATTGAAACCGAGAATAACGGAAACCTCCTTACCCTCCGAAAGAAGCTTTTTGCAGAGATTATACATCGGAGGAACGCCGACTCCGCCGCCGATAAGCACGGCTTTACCGTTGCACTTTGAAGTATCAAATCCGTTGCCGAGACCGCAGAGAACATCCAGATAGTTGCTCTCATCAAGCATTGACATATCTGCGGTGCCCTGACCGACAACCTTATAGATAATTGTTATTGTTTTATCATCGTAATCACAGATTGAAATGGGTCTGCGAAGATAAAAACCGTCAAGCTGGATATTGATGAACTGACCGGGTGCTGTGATATGAGAGGTATCGCCCTCAAGCTTCATTTCATATATATCCTTGGTTAAAGGTTTGTTGTAAACAATGTCATAATATGCTCTGTTCATCTGATATCTCCTTTCTGCCACGCAATTTTTCCGTTACATACGGTCATCAGGCATTCACCGCTGACTTCCCAACCTTCAAACGGAGTTGCTCTGCCCATTGAAACGAAGTTTTCGGGATTGATTGTGTATGTTTTATCCAAATCAAAAACAGTGAAGTTCGCAGGCTTGCCGTTTTCAATTCCGCAATCAAAGCCGAATCGTTTTGCGGGATTTATGCTCATAAGCTCAACGAGTTTTTCAAGAGTGATAATGTTTGTTTTAACAAGATATGTATAAAGCAGAGGGAATGCGGTTTCAATTCCGACAATACCCATTGCACTTTTTTCAAGACCCCTGCCCTTTTCCTCGGCAGAATGGGGAGCGTGGTCGGTTGCAATCATATCGATTGTTCCGTCAGCTATACCTTCAATAAGAGCGAGTCTGTCGCTTTCGTCACGAAGAGGAGGATTCATCTTGAATCTGCCGTGCTCCTGCATATCCTTATCGCTGAGGATAAGATAGTGCGGTGCGGTTTCACAGGTAACATCAACACCTGCCGCCTTTGCCTTTCTGATAAGCTCAACGCTCTCTTTGGTTGAGATATGGCAGACGTGGTATGCACAGCCCGTTTCAGCCGCAAGCTTCAGGTCACGCTCAATGGGTTTCCATTCACTTTCCGAGCAGATTCCTCTGTGGCAGTGTTCTTCCGCATATTTACCGAGATGGATATATCCGCCGTTAAGGAGAGAATTGTCTTCACAATGGGCAACTATCATCTTACCGAGTGATTTTGCTTTTATCATTGCGGCTTTCATCATTCCGTCGCTCTGAACACCCTTGCCGTCATCGGAAAACGCACAGACATAAGGTGCCATGGCATCCATGTCGGAAAGCTCTTTGCCGAGCTGACCTTTAGTGATTGAACCGTACGGAACAACATTCATAACCGCATCTTTTTCTATTATGTCAAGCTGCTGTTTAAGATTGGCATAATCATCGGGCACGGGGTTGAGATTCGGCATTGAGCAAACCGTTGTGTAACCCCCTGCGGCACAAGCCGATGAACCGCTTTTCACGGTTTCTTTATAAGAAAATCCCGGCTCTCTGAGATGAACATGAACATCAATAAAGCCGGGAAAAACAGCACAGTTATTAAATTCAAAAACGGTTTCGGAAGCACCGCCAAAGACGCCGCCCGAAACAACGATATCATGAGCATTACCCTGCCCGTTTATTCTGCAGTTTTTAACGGTAAAATTCATAATAGTTTCCTTTCCTAGATACTTTATTAAGTATAACATATTGATGAAAAAAGTCAACAGATTTAACAAGAAAAACCGAACAGAATTTCTTCTGTCCGGCATGAATTATTTGCATAAAATATCACTTTCGATATAACGTACGCCCAAATCATAAAGCTTCTTTGCTTTTTCAAGGGTATTGACAGTCCAGAATGAAACACCGATACCGGCATCAAGAGCAAGTCTGATTGAGTCCGCATCATTTCTGTCATAGTTCGGAGAGAGCCACACATTGGGACCGATTGCCTTGGCAGCCGCTATATTTTCTTCAGTTATTTCGTCAATGAGATACCAAAGCTCAATTCTGTCGTCAAGTTCATGAATGACTCTAAGCTGCTCAAGGTCAAAAGAAATCACAAGTGCACTGTTTTCGAGTCCCTTTGCCTTTACCGCATCAACAACGGTATAAAGCATGTCGTATGTTTCGGTTTTGATTTCAATCTGCGGACGGGTGTTTGTGCCCACGAAAACGTCAAGATATTCCTCGAACGAGCAGATTTTAAGGTCCTTGTATTTCCAGAAATCGGGACCGCTTTTGTAAGTGAAGGTTCTGACTTCATCATAAGTGATATCCTCAATTTTACCCTTCTGGCAGAAAAGAGAATCAACCGTATCATTGTGAAGCACAACCCATTTGTTATCCTTTGTTAGTCTGATGTCGCACTCAGCAGTGTAATAGCCGAGCTCAACGGATTTTTTGAAAGCGGGAAGACTGTTCATGGGAGCATCGGCCCATGCACCTCTGTGTGCGGTAAGATAAACGGGATCATCCTTTGTTCCGATACCGTTTTCGCTGAGCGAAATGCGTTTTTTCGCCTTATTTGTAAGCTTGAAAATATGAATAAAAGGCAATACGGGGCATTTGAAAAGAGGTACGCCGATTTTGGTTATCAGTTTATTTCTGAATGAAAGCATAGTTATTCCACCTTTTTATAATCTGCTAAAATTTTACTCCAAAGCGTCGGTAATGTCAAATATTTATTGATAATTTCTTATTATATGCTATAATGTTTCCGGTGATAAAAATGACAGAAATACGATTTGCAGAAGAAAAAGATACGGAAATAATTCTTGATTTCATAAAAAGGCTTGCGGAATACGAAAACATGATTGACGATGTTGTTGCAACACCCGAGCTTTTAAAAGAATGGATTTTCGAAAAGAAAAAAGCAGAGGTTATTTTTGCGGTTGAAAACGGCAAGGAAGTCGGTTTTGCTTTGTTTTTCCATAACTTTTCAACATTCCTCGGCAGAGCCGGAATATATCTCGAAGACTTGTTCGTTCTTCCCGAACACAGAGGAAAAGGTTACGGAAAAGCTCTTTTGAAAAAGCTTGCGCAAATCACGGTTGAGCGAGATTGCGGAAGGCTCGAATGGTGCTGCCTTGATTGGAATAAACCAAGCATTGATTTTTATTTATCCCTCGGTGCAAAGCCTCTTGACGATTGGACAATATATCGCATGACGGGTAAAGAGCTTTTGAATTTCTCAAAATAAAACTACGGACTGTATCATTTCGATGCAGTCCGTTTTTGCTGTTTAAGCTTTGCATTCATTTTTTTGCTTGTTGTTTTTGCGATGAAATAAACGGTGAGCCATATTGCAAAATAAAGCACAACAAATACCGCCGTAAAAATACCTATTACGCCCCATTCAAACGGTATCCACGAGTTCAGAAGGTAACATAAAATGTATGTTATATATAAAGATGTGAAATGAAAAAACAGCGATTTCGGGGTTGACCAATGCTCAATCTGATTGAATACGGTTACACCTGCCTGTATGAATGCAAGCAGATAAACTGAAACAATCGAAAGAAAAACTTCACCGCCGCTTAATGAAAAACCGTTAATTTTTTTTGACAGTATATAATAAATCATTCCCATTATTATCGGCCCGAATCCGCCGAACATCAGTCCCCTGCGAAAGAATTCTTTCAGATATTTATTCATATTATATACCCATCCTTTCTTTAACTTTTTTCAGATTCCTTCTTGAAACATAGTCGCTGTAACCGTTTTTCATAGTTACGTTAAGCGTTCCCGAAACCGATGCACTGAATTTTCGGATTTTATTAAGATTAACAATACACGACTGATTTATTTTGACAAAGCTTTCATCAAGCATTTCTTCAATATTATATAATCTTTGCCTGAGCTTATATTTTCTGTCTTGAGTCAGTGCAAAAACTCTGTTATCCTCAACAACAAAGCAATGTATATCCGAAACATCGAGCTTTATTCCGTCTCTGTCAATATAGCCGATAATTTCCGTGTTTTCATCCGAACAAAGAGCTTCAATTTTTTCAATAAGCTCTGTTTTATGTTTTGAATATATCAGAATTTCGTCTTCATGTTCGGTTCCGATAAACATTCTGAATTTCATTGTATTCCTCCTCTCATTCGGATTATATACCAACAGATTAAACTTTTCAATTTTTACAGAGTGTTTGGCGGTTTTTTATAAGTATACGGCATGGAAATAAAAAACTCAAAAATTTTTTCAAAAAACTATTGACAAATGCGTATTTCATCGATATAATAATGATAACGATTATCGTTAGCGAAAGGAGAGAGCAAAATGTCAGCAGTAAGACACAGCCGGCAACGTGATGCAATCATGGATAATCTTTGTTCACGCTGCGACCATCCTACAGCAGAAGACATCTACTTCTCGCTGAAGCCGACGATGCCCGCTTTAAGCCTCGCAACGGTTTACAGAAACCTTTCTCAGCTTGAAGGCGACGGAAAAATTCTCAGAATTGATTCCGGCGGCACTGCAAGATATGACGGCAACATGAATCCCCACTATCACCTCTCCTGCCTCAGCTGCGGCGGAGTTTACGATATCTTCATGGATGGCGATTGCGGTCTTTGCAGCAAGGCATCGGAATACTTTGACGGAAAAATCGTTTCATATTCCGTTCTTTTCACAGGCTACTGTTCCGCTTGTTCAAAGCAGGTCGGATAAGTAAATAAATTATCAAAAAATTATTTTACAATACGGAGGAAAATTATTATGAAAAAGTTTGTATGCTCAGTTTGCGGTTATGTACACGAAGGTGACTCAGCTCCCGAATTCTGCCCCCAGTGCAAGGTTCCCGCTGAAAAATTCAATGAACAGAAAAGCGGCGAAATGTCTTGGGCTGCCGAACACGTTGTCGGCGTTGCAAAGGGTGTAAGCCAGGAAATCATTGACGGTCTCAGAGCTAACTTCGAAGGCGAATGCTCAGAGGTAGGCATGTATCTTGCAATGGCAAGAGTTGCTCACCGCGAAGGTTATCCCGAAATCGGTCTTTACTGGGAAAAGGCAGCTTACGAAGAAGCAGAACACGCTGCAAAGTTTGCTGAACTTCTCGGCGAAGTTATCACTGACAGCACAAAGAAGAATCTCGAAATGAGAGTTGACGCTGAAAACGGTGCAACAGCAGGCAAGTTTGAGCTTGCAAAGATGGCTAAAGAGCAGGGTCTCGACGCTATCCACGATACAGTTCACGAAATGGC
>JAZQLN010000031.1:0-34657 GCA_045542715.1 Acutalibacteraceae bacterium
CAACGTTCTTCTATGGTAAGATGGGTATAACTCATATAAATCCTCCTTGGTTTTTGTTTTGTAGCAATCACATTATACCATGGATTTATATGAGTTACTTTATTTTCTTAAACTGTTGCACTTGATAGTATAATTCACCAAGAATAAAAAAACCGCTGTGTATTTCTACACAGCGGTTTCAGCTTGTCGAAAAACTTGTTTTTCGGCAAGGTGTGGCTGTTGAGAAAGGAAGCTGAATGACGTTTTCTTCGACCGATGGCGTACAAAGGTACGTCGATGGGAGAAAAAACGTCAAATAAACGAAACAAGTTGATTTTTCGGGACATCGGGTCGAAGTCCACTGCAAATTAATCGGCGGGATGCGGTCATCCCGCCCTACTTTTTATTTTCGTTTATGTTTCAGCGACTTTATCGACAGTCAAAAACCGCTGTGTATTTCTACACAGCGGTTTGCTTGTTTGAAAATTAAATTATTTAATTTCAACCTTTGCGCCAACTTCTTCAAGCTTAGCCTTAGCAGCTTCAGCATCTTCCTTGGAGATGCCTTCCTTGAGAGCCTTGGGTGCACTGTCAACAGCAGCCTTTGCTTCTGCAAGGCCAAGACCTGTGAGCTCACGAACAACCTTGATAACCTTGATCTTTTCTGCGCCAACTTCAGCAAGAATTACGTCGAATTCTGTCTTCTCTTCTGCTGCTGCAGCTGCTTCTGCGGGAGCTGCTACTGCAACTGCTGCTGCTGCTGATACGCCGAATTCTTCTTCTACTGCGTGAACGAGCTCTGAAAGCTCAAGTACTGTAAGTTCTTTGATTGTTTCAATCATTGCTGCAATCTTTTCTGATGCCATTTTATTTTTCCTCCAATTAGTTAATTTTTTAATTAATTCAATAAATTATGCTTCTGCAGGTGCTTCAGCTTCTGCTGCGGGAGCTTCGCCGCTCTTATCAACAATAGCCTGAATTGCACGTGCGAATGATGCGATGGGTGCATTGAATGCGTTGCAAACTGTTGCAAGAAGAACTTCTCTTGTGGGAAGCTTTGCAAGTGAGTCGATAGTTGCTGTGTCAACAACCTTACCGTCAAGATAACCGCTCTTAACTGAGAAGTTCTTGTGAGTATCGGCAAACTTGGAAAGGATTCTTGCTGCTGCGGTGTGGTCATCAGCACTGATAGCGATAGCTGTTGTGCCTTCAAGAACGCCGCAAATATCGTCAAGACCTACGTTCTTAGCTGCGAGGCCGAGGAGAGTGTTCTTAACAACGGTGTATTTGATGCCTGCTTCACGAAGCTCTTTACGAAGCTTTGTATCATCAGCAACGTTGATACCCTTGTAGTCAACAACAACACCTGCAACCGAATTCTGAAGCTGTTCGGTAAGGTCTGCGACAATCTGTTTCTTCTGTTCCAAAACCTTTGCGCTGGGCATGTATTTTCACCTCCGTGTGGATTTGTATACATTGAATATCAATAATTAAAGCCCTTTCCGCAAACCGCAGAAAGGGCGTAACATACATAATAAGCTTATGCTTTTTGTATGCATCCTCTCTCGGCAGGCGGTTAAAAACAACCTTTATGCGAAAAGCACCTGCTGTCTTAAAAAGAACAGCTTAAATATGATAGCACAAAAATCTGTGCTTGTCAAGAGTTTTTTATGCTTCAGTTGCTGCTGAGCCGATTTTGTTGGGGTTAACCTTAACGCCGGGGCCCATTGTTGTAGCAAGTGTGCATGAACGGATATACTGACCCTTTGCAGCAGCGGGCTTTGCCTTGATGATAGCATCGAGAAGAGTGTTGAAGTTTTCAGCAAGCTTCTCTGCACCGAAGGAAACCTTACCGATGGGGCAGTGGATGATGTTTGTTTTGTCAAGACGGTACTCAATCTTACCTGCCTTAGCTTCTTCAACAGCCTTAGCAACGTCGGGTGTAACAGTACCTGCCTTGGGGCTGGGCATAAGACCGCGGGGACCGAGAACCTTACCGAGACGGCCAACAAGACCCATCATGTTAGGTGCTGCAATACAAACGTCGAAATCCATAAAGCCTTCGCCCTGAATTCTTGCAACAAGGTCTTCAGCACCTACAACTTCTGCACCTGCAGCAGCTGCAGCATCAGCGTCAGCACCCTTTGCGAAAACAGCAACTCTTACGGTACGGCCTGTTCCGTTAGGAAGAACAACAGCACCGCGAACCTGCTGGTCAGCGTGACGTGAGTCAACGCCAAGACGAACGTGTACTTCTACAGTTTCGTCAAACTTTGCACTTGCAGTCTTAACAGCGAGCTCAAGTGCAGCGTCGGTATCATAGAGAGTAGCTCTTTCAACGAGCTTTGCACTCTCGTTATATTTCTTTCCGTGTTTCATGTTAATTAATTCCTCCCAATCATGTGGTTAAATCGGATTTTTCCTCCCACAGTAGCGTAATCAGTCAGTAACTGTAACGCCCATGCTGCGAGCTGTACCTGCGATCATGCTCATAGCTGCTTCAACTGAAGCTGCGTTGAGGTCAGGCATCTTCTGCTCAGCAATCTTGCGAACCTGATCCTGAGTGATTGTTGCAACCTTGGTCTTGTTGGGAACGCCCGAACCGCTTTCAATTCCGCAAGCCTTCTTAATGAGGACTGCAGCGGGGGGAGTCTTTGTGATGAAGCTGAATGTACGGTCAGCATAAACTGTGATAACAACAGGGATGATAAGACCCATGTCGTTCTTGGTGCGTTCATTGAATTCCTTTGTGAAAGCCATGATGTTAACACCGTGCTGACCAAGTGCGGGACCAACAGGGGGAGCCGGAGTGGCCTTACCTGCGGGGATCTGTAACTTAATTAAGCCGACAACTTTCTGTGCCATAATTAATAACCTCCATATAATGTGGTAAATTGCGGAGCTTTTATGCTCCTCCCACGAAGCCCACGCAAAATTGCGGGACTGCGCATTACGCGCTAAATTTGAAAGGGCGGTTAACCCTCAAATTACCGTGATTATTCGGCAAGTTCAACCTGGTCAAGCTCAAGCTCAACGGTTGTCTGTTTGCCAAAGAGTGCTGAAACCGAAACCTTGACAATGTTATTGTCAATATCGAGTTCCTCAACAACGCCTGTGAATCCGTCGAAAATTTCATCGATGATGTTGACTGTATCGCCAACCTGATAGGAAACCTCTACGGTTCTCTTCTCGACTCCGAGCCTGATAACTTCTTCGTCGGTAAGGGGTATGGCTTTGTTTTCGGGGCCAACGAAACCTGTAACGCCACGTGTGTTGCGGATGAGAAGCCAAGTTTCATCGCTCATTGCGGGACGGTTGTCCCTGTCGGGCGTAACAGCTACCTTAACGAGAACATAACCGGGGAAAAGCTTACGCTCAACCTCTTTTTTCTTCTCGACATCGGTAACGATTTCGGTAGGAATCTTCACCTCAAGGATCTGATCCTGCATTTTGCGGTTTTCAACCATTTTTTCGATGTTGGTTGCAACCTTGTTTTCGTAACCGGAGTAGGTATGAACTACATACCATCTTGTGTCAATAGACATTTCAAGTCCTCCCGAATCAGCCTATGATACTGTTGATCATGCCGGCAACGTGAGTGTGGTCACCGTGATCAATAACTTCAGCTGCGGTTGTTGTTACTGCATCTGCAACTGTTGTTGCAACTTCTGATGCTTCGCCAACGCTCTGTGCTGCTCTTTCGAGAAGTGAAAGAACAAAAGCAAGAAGCTGGTCAACTGCGAAAATTGCAATACCGCAGATTACTACAACTGCGAGAACTACGCCGGTTGATTTAAGAACTGTTTTTGCGTCGGGCCAAACAATCTTTTTGATTTCGCCCTTGATGTCTTTGCAGAACTTCTTGATTGCCTTAGCAGCTCTGACGAAAATGTTTCCGTTAGGATTTGCAGGCTTCTTGTCGTTTTTCTTTTCAGCAGCGGCAACCTTTTCTGCAGCCTGGGAAATTTCTTTCTTAGCCATAGGTTTAATCCTCCTGCTTATTTTGTTTCTTTGTGGAGAGTATGCTTCCTGCAGAAACGGCAGTACTTGTTCATCTCCAGTCTGTCAGGTGTGTTCTGCTTGTTTTTCATTGTGTTGTAATTGCGCTGTTTGCATTCGGTGCAAGAAAGTGTGATTTTAACTCTTTTACCGGTAGCAGCCATGTGCGGCACCTCCATTTAATCGGAATTTTTAGCCCTGTGACGGGTCTATCAGGCAACCTGAAACAGAGCCAGGCCTCCCTCTGCTTATAATTTTACAATTTATTTTCGGGCACAAAAAAAGAACCCTCCTGCAGAGGTACGAATATCATAACACATTCATACCCTGCAGTCAAGCACTTTTTGAAGTTTTTTTGTTGAATTTTATGCGTATATATAATATATACATTATATAGTATGCACAAACCGTGCAGCACCGATATATGATTAAATATATGAAAAAAGTTCCTCTGTGCTCTTTGCCGAAAGCATCGCGGGAGGAATATCAAGCACGGATTTGCATCCGCAGTCACCTTTTTTGTTGAGCTTGTATGCGGCTCTTGCATAGGCAATAAGAACGCTTGATGTGAATTCGGGATTTGAGTCAAGCTTAAGCGAATACTCGATGATATGAGTGTTTTCTTTGTTTGCACCCGTCGCACCCGAACGAAGAACGATTCCCTGATGAGGCAGACCGCCATGCTTTTCAAGAAGTTCTTCCTGAGAAATAAAGGTCACGGTTGTATCGTAATCCGCAAAATAGTTGGGCATTGATTTGATTTCCTGCTCAATCTTTGCCTTATCCGCACCCTCTGCCGCAACAACATAGCATTCTCTTGTGTGCTTCATGCGGGTTGTGAGTTCGGGATTTTCGCCGTTTCTTACGGATTCGATTGCCGCAGGAACGGGAACCGTATACTGTCTTGCATCAACAACGCCTTCAATGCGTCTGATTGCATCGGAATGACCCTGGCTGATACCCTTGCCCCAGAAAGTATAGCTGTTGCCGTCGGGAAGGATTGATTCCGCATAGAGTCTGTTGAGCGAGAAGAGACCGGGGTCCCAGCCGACAGAAATAATCGCAACCTTTCCGCTTGCCTTTGCTTCCTTATCAACATTCGCAAAATGTTCGGGAATTCTTGCATGGGTATCAAAACTGTCAACAACATTGAAAAGCTTTGCAAGTTCGGGAGTCTGAACGGGCAAATCCGTTGCACTGCCTCCGCAAAGCACCATAACATCGATTTTATCCGAGTAGCTTGCTACATCGCTCGCAGAAACAACATTAACTCCCTCAAAAACCGTTTTAACAGCCGAAGGGTCTCTGCGGGTGAAAACAGCAACAAGCTCCATATCGTGATTCTGATGAATTGCACACTCTATCCCCTTGCCGAGATTGCCGTATCCGTAAATACCGATTCTTATCATATAAACACCTTCTTTAAAATTTACTTTAGCAGTATACACCTATATTTATAATGTTACAATATTTTTTTGAAAAATTATAAAACATTTCTGAAATAAAGGCCTCTTGTGAATTCACCTGACGGAGAATCTCCGTTAATGCACCTGTTTATTATATCCCGGCATTCCGATTTGTTTTCGTTTGTAAAATATATCAGACCGAAATCAAGATTCCTCATTTCGGATTTCTTATCCGCAGCCCACAGGGGTCTGGAGTTGAGAATAAAGCTTGCTCCGTTTTTGCACACAACCGGGAATTCAACACCCATTCTGTCCGCAAGCAAGCTTTGCGACTTGCACTCAGTACATGAAATCTTATTTCTGACAGGGCAGTTTCGGGTGAGCATAAGAGGAATTCTGCCGTAAATCATAACACCCCTCGGAATATCACAGCCTAGTCTGTTTGCATCGCCGAGATTGATTTCGCACGAAAGCAGACTGTCTTTTGCACCGAGTTTTTCGGATTCCGCGAGAGAAAGACTGTTGAAAATATTTGTGCCGAATCCGAACGCAACTTCATATCCTGCTTTTTCCGCTATTCCGACACCGTCAAGAGTGCAGACCCATGCAAGGCTGACCCCGTATTTTTTCAGCTCGGTTAATTTATCAATGTATTTCTGCGATTCGCCGAAAACAGGTGCGGGAATTTCAATCGCGGTTTCGATGCCCGATGCAATAAGTTTTTCGACGGTTTCACCGCTGACCTCAACGGGAAGAATCACTCTTGATACTCCGCCGAAATTTTCGGGAATCTGATTTTCTCTGAAGAATCTTGCGTGATATTCATATCTCTTTGCCCGATGAGGTTTTGTTTCAAACTCAAAGGAAGAAACTTCATATGAATTTTTGCCGATGATTTCATTTTCCAGTGCGGAAAGTGCATCCCGTCGGAGTGCATTCAGAGCACCTGCCGAGACAATCAGACCCGAATCATAATCGATTTCGGTTTTGTCTGCATAAAACTGTGTGCCTCCGCATTTTGAAATACGCTGAACAAGATCCTCCTCGGAAAGAGGTTTGCTGAGAGCTTTTTCGGGCATTTTCTCACCCGTTATCTCTGCTTTTTTGCCAAGTGCCGATGCGGTTAATTTTATCGGCTGATTTTCTTTGAAAACAAGGCTGAAATCAACGGGAACAAGCGGATTTTCGTTATCGTAAAGTCTCTGCAGACCCGACAAAACCGATGATGCCTTTTCAACATCCTCTTTCTGCCTTATTCCGAACATATCCTTGCCGAGTTTGCCTTCAAAATATCCTTTTGTGAATCCCGAACGGGAAAAGACCGCATGAAGCGAATCCGTTATATTATAATCATTTATATTATTAATGCTGTTTTTGCAAGCAGTCACCGCCGCCGCAACATATTCGGGGCGTTTCATTCTGCCCTCGATTTTGAACGAACATACACCTGCTTTTTCAAGTCGGTGAAGTTCATCAACAAGCGAATTATCCTTAAGGCTCAGATTGTTGCCGCCTTTTCCGTTGACTCCGAACGGCAGACGGCACGGCTGAGCGCACAGTCCTCTGTTGCCGCTTCTGCCGCCGAGCACCGAACTCATGAGACATTGACCCGAAACGCACATACACAGTGCACCGTGAACAAAATATTCAAGCTCCATATCGGTCTGTGCAGATATTGCCGCAATCTCTTTTTCGGATAATTCACGGGGAAGCACGACTCTTGTAAATCCCATTCTTTCAAGAGTACGCACACCCTCAATGCTCTGAACCGACATCTGTGTTGATGCATGAAGGGGCATAGACAAACAGACCCGACGCACAAGGGCGGCGAGTCCGATATCCTGTAAAATAAGGGCGTCAACATTGCTTTCGCAGGCACATTTTATTGCATCGTATGCAGTTTCAAGCTCGCTGTCGGAAGCAAGGGTGTTAAGAGTCATATAGACCCTGACATTTCTTGCGTGGCAGTATTCAACCGCCTTTTTCAGCTCGTCATCCCCGAAATTTGAGGCATTGCGGCGGGCATTGAAAGCCTTGCCGCCAAGATAAACCGCATTTGCTCCGCATCTTACTGCGGCAACAAGAGCATCAAAGCTGCCTGCAGGCGCTAAAATCTCAACAGACATTATCTCGCTGCTTTTGCGGCGGCAAGCTCTTTTGTGAGTCTTTCGATTTCGCGTCTTGCGATTTCTGCATCTGTTCTTGCTCTTGCGGCATCTTCAAGATATTCCTGAATCTGTCCGCGGAGATTTTCCGATGTAACCTCGCTCTTCTTTGCTGCATCTGCAAACTCAAGAGAAGCAAGAATTGCCGCCTGAGTTACGGAAATTCTGGAATTCGAGCTCATGATGCCTGAAATCTTTTTGTCAAGCTCCTGTCCGAGCTGAGCAACATAATCAAGGTCATCATCTGTTGCGATATTATATTCTTCGCCTGCGATATAAAGTCTGATTTTTTCCATAGCTTTCACTCCGTAAAAATAATATTACATTGTAATTATACAACAATTATTTTAAAGAATAAAGACATTTTTTAAATTTTTTTGCGGTATTTTTCATCTGCAATTGATAAAACGGAATTTCTGTGATATAATCATCGGTGAACGGATGTGATATTTATGAAAAAGCTTTCGGCGGCACTGCTTGCCGTTATTATGATTCTTTCATTCTGTGCCTGTACAAAAGAAAAAGAAACGGCTCTTATTATATCGGGCACGGAGATTGACACTGAAATTTTCACATATTTTTTCCATAAGGTTGTTGAAAGACCTGCCGATTACGGAATAGACGCCAAAGCAAAGGATAAGGTTTTCAAGGAAGCCGCCATCCAGCAGTGCAAGGAATACCTTGCAGCCAACACACGCTTTGCAAACGAAGGTCTTAAGCTTACGGCGGCAGAAAAGGTTGAGATTTCGCAGACGGTTAACGACCTTTGGCTGAGATTTGAGAATCACTACAACGAAATCGGCATTTCAAAGCAGACTCTCACAAAAATTCAGACTGCGGAAGCTTACGAAGACAGGCTCTTCACCGCCATCTATGACCTCGGACTTGACAACCTCGGTGCAGAATCGATAATCCAGAATTATTTTTATTTAAACTACATCAGCTTCAGAAATGTCTGCGTTTATTTCACCAAGGCAGACGGCACCATGATGACTCAGCTTGAAAGAAACCAGCTTCTTGAAACCATGAATTCCTTGAAGGAAATAACCGATACTCAGAAATTCAGCGATGCCGCAACAGCTGCAGGCTTCAGTGCCTCGGATTCCGTTCTGCTCAACAGAAACGGCGGCGGATATCCCGACGGATTTTTTGATAAAATATCCGAACAGGCTGACAACACCGTGCAGATAATCGAATATGACGACTGCGTTTTTGCCGTGATTAAAGAAAACCTCAAAAACAAGGGTGAGAGCGTTTACGCAAACTACCGTTCAACCTGCATAAGCAATCTCTACTCTGCGGAATATCAGCAGTCCATCGACGATTACACAGGCGAAATGGAAGTTGACGAAAAAAGCATCGTTGATAAGATAGTAAACAAATATTTATAATACAATACAGAAAGACCGTATCGGAAGCAAAGCCGATACGGTCTTGATTTTATTCTGATCTGAGAGCCTCTACGGGGTCTTTTCTCGATGCAATCTTTGATGGTACAAGACCTGCGATAAGCGTAAGAACAACGCTGATTGCAATAAGAATCATCGCTCCGTCAAACGGAAGCTTCGAAATATTGGGAAGTCCCGTGAGATGCTCGATAATCGCATTGATGGGAATTGTAAGAAGCAGAGTTGTTCCGATACCGAGTGCACCCGAAACAAAGCCGACAATAAATGTTTCCGCATTGAATACACGCGAAATATCCTTCTTCGATGCACCGATTGCTCTGAGGATACCGATTTCCTTTGTTCTTTCAAGAACCGAAATATAGGTGATAATTCCTATCATAATCGACGAAACAACAAGTGAAATTGCAACGAATGCGATAAGGATATAAGAAACAATGTTGATGATTGATGTAACCGACGAAAGAAGGAGACCCATGTAATCGGTATACTTGATGCTGTTTTCTTCCTTGCCGTCTGCGGTTACGGATTCGTTATATTTCTCGATTTCTGCCGAGATTATATCCTTTGATTCAAAATCAAGGGGATAAATATAAATAGACTGGGGATTGTCGAGGTCTGCAACGCCGAGAACCGAAAGTGCCTCCTCATAGCTTGCCGCAAGAGGTTCGGGTAGAGGTTCCGGCTCGGGTTCAGGCTCAACAACAGGCTCCTGAGGCTCAGCGGGAGTCTGAGGCTGTTGGGGTGTCTGAGACTGTGAAGGAGTCTGAGGCTTGGTTGTGTCGGGTTTCTGAGGTTTGGTTGCTGCCTCACCCTGCTGACCCGGTGTTGTTGCTTCGGGAACATCCGGCTGAGTTGTTGCTTCTCCGCCGTCGGTAACAGGAGGAGTTGTGGGTGCAAACTCGCCCGTCATGATTGCGTTGAGCATCTTGAGTTTCGTTGTTTTATCCATCATCTGGAGGAACGAAAGTGCCTGCTCGCCGCTGATTTCGCCCATGCCTTCAATTTCCTGACCTGCAAGCATTTCGTCAAGATAGCCTACAAGCTCTTTTCTTTCCGAAAGGCTGAGCACGGGTTTGAGCATAAGTTCAACCGTTCGCTTCATTTTTGTTGCTTCATCGCCCGTAAACTGCTCATCGATTGCGGCATAAACCTCTTCTTCACTTACGGCAGGCATACCGCTGAAATCGGGCATTCCCGCAACCGTATCCGTAAACACCGCCTTGGGTGCAGACGATGAAAGACCCATTGAGCTTGCAAGAGGTGCCGTGTCTGCGATTGCCTGTGTTTTTGAGTCTATCTGAGGGTCAAGCGAAACGCCGGAAAGTCCGGGTGCCGAAGTCTTTTCAGCCTGTTCAGCTCTCTTTTCTTCGTCAAAGTAAACACCGGTGAAAACGTCAACTTCGGGATTTGCCTTCTGCTGTTTAACTATTTCACATTCGTTTGTTGCGTTTATGATATGCTCAGTAAGTTCCGATGTGTAACCGATTGCACCCATGGTTGTTACCATGATTGAATCGTTTGCAGGTCTTACGATACCGACGATTCTGATTTCTTCGCCGTTATTGATGAGATTACGCAAATATTCTTCGTCACCGCGCATATCATCCCATGTTTTTGTTTCTTCGTTATACTCAAAATAATCGGGTTCAAGAACAATTCTGAAGGTTTTTCCGATTACTTCGTCATATTCAAGCTCAAATTTCGGAGGAGTGTATTCCTCTGCAGTGCCCTGCGTTGCAGCCATGAATGCCTGCATCATATCCTCTGAAGTGGTAAGACCGAGACCCTGAATAGCGATATCGCTTACCTCGTTGTTTTTATCTACGATAAGCACTACTTCGTTATATTTTTCAGGCCAGCTGCCTTTAACAACCTCAAACTGGTCATGGAGCATTTCTTCGTTATCGATAAGCTCCTGCCATGAGTTCATCATCTTTTGCATCGACGCCATCATGGAATTATCCATCTGCATGCCGCCGATGTTGATGCTGCCCATCATGGTTTCCATCATCGCAAGCATGGGGCTGGGATAAACCTGATTGATGCCGTTTTCAAAGCCCGAATCAAAGATGTTCATTTTTCCGCCGTAGGAATACTGAACACTGCTCACATAGTCCTTGATTGTGCTTTCATCGCTTTCAATGTATGCCTTGAATCCTTCAAGATTGTTCGACCAGATTTCCGAAGTGAAGGATTCCATCATGCTTGAGGTGAGTGTATTGGAATAAACCTTGTCAAGTGCGTGGTCAACCGCACCGGGTTTGGTTGCCGCCATGCCCGTCATCATGGAATTCATATCCATGGCGGTTTTCTCGATCATTATAGGATAAGAAGTGAGGGTTTCCTGCTGAATTGAATCAATGTATGCCTGAAATCCGCTTGAAAGAGCAAGAATAAGAGCAATGCCGATAATACCGATGCTTCCCGCAAAGGAAGTAAGGAATGTTCTTGCTTTCTTGGTCATAAGATTGTTGAGCGAAAGTGAAAGAGCTGTTAAGAATGACATTGAAGGCTTCTTGGGCATACCCTTTGAAGCCTTTTTCTCCGATTTCTTTTCGGCTCTTGTCTTTTCCTTGCGGGCAACATCCTCTGTTGTGTAAGGGTCGGTGTCATCAACGATGTTACCGTCAACAAGGCGGATGATTCTTGTTGAATAATCCTCTGCAAGCTCCGGATTATGAGTAACCATGATAACAAGCTTTTCTTCGGATATCTCCTTGAGAAGCTCCATAATCTGAACGCTTGTTTCCGTGTCGAGAGCGCCCGTAGGCTCGTCGGCAAGCAGAATTTCGGGGTTATTGACAAGAGCTCTTGCGATTGCAACTCTCTGCATCTGACCGCCCGACATCTGATTGGGCTTCTTGTTAAGCTGGTCGCCGAGACCGACCTTTTCAAGAGCAGCCTTTGCTCTCTGCTGTCTTTCATTTTTGGAAACGCCCGAAAGAGTCAGAGCAAGCTCAACGTTTGAAAGCACGCTCTGATGAGGAATAAGATTATAATTCTGGAAAACAAAGCCGATTGAATGGTTTCTGTATGAATCCCAGTCGCCGTCTTTGAAATCCTTGGTTGACTTGCCTTCGATTATCAGGTCACCGTCTGTATACTGGTCAAGACCGCCGATAATGTTGAGCAATGTTGTTTTACCGCATCCCGAATGGCCGAGAATTGAAACGAATTCGCTCTTGCGGAATTCGATATTCACCCCTTTAAGGGCAACGACCTTGGAATCACCTGTGGGATACTCCTTTACGATATTTTTAAGTTTAAGCACACTCAAAATCCCCTTGACAAAATATTGTTGCAATGTTACACTTGTAACAGTTACGATTGTAACACCAGTTTATGAAAAAATCATTAACAAAAACACAAAATTTCTTTAAAATTATCAATATGTTACATATAAGGAGAATTTGTAATGGAGAGAGTAAACGAGGCAAACGTGCTGACCAAAGAATGCATCGTCACGGCACTTCTTCGTCTTATGGAAACAAAAAGCTATCAGAGCATATCCATAACCGACATAACAAATCTTGCGGGTGTTTCAAGAATGGCTTACTACCGCAATTATAAAAACAAAGATGAAATTCTCATAAAGCATCTTACCGACCAGGAAAAAAGACTGCTTGTTGACATTCACGGCGAAAAGGTTGACACATTCAGAGATGTCATTCTTCTTGTTTCCAATTTCTTCCTTGAAAATGCAAAAGTTATTCAGGCGGTTTATGATGCGGGTCTTGCACATCTTCTTTCATCTCTCCTGAGCGAAAGAGTTCATAATTATTTCCCCGTTGTTGCCGAAAACCCCGCAGGCAAGTACGCAGTGCATTATTATGTGGGTGCTATTCTCTCCGTTTTCAAATTCTGGTTTGATAACGGAATGGTTGAGTCCGTTGAGGAAATTTCCGAAATTATCTTCAACCTTATCAACAATGCGGAAGCAATAAAATATGTGGTTATCCCCCAAATATAACCCGAGTCACCGTCGGGCGGTATCCGTAAGGAAGCCAAGCTCTTTTCCTGTAATATTTCACGAAAGAATCCTGTGATACATAAAGTATCGCGGGATTTTGTCATTTCCGAACGGGTTTCCGGCAAAGAGTTGCTTTTTATTGATTAACCTGAAAATATATGCTATGATTAACCCGAGGTGAGAGAAAATGACTGTTAAAATCAGTATTGACCGTTCGAAAGAATTTCAAACAATGCAGGGATTCGGTGCAAGCGGTGCATGGTGGGCACAGTATGTTGGCGGAATAACGGAAACCGACCCCGAAAGCGGTCTTGCAATCCGTGACCGTATTTCCGAATTGCTTTACAGCAAGGAAAAAGGTCTCGGAATAAATATTTTCCGCTTCAACATCGGTGCAGGCTCAAAGGGCGGTCCCGATAAAATCGACAATCCCCTGAGATATACCGAAACATTCGAGGTTTCAGAGGGTGTTTACGACTGGGAAAGAGACGCAAATGCTGTTTATATGATGAAAAAAGCCGCCGAAGACGGTGCAGACGAAATAATTCTTTTTGTCAATTCACCGCCCGTCAGGCTTACAAAAAACGGCAAATCACATCTTGATAAAATCTTTTTTCAGAATATAAAACACAAAGACTACAAAGCATTTGCGAAATATGTTGCGGATATCGGTGCACATTTTGTGAACGAAGGTCTGCCCGTGAAGTATCTGTCGCCCGTCAACGAGCCGATATGGATATGGACAGGCGGTCAGGAGGGCTGCCACTACCATCCGTGGAATATGAAGCCCGTTTTCCGTGCGTTGGCTGATGAAATGGACAGATATCCCGAGCTGAAAAATGTCAAGATTTCCGGTCCTGAAAGCGGCGATCTCAGATTTTTCAATAAATCCTATATCAGAAATATGCTCTCCGACAAAAAGGTCAGAAGCAGAATGGACTGCATCGACACCCATTCCTACAGAACATATATCAAGCTTCCGTTCATCACAAAGCCTTTCAACAACAGAACCGCATTCGTCAGAAGATATAAGAAATGGGCACAGAAAAAATATCCCGACATGGCAATCAAAATGAGCGAATGGACACATATGCAGGGCGGCAGGGATTACGGAATGAAATCCGCCCTTGAACAGGCAAAAATCATGATTGAGGATATAGGTCTGATGGATGCCGCATCATGGCAGCACTGGATAGCGGTTTCCGAAGTTGATTACTGCGACGGACTCATATATATCAACATTCCCGAGAATACATTTGAGCTTGCAAAACGCTATTTTGCATTCGGCAATTTCACAAAATTCGTTCCCATCGGTGCAAAAAGAATCGCCGCCGAAAGCGATGACGGCGACGTAACGGCTCTTGCTTTTGAGAACAACGGAAAAACGGTTGTTATTGCCGCAAACTTCTCAAAAAAAGAAAAAATCTGCGATTTGGGAAAAGGCTCGGGAGAAATCCATATCACCGACGAAACCCGTAATCTTGAAAAACTCCCCTGCCCCGACCTTTCGTCGGTCAGCATTCCGCCGAAATCCGTGTGTACGGTTGTTATTTAACCGGATACCGTTCAAAAACATCGGTTCTTCCCAGAAGATAGTCTACACTTGTGCCGTAGATATCGGCTATTTTGCAGAGAGTTTCGGGAGTCATTGAATTAATTCCGTTTTCGTATGCGGCATAAGTTCTTCTGTTTATAAAAAGCATATCTGCAATCTGCTGCTGAGTAAAATCGTTATCTTCTCTCAGATTTCTTATTCTTTCATATTTCATAAAATCACCCCGATAAAATTATAAATGCCATAAATTCTGCCATTGACTTTTGGCAGGATTTATGGCATTATATTATTGACAATATTTCTGTGATTATTTAGAATATAATTATAGAAAACAAGAAAGGAATGGTTCTATGAAAAAGCTTTTATCGGTTATTCTCGCAATAGTAATTTCTGTTTTGTGCATTGTTCCGGTCTTTGCCGAAACCGAAGCCGAAACAGTCACCGAAATCCGAACCGCAGAGGATTTAAACAACATCCGCAACAACCTTTCAGGCAAATATATCCTTATGAACGATATTGATTTATCGTCATACGAAAACTGGGAGCCTATCGGTTCATCCGAAACACCCTTCACGGGTGAGCTTGACGGCAACGGTTTCACAATTTCGAATATTACAGTAAAAGAGAAAACAGCAGACAACGGAACCTTTTATTGCGGTTTATTCGGAAATGCCGGCGGTTCCGTAATTAAAAATGCAATAGTTTCAGATGCGGAAATCGATGTTGAATACATTGGTTCTGATTCCGAATCAAAATGTAAAATCGGAACTATTGCAGGATACGGTGCGGATATATCCGACTGTACCGTAACAGGAAAAATGAACATAAAAGGGTTCTCGTCATCTGAAATCGGAGGAATTATCGGCGGAAATTTATTTGGCGCAGTATCACAGTGTGCAAATTACGCCGATATCAATGCTGAGATTGATTCAACGGCAACCAAATTGGCAATTGGCGGTATAATCGGCTATTCTAAATATACAGAAATTTCAGAATGCTGTAATTTCGGAAGTGTATCTGCAGACGCAACAGATTTGCAATCTTCCTGCTATATAAGATTAGGCGGTATTGAAGGTAACGGATCTGACGGAGGAACTGTTATTGATTGCTATAACAGAGGCAAACTTTCAGTCGACACATCAAATAAAAGAACATATATAGGCGGAATATCCGGACAGTCAAGAAACACAATAAATGTTTATAACACAGGTAATGTGATAATTCCGGAAGAATTCAACGGATATTCAGGTGCAATTTCTGGAAGCGTTTATTCAAGTGCTTTAACTTCGACCTCAGAAAAAAGTGAAATGAAGAATGCATTCTATAATAATTCGGAAATGATTCCGGCATATTTGGGTAAATTTATTCCGGAAAGTTACGAAGAAGAACCTTTTGAAAACATTGTTAATCTCACCGAAGAAGAATTCAAAAAGCAGGAATCATTTGTCGGCTTTGATTTTGAAACTGTTTGGGAAATGGAAGAAAACGGCTATCCTGTTTTACAGAATCAACCCGAACTTCCTGAAACCGAACCAACGCCCGACCCCGAAACAGTCACCGAAATCCGAACCGCAGAGGATTTAAACAACATCCGCAACAACCTTTCAGGCAAATATATCCTTATGAACGATATTGATTTATCGTCATACGAAAACTGGGAGCCTATCGGTTCATCCGAAACGCCCTTCACGGGTGAGCTTGACGGCAACGGATTTTCAATTCTGAATATGACAATCATAGGCGAATGCACTGATAGTGACTCTATTCAATTCGGTCTTTTTAACGAATTGGAAAACTGCACGGTTAAAAATCTGAATATTTTGAATATTGATATTGATATAAAATTTACAGGCAACGTTTCAGAACAATTCAGAGTGGGTGCTTTGGCAGGGTTCGCAATCAATTCCACACTCGAAAACTGCGTAGTTTCAGGCAATATTAATATTGAAGGTTTTGAAAAAGGTTATGCAGGCGGTTTCCTCGGCTTGGCTTCTTCATGTATGCCTGCAAAATGCGTAAACTATGCAAACATCAATCTCTTGTCGAAAAAAATCTCCAAGATCGGTATCGGCGGCATAGCAGGCAAAGCATTGGCAATTTCCAAATGCTGTAACTACGGAAATATAACGGTTTCTTCCGTTGATTCCGATGACAGCAATATTTCTGCTTATGTCGGCGGAATTGTCGGCGAACCTCATCAATTCGGAAATATGATAAACAATTGTTATAACAGAGGAACAATTGAGTTGGATTTTTCAACCGCCTCAACCTATGTCGGCGGACTGGCGGGCGAAAGCATGGTATTCTGCAACAGCTACAATTCAGGTGAAATCATTTTACCCGAGAACTTCAAGGGCTTCGCAGGCGGTTTATCAGGTAATAATTTATCATGGGTTTCTGTTCCTGTAGAGCCGGGAAATAAAACAGGGAATGCGTATTACATAAATGAAAGTTTTTATCCTTCATATTCAGACGGATATGCACCCGATGATAACAGCTTTGAAAACGTAAAACTCCTCACCGAAGAAGAATTCAAAAAGCAGGAATCCTTTGTCGGCTTTGATTTTGAAACTGTTTGGACAATGGAAGAAAACGGATATCCTGTTTTACAGAATCAACCCGAACTTCCTGAAACCGAACCAACGCCCGACCCCGACACTGTTACCGAAATCCGAACCGCAGAGGATTTGTATAACATCCGCAACGACCTTGACGGCAAGTACATACTCATGAACGATATAGACCTTTCTGTTTACGAAAACTGGGAGCCTATAGGTGTTTCCGGAACTCCTTTTATAGGTCAATTTGACGGAAACGGATTTATAATTTCCTCATTAACAATCAATACTGATTATTTTGGAAATGAAAATGCTTATTATGGGCTTTTCGGATATATAAGCGGCGCATCTGACGAAAACATATATAAAATTAAAAACTTGGTTATAACCGATGCCTCTGTAAATGTAAAATATTCGGGAAACGAAACATCAAGGGCACGCATAGGCATTTTAGCTGGATTCTGCAGTGCTGCAGGCATATTTAATTGTGCAGTCACCGGTGAAATTTTCGTTGAAGGTTTTTCAGCTTGCGAAGTTGGCGGTATAGTAGGAAGATGCACTTGGAGTGATATAAGCAGTTGTGTGAATTATGCCAACATAAATGTTAGTGCAAACACAAACTCAACAGAACTTTTGATTGGCGGAATTTCAGGTATTGCAAAACGGTCGGGTGAGCAATATTGCTGTAATTACGGAAATATTTCTGTTAAAGGCAACGATGCACAAAAAACATGCATTGTTAAGATGGGCGGTATTGATGGTGACGGTTCAGAAAACATCAGTCTTAGCGACAGCTACAACAGAGGAGATTTATCTGTAGATTTTTCAACACCACAAACATATATGGGAGGCATATCCGGCGAGTCATATATCTCTGAAAATGTTTACAGTTGCGGAAAATTATTTTATCCTGAAGATTTTTATGGTTATGCAGGTGCCGTTTCAGGAAATTTATTTTCTAGTGTTTTAGCGGTTGGATTACCGTCTGAGTTAAAAAATGCTTATTATACTGACACAGAAAATATTCCTGCATATGACGGTGAGAGTATTCCCGATGATTTTATGAATAAACCATTTGTTAATGTAAAACTCCTCACCGAAGAAGAATTCAAAAAGCAGGAATCCTTTGTCGGCTTTGATTTTGAAACTGTTTGGGAAATGGAAGAAAACGGCTATCCTGTTTTACAGAATCTGCCCGAACTTCCTGAAATTGATCCCACTCCCGATCCCGAGCCTGATCCTGATCCCGACCCTGAACCCACTCCCGATCCCGAACCCGTAAACAATGTCAAGAGTGCGGAAATCGTTTATGTTCCTCTTAAGAACAGAATTGTTTTCGGCTTCGGTTCACCCAACACTCCCGACGGAATCGTTCTCAAGCTTACTTACAAAGACGGAACAGAGAAAACCGAAACAATCGTACGCAAGGATAACGGATATTTCGCAGGAGATGAGTCTGTTATCGGCGGTGTTCATCTTGAAGTTGTCCGCTACGGCAGACAAACCGAAATGCTTTTCATAAACGAAGCGGTTAAAGTTGAATATGATTATTTCGTTATTCCGCCCATTTTCCAAATGATACTAAGCTTCTTTCAACGTGAATTATTCGTAATCGCATAAAAAAAATCCCGTCGGACCGTGAAAAAGTCCGACGGGATTTTTGTTTGTATCAGAACTTAACCGTCTCTGCAAGTGTATCAAAAATGCTTTCGGATGCCTTGCGGAGAGAAAGCTTTGTGAGCAGGTTATACAGCTCTTCGGGAAGCACTCCTTCAAGTGCCGAAACCGGGTCCGTATCAACGGTTCCCTCTTTGTATTCAGGTGCTTTTCCGTTATTGATTGTCATGGGGAAATTAACCGCAGTCACGCCCGATGAAATACCGGCTTTGATGAAGTTGACAGTAATATCCGTTCTCGTTGCACTCACTTCGGGAATGTCTCCGCTGAACGGAATTTCAACCTTTTCGCCGGGTCTGAGAATGCAGGCAAAGGGAACTTCAAAATCGATATCCATGCCGTTTGCAACAACGGATGTGATTGTGACTGTTATGTCATCATAGATATTTTCAACAACAAGTGCACTGTCAGCCGACGAAACATAACCGCTGAGACTGCTGTTGAATTTAGCGTAAATTCCTCTGTGGGGATTGTTTGAATATTCAAACTGGGGATACGCGGAATCTGCATGAACGTCGGGAAGCTCATCAGTAAAAAGAAGCTTTGCTGCAAGCGACATCGCATAGTCCTCAAGCTCAAACATTGCATGATATGAGCCTTCGATAAACCACGTGGTTTCGGGCAGATACGCACTTGATGCATCAATCTCCATTGAAGGTGAAATATGGTTGTGCTCCGGATTGTCGCAGGAGGTTTTCTTGCCTGTATATCCGTCGGGGAAGCGTTTGCCCAGCTCGGCAACATCAGCACCCGATGCACTGTAGGCAGGCACAAGAATATCGCCGTTGAGGTTGCCGCCGAGGCAGATGTTGACACCCGTGCAAACAATTATCGAAATCTCCATGCCGAGCTTTTGGCACTTCTGAAGAGTGTCTTTCATTGCAGGCATGATTTCATAATGAATGATATCATTGTTTTTTATAATCGCCGCATTTTCAACAGGATCAAGGAAATCCTTCTTCATAGCGTCATAAAGGTCGGGTGAAGTAATAGCGTAAATAGTGCTCCAGTAACGAACAACATCGAGCATACCGCCGCTTGCACTGTTTAACGTTGTGTTGAGGAAGTTTCCGTCATTTGCTTCAAAAACAGAAGCGATTTCCGTGCCTGCTCCGAGAACGCTTTCCACGAAATCAACAAGAGTTTCAAAAGGAAGGTCAACATTCTGCCTGAAAAGCCTGTCAGGGAAATCCGTGCCCTGAAGAGGAGGCACGTTAAGAACAACCTTGCCGACATCCTTTTCATTCATATGGTAATAGAGATATGTTGTTGTGATAAGACCGCCGTAGCTGACAGTGAAAAGATTGACCTTATCCGAGCCTGTGTATTCCTTTACATCCTTGATGAATGTGCGAAGCTCTTCCGCAAGCACTATGGGGTCAAAGCGTGAATCATATTCAAAAACAAAGATATTTTCAAGATCCGAATATCCGTTTGCAACAGCGTAGTCAATGAAATCCTCAAAAAGAATAACCTTTCTTTCCGCTTCCTTGCTTACAATCTTTTTGAGATTGGCCGCATTGGATTCGGCAGGGTCATTTTTATAATGAACAACGGGATAAACGGATGTGCCGTCGGGATTGCATCTCATCTTTTCAGCAACCGCATAAGCACCTCCGCCGAGAGTTTCGCCGAAGTTTTCAACATCGCCGAAAAGCAGACCGAAAATCGACAGAAGGAAGTTCGGCATATCGTCAATAATGCGGTCAAAAATCTTTTCCTTCATCGGAAGCCAGAGATACTCGTCCTCCGCACCGTCTTCACCCTCTATGTACATATACGGCTGAAGAAAACCGGGAACAAGAATTACGGGAGTGTTTTCTTTTTTCTGTGCCGCCGCAAGGATTCCGAAAGAAGAAACAGCAACAGCCGCACAAAGCAGAATACTGATTATTTTCTTCAAAACAACCTCTCCTTTTACTTTTTAAACTTATTTCTTATAAAATATTTCCAACAACGTATCAAACGGAATGCTATTCATATATTGAACACAAGTTTTTGTCAGAAAAAGCAACAAATACCGTAGGATAATTATCATAACATCTTGAAATATCCCAAGAACCCACAGACACCATTCCGATGTATCCGTTCTTTATTTTCCAACTTATAAACGGAATATCGGGTTGATTTGATTCGCTTTGCTTGGGAGGGACAGAAAACAATTCAACAAGGTTTTCGTAATTTAAAACATCTCTGACAGTTGAACCGCTGTATGACACGATTTTGTTTTCGGGGAAATAACCCCAAAAAACAATTTTTTCATCTTCAACGCCCATAAGATAATAATCAGAACAATAATAAAATTTTACATTATCCGTACAATTTACATGAAAGGATTTAAGAAACTCTTTGTTTTCCATTTCGTAAACAATACCACCAAGCGAATTTTTCACTGTATTAAAATTCATTCCGAGAACACCATAGGATACATTTACATACGGCGTATCATCTAAATAACTGTTATCCCATTCAGACATCGAATGGTTTTTCTTGGATTTTATCGTAGATAACACAGAAGGTATATCTTCTACCATGGAAAGAAACTGTTTCTCCTCGGTTTGAGTGCAAGACATTTCAGATGCATAAGATACTCCCACAAAAAATTGCTCTCCTGAATCCGTGGTCAGAAGTCCCACCGGTTCAACCCAAGTCTCCAACGCAAGGGAAATACTTTCAACGTCATTTACTGAAATCATATCAATTCCAAAAAGGTGTGCCTCGCCAAATTCATTGTCGGAAATCATATAAACATTCAATTGAACCGCAATATCATTTAAATTTTCTATATAAGAATATGTGTATTTGTTTTTCCAGCTTTCAAAGGGATATAATTCAAAATATTCCGTTTCAATTTTGTTTGTATTTTGAGTTGAAGTTGTTGATGCACGCGAACTTGTGCTGTCATTTATTTCGGAAGCACAAGATGAAACACATAACAAAACTACGAAAACCGAAATCATTGCAAAAACTATTTTTTTCAAAACGCCCTCCCCCTTTGATTAACAAATTATTCACCTTATTTTAACATTTGTTATCTGCAAAAGCAATATTTATAAAACAAAAAGCAGAAATTATATAATTAAAACCGAACAAATCACCGCACAGCCGTACATATCATCATTGCGAAAAACTTTATACACGCTTCGCGTGATTACATACGCTTTCGGCGATGATATACAGCCTGACGGCTGATGATATGCCGTTGCTTTCGCAACGGATAAAAAATCCCGTTCGGATGATTTGCTTTGAGATAATTATTTCTTTTTTCTCTTTGATAAGATATTTATGTAGTTTTACAATACGAGCGGCAAATTCCAAGGATTGTTGAGCAATATATTATCTTTCATTTTTACACCTCAAAAAATAAATAAGAAAGAATATAGAATAAAAAATAATACAAACAGTGCCACGCACATATTTTATTATTTTACATTTATTCTCTATTCTTTCTTCTTTTAGCCTCTGAAAGAGGCACTGTCTGGCTGGGACGGCTGGATTCGAACCAGCGAATGACAGAGTCAAAGTCTGTTGTCTTACCGCTTGACGACGCCCCAATATAAAATATATGGTTATACTAAAATACGCAAAGCCCTTAGCTTTGCGTACTGTTCGTTAAATGGGGTGGCTGATGAGATTCGAACTCACGACCTCCAGGGCCACAACCTGGCACTCTAACCAGCTGAGCTACAGCCACCATTTACAGCTGCAGCCTTAAGCCGCAGCTTTGGCGCGCTTGAAGGGACTCGAACCCCTGACCCACTGCTTAGAAGGCAGTTGCTCTATCCGGCTGAGCTACAAGCGCATAAAATGGAGCGGGTGATGGGAATCGAACCCACACAACCAGCTTGGAAGGCTGGGATTCTACCATTGAACTACACCCGCATATTCGGAACGTGAAGTATTCTAACATATGATTGCCGAAATGTCAATATATAAAACAAAAATTTTTCTTATAAATGTTCGGGCAGAGCAAGATTGCTCTGCCCGAAATATAATTTTTGATTATACAAGGCTGATTGTAACCGTTTCGCCGTTTTCCCCGTCAACGGAAAGAATCTCTCCTATAAGCCCTGTTCGTATTGCATTTTCAATCGAATTTGCCTGTTCTCCTGTAAGGCCGCCGAAAATCCCTCCTATGTTTAACCCGAAGCGAACGATGCCGAGGGGAATCTTTACGGTTGTTGCTTTGCCGTTAAGCTCTCTTACTATAATAAGCTTTGTTGCTTTTTTGCCCGTGAAGGCAGGCTCTTCGTATGTTACATCCGGTTCGTTATCGTCTGATTTTTCTTCCTTTACAGGTTCTGCCCTTTCCGCTATGGGAGCAACTCCGAGCAGCTCATCAACGGATATTCCGAAAATCTTTGATATTTCGGGTAAAAGTGAAATATCGGGACAAGTCAGATTGTTTTCCCACTTTGAAACCGCCTGAGCCGATACGCCGAGCTTTGCCGCAAGCTCATCCTGTGTCATTCCTTTTGCTTTTCTTCTTTCAGAAATATTGTTTCCGAGATTCATAGTTCATTCTCCTTTTGTTTTTTGATAATACAGTGTCTGAAATCATTAAAAGGTTTGAAAAATTTTTTACCTTCCACCTATAAGACGTTTTAAAAGGATTTCAGGTTTACCGATTTTGAAAATTTTCCGGAAATTTATTTTCTTTTTGTCGGACTGCTTGTTTTCCCGACAGTTTCATTGTGAACGTTTTCTGCACGGAAATCAACAAACGAAAGGTTGAAATTTCTAAACCATCGGTTGTTTTTGAAAAATCAACCTTTGGTTGATAGGTTTTTTTATTCTGTAACAGCATTAAGAATGCGAAAAAGCAAGAAAAACAAAGAAGGTATCAAAAATTTACAATATGTTAACCGTTTCCGTGAAAAAATAATATAAAATATAATGTAAATATTATTTCGGAGGGTTGTGCTTGCTCGGATATGTGAGGGCGTTCAAGCCTGAAATGAAAATCAAAGACTTCGAGCTGTACAAAGGGGTTTACTGCTCTTTGTGCCGTGCTCTCGGAAGAATATATTCCCCCGTTGCTCAGCTTTTCCTGAGCTACGATTTTGCATTTGCGGCCATTCTGCGGCTTGCGGCAAAGGATTGCGGCTGTGAATTTTCAAAAAAGCGGTGTCCGTATAATCCTCTTAAAAAATGCATGATCTGTGCAAGCAGAAAAGACCTTGATTTATGTGCCCATGCCGTTATAATAACCGTTTATTATAAAATCATCGACAATCTTCATGACGGCGGAATAAAATCCAGGCTTCTTGCGGCACTGATTTTCCCCGTTGCTGCACTGATGCATAAAAAAGCCGCAAAGCTTGCACCCGAAATTGATAAAATCATCGGAGAAGCAATGACAAATCAGGCTGAATGCGAAAAGAAAAAAGATGTCGGTATCGATGAAGCCGCACACCACAGTGCAGATGCTCTCGGAAAAGTTTTATCAGTCGGATTTGACGGAGAAAGAAAAAATTCTCTTTATTCGCTCGGATACATGGTCGGCAGATTCGTCTATATCCTCGATGCCGCAGATGATCTGGAAACCGACTTAAAAAACGGCAGTTTCAATCCGTTTGCGTCGGAATATTCCGATATGAGCAATACGGAAATCCGCAAAAAATTCGTGCAAAGAGCAAGAGAGATGCTCAATCTCACCCAAAGCAGTGCACTTGATGCAATGGATTCCCTTGAAAAGAAAAGATTTGAAGATATACTTGAAAACATAGTGTTTGACGGTCTTACCTACAGCGGAGAAAAGGTGCTTAAAAAGTATCTTCCCGAAGAAAAAGCAACCGTTTACAGAGTAGATTGAGGTGTATATATGAGAAATGCATATGAGATTCTCGGAATTCCGCAGGGTGCGGGAATGGAGCAGGTCAACGCCGCTTACAGAGAAATGCTGAGAATTGCACAAAGCAGCGGCGACCAAAGAAAAATCGATGAACTTAATCAGGCTTATGACAGCATTGTTATGGGCTCAGCATCTTCGTCTGCATCGGGTTATTCGGCAGGCGGTTATTCAAATCCCACAACCGCAGATTATTCGGATATCCGTGCCAAAATCAATTCCGGCAGACTTGATGATGCTCAGATTCTGCTTGACGGCATTCCCGAATACAGCCGCGATGCACAGTGGTATTATCTCAAAGGAACAATTCAGCAGAAAAGAGGCTGGCTTGAGGAAGCGGCAAAGAATTTTGCAACCGCAAGCAATCTTGACCCCTCAAACAACACTTATAAAATGGCATACAACAAAGTGAACAGTGCACGTTCGGGAGGCTACAGAACCGAAAGACGCAGAAATAAAGACGATGATTCGGGATGCTGCAACGTTTGCACCGGCCTCATCTGTGCCGACTGCTGCTGCGAATGCTTCGGCGGCGACCTCATCCCCTGTTGCTGATTGGAGAAAAAATGAAACAAAGTTCAAAGTGTGCGCTCGGCGGAATAATCGCCGCCCTGTCGCTGGTTTTGCTGATATCGGTTGCAATTTTTCCGTTCATGGAATATGCACTCCCTGCCGTTGCAGGTGCACTGGTAATCCTTATGGTTATCGAAACCGATAAAAAATGGGCATTCGGTGTTTACTGTGCCGTTGCCATACTCGGACTTTTCCTTGTTCCGAACAAAGAAGTTGCAATAATGTACTTTGCGTTTTTCGGCTATTATCCCATCCTCAAAGCTCTGATTGAGAGCAGGCTTCCGTCTGCACTGAGCTGGATAATAAAAGTCGGAACTTTCGTTGCAACAATGGTTGTTTCCTATGCATTCATGATGAGGTTCATGGGAGTCACAATCGATGAAACCGAAGAATTCGGAATGATTGCAATTCCGATACTTCTCGGAGTGGGAGCATTCACGTTTATTCTTTATGACATCGCCCTGACCAAAATGGTTATGCTCTATCTCATGAAGTGGCAGAAACACTTTAAAAGAAGTTTTAAATAAAATTACATTAAATATTGCATTTTTTTAACTTATTTTATATAATAGAACCGTCGGTTTGTAATCGGCGGTTTAATTATTTACCTAAAGAGGTATTGTTTTATGAAAAAAGTTGTTAATATCGGTATTATCGGCACAAGCGGCAGAGGCTCCGGTATGCTCGGCGAGCTTCTTGATGTTGAGGGCGTAAAAGTCCCCGCTGTATGCGATAAATATGAAGACAGAGCAAAGCACGCTTTTGACATCGTTAAAGAAAAAACAGGCGAAGAACCCACTGTTTATCTTGATTATAAAGAGCTTCTTGCAAGAGATGATATAGATGCAATCTACTGCGCAACAACATGGATTACCCATTCACGCATCGCAATCGATGCAATGAAAGCAGGTAAGCACGTTGCAATGGAAGTCGGCGGTGCAGCAAGCATTGAAGAATGCTGGCAGCTTGTACGCACAAGCGAGGAAACCGGCAAATTCTGCATGCTTCTTGAAAACTGCTGCTACGACAGAAACGAAATGGCTATCTTCAACATGGTCAAGCAGGGCGTTTTCGGCGAAATTATTCACATGGCAGGCGGTTATCAGCACGACCTTCGTGACGAAATCAGCCTCGGCAGAGAAAACAGACACGGCAGACTCTATAACTTCCAGATGCGTAACGGCGAGCTTTATCCCACTCATCAGCTTGGCCCCATCACCAAGGTTTTAGGCATCAACAGAGGCAACAGATTTGTTTCCCTTGTTTCGATGGCAAGCAAATCCAGAGGTCTCAACGACTGGATTAAAAAGAATAAGGGCGAGGACTACGACCTTGCCGACTACCCCTTCAATCAGGGCGATATCGTAACAACAATGCTCAAGTGTGCAAACGGCGAAACCGTTGTTCTCACTCATGACTGCTCACTTCCCAGAAACTATTCAAGAGCTTACCGTGTTCAGGGCACAAAGGGTCTTTACATGGAAGACGGCGAAACAATCTATCTTGAGGGCAGAACAAAGCATGTTGAGGGCGACTGGATGCACAAAGCGGAGGATTTCGAGGCATACCGTGACGAATACGAGCATCCCCTCTGGCAAAAATATACTCAGGAAGGCGTTCACGGCGGTCACGGCGGCATGGACTTCCTTGTTCTCAGCGCATTCGCAGAAGCAGTCAAGGTCGGCGGTCAGCCTCCCATTGATGTTTATGATACAGCGGTTATGATGGCTGTTACCTGCCTTTCAGAGCAGTCAATCGCTCTCGGCAGTGCACCCGTTGCATTCCCCGATTTCACAAACGGTATGTGGATTGACAGAGAGCCTTACAGACGCGGCATTTACTGCCTTGATGAGGTTTGCGAAGATTATTTTAAGAAAGAGGATTAAACTATGAAATATTATATCGGCGTTGACGGCGGCGGCACAAAAACCGCTTTTGCCCTTTTTGACGAAAACAAAAAAATGCTTGCATCCGTAACAGGCGCAGGCAGTAACCACGAAAATCTTGACACCGCATTTGACGGTGCAAGCGATATCATTATGGCAGGTCTCAAGGACCTTTGCGAAAAAGCAGGAATCACTCTTTCCGATGTAAGCTTTACTCTTATGGGTCTTGCAGGCATCGACCATCCCTATCAGTATGACATCATGTGCGGTATGCTCCGTGACAAGGGACTTGAAAACTTTGAAGTATTCAATGACGGCTTCATCGTTGTCAAAGCAGGTGCATCAGGCAAGAGCGCAATCGGCTACAACTGCGGCACAGGCGTTTGTTGCAACGGCATCGACCTCGACGGCAACAGACTTCAGCTTGCAGGTCTCGGCGATTTCTCAGGCGATATTTCGGGCGGCGGAAACATTGTTGTTGAAGCTTTCAGACTTGTTTATAACGAGCTTTTCCTCGGCCTTGAAAAAACTCTCATCACCGGCATGGTTATGGATAAATACGGCTACACAACAAGAGAAGAAGTTCTCGGTCTTATCGAAAAGATTGAGGGTGAAAACGGCGGAGATTATATCCGTGACATGGTTGCATTCTTCTTTGAAGCCGCAAAGCAGGGCGATAAGCCTGCCCGCGATTACTGCGACAGAATGGCAACAAGAGGCGCACAGCTTATTGCTGCTCTCGCAAGTCAGATGAATTTCGGCGGTGACGAGGTTGAGGTTGTTCTTTCAGGCTCAATCAATGTTAAGCTCGATAACAAATATTATCTTGACGCTCTTCTTGAAAAGGCTGAAGCTCTCAGCGGCAAGAAGCTCAAGTTCATCAAGCTCGATGCAATGCCCGTTACAGGCTGCATCAACTGGATTATGCAAGATTACGCTAACTGATTAGGAGGAAATTATAATGAAAGAAATCAGCGTTGCCGTTATCGGCTCAGGCAGCACATATTGCCCCGAACTCGTAGACGGATTCCTTAAGGCAAAGGACAGCCTTAAGCTCAAGAAAATTTCTTTTATGGATATCGACGAAAGAAAAAGAACAATCGTAGGCGACCTCTGCGTAAGAATGCTCAAGAATGTCGGCTGCGACTGCGAGGTTGTTTTCACAGATGACCTTGATACAGCTCTTCAGGGTGCAGATTTCGTTGTAACACAGATTCGTGTAGGCAAGCTCCCCTGCCGTCACCTTGACGAAAGCATCCCCAAGAAATATGACCTCATCGGTCAGGAAACAACAGGTATCGGCGGGTTCTTCAAGGCTCAGAGAACAATCCCCGTTATCAAGAAAATCTGCGACAGAATCGAAGCTATCTGCCCCGATGCATGGCTCATCAACTTCACAAATCCCTCGGGTATCATCACCGAGTTCATTCTCAATCACACAAATGTAAAGAACATCGGTCTTTGCAATGTTCCCATCGATATGCTTGACGATGTCAAGGAAATCACAGGCGAAGACAGCGAGATTACATATGTAGGTCTTAACCACCTCAGCTGGATAACTTCCGTTAAGAAGAACGGCGAAGAACTTCTTCCCGGTCTTATCGAAAGCGGATTCTCACCCAAGGTTATGGCAAACATCAAGGATGACGGTTTCTCAATCGACTGCCTCAAAACCGTTCAGGGACTTCCCTCATCATATCTCCAGTATTACTACTGCCGTGAAGCAAAGCTTGCTCACCAGAGAGAAGATGACAAGACCAGAGCAGAAGTCTGCATGGAAATCGAAGAACAGCTTCTTGAAATGTATCAGAACGAAGAAATCGTAACAAAGCCTGCTCTTCTCGACAAGAGAGGCGGTCACAAGTATTCGCTTGCAGCGGTTTCGCTTATCGATTCAATCGCAAACGACAAGCGTGATGTTCATGTTGTCAACATCAAGAACAACGGTACACTTCCCTTTATGGCAGACGATGATATCGTTGAAATTGCGGCTGTTATCGGCTCCGACGGTGCAACACCCGTTCCCGTAACAGAAAAAATCAACGACCATGTTATCGGTCTTATGAGAGTTGTCAAGACATATGAAAAGTATGCGGTTAAGGCAGCTATCACAGGCGACGATGACTACGCAATCAAGGGACTTCTTGTTCATCCCCTCGTAGGCGACTACGAAAAGACAGTCAAGTGCTTCAACGAGCTTAAGGAAGCACACAAGGAATTCCTTCCCCAGTATTTCAATAAATAAAAACACAACGCCCGTCAGATTCGGTCTGACGGGCAGATTTTATTTTGCAAGGAAAGTAGGATTATCCGTTCTTTCAAGAAGATAATCAATTGAAACATTGAAATAATCAGCAAAAGCTATAAGGGTTTCATAATCAGCTTCCCTTACGCCGGTTTCGTATCGGCTTATGCTGTTTTGATTCATGTGAAGGTCAAGCGCAAGTTTAAGCTGAGATACACCGCGAGCTTTGCGTAACTCTTTCAGTCTCATAACCAAACCTCATTTTATTATCTCTTGACATTATTATACCGTTTTGGTATAATTTAATCATCCCGATTTGGGATAATTAAGAGAGGAGGTTTAAATATGAAAACCAAACTGAAAAAAGCTCTGGCTGTCGTGCTTGTTATGGCAATATCAACATCCATGTTTACCGTTTGCGGTTTTGCGGCAAGCGAGGCAGACTCATTAGGAACCGAAATAGGTACAGCAATAGGCACAATTGTATTCTTGCCCTTTATCCTGGTTGACGAAATCATATGGATAATCACAGGTGTTCATGTTTTCTATTGGTGGTAATAAACTTTTGAAGGACAGCTTTGCAGTTGTCCTTTTATTTAAAATCGGAGGTTACTTATGAAAAAAATCACAGCAATTTTTATAGCGTTGATTATCTTTATTATATCAATTTTTTCTGTTAACGCTTTCGCATCAGAAACTGATGTTGAAAATTCATTTGATATTTCTCAAACACATCTTGCCAAGTGGAATGAAAAAGCAAATGCTGATAAAGAATATGAAATAAAGCTGAACAAAGTAAACGAAGACGGAAGCATAACGGAAGGTCGTATTCTTATTAAAGATGACAGTTTGGCATTTGAATCTTCTTTTAACGGACACAATATCAGAATAATCGAAAACTCCAGGGGACAATTTATGTATTTTACAAAGTTCCCGATTATATATTTTAATACCAAAAATATTTTTAACGAATCTTTTGCGGTAACCTTCGGAATAGATGAAAATATGACATATATAAAAGCCTATGAAGAATCAGGATATTATGTTGAAGAATTTTACGATTCTGAAGCCGAAAAAACAATACAATTTTATTTTCAAAATGATGAATTAATAATGGAAAAGTCGGATAACTCATTCACAGAATATAATTCACGTGAAATTGATGATAAAGAGGTAAATCTTCCTTCGTTCTGCATAAATGCCACTCCGCTGATTTATATTATTGTTCTTTTTATTGCTTAAACAATGCCCGTCAGACCGAAATCTGACGGGCATAAATTTTTAATATTTGAATGATGAATATGTAACGGTTGTTTCGAGAGATGCTTTTGCTTCGTTCACGGAAACGATTGTATACTTTACCTTTTTCATGGTTGCATCCATTTTGAAGCTGTGTGTAAGGGATGAAAGCTTATTGCCGTCAACAGAAATCTTTGCAACAATCTTAACATCCGATGTTGCAATATCAATCGAGCCTACGCTTGCACCTACATCGGCAAGACCCGATTTGATTTCGTTGTTATCCTTGAAATCCTTTGTGAATTTGCTCAGCTTACTGCTGCCCTTAATGGGATTCGATTCACCCTTGACAACGATTGTAACGGTGTAATATTTCTTGTCGCTTGAAAGAGTGCAGGTTGCAGACGAAACATCATCGGCGGTAAGTGTGCTCTTCACGAGTGAATTGCCGTCGAAAGTACCTTTGCTGACGGTTGAAGTGCTTGTGCCCTCCCCGAGGAAATCGCCGATTGCACCGCGTACCGCATCTATCTTTGCAAGTGCACCCATTTCAAGGCTTGTGAGCTTTGTTTCGGTTGTTTTGCTGTAGCCGGGCTTTGAGCTTGCGGCAGTTGCGGTTGCGGTATTGTAAAGCTTGATTATGTCAGCAGCCTTTGTGGGTGCAACAACCTGCTTCTTGGTTGTTGTCGGCTTTTTCGTTGTTGTGGGTTTCTTCGTAGTAGTCGGCTTTTTAGTGGTAGTCGGTTTCTTTGTTGTTGTAACCTTTTGGGTAGTAGTCGGCTTCTTTGTTGTGGTTGCCTTGGCGGTTGTGGTAGTTGTCGTTGTTGTTGTGGTAGGTGCTTCGGTTGTTGTTTCCGTTGTAGTTTCAGCTGTTGTTGCTTCGGTTGTGATTTCGGCTGTTGTCACAGCTTCCGTGGTTGTAACGGTTGAAGCAACGGTCTGAGCCGTTGTTGATGTTGTGGTTTCAACGGGTGTTTCATCTCCGCATGCCGCAAGTGAAAAAAGCATTGCCGCCGCAGAAAGCACCGCCATCATTTGTCTGAATATTTTCATATGATTACCTCCTTTACAAGTCACTTACATTATATCACATTTCCCGACACTTTACCACATAAAAGTTGAATTTTTCAATTTATTGTGCTAATATACACATTATAACGCACTTAACGGACATATTGTGACCATGTGAATGTGTTATAATCCATTGCAGAGGTGATGATTTATGAATTCAGAATTCAATTTCAGAGAGAACAAAGGCTTCCGTCTGCTCAATATTTATGAAAGGCTCAACAAGGGCGAAAAGGTAAGCAAACAGCGTCTTGCAGATGATTTCGGCGTATCAATCAAAACAATTCAGCGCGATATCGATGATTTAAGAGCATATATTTCAGAAACTCATTTCACCGATTTTGAAGCTTCCGTAAGATATGACAGAGCCAAAAACTGCTACTATCTTGTACGTCTGGAGCGTGAGTGGGTAACAAACGAAGAAGCTCTTGCTCTTTGTAAAATACTGCTCGAAAGCCGTGCGTTCAGAAAAGACGAGCTCTCTCAGCTCATCGAGAAACTTATTATGCAGATTGCTCCTGCCGACAGGTCAACCGCAGAAAATATAATACGCAACGAATTTGTCAACTACGTACCGCTTCAGCACAAAAAGCATCTTCTTTCCCCTGTGTGGAAGCTCTCGGAGTGCATAACAAATCAGCGTGTAATCAGCTTCTATTACACCCGTCAGGACGGCAGGGAAACCAAGAAAACGGTCAAGCCCGTGTCGATTATGTTTTCTGAATTCTATTTTTATCTTATTGCCTATGCCGCAGACGATTCGGCGGATTATCCCATCGTTTTCAGGATTGACCGCATAGCCGATATGAAAGAGACAGGCGAAACATTCTCTGTGCCCTACCGTGAAAGATTCAATGACGGCGAATTCAGGAAAAGAATTCAGTTTATGTATTCGGGCAAGCTCAAGAAAGTTACCTTCGAATATTCGGGAGTGCTTGAAGCAATTCTTGACAGGCTTCCCACTGCAAAAATAATCAGAAAAGATAAGAATGTTTACACCATCACCGCCGAATCTTACGGAGACGGCATAGATATGTGGCTGAGGAGTCAGGGCGATAAAGCAAAAATTATCGAAAGCAAATAAAAAAAGGGTCTGTAAAGGCGGCATCTCATAAGAAATTCAAACCTTATGAAATGTCGCCCAAGACCCCTTATATTATATGTATCTGTTTATAAAGGCCTTCACCTTTTCGTCATATTCATCCTTGGCATCGTAATAGCTGTAGGCGTGCACCGCACCGGGCACGGTAAACATTTCCTTTTCCGTCGGACAGGCATCATACAGACGCTTACACATCGCAAACGGCACAAAGGTATCTTCCTCGCCGTGGATAAACATTACGGGATTTTTTGCATTTGCCATCGTGCCGAGAGGGTCTGCATCTTTCTTCAAGTCATACTTTGAGATTGCACGGCAGTACAGGTTTGCAACCGAGGTAAAGAAATCCGCAGTATGAGTCAGCTTGTAATCCTTCATCGTGTTGGAAACTTCCTCAAATGCGTTTGTAAATCCGCAGTCCTCAACTATAACCTTGACCTGCGGCTGAGGATTGGTATTATTGACAAGCATACACGTTGCCGCACCCATTGAAATTCCGTGAAGAACAATTTCGATATCCTCGCCGAAACGTTCAACAAGATAATCAATCCATAATTTCAAATCCTTATAATCAAGTGCACCGAACCCGATATACTTGCCGTCACTGCGTCCGTGACCCCTCAGGTCGGGCAAAAGATAGTTATATCCCATCGTTTCATGATAAAACGGAAAAAGATGGCTGCATTCATCGGGACCGTTGCAGTTATGACCGTGAACACAGATTGCAAACTTCTTTGTTTCTTTTTCTGCAGGCACATACCACGCCCTGAGTCTGAGCATTTCGGGCGAAAGAATTTCGATATCCTCAGGTTTATGTGAATAAAGATAATCATTGTTTTTCTTTCTCAGTTCCTCGCGGAGCATTCTTTTAGGGTCAGACGCAGGCTTTCTGTTTCTGTTTGCAACGCAGGCAACCTTAAAACCTTCCGCACCGATTGCCGCCACTCCGAGTGCCCCCAGAACACCTGTGCCTATAAGGATTTTTCTTTTCTTCATCTGCATTCACTCCTTTCTTTTATATATTTTACCACAAATCAGATTTCGTTGCAACGGACACTCAAAAATATACGGCTGAAAAAATTTTAAAAATTTTTTTGAAAAAAGTGTTGACAAATCGGGAATGATATACTATAATAAACAAGCTCTTTGGTGAGGGCAGTTAAATGGCGGCATAGCTCAGAGGCTAGAGCAACCGGTTCATACCCGGTAGGTCGTGGGTTCAAATCCAACTGCCGCTACCATATATTTGGCCCGGTGGTCAAGCGGTTAAGACACCGCCCTTTCACGGCGGCTACATGGGTTCGAATCCCATACGCGTCACCATGATATTGATACGGAGAGTAATATCTCCGTTTTTTTATACCCAAATGAAAGAATCATTTTATAAGGAGGCATTTTATATGTCTGTTGCATTGTTATTGGGAATTTGTATGGCGGGATTCGTTTATTATGACAGCGGAAAACGTGATGTGTCGATGGGAGCACGTGCGGCTTGGACTGCCGCTGTATTTTTGCTTGGTATTATTGGGCTTATTCCATACTTTCTTTTTGGTCGCAAGAAAAAGAAAGAAGAACCTGTTCTCTTAGAAGACGGTGCGATCGACGTGACGGAAGATGCTACTGCCAGCGGTGTTTGTATAGCTTGCGGTGCAAAGATACCTGTTGATTCGACATATTGCCTTCATTGTGGCAGAAAGCAAGAAGAGATCATTGATGTTACGACAGAAGTTGCGGGAGAAAGACAGGAAGGTATTTGTCCACTTTGTGGAAAAGAGATTCCTGTAGGTGCCGAATATTGCATCCATTGCGGCAGAAAGATATAAGTGATCGAAGCAGATTCTCTGAAGAAGGGAGTCTGCTTTTTATTTTATCGTAATAAAAAAACACGAACTGCAGTCAGTTCGTGTTTTTATGCTGTATGGTGCGCCCGGGCAGAGTCGAACTGCCGCACCCGGCTCCGGAGGCCGGCGCTCTATCC
>JAZQLN010000032.1:0-14644 GCA_045542715.1 Acutalibacteraceae bacterium
AGAGTAACTCTGATTGAGGGAGCTGTGTTAACAACAACAAACTTATCGGGATCGCTGATAGCTGCAAATACCTTTGCGGTATCGTCTTTCTCATAGATAGCACCAACGGGGCAGTTTACGATACACTGACCGCAGGATACGCATGAGAAATCGTTGAGGGGAAGCTCAAAGGGTGAGCCGATATGAGTATCGAAACCTCTTGCACTTGCACCGATAACGCTGATAGCCTGATTGTCACAAGCGGCAACGCAGCGGCGGCAGAGGATACATTTGCTGTTATCTCTGATCATGTGAGCAGCTGAATCGTCATACTGTGCTTCGGGATAAACACCCTCGAAGGTATGAGCATCTTCAACGCCGTAATCCTTACAGAGCTTCTGAAGTTCGCAGTTACCGCTGCGTACGCAGGAAAGGCATTCCTTCTTATGAGTTGAAAGAACGAGTTCAAGGTTAGTCTTGCGGCTCTTTCTTACCTTTTCTGTGTTTGTGAAAACTTCCATTCCCTCGTTAACGGGGAAAACGCAGGCAGCGACAAGTGAACGAGCACCCTTGACTTCTACCATACACATACGGCAAGCGCCGATTTCGTTGATTTCTTTGAGGTAGCAGAGAGTGGGAATTTCAATTCCGGCATATCTTGCAGCCTCAAGGATTGTTATGCCCTTGGGAACGCTCAGGGGCATATTGTTTATTTTAATGTTTACCATTTCCATTAGCTTATGCCTCCTCTATTAGCCTTTGCTGATTGCGCCGAACTTACATGAATCCATACAAGCACCGCACTTGATACACTTGGTTGTGTCGATAACATGGGGGTTCTTGACTGTGCCGCTGATTGCGCCGACGGGGCACTTTCTTGCACAGAGAGTACAGCCCTTACACTTGTCAGCATCGATAACGTAGTTAAGAAGCTTCTTACATACGCCTGCGGGGCACTTCTTATCAACAACGTGAGCGATGTATTCTTCACGGAAGAATTTAAGGGTTGCAAGAACGGGGTTCGGAGCAGTCTGACCGAGACCGCAGAGTGAATTTTCCTTGATATAGTAAGCAAGTTCTTCAAGCTTGTCAATATCCTCAAGAGTACCGTTGCCGTCAGTAATCTTTTCGAGAATTTCCATCATTCTCTTTGTACCGATACGGCAGGGAGCACACTTACCGCAGGATTCGTCAACTGTGAAATCAAGGAAGAACTTAGCGATGTCAACCATACAGTTGTCTTCGTCCATAACGATGAGACCGCCCGAACCCATCATGCAGCCGATAGCTGTGAGGTTATCGTAGTCGATGGGAGTATCGATAAGGCTTACGGGGATACAGCCGCCGGAAGGACCGCCGGTCTGAGCAGCCTTGAACTTCTTGCCGTTGGGGATGCCGCCGCCGATATCATAGATGATTTCGCGGAGAGTTGTACCCATGGGGATTTCAACAAGACCTGTGTTTTCAATCTTGCCGCCGAGAGCGAATACCTTTGTACCCTTTGACTTCTCTGTACCCATTGATGCAAACCAATCAGCACCCTTAAGGATAATCTGAGGAATGTTTGCGAATGTTTCAACGTTGTTTTCTGTTGTGGGCTTGCCGAAGAGACCCTTGACTGCGGGATAGGGAGGACGGGGTCTGGGTTCACCTCTGTTGCCTTCGATTGAAGTCATGAGAGCTGTTTCTTCACCGCAAACGAATGCACCTGCACCGAGACGGATGTGAAGGTCAAAATCAAAGCCGCTGTCAAAGATGTTCTTGCCGAGGAGACCGTATTCCTTGGCAGCATCGATAGCCTTCTGAAGACGGGCAACAGCGATGGGGTATTCTGCACGAACGTAAACGTAGCCTTCGGTTGCACCTGTTGCGTAGCCGCAGATAGCCATAGCTTCGATAAGGCAGTGGGGGTCGCCTTCAAGAACAGAACGGTCCATGAATGCACCGGGGTCGCCTTCGTCGGCGTTACATACAACATATTTCTGGTCAGCATCGTTAGCAGCTGTGAAGCTCCACTTGAGACCGGTGGGGAAACCGCCGCCGCCTCTGCCGCGGAGACCTGAATCCTTAACAACCTGGATAACCTCTGCAGGAGTCATCTCTGTAAGAACCTTACCGAGTGCTGCATAGCCGTCCATAGCGATATATTCGTCAATGTTTTCGGGGTCGATAAGACCGCAGTTACGAAGAGCAACTCTCTTCTGGGTCTTATAAAAGTTTGTGTCATTAAGAGAAATTGTTTTGCCTGCTTCTTCGATAACGCTTTCGTCTGCATCCTTATAAACAAGTCTGTCAACAAGACGGCCCTTGAGAAGATGCTCGGAAACGATTTCAGCAACGTCTTTTTCTTCAACGCGGCTGTAGAATGTGCCTTCGGGGTAGATGATAACAACAGGGCCGAGTGCACAAAGACCGAAACAACCTGTCTGAACAACTTTTACTTCGTCTGCAAGACCGTTCTTTTCGATTTCGCTTTCGAAGGTGGAAATAAGTACCTTACTGCCCGATGAAGTACAGCCGGTACCGCCGCAAATCAATACATGGGAACGAATCATAATTATTTAACCTCCATTATGAGATAGCGTTGCTGATTGTGTATTCTTCAATAACCTTGCCGCCCTTGAGGTGCTTTTCGATAATTTCAGCAGCCTTTTCGGGAGTCATTTTAATGTAAGTAACCTTCTCTTTGTCTGCCTCAAAGATTTCAACAACGGGCTCGTACTGGCAAACGCCGATGCAGCCTGTCTGTGAAACGGTCACCTTGTCGGAAAGACCTTCCTTGCTGACGCCTTCAACGAAAGCGTTAAGAACGGGTCTTGCGCCTGCAGCGATGCCGCAGGTTGCCATGCCGACAACAACTCTGATTTCGCCTGTGCCTTCGCGAAGGATAACCTTATCCTTCATTTTTTCTCTGATAGCAGCAAGCTCAGCCAATGATTTCATAACATCTATCCTCTCTTATTTTATTACATATTAATTAACGGAACTGTAGCTTTCATTGAGAAAGTCTTCAATCCATTTAATAACCTCGTAGGTATCCAGCGGAACATCGCCCAGAACTTCACGCAGCTCCTTTGTATCAAGCTCAACGGTGCCGCCCTTGAGATTATGGATATATTTCCATTCAATATCGGGTGCACCCTGAATCAGAACGGTGATGCTCGAAACAACATCTCCGAGAGGGGTGAAATCAAGATGATTTTTAAAAAATTCCGCTGTAACGGTGGTGCCGTGGTTTATGGGGTCATCCTTTTCGCTGACGGACCGTATTTCAATCCTGCCGCCCGTCTGCTCCGCCGCAAGCTTCAGCAGCGGCACGCCCATTCCGACCTTGCGGGTAGTACGGGTTGTGCAAAAGGGGTCCATAACATTACGCACCATCTCTTCGCTCATTCCGCAGCCGTCATCGCCGATTGTCAGGGTCAGCTTTTCGTCTGTTTCATCGAGCTTTATAAGAATATTCTCTGCTCCTGCCTTAACGGAGTTTTTGGCAATATCGAGAATATTTAATGACAATTCTTTCATAAGCCTTTCAGCCTTTCAAAAAGTTGTCTGCGTACCTCATCGGCAGAGCCTCCCTCAAGCTCAAACTTATTGAGTCTGCCGCTGATATCCCAGAGATAGTGAGCATCCGACGATACGACATGGGGCTTGTCCGATATAACCGGAAACTTTTCGCAGTACTGCGAAATCTTGTCGCTGTCATGAAACTCCGCACACGGGAAATACGGAAACTCGGGAAAAACACCGAGAGTAGCCACGATTCCGTTTGCCTCTCTGTCGATATGTGCAGGGTAGCATATTCCGCCGTATCCGCTGACTAAATCGGGAGCTTCGTCAACGGTTATCGTTGTTGCATTCGAAAGCAGGTTTTCCTCAACGCCGATAACCTCGTCATTTTCGTTCATTATCATCTGCTCGCCGAAAATATCAACACGGTTTTTGAAAGGTATGCGTCTTTCGTTAACGGCTTTGTCGAATTCCATCGCATCCTCCAGCCTCTCGAAAAGGCACACAAGATGAATGTCTTCAGCCGTTGTAAGCTCCATTCCCGCAACGGGGATAATTCCGTTTGCCTCGGCGGTTTTAAAGAATGCAGGGCAGTTGCGGCAGGTGTTATGGTCTGTGAGAGCCATAATATCCAGCTTCGCAACAACACCCATGCCCGCAATGTTGTTTGGGGTCATATCGTCGTCACCGCAGGGTGAAAGGCAGGAATGAATGTGTAAATCGTAATAGTAATCTTTCATATCAAAGCTTTGAGCTGAGGAGCATCGCCGTTTCGTAAGCGGGCATATCCGCCGTAAGAATGTTGACTCCCTTTGCATTTGCGGTGTCTCTGACCGCAGAATCAACCTCAACGCCCTCTGCAAGGATGATGCAGGCAACGTCGGCAAGGGATGCAACGGCAACGATGTTGATGTTGGACATAATTGTTATCCAGGCATTATCCGCCTTGGCTCTGCCCATTACCCAGCTGAGCAGGTCGCCGATGTAAACTCCGTTTATCTCTCTTTCTCCGTCAGGAAGAGCAACCGTGCTCATGCCCGCCATTGAGGAAAGCTCATTCACCGTCAACCTTCTCACCTCCGTTTTGATAGTCAGCTATATACTTTTTGATGAAATCTTTATAAGCGATAATACAGTCGTTTCTGTCTGCAATTCCCATAACTATATCCTCCGCAAACGCACGGCAGGTCGGAGCACCGCATGAGCCGCAGTCAATACCGGGAAGCTCCTTGCGAAGAGCCTGGATTTTTGACATGAGCCTCATGGATTCGCCGATGCTGTCGCTTAGTCTGTTAAGAGGCTGATATTTGGGCAGATCACCAAAGAAGCATTCCTCGGGAATGAAGTCCTCTTCAACGGTGTTTGCAAGGGAAACGGGCATATATCTTCTTAAGGTGTGAAGTCTGTTTTTTGCAACATAGGGATTTTCGATTGTCAGAACGCCGCCTACGCATCCGCTGGGGCAAGCGTTAAGCTCAACAAAATCAACGGGCGGAATATTACCGTCTTCAATCTGGTCGAGCACCGAAATCACATTGTTTATTCCGTCTGCCGCAATGATTTTATCATTGAGCAGAGCCGAACCTTCGCCGCCGCAGATTGCCCAGCTGAGTCCGATTCTGCCTGCCTGAGAGGCAAAATCCGCAACCTTTTCACGGTCCATGACATTCAGAAGCCTGAGGTAGATGTCGCTCATCGAAACAACAAGGTCAACCTCGCTTTTATAGCTTCCGAAGCCGTTTCGTGCATAGCTCATTTTTGCGGGACAGGGAGAGATAAAGCAAGCGCAGATATCTTCTCTCCTGAGTTCGGGATGCTTTTTCATTGCTTCCTCAACCGCAAGCGAAGCGGCAACCTCCATGGGAGGCAGCAGAGGCATGAGGTTATCCTTAAGGAACGGAAAACGCAGAACAATCAGTCTTGTCACAACGGGACAAGCCGTGCTGATAACGGGCTTCTTGATACCCTCGGTTCTGAGATAGAGCCTTGTGTATGCCGAAACAAGCTCTGCAGCCTTCGCAACCTCATATACCTCGTCAAATCCTATATCCAGCAGACCCTGAAGCACATAGCCTATGTTATCAAGGTTATCAAACTGAGCAAGGAGACTCGGTGCGGGAAGAGCAATTTTATATTTGTAGTTATTGATTTCGTCAAAAGAGTTGCATATGCTCTTTTTGGCGTTATTGGGACAGTTACGGATACATTCGCCGCAGTCAATGCAGCGCTCCGAATCGATTACGGCACATCCGTTTCTGACCCTTATTGCCTCTGTGGGGCAATGCTTCATGCAGGTTGTGCAGCCCGTGCACTTCTTTGCATCAAGCGAAACCGAATGGATATATGTATTCATCGGAAATACAGTCCCTTCAGTCGGCTTAATAGTTAACCTTCATCGTGATGGTTGTACCTTCGCCGACAACCGAATCGATAATCATCTCATCGGTGTATCTTTTCATGTTAGGCAGACCCATACCCGCGCCGAAGCCGAGAGAGCGTATGGTATCGGGAGCTGTTGAGAAGCCCTCCTGCATAGCCTGTTCGATATTTGCGATTCCGGGGCCGTGGTCTGTCAGTTTTATTTCAACGCATCCGTCGTCAACGGAAACATCAGCCTCACCGCCGCCTGCGTGGATAACCATGTTGATTTCGCCCTCATACATGGCAATCGAAACTCTGCGGATTGTTTCGGGGTCAATGCCGAGCTGACGCAGGTTTTTCTTGACCTGCACGGAAGCCTGACCCGCCGAGGTGAAGTTTTCACCGTCAACGTCGAAGTGGAAAACCAAGGGTTCAGCCATTTAATTCACCATTCCCTTTAAGTCCGTTCGAATAGAGAATTCCGCAAGCCTCATACATACGTCTGGGAGTTGTCAGAACAACCATTCCGCTTTCTTCGGCAAGGTCAATCATATCCTGCGACGGACGTTTTGAACGGACAAAAACAATGCACTTCATATCCATCATTTCCGCCGTACGTATAACCTGTGCGTTCACGAGACCCGTGAGCAATACTGCCTGGTCTTTAACATATGCCAGAACATCGCTCATCATGTCGCTTCCGCAGGCTGTGTGAATATCGGTTTCAAGGTTTTCGCTTCCGCAAAGCACCTCGGCACCGAGCAAATCTTTAATTCCGCTGATTTTCATTAAAAATCCCTCATTTCCGCTTCAAAACGGGAATTAGTTATACTTTGCGAGGATATCGGGAATTTCGTCGGGAGTAACTCTGCCGTAAACGTCATCATTGATGGTGAAAACGGGAGCAAGACCGCAAGCGCCGATGCAACGGCAGGCTTCAACAGAGAACTTGAGGTCGGATGTGCATTCGCCTGATTCTATGCCGAGGCATTCGCAGATTTTGTCAAGAATTTCCTGTGAGCCTTTAACATAGCAGGCTGTACCGAGGCAAACCGAAACGTTGTATTTGCCCTTGGGTGAAAGTGAGAAAAGAGCATAGAAGCTTGCTACGCCGTAAACCTTCTGAAGGGGAACATTCATGCCGTCTGCGATCATGGTCTGAACCTCGATGGGCAGATAACCGTAAATGTTCTGTGCTTCCTGCATAACATGCATGAGCATACTCTTATCGCCTGCACATTCTGCGATAATTGCTTTGAGCTGTGCTTCCTGCTCGGGAGTACCCGTGAAGGGTAAGTTGCTAATCTTCTTCAGCATTAAGCCATTCCTCCTGAATGAAAAAATTTAGCTGTTTAATAAAAACATTTATATTGCAAAACTTGTGAACCGAAAGTCCGCAATCCTGCATTCTAAAGCATTATAACATATTATAATTTAAATTGCTACATTTTTATCGATATTTTTTGCCGAATTTAAAGATTTTTTTGCTGTAAAATTTAATTAAAATGTATATTTATACTGTTTTTTTGGTTAGCTTGAACTAATTTGCAGAATCATGCAGAATTTATTTCGTATTGCAATCGCAGGCATAATATGGTACAATATGAATATAAATTTCAAAAGGAGGACAAAAACATGAAGAAAGCAATCAGAGTTATAACAGCGGTTATTCTTGCAATGATTATCGCAACGGGTTCTGTGTCTGCTTTCGCATCAAGCGAAACGGTTGTTCTGGATTTCGCAGGCGAAAAATTTGAGTATTTCTACGGCGGTAAGCTGACCGAAGGTGAAAACAATCTTGATTTTTCGGGCGATGAGTTATATTTATACTATGAATTCGAAGCCGAAAAAGACGGTTATTATGTTATCGAAACCGACCCCTGGCATATTTTGTGGTTTGCTTGCGCCAAAAAAACTGCTTCGGGCAGATATGACGACGATAATCTTGCGGATTATTCAAATCTCGTATATTCCGAAACAGAAGAAAATCTTTTCTATTTTGAAAAGGGCACATATACTGTTTTTGCAGATAAGAATGAAGAAATCAATGAGAAAACCACAGTCGGCATTGAATACGCAGGTGCTGAACTAACCGCGGTTGATTTCGACGGCGGTGTAAAATACGGTCTTATTTACGATTTGGATATCTATTGCGAATATGATGAAGATATCGGGAAATATCTGGGCATTTTCAATTCCGGAAATGCAACCCTTTCTTTTGATTCGGGCAAAACCTACGGTCTTGAACTCGGATATTTATGGTTTGAAAGCGAATCGGGAATAACAGAGGGCGAAAACACAATCACTTTTGACTTTGTGGGCAAACCCTTTGAAAAAACAATTCTTGTTGAGAATATTGATAAGCACATTAAGTCTGTTGAAGTAACGAATTTTGATGAATTTGATACTGTTGAAGTATACTATGACGGATGCCTGAACGATTACGATGTTGATTTCACGGGTCTTGAAATGGTTGTGGAATTCATAAACGGTGAAAAGGAAACCGTTGTTGTCGATAGTTATTATACAATGGTTAAGCTCCCCAACGGCAACCCCATGCCGATTGAGTTATACTGCAGTTACGATACCGACGATAACGGAAATGTTGTTTTCTCTGTTTGGATAGCCGACACATATTTTACAGACCTTGTTGTTCTTCCCGTTGAAGCCGTTGAAACATCAACGTTTGAAAATATGGAGCATCTTTCCGAAGAAAACACCAATGTGATTATTGGTAAGACTGACGAAATTTTCCTGAATTACATAAATATTCTTCTCGGCGAAAGCACGGATGAAATTTTCAGCGAATTAAAAGTTCTGTTTGAGAATTACCTGACATTTATTCCCGACATCGTGAAGGGCATATTCGGCAACATCTCATTGTTCCTCGGCTTCTGAAATTAATATTCCGACAAAAAGCAGACCTGCACGGGACCCGTACAAGTCTGCTTGATTTTTTCCGGCACCGGTCAGCCGTGATTCATCGAAAAAACACGGGATATATTGCAAACAGATACATAATATGTTTTAATAAATTTGTAATTTTTTCGTTAGCAAAAAATAATTTTTCAGAAACTTTCAAAAAACTTTAGACCAAACCGAAAAATCATTCGTCTTATGGATGTAAGGGGAAGAAATCCCCGAAACAGGAGGAAAAAGTTATGAAAATAACAATTAAATCAATTATCGCAATCGCACTTTCATTCGCAACAATTCTCACATTCGTAAGCTGCGGCATCAGCACAAAACAGCTGGTAATCGATTTCCATCAGGAAGAAATATACGGCAGTTTCCTTACATCGGACACAGCTGCAATTGCGGAAATCCTTGAAGCCGAGCTTCCCGATGAAGAAATCAGCCTTATTCCCGTATTCTCATGCGGCGGACTATATTCAGAGGATGACCCCATTTTCCTTTTCGCAATCGATAAGGAAAACGCAGCTTTTCTCGGCATTGAAAACATGGCTGACGATACGCTGTATTTTACAGAAGCACCTGCAGACACCGTTGAGCTTGAAATCAGAGTAACAAAAGAAGAAGAAGGCGGATTTCTTGAATACGATACCGCAAATATGATACTCAATGCCGAATCGGGCGTTAAGGGCAAGCTCCTTGAAACAATTAAAAAAGAGTTTATGACCCCCTCAATACTTGAAGGTCCCTTCTTCTTCGTAAACATGGAAACATATACAAAAATCGCATCCGCACACATGGATAAAGAAATCACAGATATCTGTGCTGAAATTGACAGCAGCGGACTTCTTAATTTCAAAGGCGTTGTAATCGAAACAAACAAGGCAGGCAGAGTTGAAAAAATCCTTGAAGCACACAACTATTATTAATTTCTGAAATCGGAGGATATTAACATGGGTGGCTTTGTTATATTTTTATTCGCGGTTATTCCCGTTGCCGCCGTTATTTATGCAATCGTTAGCATAGTCAGCTACAGCTCCGCAAAAAAGGCAAACCTGAAAAATCCCGATACCTTTAATGCCGAGGAAATGAAATCCCGTAAAAACTCCATGATAATCTCATCGGTTGTTGCGGGAGTTCTGCTTGCTGTGGTTATCGCCTTTGCGTGTCTGATGTTTATGGCAGTTGCCTATATGTGAGGTGGCGGAAATGACACAGCGTACTTACACAAAAATTCTTATCGCAGTTGTTGCCGTTTGTCTTGTTCTCACGCTTGCACACCTGATTTACGATATTTACGCTTATCAGCACTGCTCCATAATTTATTTTATCGCAAAGGAGCTGTGGTGATATGAAAAACAAAACCAAAACGGCAAAACAGATACTGAGCATTGTTCTTGTTGTTGCATTGTTTGCCGCATTCAACACTTGTATGTATATGCTGATGACAGCCCGTCTGGCAAACAATTTCAGCGGTGCAACGCAGTCCAAAATGATTGATGTGGGCAAGTATCTCCCGCATAACGAGAATTCCGACCTTGCACGCATCGATTCCTCTCTTAAGCTCACCGAAAATCTTCCCGTTCTTGACGGTGCGGCGGCTCTTGTTCCCGTCTATGCGGCTTTCATTGATGCGGTTTATCCCGAAGGCTCGGTCACCTTCGAAGGCGGCGGATTTTCCGACGATAACTTCTACGGCGAAAACTTCGCCGCAGACAGCAAGATGCAGTATAAAAACACGGTCCGCGGTTATCAGGCAATCGTTGACGGCACAACGGATATTCTTTTCTGTGCATCGCCGTCAGCGGAACAGCAGCAGTATGCCGACGAAAAAGGCGTTGAGCTTGTGTATGTTCCCATCGGTCTTGAAGCATTCGTTTTCTTTGTCAACGAGAACAACCCCGTCGATAATTTAACTGCGGAACAAATCAGAGCCATCTACGCAGGCGAAATCAGAAACTGGTCTGAGGTCGGCGGAGCAAACAGAATCATCAATCCCGTGTCACGTCTTGCAGGCAGCGGAAGCCAGTCTGCCATGGATAAATTCATGGGTGAGCGTGAAATATCGCCCAAATCCCCTCTTGCATTTACGGGTGCATCAATCGGTTTCTCGTTCCGCTACTACATGGACGGAATAGTCGGAAACGAAGCGGTCAGAATGCTCTCTCTCAACGGCGTCTATCCCGATGCCGAAAACATCCGCAACGGAAGCTATCCGATTATTGCGGAATTCTATGCAATCTACCGTAAAGACAACACAAACGAAAACATACCCGTTCTCATCGACTGGATTTTGTCCGAAGAAGGTCAGACACTTATCGAAGAAAGCGGATATGTGAGAATAAATTAAGGAGAAAAAATCATGAAAAAATCAATTAAAACTTTAATTGCAGTTATTCTTGCAATGATTATTGCAACGGGTTCAATGTCTGCCTTTGCGGCGAATGACACCGTTAAATATGCCTACGATTCCGACAGCGAAATAACAGAATTCACCTTTGCGGACATTCTCAACGAAGGCAAAAACAATGTTCAGCTCCCCGATGAAGAAAATTTCTATTTCACATTTGATGCCAAGGAATCGGGATATTACGTTTTCCGATATTCATGGGTGGATCTCGGCTCACTCAGAGTTCCCGAAAAGAAAGAAAACAACGTATATTACGGCTATACCGAAGCGGACATTTTCATGACAGAGGAAGATTATGAGACTCTCTGCGAAAAATATCTCGTATATCTTGAAAAAGGCTCAAATGTGCTTCTTGTCATCAACTATGACCCTGAAATCAACGGAACCGAAATCAACGTTGAATATGCGGGCAAAAAGCTTACGGGCTTTGACTTTGCAGGCGGTGTTGACTACAATCTCATCTTCGGCTACGGCATTGACGAATGGGACAGAAATGACAACACAATAGAATATTACTTCGATCCCGGCGAATCAACTCTTACCTTTGACACAGGCAAAAAATACGAAACCATTCTTTCGGGACTCAGGTTTGAAAGCGAAACTGAGCTTGTTGAAGGCGAATACGATATCACTGTTGAATACCTGGGCGAAACCTTTGAAAAAAGAATCAAAATCTATGATATAACTCACGATGTCAAATCAATCAAGGTTAACAACTATGAGGATTACGATACCGTTACCGAGTATTATGACAGCTGTATCGACTATGATTTATCAGACCTTGAGCTTGTTCTCGAGTTTGCAGACGGCAGAACCGAAACCATTGTTCCCAACACAGGCATGATGGGTATTGACCTTGAAAACGGCAATCCATATTACATTTATCTCGGCTGCGGCTATGAAGTCAAGGATGACGGCAGCGTAGATTTTGTTGTTGAATTCGGCGGCCACGAATATGTCCGTCTCCCCGCAGAAAAAGCAGAAGCACCTGCACTCGATAACACAAAACATCTTGCAGAAGAAAACATGAATGTAATCATGGATGAATTCTATATGCTCGAATGGAATTTTGATGATGTTGTTCTCGGCTTCGGCAGTGATTGGTTTCTTGATACGCTCATATTCTTCCTCAGAGACCTCTTCACTCTCGTTCCCGATATCATCGGCGGTATGTACGCAAACCTTTCAATGTTTATCCGATAAAATCTCAAAGGGCTGTAAAAAGCACAGACCGTATAAATCAAAACCACCGGCTCAGCCGGTGGGTTTGATTGGTGGCAATTTTTTTGTCTGGCACCGCCACGCAAATTCCTTGACTTTTTTTTTACTGCGTGTTATATTACGCTATACAGTGTAAAAACACGATAGGCGAAAGGTTTTACTATGGAAGTGTTGATGTCTGTAGCTTTCTTTGCTGTATTTATTTTTCTGATCATTTTCCCCATTTTATGTTTCTGCAAATTGCGTTCTGTTGATAGCAAACTCTCCGAAATAGAGTACCGCATAAATCTTTTGTGGATAAAAAATGCGGAAGACTCCACAACGGATACTGCGGCAAAAGCAACCACAAGTACCCCATCGCCGGAGAAAACACCTCCACCAGAAGAAAAAACTGTTACGGAAAAACCGGATACACCTTTCTGCAAGCCGTTGCCCCAAGCAGTTCCCTCCCCGCTTGCATCCGCTGAAAAGTCCCCGGCTCCGGAAGAAACCGCAGCCGTAAAGGAAGAAAAACCGTTATTTACCAAAACTTACTCGGCTCCCGCCAAAACTTATTCAGCAAAATGGGAAGAAAAAAGCGACAAAATCAATGCCAGACTTTCGGAATTTGAGGAGCGTTCTGCGGCTGTTTTCAGCAAGATATGGAGCTGGATCTGCGTGGGCGAAGAATTCCGCAGCAAAGATGTTGCCAAAGAATATGCCATTGCAACCACCTGGCTGATCCGGCTGGGGGTGATAATACTGCTTTGCGGTATCGGATTTTTCCTCAAATATTCCATCGACCGCAACTGGACACCTCCGGTGGTGCGGGTCACGCTCATGCTTGCTGCCGGACTGGCAATGGCTGTAACCGGTTCGTGGAAAAGTCAGGGCAAATACCGTCCGCTGGCGATCGCTCTTGCCGGAGCGGGGTTTGCAACCATGTATTTAAGCGTTATGACGGCATACAAACTTTACGGACTGATTCCGCCGCTGATCGCTTTCGGCTTTATGATCGCCATTACCGTAGGAGCAATGGCAAGTGCATTGGGAACCAACGCGTTGCTGACGGCAATACTCGGATGCACCGGCGGCTATCTTACACCGGTATTCATCAGTACCGGTTCGCAGAATATAACTGCTTTGTTTATTTATATGACGATCTTGGGAGCCGGAACATTGCTGACCGCCCATTACCGCAACTGGGTGCTGCTCAACGGTACGAGTTTCATCTTTTACGCAGTGATCGGCGGAACGGCTGCCGGCAAATACCTCAATGCAGATAACGCCCTGCCGGTGATCGGTCTGCTGGCGTTGAACTTTACGATTTTTGCTATTCAGAACTATACAGCTTCGACCAAACGGGATATGACCTTTGCAGAAGTTCTGCTCTTCTGCGGCAATATCGTCTTTTACCTTGCCGCCGCCCTGCCGGGGGCTTTCAAATTTTTCAAAGAGTGGCAGCTTCCGGCACTGCTGACCATTTTTGCGGCATTGCTGGCAACGGTTCAAATCATTTACATGATAAAAAAAGAGCAATTCAAAACCGCAAAAGTTCTGACGGTATTTCTGCAAATCGAGCTTTGTTTTTCGCTGGCACTTACCGTACCGCTCCTGTTGGGGTCGCAATGGGTCATTGCGGCGTGGAGTATTCTGGCATTTCTGCTGGTGGATGCCGCATGTAAAGTCAAAAGCAAGACTCTGCTGACTTTTGCGGTGCTCACTTACATAGCCGCCGCCTGGTTTGAAACCTACGATCCGCAGGTATTCAACGATGATGTACAAAACTTTCTGCCGCAACTTTTGAGCGTACTCTTTACCGCCGGAGTATATATTGCGTCGCTGGCGGCATCGGCGGTAAAATTGCTGAAAAATACTCAAAACTTTGCCTACGCCGATTCTCCGACGGAAAAAGTGGTCAGCGGACTGGCTCAAATATTCATTGCCATAGCATGTATAATCTTTTTCTACTGCTCAAGTTATGAGTTTTATCTGGCCATGCACTACAAATTCTCCTCGTTCCAATATGGCATACTTGTTACTTACTGGAGCGTACTGGTTGCCATAACAAGTTATCTGATAAACAAATATAAACTTGCCAAACTTACTTTCATACCGTTGCTGCTGTTGATAATTGCCGGTGGAGTTATGGTAATAAACGGACGGTATTGTTTTGATATAAATTTCTGGAAAGGTTTAGCTTATACGCTTGCAACAGCAGGTGTTTATACAACTGCTGTTATGTTCGCGGCACAGGAGTTTGCCAGAATC
>JAZQLN010000033.1:0-155077 GCA_045542715.1 Acutalibacteraceae bacterium
AACAACGTTCTTCTATGGTAAGATGGGTATAACTCATATAAATCCTCCTTGGTTTTTGTTTTGTAGCAATCACATTATACCATGGATTTATATGAGTTACTTTATTTTCTTAAACTGTTGCACTTGATAGTATAATTCACCTATAGTCAAAAAAACTCCTGTTCTTCGGAACAGGAGTTTTCAGCAAGGTGTGGCTGTTGAGAAAAGATGCTGAACGCTGTTTTATATATCGTCAGGAAATCACAGGGCAGAAGAGTACGGGTGCTTTGGAATGCTCGTGTTCGCTTAAAATATAGGATTTCTTTTCGAATTCACCGTTGTCGTTCATTCTGTAAAGGATAATTTCAGCATCGGGATTATCCGAAGCATAGTCGTCAATGGTTTCAAGCTTCTTGCCGTCAATTGAAACGGCAATATCACCGATTTCATAAAATCCGTGCTTTTCGTCGGGATGATAAGCGAATATCATAAGTCCGCCAGCTTCAACCTTTCCGCTTTCGGCGGCTTTTATATACTGACGCATTACAGGAATATATACATCGCTTTCGCTGTCATCGATTTTATCGTCATACATTTCAAGGCAGGTGAGTGCCTGATCATAAATTCCTGCTTTCAGATTTCTTCCCATATATGCCCAAAGAAGCTCAGCATCCATTGATGAATCGGGGGCGTATTCCTTGCGAAGCTTTGCACGCTTGGATTCGAGTTCTGATTCCAGCTTATTAAGTTGGCTCTGCTTTTCCGGGATTTCGGGCGGAACTTTTGCGGCGGGTCTCTTGGAAGTTGTCGTTTTTGTTGTTGCGGGCACGGTTGTCGTGCTTTGCTGATTATAAAAATCCGCCGCCAATAACATTACTTCATAATTGGTTTCGCCGACAAGAGCACTCATACGGGCGATCAGTTCCTCCTGTCTGTTCAGATTTGCTTCGATTTTGCTTTCGAGTTCATCAAGGTCATAAACCCAGACATAGTTTTCAAAATCCAATGCCGTATAAGTTATGGAACATCCGTTTCTGAAATCTGCAGCATAATCCTTATCGACATTGATGATAAGATAGTTAGTTACGTATTTGATATAGTCTTTGAAAATTTCAATATTTTCTTTGATTATATTGATGCTTTCCTGCTTTTGAGACATATTGAGAGGGCATCGGGAGTCAAGAACATTGAGCAGGTAATTCATGTTTCCCTGAATCATTTCGGCATTTGCGGCAACGTCTCCCGGAAGCGTGGTAAGGTCAGCTTTGACAAAAACCTCGGAAGAAAACAGTTTTTCAAGAATATCATTGCTCAGTGCTGCAGGTTTATCAATGCATTTCTGTGCGGCAGCATGTGTTTTGTCTGCACTGCTGTGGAGGTCATCATAAGCAATGATATCGGGAGAGTTAAGGTAACCGTTTGCATTGGTAAGGGCGTCATCTGCGGTCCTCACAAGATTTTCACATGAGGATAAAGATGTGAGAATGTATGCAAAAACATCCTCTGTGATATTCTTCTGTTCGGCAGACATTGTTGTTGACGGTGCGGCTGTTGTGCCGTTCTCTCCGTCTTTTTTCAAGGACTGAACGCCGAAAACAATACTGACCGTCAGAGCGATAATGCAAGCGGCAATCGGGAGAGCTTTTAATATTTTCGGCTTTGCCGACTTCTTTGAAACAAGAAATTTGCTGAGTTTATCTATGAAAGCGTCAAAAAATTCCGAACTGGCCTCTATGCCGCTTTTGTAGCGTATATCATTGATGCTTTCGGGCAGCTCTTTGGGAAATGAAAAGCCTTTGAGAAGAATAGGAACAATATTGATGTCGTTTTTCAGTGCACATTCTATTTCAAGTCTTACCCAGTCATCTTCGTCTGTACAACGGTCGAGACTTTCAGGGGCAAGGATCAGAATGAAATCCTTTGATTTTTCAATTACGGAATAAAGCTTTGTGTTGAAATTGCCTGAACGCAGAGACTCGAGGTCAAAGAAAACATTGTAGCCTCTTTTGGTAAGTTCGTCTTTGACGATTTTGGCTGTTTGCTCTCCGCCTACACGTCGGTAGGAAATAAAAACATCATATTCTTTGTCTTTCTGTTTCATTTTTTCACATCCGATAATTATTCTTTAAATAAAATATAGCACAAAAAATATTTTTTTCAAGTTTCCTGTCGATTATTTATTTTAAATAAGCCTCAAGTCTGTATATGGGCATACCCATGGATGAAAATCTGTGTTCATATTCGGTTTCTATGTTGCCCTCAAACTCACTGTTGTGAAGGTCGAGGGATACATTCTTAAGGCTGAATCCGCTGCCTGTGAGCTGTTCAACAGAATACTCAAAAAAGTGCATATTATCTGTTTTCTGATGGATTTCAGCACCCTTTTTGAGTATAACTTTATAGCTCTTAAGGAAGCGTGGATTCGTCAGTCGGTGATTCTCATATCTGTTTTTGGGGTAGGGGCAGGAGAAGTTGAGATAAATTCGCTCGATTGATTCGGGCTTTATGTATTTTTCAAGATATTCCGCACCGACCTGGAGAAATTTCAGATTGGTGAGGTTTTCTTTCATAGCCGATTCGCAGGCAATGACAAGCACGTTTGCACATTTTTCAAGAGCAATTACATTTATATCGGGATTGCGTTTTGCAAGCTCGCAGGCAAACCTGCCTTTTCCGCATCCGATTTCAAGCACAACGGGGTTATCATTTCCGAAAAGCTCGGCAGTGTCAATATATTCCTTCTTTTCTATAGCGGTAAGCACATTGCAATCATCGCTGATAAGCTTAGTGACGTTAGTGCAGTTTGCAAGACGCTCTGCAAGATGTTTTTTCTTTCTCATTCTCATATAAATTCACCCGATCCAGTGGTTTTTTTACCTTGAAATTATAGCACATATAATCCGTAATTTCCATAGGTATACGTTAAAAATATCAGCTGATTATTTCAAAAAATCCCTCTTGACTTTTCAGTGTTCAGGGTGTAATATATAAAAGCAAACAAATGTTCGAAAGAGGAGAGAAGCATGGTCAGAAAGGTGTTTGTTGATGTTTATGTTCTGGTTGATAAAAACGGCAAGCGCCGGCCTATGCGTATTCAGTGGGAAGACGGAACGGTTTATATCGTTGAAAGACTGCTTAACAGGTGCAAGGTGAAATCGCTTGATGTCGGCGGAGGTGAAGTCAGATATACCGTTCAGATTAACGGCAGAGAGACCTTTATTTATGAGGATGACCACGGCAAATGGTTTGTTGAAGGAAAGTGTTGAAATTATTCGGGAAATAGGCTACAATATAAGAAAAATGTCGGGGAGAGGTTAAAATGAGCAAAGAATTACCGAGAACCTATGTTCCGTTCAAGGATTGGAAAGAAAAATCAAAACAGACCGAATATACGCAGGAAACTCCGCTTCTTGCACCTGACGGAACACTGCTTGCAAAAGGCTGGGCAAGAAAAAATGTTTTTACATATAACAGAGATTATGTTAAAACCGGTATAACAAGCCGTAAGGAATGGGATTTCTATAATATCCTTGCCGGCAAAATGCAGATTCTCATAAGCTTTGCAAACATCAATCTTGGCGGTTATGTCGGTGCAAAGGTTGTTAATCTCGAAACAGGCGAGGTTATCATTGATGCCATGAAATATTTCCTTGGTGCAAACAAGCATGTTCCGCCTGCAAAGGGTGATGTTCCAAACCGTTATAAAGATAAAATCGGTTCGGCGGAATTTGATTTTGATACCAAGGAAACAGAGAGAACTCTTTGGTATAAACAGCCTTATAAGGGTAAAACGCTTGAATGCCGTGTTCAGATGGATATAATGCCCGGCCTTGAAAATATAACAACCGTCTTTCCTTTTGATGAGGATAAAACAAAGTATTTCATGACAACAAAACAGCTCTGTATGCCCTGTGAAGGCGTTGTCAAATGGGGCGATTATGAGCTGGAATTCACCAAAGAGGATTCCTTCTGCACCCTTGACTGGGGAAGAGTCAATACAATCCATAAAATGGTGTGGTATTGGGGAAGCGGAACTCAGTATATGACCGACGATAACGGCAAAAAGCATCTTTTCGGATTTGAAATAACATGGGCAATCGGCAACGAAAGCCATGCAACGGAAACCTGTCTTGTCTATGACGGAAAGGTTCATAAATTCGGTGCGGTGGATGTTGAGAAATTCCCGAAGGACCGATATCTGGAAGAATGGAAATTTATTTCCGAAGACGGCAGATTCAATATGACCATGACTCCGACTTTCGATAACCACACGGATGTTGATTTGAAGATCGGCAGAATGAACTGCCATCAGATTTTCGGTATGTGGAACGGCGATGTTACTCTTGATGACGGAACAAAGCTCGAAATAAAAGATTTGTTTACTTGGTGTGAATATGTTGAAAACAGGTGGTAATATGACCGAAAAAGAAAAAATGCAGTCCGGTATGCTCTATCTGCCCGACGGCGAAGAAATAATGACGGAACAACTCGGGTATCTCAACAAACAGTATGATTTTAACCTGACAAGACCCACAGAGCTTGATAAGCGTGAGGCTATGCTGAAGGAGATGTTTGCCGAAATCGGTGAGAACTGCTATATTGAGCCTCCTCTGCATTCGAATTGGGGCGGTCATCATACCCACTTCGGCAGAAATGTTTATGCAAATTTCAATCTTACCCTTGTTGACGATACACATATATATGTCGGCGATTACACGATGATAGGTCCGAATGTTGTTCTTGCAACCGCAGGTCATCCGATTCTCCCGGAACTTCGTGAAAAGGCATATCAGTTCAATATGCCCGTGCATATCGGCAGAAATTGCTGGCTCGGTGCGGGTGTTATCGTTCTTCCCGGCGTAACAATCGGCGATAATACGGTTATCGGTGCAGGAAGCGTTGTGACAAAGGATATCCCTTCAAATGTTGTTGCAGTCGGAAATCCCTGCAGGGTTCTGCGTGAAATAAACGAGCATGACCGTGAATATTACTTCAAAGATAAGAAAATAGAATTATAATAAAAATCACCCTGCCAAATCGGTAGGGTGATAATTTTTATAGTAGAATTACAGCTTCATTGCAACATCCCATGCACCCCAGATAACTGTGCGGAGATTGCCGACCTTATCAGCATCGCCGATAACGTGAACGTGCTTGCCCTTGGGAGCGAGGGGAGTGGGAACATAACCTACAGACATGATAACTGAATCTGCGGGAATGTCGAAGGTCTTGCCGTCCTTATCCTTAACCTTTACGCTGCCGTTGCTGATTTCGCAAACTGATGTTTCAAGATGAACGGGAACCTTGTTTGTTTTGAAGAAGTCACGGAGATAGCTTGTGTTTGCAAGAGCTACGCCGGGAGTTGTAACAAGGTCATCCTGCATTTCGATGATTGTGGGTTTCTTGCCCTTGAGATAAAGGTCATAAGCGATTTCGCAGCCTGTAAGACCGCCGCCGATGATTGTTACGTTTTCGCCTACTTCTGCCTTGCCGAGAAGGAAATCAACTGCTTCGATTGCAGTGTCGGCACCCTTAACGGGAATCTTTCTTGCCTTTGAACCCGTTGCAACGATTACTTCGTCAGCACCGAGAGAAGCGATATCCTTAACTTCTGTGTTCATCTTGATTTCGATGGGATACTTTGCAACTTCACGGATATACCATGCAATAAGGTCACGGTCTTTTTCTTTGTATGAGGGAGCAGCTGCTGCGATGAATACGCCGCCGAGTTTGTCGCTCTTTTCATAAAGAGTTACGCTATGACCGCGTTTTGCACAAACGATAGCTGCTTCCATACCGCCGATACCGCCGCCAATAACAGCAACTTTCTTTAATTTCTTGGCGGGTTTGATGTTATATTTCTTGGACTGCATTGTTTCGGGATTAAGTGCACAACGTGCAAGACCCATTGTATCCTTGAGATCCTGAGTGTTTGCATGACCCTTTGATGATGAGAAGTTGAAGCAAGCACTGTGGCAGCAGATACAAGGCTTGATGTCTTCGATTCTGTCTTCGATAAGCTTTGTGATCCACTCGGGGTCGGTGAGGAACTGACGAGCAACGCCAACACCGTCGATTTTGCCTTCTGCAACAGCCTTAGCACCAACGTCGGGTTCCATACGTCCTGCACATACAACGGGGATATCAACAAATTTCTTGATGTGTGCAACATCTTCGAGGTTACAGTTCTGAGGCATATACATGGGGGGATGTGCCCAGTACCATGAGTCGTATGTACCGTTATCGGCGTTAAGCATATCGTAGCCTGCATCCTGAAGATACTTGGCAGCCTTTTCCGATTCGGGCATTGCACGGCCTACTTCTGTGTAATCTTCGCCGGGCATTGCACCTTCGCAGAAGCCCTTCATCTTTGATTCAACCGAATAGCGGAGAGAAACGGGATAATCGCTGCCGCAAGCTTCCTTGATTGCCTTGACAACCTCGGCTGCAAAACGGTATCTGTTTTCAAAGCTTCCGCCGTATTCGTCTGTACGCTTATTAAAGAATTCGATTGCGAACTGGTCAAGAAGATAACCTTCGTGAACAGCGTGAACTTCAACGCCGTCAACGCCTGCATCGCGGCAGAGCTTTGCGGTTTTTGCAAAAGCTTCAATGATTTCGTGAATCTGCTCTTTTGTTATTTCGGGGCAGATAATGTCGTGTGCCCAACGTGAAGGCTGGGGGCTGGGAGAAGCGAGCTCATGTGAAGTGTCAAGAATGGGTTTTACAAGAGCACGTGTGAATTTATTTCTGTGGAGAGGAGCAACAAGCTCGGTGATAGCCCATGAACGGCCCATGCCTGCTGTAAGCTGAACAAAGAGCTTTGCGCCTGTCTTATGAATTTCATCCATGAAAACTTTGAGTTCTTCAAACATCTTGGGATTCTGCCAAAGCCATTTACCCCAGAATGTGTCGCGGAGAGGAGCGATGCCGGGGATGATAAGACCAACGTTATTGTTAGCTCTTTCAAGGAAAAGCTTAGCAGCTTCCTTGTCAAAGTGACAACCGCCGAGTTCGAACCATCCGAAAAGCGATGTACCGCCCATGGGACACATAACGATTCTGTTTTTGATTTCAACGTTACCAATCTTCCAGGGGGTAAACAATGCTTCGTACTGCTGATTCACTAAAACCACTTCCTTATCTGAATTATATCGGTATAAACATACAGATATATAATAAAATATTTATACTGTTATGTCAAGCACATATTGATAAAGTTTTATCAATATATTATTTGCCGAACCCGCCGTTAACGGTGATGGTATTATCAAGAACAACAGAGGTTGTTTCAACAGGAGAGCTGCCGACTTTGTAATTGTTGAGCACGATTTCAACGGTATAGCTCCATGTTCCGTTGATGATTTTACCGTCAGGTCCGATAAGCACCTTGACTATGGGATTTCTGTAATGGATAACCGTGTTTTCTGCAGAAACTTCAATCGGAAGACCGAGGTCATTGAGCTGCGTTGTGACAACTTTGATATCGCCGACGGTAGTGATTGCATGACCGACCGTGCCGCCGAGGCTGTCACTGTTTGCACCGTCTGTCTGCTCTTTCATAACCATTTCAATTGCCGTATTCTGACCGACCGAGTAAATCTTTGCCTGTGCGATGTCGTAGCCGGTTATATTTTCGTATCCGCCTGTAATGCCGTCGGTTTCGGTTGAATTATTGGCAAGAAGCTTTGACATAATCGGCATAATGAAATCGATAACATTTTCATACTGACCGTTATTGATGGAAACGGCAGAAAGGGAGATTGCCTGCTGTGATTTGACCGATGAAGCTGATTTTACGGCAGCTTTTTTGTATGCCTGAGCTATTTCGGAATTTGACCATTCGGCAAGAGACTTGGCTGAAGTTACCGAAACTTCAGGTGATGCCGTGTTTGTTATGTCGGCAACCGAAGAGGGGACATCATCGGAAGCTTCTTCGGTTGTGCTGCTCTCAACGGCAGCTTCTGCTGTCAAAGTGTTTTCTTCAGAAGCTTTTTCCGTGGTTGCTTCGGTGTATTCTTCGGTTAAATCAATTGCTGCTGTTGTTTTTTCGGGTGTGACCGTGCTGTCATCGTTACCGCAGGCAGTCAGTGAAAAAATAACGGCAAAAGAAAGGATAAGCGAGATAAATTTTCTGTTCATCATTGTCAATCTCCTTGAATGAATTTTGAAAAACTGCAGTCTGCATAAAAATTTTAATATATCCTATTGTATATTACCATAATATGTGTCGGTTTGACAATAGAAAAACGAATCAAAATGCCTGCAAGTGCAAAAAAATGTATAAAAATGCATCTTATTGTACAATCAGTTTTTTGCATTTCTTGAAAATTTTTTCAAAATAATGTAACCTTTGCCCGTTCCGTATTGTTATAATAGTGAAAGGACCTTTCAAGCGGTGGTGATTTAATGGACAGTAACGAATTTGAGCGAGCATTTAAAAGAAATAACAAACGGTTGTTTCTGATTGCATTTTCGTTCACGGCAAATCAATATGATGCTGAGGATATTCTTCAAAACTCTTTTATGAAACTGCTGAAAGCAAAAACAGAGTTTGAAAATGACGAACATATTGATAAATGGCTCACTTCGGTTACGGTAAACGAGAGCAAGAATCTTCTCAAAAGTGCATTCAGAAAAAAGAACGCGGATTTTGAGGATTATGCTGCAGCCTGTTCTTTTGAAAGTGAAAAAAGCGAGGATTTGTTCAATGCCGTTATGTCACTGCCCAAAAAACTGCGGACGGTAATCCATCTGTTTTATTATGAGGATATGCCAATCAAAGAGATTGCCGATATGCTCAATATCAAGCAATCTGCGGTTAAAACAAGACTGTGCCGTGCAAGGGAACAGTTAAAAATCAAGCTTGGAGATGATTGGAATGACGAATAAAGAAAAATATATCAGCTCTTTTTCAGGTGTTGAGCCGTCTGACGAAATCAAAGAAAGGATTTTGAATATGGCATCAACAAAGAAAAGATACTCTTTCAAAGCACTTGCAGTGGTGTTTGCCGTTCTTATGATTGTTGCGGCAGCTATGCTTACCGCAAACGCCGCAACCGACGGAGCGATAGGCGAAAAAGTCATTGAACTCAGCAAAGAGATAAATGAAAAGATCAATATTGTAGTTAACGGTAAAGAAATTGAAGCAACGTTTAATTATAAGCCGATAACAGACGAGAATGGAAAAACAAGTGTTGTCGAAATTGTAATTCCTGAAAGCCTTCCTGAAAGTCTTTCTGAAAACGAACAGGGCGATGATGAGATTGTTTTTGAGTGGAATAAAGTGATGGAAGATGTCGGTAAGATCGTTATTCAAAAATCAGAAGAAAGCACTGAAAACGTTGAGATTGAATTGAAAACTGAAACCGGATATGTTAAAGTGATTGGGGAAACCGAATAAGACTTGAGCTGAACAGCAAACTTTAAATAAGCTTGCTGTTCGGTTTTATTTTATGCAGAGTTGATTTTATAGACAATTGTTGATATACTGAAAGTATAAGAAAAGAGTTTGATAAACAGATAAAATAATTGATATAAGGAAGTGAGAAAATGCCTGCTGTATATATAAAATATAATCAGTTTAACGGACATATCAAAGAAATACTCAATGCTGTACCGGAACTTCCCGAACACAATTGGCTGATAACCGATTTGGTATGTTATGATTATTGCGGTTGGGACGGCTGCGAAAAATGGGCAGAAAGCAGACTTTTTCTTTCTGACGAAGAATTACGTCATGACGTGAATTTAAGGGATATGCAATTTGTATGGGGTTCATTTTCAGCTTTGCCGAAAAGCATTACCAAAGATGAAGCATTAACCTATCCCGATATCGGATTTGCCGAAGATTGTGACGGACTTTTTATCAAAAACACTATACTTCCGCAACAACAGAATTCAATTCTTGAAATATGGTCGGTAGATTCGACATATGTAATGGTTGTTGCACATGATCCCGATTATCTTAAAACGTTTTATAATCTCGATTGTGAAGTTCACGACGAGGAACTTAATAATCAGAAAATGAATTCCGAGCTTTGCAGAATCAGAAATGCATTAAAAATGATAAATTCAGATATCCCCGAAAACAAAGCAGATGCAATCCAATGGCATTGTTGGAGAAATCTGTTCTTAAATTCCGATAAATATCACGACGACGAAGCCGTTGCAGAACAGGTGAAGAAATCATTGGCGTGTATAGAAGAAAAAGGTTTTTACGATAGCGGGTTCTATTGGAATCCGTTTGAAGCGTAAGATATAAAACGGAGATTTATTTATGAATCTTTATAAAGAAAGTGAAATGTTCAACCAAGCCGCTGAATATTACGATAAATACAGACCCGGTTATCCACAAGAGATTATAGATTCATTAATATCTGTTACGGGAATTTCCAAAGGCTCTGATTTGTTGGAGATAGGTTGCGGAAGCGGTAAAGCTACGGGGCAGTTTGTCGGAAACGGTTTTAATATTTTAGGCATAGACCCCGGTGAAGATTTGGTTCGTATAGGTAACGAGCGTTTTAAAAACGAAAGCATCAATTTTGTTCAGGGCAGATTTGAAGAATACGATTTTGAGCAGAAAAAGTTTGATGTTATTTATGCGGCTCAATCATTTCATTGGGTGCCTCAGCCAATCGGATATAAAAAGTGTGCGGAGATTCTGAAAGATAACGGTTACATAGCTTTGTTCTGGAATATGTATGTCCTTTATGATAACAATGCGGACAGAGAGTTACTTGAAATATCGAAGCGATATGGAGGCATAGCCGATTTTGTTTCGCAATCCGAATGCGAAAACAGAATTGATACTATCGTTTCACAAATTGTTAATTCTGAACTTTTTGAAAAACCTGCCGTAATCAGAAAACTGTGGAAACAAAACTATACTGCTGATGATTTTTACGGCTTTGCATTAACGGGCAACAGATTTATGCAAAACACAGATGAAGATAAGAAAAAAGCATATAACGATATTGTTGCGTTAGCTGAAAAGAACGGTGGTATAATAGAACGCCCGTATTTGTGTGTGCTTTATATAGCAAAGAAAAAAAGCAGTTTATATTTGTCCATATAAATCAAGAGAATATATTGATTTGCTGTTATCATATTTCAAGGGTGCAATATGAACGATTTAGAAATAGTTGTTGTTACACAGAAATATATAAAAACACATCACAAGGATGCTGATTTCGGTATTGAAAGTGTTTGCAATGCTGTTGGATATTCCCGCCGTCAGCTTGACAGATTGTTTCGGAAATTCTTGCAGACAACTCTTTATGAGTATATAAATGCTGTTGTTTTGAGCGAGAGTGCTGTGAAACTGATAAACACAGATGATAAAATTCTTGATATAGCTTTGGACAGCCATTACAACACTCACGAGGGATATTCTCGGTCATTCGCAAAAAGGTTTTCTATAACTCCCGACGATTATCGAAAAAGCAAAATCGCTATTCCGATGTTTATACAGTACCCTGCAAATCATTATCGGATTATGAAAGAAGGGCAACCAATGGAAAACACATCAATCTGCACTGTTATACCCGTAAACAGACCTAAAAGGAAACTGATTTATCTGCCGTCGAAATCTGCGACGGGTTATTTGTCATATTGCGAGGAAGTCGGTTGTGATTGGGAAGGTTTGCTTAACAGCATACCCGAAAAACTTGATACGGCGGCACTTCTTGATTTACCCGAATTTTTACAAGAAGAAGGGTTCAGCGAAACTGCTTCGGGCGTTGAAGTTCCATATGATTATGATAAACCTTTACCCGAAGGATATAAAATCGCTGAGCTTCCCGAGTGCATAATGCTTTATTTTCAGAGTGAACCTTTTGAAAATCCCGATGATTTTGGCATATATATCGGTCAAGTCTTCAAAGCAAAAGATAACTATAATTTTGAACGCTATGGTTATAAAGTTGCAAACAATATCGCTCCATTCTTTAATTTCGGAGCACAAACCGAAGTAGGAGCAAGAATCGCTGTTCCCGTAACAAAATAAGCAAAACAAAAAAGAGCTGACTGACATAAAATCAGTTAGCTCTTAACTTTTAGATAATTCAAATGTTGCCAAAACGTTGCCACGGAGCATTGTTGAAACCTCAAAACTGAGGAATATCAACACTTCCGCCGTTTGGTTGTATTATTCCCACTCGGAATAAATTAAACTACTTTGTTTAGAAATTCCGTATGTGGATACTTTGGTTTCTTTGATTACACCTATTATCTCTATTATCTGCAGTGACCACCCTCCACGGGACCGAATTTATCAAAAAGTTATCAGTGTTGATAATTGCAGTCACGCACAGTGGATTGTATGTCGTGCAAAATTATTCTGTTGCAAAGAAATTGTACCATATCCAAAACCATTTGTCAACACTTTAAAGTGATAAAACTTTTCTTGGGAAACTTGCATTGATTATATTTTGAGTGAAATTTGTTAGATTTAGTTTCTCTCAAAAATATAATCTATTTCTTCATTAGCATCTACATATTCGATATGGCCTTCACGATAATCATCGTAATCGTACCCATCATAATCAAAATATGAGTTTATTAAGTCTTCTGCTCCATAAACTGTAAATCTTAAGTTTTCGGTATAGTTTTGGTGATTTGCAATATCTTCCGGCAATTTAGATAACATTATGTCAATGTCAGATTCTACGTCGGAAATCACCTCATCTTCTAAATAACCCGCTGCTTTTGAAATATCAGTATCTTCATATAGACCATTAAAATAATGGGACATTTCTACCGCACCAAAAACATCTGGCTCATATTCATCTGCGTCTATGTAAGAGCAAAATTCTTCTAACGCATAGAGCAGTTGATTTGATGAAATTTCAATGAATTTGTTTCTATAATCATCTGTGTAAAAATGATCAAGCATAAGTATAACTTCAATCATATCATTAAACGAAAAAGCATCTAGCATTTCTTTTAGCGGGAATTCGTCAGTTAGTAAGTTACCAATTCTGTAAAACTCACTATTATCAGTCTGAAATATTGATTGAAATATTTCAACTGGATATATTATTTCTTTTTCATCGATATACAGAGGTATAGGAGCGTTGAGAAACGATTTGATGTTTTCGATATAAAATTCATCTTTAATTTGGCTTTTACAAACAAAATATGTTATAAAAGCGTTTTTTTGAGCTTCATCATCAAATATAAATTTTTCAATCTCATGGCTTCTTAAAACAGATTGCACAAATTCATTAAAATCGCTTTCCGATAAAAGCCTTTTCTTTTGTTGGATAGAGAAAACATTTTCAACTAACTGTTGTTTTTCTAATTCGCTTGTATTTAATCGACCATCAATATAGTCGTTTACAGAGGGGTTGATCATTTTCAGTTTTTTTATTTTGCCATCTGAAACCAATTGCACAAAACCTTCCATAAGTCTAGACAGAGATGCATCATATTGATTTATAGTTGTATCTATATCTGTTTTAAGAGAGATTCTGCGTTCAAAACAAGCTTTTACTTTTTGTTCGTCAACAGCTGAATCAGAAAGAGAATAAAGTGTGAGAAGAAGTAGTCGGTCAACTTTTTCCAATCTTCTCTCATATTCGTCTTTCCATATTTCTTTTGGATTATTAAGTTGTTGTATTATAAAATCATAATAACTATCAGGTGGAATATCCTTATATCGATTTGGGTTGCAAATAAATTCAACAATACGTGGAGTGTAATTAGGATGCTTTATAATACTAAAATATCGTTTGTTTTTCTTTATTTCTGAAAAATATTCGTTTTGTATACCATTAAAGAAAATGTGATTATAAAGAATTTTAGCTTTTTCAATATCGCTAATTGCAGACATATCTAAAACATAGACTTTACACCGATTTCCTTCAAAACACTTTAGTAGCTCTGGTTTACGTTCTTTGGCTTCTTGAAAAATTGTAATACGAGAATTTAATATCAATAGTTTATTCGAAGAAGCATTTACAAAATTTATCAAAGAGAGAAGTTCAGTGTTTTGAGATTCTTTCATATTAAAGTATGCTTGGCCAAAACAATCGTCTACAAGAATAATCTCTTTTTCATCGGGGTTTCTAGATAATGATTTTTTTAGTTCATCTAAATCCGATACATTAGTGGAAAATCTAACCTTATATCCGCTGGCTGCGTAATGAAGAACTAACATTTTCGAAGTAATAGTTTTTCCTACGCCCGGATTACCTGTGATAAAAAGAGACTTATTATCTTCCAAACATTTTAATGAACTTGTAAAAGCTGAAGTGATAACAAATAAGTTCTTTTCAGACTCAATACTAGAAAGAAGGGTTTCACAGTCTATAAATACATTTGTATTGTTAATTTCTTGTAAAATCCTCGTTGACTCAATCCACAGCTTGTAGTGCTTTTTCAGGATTTCAATGTTGGCTGGATCGTTTAAAAAAGTGTCAATTTCATTCAATGTAATGATGTTTGAAGGAGATGTCATGTAATCAGAAAAGAGCTGATATATTTCATCGACTTTTTGAGGAGATAACTCTTTAGAACAGCAGACGTAATATTCCTTTGGTGAAAGTTTTGACACTTTTTCAACCTCATTACTTAGTGAAGTGATGAGTTGATTTGTAGATGAGTTCATATAATGCTTGACTTGAATAACGATATTCTTTGTGTGAACATTATCTGTTAAATCTATGCCACCATCTTTGCCACGAGCAAACTTATGTAATTCGATATTTAGCTTTTTCTGCATAATATCTTGACACAAATATTCAAATTCAACATCATTTAAGTTAGCATAATTCAACATATTTTTTCACCTGTAAATATTTTCTACTGTTAAGGAAAGATGCATTATTCGCAACTATACATTTTGGCTAATCCACCATTCAAGTGAATCTTTACGTTTGGCAATTACCGGAATCCTCAAATCAGAAATATAACTGCTTGTACTTTCAGTGATTTTAATTGCAACAACAGGCTTACCGATGCTAATTGCAAATTTTATCTCTTCTATCGACATTCCGTAATTATTAGCTGGTCGATTTGAGCATACAACAACTCGTGCATATTTGATTTGCTTTTGAATTTGCGGATCAACATTGAAACGTTTATCAATGCTATCAAATGGTGAACTTGCAGGTACAGAATAATCTCTAACTGCATATTTTGTTCTATCAAGTAATGCGCTTATTTCTGGATAATCGTTATTGTTCCATCTGTGTGGAATAAAAACATTAAGTTTCATAATTTATACCTCCTAAAATAATTAATCGGATATACACGGACAAATAAGTTTTAATGCAAACTTTAATAACGGCCATAAAAGTGCAACGCTATATAAAATAATAAAAACAATAGGGATAATTTTTTCTACTTTTGTTAGTCCTGTGTATTTATCTTCTTCTTTTAATCTATACCACTCGGCTCTAAACGGAGCTAATGGTAACATTTCTTCTATTTCATTGATTATATAGTACTTTGTTTTGTTTAACATCTTATAATTATCCAACAGCTTCAGCCATAAAACGCAGACGAATATTCCTATTGCAGACAACAATATACTTTTATAGTCTAAAGAGAATGTAATGACTGCAAATAACGCTGTGTTAATAGTTATAAAAATACTATTAGCGTTATTTCTCTTTTCGGTGATTCCATTTGCGGTTTCTACACAAGTCTTCCACTGCTCAATAATTGTTGCCTCATAATCACCTTTAAAATCAATCTTATCTATTGATTTAAGGTCTTCTCTCATTTTAAATTTTGATTCTTTACTCATAATACCGTTTCTCCTTGTTATGCCGCAATAATACTATTATGCATAACATCCACAATTTGTTTAAGAATCTGTGCCTGAGTACCAAACATTGAAATGATATCGTTAGTTATCAAACGGAGCTTTTTCAAATAATTGAAAATCAAAATAATATTTGTATATACTCAAAGCCATTATTTGATTTGTTGGGCATCTGTTTATAAACAGGAACACCAAGTTTTCTTGCAATACTGCAAAGTCTTTTTAAGTTTCCCGGTTTTATATCCTTGCCGGCATAAATCGCGCTAACAAAAGGAAAAGGTTGCTTGTTGTTGGATTTGTTATTAATTGAAAATCTCCATTCATGCTCAAATTCATAGTCTTTATGCTTATAGTGGAGTTGCATATTCAATTCTACATCTAAATCCAAATCCCTTTCATAATTTTCTTCTTTATATATGTTGCGTCGGCAAGCGTTATCCATAAAAGGAACCATATTGAAATACGGCTTTTTCTTGCGATAGTTCATTGGAAACAAAAATGCCAAATTTTTATAATCGTCAAATTCTTTTTCCAAAAAATCCCCAAAATAATATTCGATACAAAAACCTGAATAATTATCTGCATATGTTTCCCATAAGGTTGGGTTATCATATCGTTCTGTCATACAGTAAACCAAGGTTGCATCACGCATATGTGTTCGGGTATCGTTGATTGCATTTGAAATTGTTTCAACCATTTGATCTTCTGATTCGGCAAACTTATCTCGAAAGCCTTTTAATAGTGCGAAAATTTCTTCCATTTGGTTAAAATTATCGAACTTAACACGTGATTCGATGAATTTACGCTCTTTTTCTAGTATAGGTTTTCCATTTTTGTCCAAGCAAGTATTAACATACTCTATAAAGTCGTTATGAGAATAAGGAATATCGTTACCGATGGACTCACAAAGGTTTTTGGCTAAGTCAAAGCAAAACACAGGAAAATTATTAAATAACCAGCTCTTTATTTCTCGTTTGTTTTGAACTAGATCAATATTGATGGTGTTGTCAAATAAATCGTTAAAACTATTTGCGGGAGCCATCCATATACAGTTTTCATCTAATGTCTTAAAGTTGTTAATTGAGCACGAACGGAATTTATAAAGTTTTTTGCGTGGTATATATTCTAATCTCTCATTAATAATTTTTTGAACAAGTGAAATGTCCGTTGCGAGTTCATCTCTATGTTGGCACAACTCTTTGAAAATCTCACGTTTGATAGCATCATTCATTTTTTGCACAATTTCACCTTACTTTACGCATTTATAGAATAGAAATGTTTTATATTTTTGGAATGATTGAGTGGTTATCAATGGTGTTGCGCACAACATCCCATTTGGCAACCTTCATTTTCTTGATTCTCTTTCCACTTCCGAAGTCAAGCAAGTCCTCTCTGTTTAAGATGTTAAGCACTTTATCTAAACTGCCCAAACCAGCAGAGGATAATAAATACGCTTCTTCTGGATTGCAGAGTTTGCAATAAACAAGAAGTTGTCCTAAATTTTGAAGTGTCAGTTGAGTTTTCTTTGCTTCGACGAAGAATATCTCAGCTTTGGTTTCCCATATAACCATACCCAGCACGTCTATTTCAATCTTTAACCCAACAACTTGAGGATAGTATTGTATAATACCATATTGCTCTAAAATAGTATCAAGATAAACAGAATGGCAATCTACAACATAAATATTGCATTTCTTATTTCTGTATTTATCAGTTAAATGTGTTTGAAGCCAAGTACACATATCAGCATACAGTTCAACCTCTTTTTTTACATTATTCACCATAGCCTAAATCCCTTGCCAATTCTGTCCAAGATTCATAATGCTTACCCCTTATACTTTCGGGTAGACAATCATCGTTTTCCATAGGATGAATCGGCTTTTCTTTTCTTCTTATTTTTTTCTGCCAATAGAACTCATGAGTTTTCTTTTCGTCTAAATATTCCAATAATTCATCAGCATATTTTTCTAAAGCACGTTGTTTATGAACGATGTTGAAACCTATGGGTAAAAACTCGTTTGCCCATATTTTAACTTGATGTTCTTTTTTCCAATAATATGGTTTACCTTCATTATATTTCTTTAAGTTTGAATCTCTAAAATTAGGGTGACCAAAATCAATAGTCTGAACAGGAATATCCAAATCTTTTAACATATTTGCTATATCGATAACTAATTGCCAATTACCGGGTATTTCTATGTAAACTCTATGACAACCATCCTGACCGAATGCAATATTGCTTTTGCGAATGTAGCCTGTAACATCTGCCATCCCTCGTAAAAGCTCTTTTTTCTCATCGGTTGTCATTCCAAAAAGTTCACTATTCATTGTCATAGTTGAATGATGAACACCATTGCCTATAAACCTAAGAATTTCACGCATAGTATAATCTGCATTAGGTTTTGTAAAAGAAAACTGAGTAGCTTTTTTAGTTTCAGATATAGGCAAAGAATGACCTATCAGGGGTTCGATAACACCTCTAATGTCAGCCAAACTGCTTTTTACATATACTGCAACTTCTCTACCTTCGTCATCAATTAAATTTTTGTGAGGTAGTTCAATGGTAATCGTTGTGGCATCAGGCTTTCGCTGAACCTCACCGTTACCAAGAATCATACCAATAAGATATGCCATTTGTGTATTCATATAAACACCCCATTAATTATTGTAACCAATTCTATAACCCTGTTCAAACAGATAGTTGACAACGTCATTATCGTTTAATCTGTAAGAGAAATTATCTCGATATGCATCATTGTGAGTGAAGCCAAGTTGATATATATTTTCAGGTGGACAATTATAAACATACAGTCGTAATTCCAAACCCCATTTATTTGCATCTTCCTGCAAAATAATCATCCCATCGTCTTCAAATTTCAACTGCTCACCGTAAGTACTATTATATCTATCTACAAAAGTTCTCATTCTTGAAGGTTTTGCTTCTGCTTCTATAAAAAACTCTTCATTTCTCAAAAATTCAAGTAAATCTCTAAACATATTTATTCTCCGATCTCTTTATAAATTTTATCAGCAATAGCTTTTGCCATTAATGGCGGAACGGCATTTCCTATCTGTGTTCTGATAGCAACCTTACTACCGTAAAAAATATAACTGTCATCGAAAGATTGTAATCTTGCAGCCTCTCTCGGTGTAATTGCACGATGCAAAAACGGATGGTTATTTGTGCCATTGGATGCCGCGTCAAACCTTGTGTCTATCGTTGGAGAAGGTTCATCCCATTTCAATCTGCCCCAAGTAGAATTAAACTGCTGTTTTCCGAGCATTTCTTTGGGTAAACATTCTTTTCCTTTTTCGGGTGGTATCATTTCTAATTTTTTTATTGCAATTTCCGCATGGTCAGAAGCCTTATGGTTAAACAACTTGGAACTTTTAGCTCTCATAAGTTTTTGATACTCAGATGTTGCATCTGTTGTATAAGATGACTCAAAATTGCCTTCACCTGAATTCAAATAAGCCAAATCTTCGATTGCTTCTCTTACCGTTACTGGTTTCTCAACAGTTGGTAAGGGAAGTGTTATTTTTTTGTTTTTGCAACAAATAAAAATCGTTCTTTCCCTCGTTTGCGGAACGCCGAAATCTGATGCCTTTAATACGCCTACATCGACAAAGTAGCCTAATTTTTTAATAGCAGAAAGTATCTGTTCTTTGAACCAACCTTTTGATGTCGAAAGCAATGTTTTTACATTTTCAATGACAAAAACTTCAGGCTGAAGCTTTTCGACAAAATTTAAGTATTCAATAAACAAAAAATTACGTGGGTCCTCTAAGCCTAATTTTTTGCCCTTCATTGAATATCCCTGACAAGGCGGACCGCCTATAATCATATTGACTCCATACTTTATAGATAAATCAATTACTTTATCTTTTACGCTTTGGTCTTTTATATCACCAACAATGACATCTACCTCGGGCATATTGTTTTTTAATGTTATTGCTAATTTTTCATTGACATCTAAAGCAACTACTGTTTGGAAGTGCGGATTTTGATGCATACCATAAGATAATCCACCTGCACCGCAAAACAAATCTAAAATCTTAAAATTCATTTTGTTACCACGCATTTCTTGTTTTTGATTAAAATTCTTTTGAATATTTCTTTGCCATCGATTACTGGCTTAAATAAATCAAATTCGTTATCTGAACCATGATTTGCTTCACCAATTATTTCGAATTGCTCATCATTATGGTATTTAAGATATGTTAATGGGACACCCATAACCCCGGGATAATCCATAGGAATATCAACAACTCGTGATACATTTATAGCATTATAATTATCATAATGAGGATATTTTTCGGGGCTATAAAAAGCTGTCAGTACTAATTCTTTATGTTTCCTGTCATTATCTAAATTGGTTAGCCACATCGCATTGCCTAAACTACGCCACTTCTGACCTGTTTCATCAACCCAATAACGTGTTTTTCTCGGCTTTGTGTTCTTTGGCACTTTGAATTTCATATCACCAAAACAATAGCCAATCCATGCTTCTCCGTTTTTAATAAAAGGAAAAATTTCTTTATATGTGATAGCATTCTGATTACCTATTAACAAGAATTTTTTATTGTACTTAACAATTAAAGAAAAAAGTTCTATGAATTTGGAGAAAGGTGGATTTGTTACTATAATGTCAGCTTCTTTTAGATATTCAACACATTCAGTGCTCCTAAAATCTCCGTCACCATTTAATTTGCTAACAACATTGTTAGTGTTTAAAAATTCAACAATCTTTTCATCACTAATTACAGTTTTATCTTCAAAAGGTAGCTTCTCAACAATCATAACATACGCAGATTTTTTATTTAATTTCCGCTTGTTAGCATCTGTTAATGATACATTTTCTATAATTCGAGAACCTTTGTATGAGGTGCAAATTAATTTTTTTAGTTTTAATTTATTAAAATTCTTTAAAAAATACTTTGAAAAAGCCGATTCATAAGGGTCATCACAGTTACATAAAACTATTTTATCATAAAACTGATTTGTATAGTGGGAAAGTTCAGCTTCTACAGTACTGTAATCTGTGTACCATTCATCGGTGTTTTCTGTATATTTTGCTTTGTTTAAAATCGAATTACCCTTCATTTTATTACTCCAATACTAATTTCTTTTGATTGATATAGTAAGACCTAAGACCTATACCAATTTTACAGAATTTACAGTCCTATATGACGGACTTTCGAGTAACAATAAGTTTTATTCCTCAGAACTATAAAATTCATCTAACACATAGGTTTGAACTGGTGTGATATAAAGCTCATATCTTTTAACAAGTCTTACAAGTTCATTGCCGTCAATCAATGTTATAGGGGAGCCTTCTCTTGCGGCAACTCTCGCTGAATTTGTAAATCTGCCGTTAGTAATAAAGACGCCATAATCAGCCTGATATTTATTCATAGCACCTAAGAATTGGTTGATTTCAGGTTCTCTTACAGGAGCTACATTATATCTTTTACACTGAATAACAACTCTTGTTGTTCTGAAATCGTTTGCATCGATATGATATCCGTAACCGTCTATTCCACCGTCATTACTGATTTGAACACCTTTTTCAGTAAATTCAACGCCCATGCGGTTGAGTAGAGCTCTTGAAAAAGCTTCAAACTTTTTAGGGGACATTTTTGAAATAGCAGAAAGAAGATTCTCTTTGAAATCATCTTTTATTTTTTCTTCAGCTTGTGTTTCTTCCTCGCTATCAACAACATCAACTGTTTTGCCTTTCTTATTACTTTTGCTTAATTCTTCCCAATGTGTTTTTGATGTTTCAATAATATCTTTTTGTACATCGAGTTTGTCAACATCGAGATATAAACCTTTTTCAGTTAAGGTGATAGGTGATGTGTTTGTATATGTCAACAAGCCATTAAAAAACAAGTCTTTAATAGCAAAGTTGAACTTAAAATTGAATTCTTTATATGTATTACCTGTTTTCTTGGATTTCTTTTCTAATTCTGCATATTCAGCTATTTGGTCATCCAAATCGGCAATTCGCTCTTTGATTTCAGAGCGTTCAAGCTGACCACCTGCAGACTGTAATACCTTTAAAATAGGCTTGATTAAATATGCTATTTTTCCGTCCGCTGATAATTCTTTTAATTTCATATTAATATTCTCCTTATAACTCTTCCGTCTTAAAGGTTGTATAACCTTCGTAATAGTAGCTATGGTCGATGCCTTTCATATAAACCTCACGGTCATTGATCTTATCGGTTAAGGCATTTTTGAGGATATGCTTGATTTCGATATCCTTGATAGGACTGCGTTCCATAGCAAGAAGATAATCTTCTTTATCAACCTGACTCCAATCTACGACCATACCAATCTCTTTTTTGAGAATACAGTCGAGCCAGATGCGGGTGCTTCTGCCGTTACCCTCACGGAAAGGGTGGGCGATATTCATTTCAACATATTTTTCAATGATTTCATCAAAGGTTGTCTGCGGCATTTTATCAATGTTATCGAGAGCCGCTTCAAGATACATTACGGGTGCAAAGCGGAAGTTACCTTTTGCAATATTGACTTTGCGGACTTCACCGGCAAAGGTATAAATATCATCAAAGAGATATTTGTGAATCGCTTTAAGAGATGCGAATTTGCCTGCTTCAAGTTTGTCAAGAGTGCCGTTTTCAAAAAGCTCGATAGCCTTTTTTTTGCTTATTCTTTCTTCGGCTTCAGCAAGTTCGGGTGAGCTTGTAATTCCTAATTTATTTTCAAGAGCCATTGTCCGCACCTCACTTTCATTCTTCAGGTATAAATTCCATTATATCGTCAACACCGCAACCCAAAGCAGCACAAATCTTGCCGAGGGTTTCGACAGTAACATTTTCGCCCTTGCTCATTTTTGTTACAGTATAATTGCTTATATCCGCAATGACAGCGAGGTCTTTTTTCTTCATATCACGGTCAATCAGGAGTTTCCATAATTTTTTATAACTTACAGCCATAATTACACCTCTGAATTGAATAAAATTATACTCATATATTATACCAATTCAGATTAGTTTTTGCAATATAAAATAAAGCGAAAACTAAATTAAATTTCAAATTCTCTAAAATTTATAAATGCTTGAAAGATACCTACCGAGAAAGGATTTACAAATACTCCATTATATATATGAAGAAAATTGCGATTTGTTACGCAAAAAGTTTTGCAATTCTTCAATATTCTACTTTTTTCACAATATGGGACAGTATAACTTGTGCAATATTACGGCATAAAATGACAAAAGCGGCAGAGAGAATTATTCTCCCTGCCGTTCAATGTTATTGGTTATGTGGTTTTATTGTTTTGCGTTGGGTGTATTCTGCCAAGCACCTCAAGGAAGTGTTTGCCAATGGCTTCAGGTTCGTAATTGTTTGCTTCACAAATAAACCTTAATCCGTCCGGGGTTAAGATTCTACCGTGTTCTCTGTCATAACACAGTTTTTTATAATCGTCATACTGTTTCTTGGTTATGGTCGGCATAAATCCTCCTGATATTTATTGCAAATCAATTATCGCTTTCAACAAACGTATCATAAGTAAACCTTGCGCCGAGGCGGAAGCCTGAGATGAAGCCGTCTACGATGCTGAGGGATACGAACTCGTTGTATGCGTTCACATACTCTGAAAACAAATCTTTTTCTTCGCCGTTCAGAGTTGATGTGAGCAATTCTTCTTTTTCGGTGAGTGCGTTCAGCATCTTTTTCAGTTCCTTATTAAGTTCAGAGTTGCACGCCTGTGGCTCGATGTTGCCGTAGTAGAATTCTTCAATGAATCCTGACATTTTAAAAACCTCCGTAAACGATTGTTATTACGGTTTCACCGTTTAACTGTAAATCAATTCTGCGTTGACGATTTCTTCGGCACGGTTGCGGATGTTGTTCATTCGGGCAACCCACAGCATCTGATTTTCTTCTTTCAGCTTTTCCGTGACACCTTCGGCCTTTGCCATTTGCTCGGTGAGTCTGTCGAGCATTTCGGTTGCCTGCTCGTTAATTTCGGCAAGGTGGCTGTTGAGCTTCCAACTGAGAACGAGCTGATTGAAAAGAAATTTCTTATGTTTTTTGAGGTAGGCGAGACGTTTTCTGCCCCATATTCCTATGGGCTTGTTTTCTGTTTCGGGGAGCTTCAGGTCGGGGATATAATAATCACCGACGAGTGTGTAGCTGATACCTGTTGCTTCGTTGACAATGTGCTTTTTCATTTTTGTTACCTCCTGTGTATTCCGTTTTGTTTTGCGTTTTCACTTGATTTTGTTCTCCGTTCATCGGAGTAGGGTGCGGTGAGTCTGAAACCGAATCTGCCTTTTTCGATTTCAAATCTCAGACCGCCTTGACCGTCATCATCAAACTGACGGCAATGCCCGGGATATTTCTTTGCGTATGCTGTCAGTCGGTTTTTGAGGTCGGTGTTGTGTGTGTAAATCTCTACAATCGGACTTTCTTCGTTAAAATAGACCTCTGTGTGCTTCTGTCTTTTCTTCAATCCTGTCCTCATTTAATTCCTCCTTCCGTGGGAAAATAGTATGATTTTTGTATATTTATTTCGGCTCTAAAGCTGTAAAAGTGAGGTGTTTTTCCGATAGCAACAGCCCAAACGATGCAGAGTTCATTTGAACTGCTGCTATTCGGTATTTTGCGATTTTTACAGCTCTTGCAGTTATCTTTCTCGTGAGTTGTCACGGGTTTTGTGACGGATGTGCGGAACGCTTTTCTCGGGTTGTAATATTTTTCTGATAAATTCTCTGACAATCTCCGGTGAGCGTTTTAATGCCGCAATGAATTCTTTTGTCTGCTCATAAAGAGCTTCGTAGCGACTGCGCCAGATGTCGCTGCCTCTTCTTGCGGTTGCAAGGTCATCCTTCAAACGGGAAATCTCGCTTTCCTGAATTATGCTTTTCTTTGCCTGCTCTTTCAGATAAGTACATTCATCTTTTGTCATTTCAACCTTGCCGAAAAAGGTTGTTTTGCCGATGTCTTCTATCTCGTGAAAATTCCGTTTCATCGTTTTGCGGACTTTGGTTTTTTCTTCGAGGGACTCCAGATTTGATTTGCTTTTCTTAATCTGATTTTGTAATTTTTCAAGGTGTTCAGTTTCTTTTTTTACCTTGAACTGCGTGACGGTGAGATGTTCTTCCGTGCTTCCACGCTCGCCACGCTGCACATCATCGTAGCCTGCTTTTCGCATATATTCGTAGAAATCATCCTGCAGAACGCTGTAGGATTTTTTGAGAACGGGTTTGCCGTTTTTCTGTAAAATCGGGTCGCCGTTTTCATCGAGAGCAGGTTTTGAAATCCATTTTTTACTGCTGCTTACCTGCATAATTCTTTCCTTGACCGTGCCTCGTAAGCTTTCTTCCTTGCACCGTTTTGACCAGAGAATTTCTTTTTCGACAACGGGAATATACACGGCATGCAGATGATAATGGTAAACATCTTCTCCGAGCGCTTCGGACATTGCCTTGTTTCTTTCGTCGGCGTGCATGACTGCGGAGAGAATGTATTCTTCACCGCCTACGATTTTTATTGCCGCTTTGTAAGCATCTTCATAGAATTTTTTTGCGAACTCGTAACCGCCGTGATTGTAAAAGTAAGCGGAGTTGACATCGAAAATCAGTTCGCCGTATTTGTTTGCATCGGGCTTCAGACCTCTTGTAGAAATGATTTTTTCTTCGAGCATTTTATTGAAAATGTTTTCGTAAGTGTCGTTCGGTTTTTTGAAGTGAACATTGAACGGAGTCATTTCCGTGACGATATCGGAATTGACATAAGACTCTTTTTCTCGTTCGTTGTGTCGCTGAACATTGGCTATTTTTCCGTCTGCAAGATTTACATTTCGGGCGGTGACTCGGTCAACGCCGTCATTTCTTGCCATATAAAATTTTACTCCTTTCTTCATTTTGTATATACACTGCGAGCTACAGGGGATACACTTCTGCGGAAGTGTAATAACCCACTATAACACTTTCATCCGTACCGTCTGCAAAGTGCCGTGGGCTGTCTGCGGACAGTGGGTTTAGTTTGCGGCTCTTGCGAGAGCCTTGACGGATTTAACCCATAAATTTTTGTTGCAAATCCGTGAGCCGATGAAACTTTCTGACCTGCATTTTTCATCAGCTCTGTGACGGTTATGACAGTTATGACGGTTAATTTAGTACCGCACAAAAAACTGTCATAACCGTCATTACCGTCATCCGTCAGAAGAAATCAGACTCAAATTGATGATTCTTCTGTCCGGCTTTCGGTGGTATTCGTATCGGATTCCGTAATCGTTTTCGAGGGTTCCCGCACCTATGTTCAGCTTCTTTGTCAGAGCGTTCGGTGCGATTTCGAGCTTTAAAATTTCAACAAGCTCCGATGCGTTACCGTTCCATTTCGGGTTGTCGGCTGTGATGAACTCTGCGATTTTCAGAACAATCGGGTCGGGCGGAGATTTCCATAATTCGGTTTCCGTGTGGTCCAAATCCCAAAGAAGTTTTTCCTGATTTCGGATGAGGTATAGCCTCTGGTCGCACTGGTCTCTGCCGACAATGTCAAGCGTTGCCGAGCTGTCGGTGCGACGTTCCTTTTGAAGGACGAACGCACCGTCGGCACATCCGAGAATACCCGTTGTTCCCGAAATCATATCGAACTTATCCGACGCTTGCTGCTTCCTTGTGTGATGAACAATCAGCAGACATATTTCTTTTTGGTCTGCGAATTTTTTGAGGTTGCCGACACATTCATAATCGTTTGCGTAGCTGTAACTGTCGCCGCTGCCTTGTCTGATTTTCTGAAGAGTGTCGATGATAATCAGCCGTGTGTCGGGGTGAAGATTTATAAATTCTTCGAGCTGGTCTTCAAGTCCTTCGCCGAGTTTTTTCGCCGTGATTGCGAAATATAAATTTGCAGTTCCGTCAACTCCGAACATTCTGTTCATTCGTTTCTGCAGTCTGCGGTGGTCGTCCTCAAGGGCGAGATATAGAACCGTACTTTGCTTCACTTCGTAGTCCCACAGCCTTTGTCCCGTTGCGATGTGATAGGCGAGCTGTGCAACGAGAAACGATTTGCCGACCTTCGGTGCACCTGCAAGGATATATGTTCCGGGGTAGATGAGATTTTCAACTATTGCGGGCTTGCTTCGGTAAACCGATTCAAACAGTTCATCAAGATTTATTGTCGGAAGAAAGTTTTTGCCCGACTCCTGATTGAGTTTATGACCCAATAAAATTAATCGGTCTTTTCTGTCTTTGGTATTGATTTCTTCGGATTCAGGTGTTATACTGTTAATAATATTTGTGGTTGGCTGTTCACCGTCTGCGCCAACAGACGGAGTCTGAACAGTCATTTTTTTATTTGTGGAGGACATCTTGTTCCCCCTTAATTCCGCCGAGGATATCGCACATCATCTTTAAAACTTCGAGCAGGTCTTTGTCAATCTGCCGACCCGCTTCAATGCGTTTCAGCTCTTGACATACCTTTGAAAAATCTTCTTTGAGTGCTTTATAAACTCTCGGACTCGGCATAACCTCAACATCGTGATTCGTCAGCTTCCTCGTTATATATTCCTGCTTTGACAGTCCCGAGAGCCTGACAAATTCATCGATTGTCTGTCCTTCCTCGGGCGATACTCTGAACGAAACTGTTTTGTTTCTCCATCGGTTGCGGTTGTCTAAATTTTTCTCTGACATTTAAACATCGTTCCTTTCAAAATTTAATTTCCTTGCCATTTCCTGCTGAGCAGAGGGGAAGAGGTGAGCGTATCTGTATGTTATTTCTATGCTCTCGTGACCCACTCGGTCTGCGATTGCGAGAGCCGAGAAACCCATATCAATCAGCAGAGAGATGTGACTGTGACGTAAATCGTGGATTCTGATTCTCTGTATTCCGACTGCCCGTGAGCCTCGCTCAATTTCGTTGCTCAGATACTTTTTTGATATTTTGAATATCCGTTCCGTGCTTTCGAGTCCGTAAATCATCTTCAGGTATTCCTGCATTTCTTCGCAGAGGAAACCGGGCATTGTGATTGTTCGGTTACTCTTTTTTGTTTTGGGTGAGGTGATGATGTCCTTGCCTTTTATCCGCTGATACGACTTGTTGATTCTCACGGTTCCTTTGACGAAGTCAAAATCCTCCGCAGTCAGGGCAAGCAGCTCGCCGACTCGGATACCGCACCAGTAAAGCATTTCAAAGGCGTAGAACGAAACGGGTTTATCCATTATTTCGTAAGAGAACATCTTGTACTCATCCTTGGTCCAGAACTTCATCTCTTTCGTTTCTTCCTTGCCCATATTCCCGGCTTTTGCTGCAGGATTCGACCGCAAATCGTAGTGCCTTACTGCGTGGTTGAAAATCGCACTTAGCTGATTGTGCATCGTTTTAAGATAGGTTGCCGAGTACGGTTTCGCTTTGTTGTCACGGTATGCCAGCATTTCGTTCTGCCAGGCGATGACATCCTTGGTCGTGATTTGATTCATCGGTTTGTCTCCGAAGTAGGGGACTATCTTACTTTCGATGATGTGTTGCTTTGTCAGCCACGTTGTGTCTTTGAGCCTTAATTTTATATCATTAAAATACAGCTCAACGAATGCTTTGAAGCTCATATCGAGATTTGCTTCAGACTGTTGTTTGAAGGTCAGCTCCCATTCCTGAGCTTCTTTCTTGGTTTTAAACCCTCGTTTGCATTTCTGCTTGCGTTCGCCTTTCCAGTTGGTGTATCTGAAAATCGAGTACCAAGTGCCGCTTTCTTCACTTTTATATACCGGCATTTAATTTTCAAGCTCCTTTCTGATATAGTAAAGTCTTTCGTTAAAATACTGTCGGTTAACTCTACCGGTGATGGTGATATAACCCATATTGCTCAACTCCTCATTGAGCATTCTTACAATTCTGTAAGCGTAGGATATTGAGATGTCCAGTTCTTCTGCAATATCGCTCGCTTTCATAAAGCCTTTTTCCATTCTGAATATTTCTCCTTTCAATTTATTTTTTTATTTAGAATGGTTGTTTGCCGTTCTACCCGAAGTTCGAGTTCCGACAGGCACTCCTCATATTTCTACGGGTGCTGTGCCGTCAGCCTTTCGGCTGCGCTCGCTCTCTTTTTTGAGAGGTCTTGGCGGTTTGTTCTCGTCGGACGGTCATTCTATTGTAGTTAGAATACTAAACTAAATTGTTTAGGTTATCTGTATTATACTAAACAAATCTGTTTATGTCAAGTTTCTATATTAACAAACTTAAACAAAACTGTTAAGTTTTTGTAAAAGCATATTGACATTACTAAACATATTTGCTATACTACAGTCAAACCCGACGAAAAGGAGTGCTTAATATGGCAATCGGTGAAAGAATAAACTATTTACGCAACTATCTCGGAATGACACAGAAATATCTCGGATTGGAAATCGGATTTCCCGTTGCATCTGCCGATGTTCGTATTGCACAGTATGAAACCGGTTCAAGAACACCCAAGGCTGAAATAATGGCAGCTATTGCGGATGCACTCGGAGTTGCACCCGAAGCGTTGAATGTTCCCGATATTGACAGCTATATCGGACTGATGCACACTCTTTTTGCATTGGAAGATATTTACGGACTGACAATAGATGAGTCTGACGGAGAAATCTGTATTAAATTAAATAAAGAAAATAAAGATACATCTAATATTCTTCCTATGCTTTCTGCTTGGAAAGAGCAGGCGGATATGCTCAGGGCAGGAAAGACAGATATTCACGATTACAACAAATGGAGATATAATTTCCCGAAGTACGACAACACTCAGAAATGGGTAAAAATCCCTATCGACCTTTCGGACGAACTTAAATAAGAATAAAAAAATAACGACAAAAAACCCTTAACCGTGATAATCCACAGTTAAGGGTTTAGTCGTTTATTGCAAAAAATATATGAGTCTGATAACCTGCAAGCCAACGGGAAATCGCAATGATAATGCCCGGGTCGTGTTATCAAAGTGTTATCAAAGGGATATTCCGAGCCCTGAAAGCCTTGATTTTACTGGGGTTTGGCTCTTTAGGGAATTATTCCCACTCGATCGTTCCGATCGGCTTCGGGGTGAGGTCGAGAAGGACACGGTTGATGCCTTCAACTTCGTGAGTGATTCTGTCTGTAATCTTATGAAGAACAGGGTAGGGGATTTCTTCAATTGTTGCAGTCATTGCGTCCTTTGTGTTGACTGCACGGATGATTGCGGGCCAACCTTCGTAACGCTTATCATTTCTTACGCCGACGCTTTTGAAATCGGGCACAGCGATGAAATACTGCCATACTTTCTCTGCGAGTCCGCAGTTGTCAAATTCTTCGCGGAGGATTGCATCTGCTTCACGGAGTGCATGAAGTCTGTCACGGGTGATTGCACCGAGGCAGCGTACGCCGAGTCCGGGACCGGGGAACGGCTGACGGTAAACCATTGCGTGGGGAAGACCGAGTGCTTCACCGACAACTCTTACTTCATCCTTATAGAGAAGCTTTACGGGTTCGACAAGCTCCATTTCCATATCTTCGGGAAGTCCGCCTACATTGTGATGTGCCTTAACGCCGTCGGATTCAAGAATGTCGGGATAAATTGTACCCTGAGCAAGGAAAGAAATGCCTTCAAGCTTTGCAGCTTCTTCGTCAAAAACTTTAATGAATTCGCCGCCGATAATCTTACGCTTCTTTTCAGGTTCTTCAACACCTGCAAGGAGATCGAGGAATCTGTCGGTTGCGTCTATATATATAAGGTTTGCATCAAGTGCTTTGCCGAAAACGTCGATAACCTGTTCGCTTTCGCCTTTACGCATGAGACCGTGGTTAACGTGAACGCAAACGAGCTGCTTGCCGATTGCCTTTATAAGAAGTGCGGCAACAACAGATGAGTCAACACCGCCGGAAAGTGCAAGAAGAACTTTCTTGTCGCCAACCTGTGCTCTGACTTCTGCAACCTGCTCTTCAATAAAAGCATTGGCAAGTTCGGGAGTGGTAATACGTTCCATGGATTCGGGTCTTACATTTGTGCTCATTTTACATCCTCCGTTCAAAAATCAGTTTGTATAGTTATCAAAATAGCCCTGAACAAGAACAACGGGTGTGCCCTTGTCACCTGAGCCGCTGGTAAGGTCGCAAAGAGAACCGATAAGGTCTGTGAACTGACGGGGAGTAGTACCCTGAGATGACATATCACCTACAAGACTGCTGCCGTCTTTAGCTTCAATTTTCTTTGAAATAGCTTCTTTGAGTGCGTCGCCGCTGAGATCTTTGAAATCATTGTCAGCAAGATACTTGAGCTTGAGCTCGTTGGGAGTACCCTTAAGACCTTCGGTGTATCCGGGAGAAACAACGGGGTCGGCAAGTTCCCAAATTTTGCCCTGAGGATCTTTGAATGCACCGTCGCCGTAAACCATAACTTCAATATGCTTTCCGCTTGCTTCAATAAGAAGCTTCTGAGTTTTATTAACAAAATCGTTGCATTCTCTGGGGAAGAGCTTGATGGTGTCTTCTGTTGATTTGTTTGAACCGAGAAGACCGTAGTTTTCGTTAAAACCGTTGCCGTCAATGGATTCTGTAAGAATATCGTCAAGACCGCAAACTGCTTTTGCACCGGCTGCTTTAAGAAGACGCTTTGTTCTTGCTCTGGTGTGAATGTCGCAGGTAAGAACGCAGTCTGTATATGCAAGGATGCTCTTTGCCTGGTTTGCAAAAACGATTTCGCATTCAGCACCTGCATCCTTAATAATCTGAGAATAATAATCAACGTAGTCAACGCCTGTGAACTCATGTTTGTTTTCTCCGAAAAGTTCACGGTATTTTTCAAGTGAAAGAACGTCACTGTAGGGATTAACACCTGCTTCATCAAGCTGGTCATAGGTGAGAAGGTGATTGCCTACCTCATCGCTGGGATAGCTGAGCATAAGAACAACCTTTTTGGCACCCATTGCAATGCCTTTAAGACAGATTGCAAAACGATTTCTCGAAAGAATGGGGAAAATAACACCGATTGTTTCGCCGCCAAGCTTGTTTTTGATATCTTTGGCAATGGCATCGACTGTTGCGTAATTGCCCTGACTTCTTGCAAGAATGGATTCTGTTACTGCAACAACATCCTTGTCACGAAGTTCAAAGCCGTCGCATTTTGCTGCATCGATAACGCTGTCACAAACGATTTGTGCGAGGTTATCGCCTTCACGAATGATGGGGCAGCGGATGCCTCTGGAAATAGTACCTGTTTTTCTCATTGAATAGACCCCCTAAACTGAATACACGCGGTAAAAAAACCACACACGTCATTTTATCACCATTTTTTTAATAAATCAATAGATACATTTGAATTAATTATTAGAATATCACGGCATATGCAGAAGATTTTTTGTGAAAATATACCTATATATGTGTCGATGGTTTACAATGGATTTCCGGGAAGTGTACTGAGTGATATCCGGATTAACAGAATGCAAATCAGAATATGCAGCTGAGCTATGATTAAACCGCGAAAATGCCGATATTCAAACATAACTGTTTACAATTATTTCGGTAAAGTTGAATTGGCAAAAAAGAACAGAAGAAACAGCGATAAAAAACGCTTAAAATTGTAAAGTTATACTGCTTTACATTTACGCAAAAAACATAGTGCTTACGAAAAAATGAAACTGTAAATGTGTTGATATATAATATTCTTTTAGTTTTTTCTGCAGGTATACACAAAAAATGAAGTTGTGCAAAACGTAAAGTTATCAGGCTTTACAAAGATGGCTGAAATTTCTCTGTTTGTAAAGTGTTTTTACTGTTCATTTGGAAAAAAAGCGGAATATTTGCGAATAAAATTTTTTTGAAAAATTTTTTTGGGGATATATTGTGTTTCGGTTGACGAAAAAACAAAAAATATTGTGGAAAATTATTTTTTGAGAGCAAAAATTACAATTTCCGGGAAATTCCGCTTGTTGACAGTGCAATACAAAATCTGTATAATATGTTTACATTTTTTACATCTTTGACCCTTTGCGTCTATGCGGAGGGGAATCCGGTTATGTTATGGAGTCAAATCGGATGGCAAAAAATACAGAAAAGGAGCAGAAAAGATGAAAAAGGTTGTATCTTTGTTCATGGCACTTCTGATGATTTTTTCAGTAGCTGCCCCGTCATTTGCTGTTTCGGCAACCGAACTCGCTGAAGCTTCATATGCAAGCGATGTCAATGCCGGCTCAACACCTGACGATGCAATCACGGACGCTATAGAAGGAGTTGTTGATTTCTTTACGGATATTTTCAACAAAATAGTTAACTTCTTCAAGAAGCTGTTCGGATTGGATAACGGCGCCGGCAAATACAAAATAGTATTCAATACCGACGGCGGAAACACAATGAATCCCATGACTGTTGCGGCAGGAGATGAAATTCCTTCTCCCGATATCCCTGTTAAGACAGGTCACACATTCATTGGCTGGTCACCCGCACTTCCCGAAATCATGCCTAAATATGATATCGAAGTTAAGGCATTGTGGTCTGTTAATAAGTACACAATCAGCTTCGATTCAGATGGCGGCACAGATGTTGAATCCATCACTCAGAATTACGGCACATTGGTTGAAAAGCCTGCGGATCCCGTAAGAAGCGGTTATGATTTCAAGGGTTGGTATAACAGTAACGGAGATAAGGTTACATTCCCGTTCTATATGCCTGCCAACAATACTAAGCTTTATGCACATTGGATTGAAGCTTCATATTCAATTGTTTTCAAGCTGAATGCAAGTGACAGCGAAGTATATCACAAAATCAGCGGCAAAAAGTATAATGAAGTAATTAAGGAAACAGAGAAGCCTGCAGATCCTACTCTTGAAGGTCACACATTCATCGGCTGGAGTCATCCCATTCCCGAAAGAATGCCTTCAAAGAATATGGAAATCGTAGCTGTATGGGCGGAAAAGGATTATACAGTATCATTTGTTGCAGACGGCAAAACCCTTCCCGGATTCCCCATCACAGATAAATACGGCTCGGTATTCACCGTTCCTTCAGCACCTGCAAAGGAAGGAAACACCTTCCTCGGTTGGGGCGATGCAAACGGAAATCTTCTTACTGTTTCATCATCAATCAAGGGTGATGTAACATATTATGCAATCTACAATCCCAAAACATATACCGTAACATGGAATATTGACGGTGATACTTCTGTAGCAGAAATCACATACGGCGAGCCTATTCCGCAGCCCAGACCCTCAAAGACAGGTTACAAATTCATGGGTTGGGACAAAATCGTTCCCTCAAAGATGCCTGCTGAAAATCTTTATTTCACTGCTCAGTTTGATGCAGAGGAATATACAATTACATTTATTAATGCTGTAACAGGTGCGGTAATCGATACAGTTAAGCAGGATTACGAATCATCTGTTAAAGCACCCACACCCACTATGACAGGTTATTCCTTCACAGGCTGGGACCAGACAGTTCCCTCAAAGATGCCCGCAAAGGATTTAACCATCAAGGCAAACTTCAAAATCAATCAGTATACTATTACATTTAAGGATACAGGTGATGTTACCTATCCCGTTATCAAGCAGGATTACGGCACCGAAATCAACAAGGTGAAGAATCCTACAAAGGTAGGTCACACATTCCTCAGCTGGGATCAGAGCATTCCTTCAACAATGCCTGCTGAAAACCTTGTAATCACTGCAGAGTGGAAGGTAAATCAGTATACAATTACATTTGATACAAACGGCGGAAACGCAATCGCTCCCGTAACTCAGAACTACGGCACAGCACTCAAGGCTCCCGCAACACCCTCAAAGTCAGATTATACATTTATCGGTTGGGCAAAGGTTGCCAATCCTTCAGTTGACGATAAGGTAGACCTTCCTTCAACCGTTCCCGCAGAAGACCTCACATTCTATGCAATCTGGCGCGGTGCTGAAAAGACTGTTGTTTTCAATGCAAACAAGGGTACATTTGATACAACTGTTGCAGGTGTAACAAACAACGGTGCAAAGTACACAAATGTTATCCGCAATGGTGAAAACCTTAAGGCATACCTTGACGGTGAATATGAAATCGATGATGAAAAATTCCCCGAAATCACAAGAGACGGTATGGCAGTTCTTTATTGGTCAACAGACTCAAACTTCAAAGCGGATATGAGCAATAAAGTTCCCGATACATTTGAGCTTTCAGCTTCAACAGAAAGCGTTGAATACTGGGCACAGTGGACAACTGCATACAAAATTACAATTTATGACGGCAAAACCGTAATTAAGGAAGAATATCTTCCCGCCGGTAAGGATCTTACTGAATTCCTCAACATTGATGAATATGCAGCTGAAAAGAGAAAAGGCTACACATTCGATCATTGGGAATGGGATGATAAGGATGGCAACCGTGTTGAAGCCAAGCCTCTTCCTCAGACAATGCCAGAAGACGAACTCAAGCTTTACGCAACATGGTCTGCAAATGAATATGAAATAGTATTCAATGCAGGTGAAGGTAAGTTTGACGAAACAACAGGCAGCGTATACAGCTTCAAGGAGAAGTATAACGTTGATATCACTGCAAAATTACCTGATGCAAACAGACCTGAAAAGCCTGAGGACTTTGAAGAAGGCAAGATTTATGTTCCCGCAAGAGAAGGCTTTGTATTCGAAGGCTGGACAACAGAAGAAGGCATTGACTATACAGATGCCGAGCTTCTTATTGAAGAAGGCAAGCTTGAAGGCAAGATTGTAAAGAATCTGCCCAAGAAAATGCCTGTTGACGGTGCAACATACTACGCAGTATGGACCAGACTTGTAAGCAAAGCTACTTACATGGTTCTTAATGAAAAGGGCGACGATTATATCATTTATGGATTCGACGTAGAAACAGAAAATGAAATCGGCGATGTAACAAAAGAACACAAGGAAGCTGTATACGATACAAAGTACGGCACAGCAATCGAAATTCCTGAAATCGATCCCGAAAGAAAGGGCTACGAGTTCATCGGTTGGTTTGATACCAAGAAGGCTGAAGGCGGTAACAACGCAGAAGATGTTGCAATGCCCGCAAAGGACATCACTTTCTTTGCAAGAATGGTGAAGACATATTCATTCAACTTTGCAAACTGCGGTAATGTTGAAACAATCACTGCAAAACCCGGCGACAGCGTTATTGATGAAATCAAGGCTCTTGAACCCATCAAGAAGGGTCATTCATTCAAGGGCTGGAGAGATGCAGACGGCAAGTTCTATGCAAATAACTCGGCACTTGCATCAGCATATCCCAACATGACAGATAAGGATCTCACCTTCGTTGCAGAGTGGGATACCAACAGCTATACAATCAAGTTCAATACAAACGGCGGCTCAAAGATTGACAGCATCACTCTTCCCTTCGGCTCAATCATTGAAGCTCCCGCAGCTCCCACAAGAACAGGCTACACATTTGAAGCTTGGGTAGACGCAAACGGCAACAACGTTTCAATTCCCGAAACCATGCCCGAAGGCGGCTTTGAATGCACAGCAAAGTGGAAGGTTAACGCATACACAATCACATTTGACGCAGTTGACGGCAAGTTTGCAAACGGTCAGTCAAAGGTTATCGTAACTCTTAACTATGGTGATCCCGTTGCTGAAGAACTCATTCCCGCAGCTCCCGAAAAGTACGGCTATAGATTCACTTCATGGGATCCTGCTGTTCCCGCAACAATGCCCTCAAACGACATGACACTCACTGCAAAATATGTTGTAGGTGAGTTTATTGCTAAATTCTTCCTTACTCCCGAAGATGAAGCAAACAATGTTGCATTCTCAGAAAAGGTTTATAACTATGGTGCTGAAATCAAGGCTCCCACAGCTCCCACAAGAAAGGGCTATGATTTCATTGGCTGGTCATTGATCTGGTCAAAGGGCGATCCCAACGATGTTGTTGAGCTCGGAACAATCAATGCCGATGTAAGCTTCTATGCAGTATGGGTACCCAAGAAGGTAAGCATTAAGTTTGTAAGAATCATTTCATCAACGGGTAAAACAGAAACCATTGCAACAACAACAGATAACTGGTGCAATGATACAACAACTTATCCCGAGATGAACGGAACAAAATATACTGCAGATGCAAAGGGCGTTATGAGAAACTATACTCTCTATTGGAAAGTTACGGTAGACGGTAAAGAAATTCTCATCAAGCATGGCGAAAATGCAACACCTTGCACAAACAGCTCAACCCTCACATTTACCGAGCATTGGGTTGTAGATACCGTTTCAATTGAGTTCAATTCAAACGGCGGTTCAACAATCGCAAAGAGACTTTATGATTCGGGCGACAGAATCAGTGCTCCCGCGGTTCCCACAAAGGCAGGTTATGAATTTGTTAAGTGGGTACTTGATGACGGTATAGAAAACAATAATCCTGTAGAGGCTGAAGCTTTCCAGTGGAAAGAAACAGACGAATATGGTGTAGAAACAGTTAATGGCAAGAGAATTTATGAATCCGTTAAGCTTGAAGCTGTATGGACAGAAGCAAAATTCGATGTTATCTGGAATGTAGACGGCGTTAAGACAAAGGAAGAATATTTCTACAAGAGTAAAATCAACATTCCTGCTGTTCCCACAAAGACAGGTTACACATTCGCAGGTTGGACTCCTGAAGTAAGTGAGTATTTAGATGTTCCTGCTGATGTTGTTTACACAGCAACATGGACTCCCAACAAGTACAACGTAACCTTCTATTCAGGAGAATACAATGAAGAAAACGAATGGGTAGGCGGTTCATGGGCTAACAATGTAACAAGCAAAACTGTTGAAGCTACATTCGGCGAAACAATCAATCCTCCCGTTGCTCCCGTAAGAACAGGCTACACCTTCGGCGGTTGGACACCTGCAGTAGGTACAATGGATGAAGAAAGCAAAACATTTATCGCAATCTGGAATGCAGCAGGCGATACAAAGTATGTTGTTAAAACTCACAAGATGAATCTTGAAGGTGCATACGAAACAACAACTGTTGAGCTTTCAGGCGCAACAGGTGCGGAAGTTGAAGCAACCTATACTCTCGATAAGGGCTTTGTGCTCAACACCGAAAAGAGCAAAGGCAAGACAAACGGCAAGATCAAGGCAGACGGCTCACTCGTTCTTGAAGTATATCTTGACAGAATTGATTGCTTTGTTACAATCAACGGAAACACAACAAAGTATCTTTACGGTCAGACTATTGCGGAACCCGCACTTCCTGCAGGCGTTGAAAAAGAATGCTTCAAGGGTTGGTATAATGCTGATACTAATACAGAGGTTGTATTCCCCATCGTTGCATTAAAGGATACTGTTATCATTTCCAAGGTTAAGTCATACTCAATCTATTTCATGACTGAGGGCGGCGACTTTGTAACTCCTCTCAACAATGTTGATGTTTATACCGATCTTTATACCGTAATCGAAAAGATTACAGCAACCAAGAACGGATACACATTCAAGGGCTGGACAGATAACAAAGATACAAATGTTGTGATCGAAAAAGATTCAGGCAAAAAAATGCCAAACAACAACCTTAATCTCTATGCAGTCTGGGAAGAAAACAAAACAGAAGACTAAGCTTCAATGCCCCCCGCGGCGGTCAGGAAACTGACCGCCGCTTTTTCTTGTTATTTTTACCATTGTCTGTATATGGTCTCTTGTTTAAAATGCCGATTTTTGAATAAAAATACAGTTTATCCCAAAACTCTGTTTACAATAATATATATTTATACTATAATTAAACAGAATATAGTGGTATAATGCGTTAATTATACCGAATTACACGAAACGGGGATAAAAATGTCAGAAAAATTAAAAGTTGATTATGCAATCAAAAGTGATATAGGAACAAGAGATGAGCAGCAGGACACCATCGGAGTTGCTGTCAACGGTTCATATTTTGCCGCTGCGGTTTGTGACGGCATGGGCGGACTCAACGGCGGTGCGGCTGCAAGTAAGCTTGCTGCCGATGTGTTCACGGATATGGTTCTTGATAATATAAAATCCGGCGAAAAAAGTGCTACGGAGCTTCTTATGAGCTGCGTTGATGCCATGGATGAACAGGTTTTTAACCTCAGAGATGCCGACGGTGTAAGGCTCGATGCGGGCACAACCGTTGTTTCCGTAATAATCGATGGCGGAAATTTGTATTGGATGTCGGTCGGCGACAGCAGACTGTATATGCTTCGCGGCGACGAGTTTGTTCAGGCAACCCGTGATCACAATTATTTTCTCAGCCTCAGTGAGATGCCCGATGATTATATCCCCAGCGAGGATGATGTTGCAAAGGGTAATGCTCTGATAAGCTTTATTGGAATGGGAGGCGTTGATGTTCTTGATGTCAGCAATAATCCCGTTAAGCTCTATGAAAATGACTGCATTCTTATCACGAGTGACGGACTTTTCAAGCCTCTTTCCGATGTAAGAATAGCCGAAATCCTCAAAAGCAGTGATGACCTTGAATATATATCGCGTAAATTCATCGGAGAATGCGAAAAATCTTCTCCCGATGTACGTGATAATATTTCGTTTGTTCTGATTAAAATGAGGAGGGATGAGGAATGAAAGCTATAAGATGCGTATCGTGCGGAATGTATTATGATGAAGATAAGTATTCAAGCTGTCCTCATTGTAAGGCGGATAATGCGGATGCAGTGTCTGCAATAACACCCGAACACGAAACAAATGATGATAAAAAAACAAAAAAACACGATAAAAAATTCAAAGGAATTTTCGGAAAGAAGAATAAAGATATTCCGATTTCAAAATCGGCGGTTGTTGAAGAAAAAATCGTAGAAAAGCATGAGGAAAAGCCTGAAAAAGAAAATCCGTATGAGCATCAGACGCTGTCCGAAGCAATTCTCAATGCCAATTCAACCGAGCGTTCCGCACGCGAGAAAACGCAGGGGTACTACAAGCTTTCAAGCAATGTTGAACCCGCAGTTGGCTGGCTTACCTGTATAAAAGGTGAAAGCATAGGTGAAACCTTTAAGATAAAAGCAGGTAAAAACAGTATCGGAAGTTCGCTTTCAAGTGAAATATCCATAGCCAGAGAAAAGAGTATTGCCCGTGAACACCATGCACAGATAACATTCGAACCCAAGAAAAGGCAGTTCTTTATTCAGAACGGAGACAGTGAGGGTCTTATATATGTCAACGGTGAATTGCTGACAACATTTGCGGAACTTAAAAGCTATGACATAATTACACTTGGCGAAGCGGAGTTTATATTCATAGCACTCTGCGGAGAAAAATTCACATGGGATGATTATACGGTATAAGAGGAGGAATAAAAGTGAGACGTTGCTACGGATGCATGCAGGAGTTTGCAGACGAATTTGAGCTTTGTCCCCATTGCGGCTTTATAGTCGGAACAGCTCAGGAAGTTAAGAGCCATCTTCCCTGCGGAACAAAGCTTTCGGGCGGAAGATATGTTGTCGGCAAGGTGCTCGGCTACGGCGGATTCGGTATTACATATATTGCGTGGGATACAAAGCGTAACCGCAGGGTTGCGGTCAAGGAGTTTTTTCCCAATGCTCTTTCCACACGCAGTGAAGGGGAAACCGTTGTATCGTGCTATAATTCAAAATCAGAAAAATTCTTTAAGGAAGGCGTCAGAAAAATGCTCGATGAGGGCGAGCGTCTTTCAAAATTCCATAAAAATGAAAGCATTGTAAATGTTTATGATTTTTTTGAAGCAAACAAAACAGCTTACATTGTTATGGAATATCTTGAGGGTAAGGACCTTAAGAAATATCTTGAAGAAAACGGCGGTAAGCTTGATGCCGATGAGGCAATCGAGATAATGCTGCCTGTCCTTAATGCACTCAACGAAATGCATAAGGAAAACCTTATTCACCGTGATATTTCTCCCGATAATATATTTATCTGTAATAACGGTAAGGTAAAAATTCTTGATTTCGGTTCTGCACGTCTTGCGGTTGCCGATTCCGACAAAAGCATGTCAATTATGCTCAAAAAGGGATATGCACCCAAAGAGCAGTATTCAAGCCACTCAAAGCAGGGTCCGTGGACCGATGTTTATGCCGCAAGTGCAACTCTCTATGAACTTGTAACCGGTCATAAACCCGTCGACAGCATGGACCGTGACGAAGAACCTCTTAAAACATTCAAGGAACTTGGTGTTCTCGGCATGGGAGAGCTTGAGGGCGTTATAGTGAAAGGCATGGCTCAGGATGTTGCGGAGAGAACTCCCGATGCCGCAACTCTTTATGCCGAGCTTGCGGAACTTATCAAACCCGCTGAAGGCGGCAAACCCGATTTCATTCCGAGACCTCCTCAGCCAAAAACACCTTCAAAACCGAAGAAAAGCAAGAAACCTCTCATAATTGCGGCTGTTATTGCGGTAGTTGTTGCAGTCGGTGCGTTAGGCGGCAAGTTTGCGTGGGACAGATTCTCGGCAAAACCCGAAGAATCAACAACCACAACAACCGCCTCTGAAACCGAGACTACAACGGAAACAACAGAAATAACAACCGAAGCACCCATGCTTTCGGAAGCTGTTCCCTATGAGTTCAAAAACGGAGAAACAACCGTAACAGAAAAGCTTAACACCATTCTCGGCGATAACGAAAATGTTTTTATGGCGGATATCAACGGTGATAAAAATTCCGAAGTAATTGTTATCAAGGAATCCGATACTCCTGACGAAACAGGTAAAAAACCGACGGAAGTGTTTGCATATACCACACTCGCCGACGGAAATATGATTGAAACCAAGCTTTTCTGTGATTCATCGTCACAGTTCCTTGCAGATACAACAGGCAATGCTCTTTATGTTGTTACCAAGGGTAAGGGCAGTGATAAGAAAACATTGTATACTGCAATAAAATATACAGTTTCCGAAACAGGATTCCAATTTATTGACAAAATATCTGCAACAGAGCCTAAAGAGAAAGGCGACCTTACGGCGGCAGAAATAATCGAAGCGGTCGAAAAAGAATTTAACGAAAAGTTAAAGACACTCTGCACACCTGCCGAGCCCGAAAAACTTATAGATTTGGGTTCAAAAAATAATAACCTGAATCCTATGGGTGAATTCGGTTCATCAATCAAATGGATATATCACGAACACGGCAAGCTTCTCAGAATCTTGGGCAGCGGTCATATGCCTTCTTCGTATGAAGGTGTACCGTGGAGAGAATATGCCGACAAGTTTGAGATGGTCATTATCGGAGATTCTATTCTCAGTATTTCTGACAATCTTTTTTATGAAGAAGAGTTACTCAAAGATGTCTACATAGGAAAAAATGTAACAATGATTGGTTCATGGGCATTTGAAAATTGCTCGAAGCTTACTGAATTGAAGATACCTGATAATGTTGTAGAACTGGGATGGGGCATTATTTCAGGCAGTGGTGTAAAAAATCTTTATATTGGCAAGTTAGTTAAAAGCGTTTATGATGAAAATGATGACGGTTTCAGTGAATGCTTTGTGAATTCAGATAGTCTCACAAACATAACTGTTTCACCTCAAAATAAAAACTTTGAATCTGACAACGGCATTTTATATGATGAAGAGAAATATGAACTCATATGCTATCCTGCATCAAATCCGTCAAAAGGCTTTACGCTTTCTAACAACACAATGAGAATCAGAGAGTATGCGTTTTATGGTGTCAAAAATCTCAAAGAGATAAAACTTCACGAAAATCTTGAATACATAGGTCCGTGTGCTTTTTCCGGATGTGCTTCTCTTGAAAAAATAAAAATCCCAGGAAATATTAACACGATTTCTTTCGATATGTTTTCGGGTTGTGAAAAACTTAAGTCGGTAGAGATTGGGAACGGTGTTCCCGCAATTGGTTCGGGAGCGTTTTTTGGATGTTCTTCTTTGGAAAGTATCGTTATCCCATCATCAGTTACTCATATATATCACGATGCGTTTTATAACTGTATTTCATTAAAAGCGGTTATTTTGCCGGAATCTTTGGAACAAATCGATTCTTGTGCTTTTGAAAATTGCGCATTACTCTCTTCAATTACAATTCCTGCTAATGTAAATACAATTGAAGAAAATGCATTTTCAGGATGTACGAATCTGATAATTACAGTTGACAGGTATGAGAGTAATTGCGATTATTCCGAGGAGTGGTACGGTGATGCAACTGTTATATACAAAGAAGAACCTACAAATCCTCTTTTCCCATTTTTATTTTAATGTATAACAACCCACAAAACTAAGGAGTGAGTGTTTTGCAGCGATGTCTCGGTTGTATGCGGGAGTTCAAAAGTGAATACGGGCTTTGCCCTTATTGCGGCTACATAGTCGGCACGAAACCCGAAAGTGCAGCTCATCTGCCGGGCGGCACACGTCTTGCGGAAAGATATGTTGTCGGCAGGGTGCTGGGTCACGGCGGCTTCGGTATCACATATGTTGCGTGGGATGAAAAAATGGAGAGACCCGTTGCAATCAAAGAGTTCTTTCCCAATGCACTCTCAACACGCAGTCAGGGCGAAAAGGCAGTGTCGTGCTACAACGAAAAATCATCACGCTTTTTCAAAGACGGTGTGCGGAAAATGCTTGATGAAGGCAAACGCCTTTCACGCTTTCAGAAGAACGAGAACATCGTTGATGTTTATGATTACTTCGAAGAAAACAACACTGCTTATATCGTAATGAAATATCTTGAGGGCAAAGACCTTAAGAAGCTTCTTGAAGAAAAGGGCGGCAGACTCGGTGTTGAAGAGTCAATAAAACTGATTTTGCCTGTTCTCAATGCCCTCAGTGTCATGCACGGCGAAAACATGATTCACCGTGATGTTTCTCCCGATAATATTTTTCTTTGCAATAACGGACGAATATATCTTCTTGATTTCGGCTCGGCAAGACTTGCCGTTGACGATGCGGAGAAAAGTATGTCCGTCATGGTGAAACGGGGTTACGCACCCAAGGAGCAGTATCTTTCCCGTTCAAAACAGGGCTCATGGACAGATATTTATGCCGTCTGTGCGACGCTTTATCACCTTGTAACGGGCGAAACTCCCACGGAAAGTGCTGACAGAGAGCTTAAACCTCTTAAAAAACTCAGCGAATTTGGTCTTACGGGATGTGACGAGTTTGAGAAAATTCTGTTCAAGGGTCTCGAACCCGAAATTGAAAACAGAATAAAAACCTGTTCCGAACTTGAAAGAAAGCTGAAAAAGGCTCTTTTATCGGCAGATAAAGTTCAGGTGAGGAAGCCTGAAGAAGCGGTTCCGGAAAAGCCGAAGAAAAAGCAAAAGCATAAAAGAGGAAAATATCCGTTTGCAATTCTAATTCTCATTGCTGCAGTCGGAATCACCTTCGGGCTGATGACTGCACTGAATAAAAAAGAGGATAAAACAGAAGATATAACAACAGCTCTTTCCGGAACAACCGAGGCTCAGACGACAGTTATAACAACAAAACCTGTTGATATATCTGTTACAACAACGCTTCCGACTGAAACAACAACCTTACCCGAATCCGTTATGGTTCCGAAGTTTGTCGGTCTGAATATCGAAGAAGCAAAGGCGCTTGCCGAAAGTATGTTTTTGAATTTTGAGCCGGATATCAAGTACGAAAATAGCGAAAAAGACAAGGATGTTGTTTGTAAGCAGTATCCGCCGTACGGTACGGTTGTTGAACCGGGATACACCGTTTCTTTTGTTGTCAGCACAGGGGAAAAGCCTGACCGGGTTACGGTGCCTAAATTTGTGGGGATGCATCTTTCGGATGCGCTGAAGCTTGCAGATTCGCTCGGTCTTGAGGTTAATCCTGAAATTGAAAGCGAAAAAAGCTCCAAAAAGAAGGATTATGTCTGCAAGCAATATCCGCCTTACGGCACGGAAGTTAATATCGGATATACCGTAACTTTTGTTATAAGCAACGGAAAATAAAAAATGTTTACAAATTGTTCACAAAATAAATATCACATTTTGTCGTTTTCGAGTGTGTTATTTATGTAAGTGTCGCTTATTAAAAGGAGGGTTGCCTGTGTGTGCGGTAACAGCTCACTATAATGACGAGCTTCGCCATATTGAATATGCGGTTGAAAAATACAGTAAAATGCTTTTCCGTATTTGCTACGGTATTCTTTGCAACAAAGAAGATGCAGAGGATGCCCTGCAGGAAACTTTTTTGAAATATATGCTCAAAGCTCCTCTCTTTCAGGATTCCGAACATGAAAAAGCCTGGCTGATTAAGGTTGCTACCAACATCAGCAAGAATATGTGCCGATTCAATAACAGACACGCAACCGAGAATCTTGATGAGCTTCGCAGCATAGGTATCAGCGATGACGACAGAGACATTTTTGAATTGATAATGCATCTGCCTTCGAAATATAAAATAGTTCTCGATTTGTATTATATTGAGGGCTATAATGCTAATGAGATTGCCGATATAACCAACACTTCTTCCGTGACAGTGCGTAAGAGGCTTCAATACGGGCGTAAGTTGTTGAAAACAGAAATTGAAAGAAAGGAATGATTTGCGTGACACCGAACAATGTTATGAAAGAATATGTCAGAGTGATGAACAGCGTGGATATCGATGATTCGGTTAAACTGCAAATCATCAAAAACTGTGCAAGACACAGTACACTTAACAGAATCAAATTCAGAAAATTCAAAATTACAGCTGTCAAGAAAAACAAAACAGCAGATAAAATCTGAATACGGCATCAAAGGCGGAACTTTCGGGTTCCGCCTTTTTTATTATGGAGGGTTTGATGTAAAAAAACACAGCCCGTTTTTGTATAATTTTACCAAACGTAAAACACGGAGGACAAAATGAAAGAACCATTATTATACCGATTGATAAGAAAGCCGCTCGGTGCTGTTTTCAAGGCAATTTATAAGCCTTCGATTATCGGTAAGCGTTACATTCCCGAAGAGGGAAGGATCATTCTCGCGGGTAATCACACAAACTATTTTGACTGCATTCTTATCGGATGTGCAACAGACAGATGTGTGCATTATCTTGCGAAAGACGAGCTTATGAAAGGTCCGCTTAAATATCTTTTCGGAAGTCTGGGAATTATTCCTGTCAACCGCAGGACAAAGGATAAAGCAGCTCTTGCCAAGGCAGAGGAATATCTTAATGACAACAAACTTATCGGTATTTTCCCTGAAGGAACAATAAACCGAACAGATGATGTTATAATGCCGTTTAAGTTTGGGGCCGTGAAGATGGCATACGAAACAAACACAAAGATAGTTCCCTTTGTTATCACGGGCAAATACAAACCCTTTGAAAGAAGCGTAAAAGTTCAGTTTAAGGAACCGATCACCGTATCGGATAACCTTGAGGAGTCAAATAACGAATTAATGACAATTGTTGCGGATGAATTAAGAAAGGCAGGATTAAAGAAATGAAGAAACCCGAAGAAAGAGAAGTTGGCTATAAGTTTTTAACTCCCTTTATGAGACCTTTGTTCAGATTTTACTATAATCCCAAAATCATTGGTGCGGAAAATATTCCGCAGGACTGTGCTCTTGTTATCGCAGGCAACCATAAGCATGTATATGATCAGTGCCTGACCATTATGGCAACCAAAAGAGTTATTCACTATATGGCAAAAAAAGAATATTTTGAAGGCAAGCTTGCACCGTTTTTCAGACTTGTAGGCTGTATTCCCGTTGACCGTTCAAGAAAGGATATTTCAAGTGCAATGTCAGCGATGAAGGTTCTCAAAAAGGGCGGAGCAATCGGTATTTTCCCCGAAGGAACAAGAAACAAAACAGAGGATTTCCTTCTTCGCTTCAAAACAGGAGCTGTAGCAATGGCCAAAAAGAGCGATGCATACATACTTCCTTTCGGTCTTACAGGTGATTGGAAATTCCGCAGCAAGGATCTTACGGTTCGTTTCGGCAAGCCTTTCAAGGTTGGCGATATGACTGTTCAGGAGGCTAACGAAAAGCTTTATCACGAGGTTGAAAGCCTTATGCTTGAAAACCTTAACGAAGAAAAACAAATCAAAAAACACGCATAATTTGGAGAGAGAAACATAATGAGAATAGGTATGGACGTCGGTTCAACAACCTTGAAATGCGTTGCAATCGACAACAATAATAATATTGTATATAAAGCATACGAGCGCCATTATTCCAAAATTGCGGAAAAAAGCTCAAAAATGCTTTCACAGATTATTGAAGAAAACCCCGAGTTTACAAAAGCATCTTTGACTGTTTCGGGTTCCGCAGGTATGGGTTTTGCGAATGCTCTCGGTCTTAACTTCGTTCAGGAAGTTTATGCAACCAGAATCAGCGTTTCAAAGCTTTTGCCCGGAACCGATGCGGTCATTGAACTTGGAGGCGAGGATGCAAAAATTCTGTTTTTCACAAACGGAGTAGAGGTAAGAATGAACGGTTCCTGTGCAGGCGGTACAGGTGCTTTCATCGACCAGATGGCATCTTTGCTCGGCGTAACTCCTACAGATATGAATGAGCTTGCAAAAAGCCATGAAAAGATTTATTCAATTGCTTCAAGATGCGGCGTTTTTGCAAAATCGGATATCCAGCCTCTGCTTAATCAGGGTGCAAGAAAGAATGATATTGCTGCAAGTATTTTCACTGCCGTTGTCAATCAGACAGTAGCAGGTCTTTCACAGGGCAGAAAAATCGAGGGCAATGTCGTTTATCTCGGCGGACCTCTTTATTTCCTTTCAGAGCTTCGAGAGGCATTCGATAAGGGACTCAAAACCAAGGGTGTATGCCCCGAAAACGGTCTTTATTTCGTTGCTCTCGGTGCGGCTTATTCTTCAGACGGCGAAATGCTCGATATGAAAGAAGTAACCGAAAAAATCAGGAACGCAAAGGAAAGCGGCGAATATCTCGGTGCAAATCCTCTTTTCACATCCGAAAAGGAATATGAAGAATTCTCCGTACGCCACGCAAAGGATTACGTTGAAGAAAACTGCAAAATCGAAAAGGGTGAAAAAGTCTGCATCGGTATTGATGCAGGCTCAACAACCGTTAAGGCAGTTGTTATAAACAAAGACGGCAGAATTATAACAAGCCGTTACATGTCGAACAGCGGTGATCCCGTTTCGCTTATCAGACAGTTCCTTATGGAATTCTACAGAGATTATCCCGATGCGGTTGTTATGTCAAGTGCGGTTACGGGTTACGGCGAGGATATCATCAAAAATGCGTTTGCGGTTGATATCGGTCTTGTTGAAACCGTTGCACACTTCACCGCTGCGAAGAAATTCAAGCCCGATGTTGACTTTATTATTGATATCGGCGGTCAGGATATCAAATGCTTCAAAATCAGAAATAACGCAATCGATAACATCTTCCTCAATGAAGCCTGCTCATCAGGCTGCGGCTCTTTCCTTCAGACTTTTGCGGCTGCATGGGGATATGATATCGGTGAATTCTCAAAGCTCGGTCTTTTTGCAGACAGACCCGTTGACCTCGGTTCACGTTGTACCGTTTTCATGAACTCATCTGTTAAACAGGCTCAGAAAGACGGTGCATCAATCCAGAATATTTCGGCAGGTCTTTCAATCAGTGTTGTAAAGAATGCCATTTATAAGGTCATAAGAGCAGCGAGTGCCGATGAGCTCGGTCATAACATCGTTGTTCAGGGCGGCACATTCCTTAACGATGCCGTACTCCGTGCATTCGAACAGGAAATCGGCAGAGATGTTGTAAGACCTACAATTTCCGGTCTTATGGGTGCTTACGGTGCGGCTCTCTACGCCATGGAAAGAGCTCCCGAAAAGAGCACGATTATCTCACCCGAAGAGCTTGAAACCTTCGAACATAAGGTTAAGGCTGTTACCTGCGGAAAATGCAGCAACAACTGCCGTCTGACATTCAATACGTTCAGCTCAGGCAGAAGCTTTATCGGCGGCAACAGATGCAGCAAGCCTCTTGCCAAAACAAATACCGAAAGCGGCAAGAATATGTTCGACTATAAGCGTGAGCTTCTTGATGCTTATGCACCCGTAACCGGCAAAAGACCTGTTATCGGTCTGCCGATGGGTCTTAATATGTTTGAACTTCTTCCTTTCTGGCACAAGTTCTTTACAGAGCTCGGTTTCGGCATCGCACTTTCCGAAAAATCAACAAAGAAGCTCTATGTTTCGGGTCAGCATACAATTCCTTCCGATACCGTATGCTATCCTGCAAAGCTTCTTCACGGACATATCGAATCACTCCTCAAGCAGGGTGTTGAAAACATATTCTATCCTTGCATGACCTATAATCTTGACGAAGATCTCGGCGATAACCATTATAACTGTCCCGTTGTTGCATATTATCCCGAGGTTATCCGTTCCAATGTAAGCGACCTTAAGAAAATCAATTTTATGAGCGATTATGTAGGTCTTCACAGACCCAAGGATTTCGTTAAGAAAATTCACGGAATCTTAAGCGCGAAATTTGACGGAATTACTCTTAAGGAAGTTAAATCCGCATCGGATAAGGCATATAAAGAATATTACTCGTTTATGGAAAAAATCCATAAGAAGGGCATGGAATATCTTAAAGAGGCAAAGAAAGAGGATAAGCCTGTTATCGTTCTCTGCGGCAGACCCTATCATCTTGACGAAGAAATCAACCACGGCATCGATAAGCTTATCTGCGAATGCGGTGCAACGGTTATCACGGAAGACAGCGTCAGCCCTCTTGTCAAGAAATTCCCGACAACCGTTCTCAACCAGTGGACATATCATTCAAGACTTTATGCAGCTGCAAAGTATGTTGCACAGCAGAATGATAAGGATCTCAACATTGTTCAGCTTGTTTCGTTCGGATGCGGCGTTGACGCTATCACAACCGACGAAATGAGAACAATTCTTGAGCGTGACGGAAAAATTTACACACAGATAAAAATCGACGAAATTTCAAACCCCGGTGCTGTTAAAATCAGATTGAGAAGTCTGTTTGCCGCAACGGGAAGATAAAGGGGGCAAACGGAATGGCTAAGAAAATCATAGAAGACAGAGTTGAATTTACCAAGGACATGATGGATTACACCATCCTTGCTCCCAATATGCTTGATATCACCTTCAGACTTCTTATCAACATTTTCGGTCAGTACGGCTACAAAACCGAGCTTCTTCAGAATGAAGGCAGAGCTGTTATTGATGAAGGTCTGAAATATGTTCATAACGATACCTGCTATCCCGCACTTCTTGTTATCGGTCAGCTTATAGATGCTCTTAATTCAGGCAAATATAATCCCGATAAAACCGCTTTGTTCATTACTCAGTCGGGCGGCGGATGCAGAGCGTCAAACTACATCCATCTTCTCAGAAAAGCTCTTAAGAAGGCAGGCTATCCTCAGGTGCCTGTTATATCGCTTAACCTTTCGGGTCTCGAAAAGAACAGCGGTTTCAAAATCCGTCTTTCAATGGCTCTCAAGATGCTTTCCGCCGTTATTTACGGTGACCTTATAACTCTTCTCAAAAATCAGATTGAGCCTTATGAGGTCAACAAAGGAGATGCCGCAAAGCTTACCCAGAAATGGATTGACGACCTCAGTGCGGAAATGCAGAAGGGCAGAGGATACTCTTTCTTTGCAGTTAATAAGAGGTTGCCGAAAATAACAAAATCCTTTGCTGAAATTCCCGTTAAGAAGGTTGAGAAAACAAAGGTTGGCGTTGTCGGTGAAATTTATGTAAAATATTCGCCCCTTGCAAATAACCATCTTGAAGAATTCCTTTTCGGTCAGGACTGCGAGGTTATGGTGCCCGGACTTCTCGGATTTATCAATTTCAAGGTTGATAACAGACTTGAAGACATCAAGCTTTACGGCGGCAATCCCTTTAAGAAGATTGCAATGAGAATTGCAATGTGGTATCTTTCAAAGGTTGAAAAGAATCTTATTTCCGCCGCAAAGGCATACGGAGATTTCAATGCTCCCGCACCTTATGCTCACATCAAGGAGATGTGCACCAAAATTATCGGACCCGGTTGTAAAATGGGTGAAGGCTGGCTTCTGACAGCCGAAATGATGGAGCTTATAGAAAGCGGCTACGGCAACATTGTTTGTGCTCAGCCCTTCGGATGCCTTCCCAATCATATCGTAGGCAAAGGCATGATAAGAAAGCTCAAGGAAATGTATCCTCAGTCAAATATCGTTCCCATCGACTATGACCCCGGTGCAACCAAGGTCAACCAGGAAAACAGAATTCGTCTTATGCTCGCCGTAGCAAAGGAGAATGCAGATGCTTGCCAGGGCGGCTGTGATTCTTCAAAATGTGAAGGCTGCATGATGAAGTAATAATTTACCGGCAAACCCCCGATGCTGTGTGCAAGCATCGGGGGTTTGTCATTTTTACTGTTTGGGTTCTTTAAATTTGTAATATTCGTTCACAAGATTTCTGTAGCCGAGTTCTTTGATGCTGTCATATCTGAAATCAAAGCGTGACTTTGATCTTTTTCCCGTAGCAAGAAATCTGATGCATTCAAGCATGAATTCGTCTATTTTTTTTAAAGTTTTATCCGTGTTGATAATCGGGAAAAACCATCGCGACCATGTAAGCTCATTGTAAACGGGATTATCGTAAAACTTTGAATTAAACCTTTTTATAAAAGCTCTTGCGGCATATTCTCCGGGCAGATTCTTTTTGCTTGCCCATCGGGAAAGAGCTTTTGCTTTTCGTCTCATCTTGGCTTTGAGTTTATTGAATGAAACATCACTGATATCAATGATTCCGTTGTGATATGAAAATCCGAGAAACGACCATTTTTCGTTTGGCAAGGCAATGCTTTCTTTATCAGGGTTGATTTTTAGTCCTAAGCAACAAAGAAAGCTTCTGATAATTGCAATACTTTCGTTGAGTTCTTCTTGGTCTTTTGCAAAAACAAGAATGTCATCGGAATAACGCATATAAGGAATGTTTTTGCCGTAAAAATATTTGTCAGCTTCCGAAAGATAAAGATTTGCAAGGAAAGCAGAAACAGGAACGCCTGCCATAATTCCTTTTTGTTCTTCGATTAAATCTCCGTTATATTCTGCGTAAGGATTCAGAAGAAGAGATTTCAAAAAAGAAAAAAGTGCAATATCATCAGCTAATGCATTTTCGAGTTTCGGAAGAAGAATATCAATGTTGACCGAGTTGAAATAATCGCTGATATCAGCTTTATAAACATATCGGATATTCAGATCTTTTATTTTCAAAATGTCATCAGCAGCTTTTTTTACTCCCGAATCTTTTCTGAACGAATAAAGATTTGGGGCAAACAAATAATCATAATCTCTCAGAAGATATGAAATATGCTTGAGAATATAGTTTTCTTCGCGATTAAAGGTATAAACCGTTCTCTTTTTGCCTGCTTTGGATTTATTGATCAGAATTTTTTTCGGTGCGGAAAATCCGATGTTGTTTTTTATTTTTTCGACATAGGGCAGATATTCTTTGTTGTCGATATAACTTCTGAGGTCTGAAATATCGGATTCGCTGATGTTTCCCTGTTCAATTTTGTGACTCAAAAAGGATTCCCATGCGTTTTTCGTCAGGAGTTTGTCAATTATATTCATATAATACCAAATAAAAAACAGAGAGAAAACAGTTTAACATCGCAATTTTGCGATACGAAACCGTACACGGATCGGCTGCCTGCAAAACTCAATAATAATCCGTGCTGGGTTCTTCACAGGCGCATAAAGCATTTCTCTCTGTTTTTAAGCATAATTTAATTATTAAAGATTTTCTTTGATTCGGTTGATTACATAACCGCGTTCGTTTTCCATTCCCTTAAAGAAACGGATGTAGCGAATGCCTTTATCTTCAAGCACTTTATAAGTACCTCTTGCTATCATTGAACGGTACTGGTTTTTGTTCATAACCAGAACAGCAAGCACCGGTTGAGAGCCGTTTGAAAATAAATACGAAATCGGATAACAACTGGGATGTGCACTTGCATCAAAGCTTTTTGCATGAACGTTGGCTGCAATTGAATATCCCGGAAAATTTTCATGGGTGATTATTGAAGCAAAGTAACTGTCATCCGTGTTATATGTTTGTTGATTAACAGGGGTGTTGACAGGTGTCGGTGCGGGGATACTGTTGTTGTATGACTCTGTTTGAGCAGGTGCAGAATTCTGGAGTGTTTCAGCAGCCTTTTCAATAACGTTTTTCACGTCTTCAATTTTATCAATGGCTCCGCGAAGCTTATTGAAAAATCCCATAAGCAATCCTCCTTTTATTTTTCGAAATAATTATATCATATCGGAATAATGTTTACAAGAGATTTTTATAAATAATTATGGTTTGATTTTGGACAATACCCATGCGGCAATATCTTCATAAACAATTTTATTTTCAACTTCATTAAGAATTTCGTGGCGCATTCCTGCATAAAGCTTAAGGGTAACGTCTTTTTTATTCGCTTCCTTGAGGTCGTTGTAAACCTGTTTTATTCCCTTGCCGTAAGCACCGACGGGATCGTCTTCGCCTGATATAATGAGCAGAGGAAGGTCGGGGTTAACCGCTTCAAACCAATCCTTGCCCGAAACTTTGGTAAGGATTGTGAATAAATCTTTGTAGCCTGCGGCAGTGAAAAGATAACCGCAGTATTTATCGGCTATGTATTTGTCAACCTGTGCAGTATCTGTGCTGAGCCAGTCAAACGGAGTTCTCTTTTCGCATTTTGCATTATAAGGTCCGAATGCCATTTTGTTGATGAATTCGCTCTTGTGTCGGCTGCCCTTGGCTTTTGCGATTGTTCCGGCGAGAGTTATTGCGATTGCAGAAGCGGGATTTTTGCCGCTTGTACCGCAGAAAACAGCCGCTTTTATTCTTTCGTCTTTGCCGTAACGGCGGATATATTCACGGGCGATAAATGAACCCATGCTGTGACCGAAGAAAACAACGGGAAGTCCGGGAAACTCCGATTTAATAAGCTCTGTAAAGGTTTTTTCGTCTTCAACAAAAGCATCCCAGCCTCCGCTTTCGCCGAAATATCCCAGGTCCTTATCGCTTTTGACGGATTTTCCGTGACCTACATGGTCATTGACAAAAACAGCAATATTTTTTTCGCAAAGATATTTTGCAAAATCCTCGTATCTTTCGCCGTGCTCAGCCATTCCGTGAGCAATCTGAACAACTGCTTTGGGATTTTCGGGCATCCAACAGCGTGCATAAACATCGGCAATGCCTGATTTTGAAGGTATCGAATATTCTTTTCTGATGATTTCCATAGAATCATTCCTTTCCGATGAAAAATATTTTCAGTCTTTTGCGAAGAGGTATGCTTAAAATGCTTGCAACGGCGATTTTGATGATATCACCGATAATAAACGGAATAACGCAGGTGAAAAGTGCGGCTGTAACCGATGTTTTGGTTTGCAGAATATACCACAATGTGCCCGTGAAATAACACAAAACCGTTCCCAGAACCATGCTCAGCGGATAAACAAACTTTTTGCTCTCGTATTTATTTACAAGCAGTCCGATTATCAGAACACAAGGAATGTAACCGATTATGTAACCTCCCGTTATGCCTGCGATGCGATGAAATCCGCCCGTGAATGCAGAAAAAACAGGAACCCCGAATGCACCGAGAAGAATGTAAACAGCAACGGCAATAACGGAATATTTTGTTTTGACACAGCTCGCGATAACGTAAATTGCAAAGCTTGCAAGGGAAACGGGGATTGCACCCGTCGGCACCGACAGGGGAGCGAGCAGGCATAAAACAGCCGCGAGAAGGGCGGTGAATGCAAGATTTTTTACTGCTGAAATCTGTTTCATATATTGTATTCTTTGATGATTGTGTTTTTTATATTTTCGGTAAGCTCAATTCCCTCGTTTTTGAAGCAGGCGATTATTGCACCAAGCTCGGGAGAGAATTTGATGAGGTCGATGTTTTTAAATCCTTTGTCGGAAAGAAGAGCTTTGAAATAGCTTCGGTAAGACGGGTTATGCTGGAATATTCCGCCCCAGAGACCGATTTTAATATTTTTGTCTGCATTTTCTATAATACTGAGAACCGTTTCCGACAGGGATTTTGCTTCGGATTCAATAATTTTTTCAGCAACCGAATCGCCGAAGTCTGCTGAAGCGATAACTTCTTTTGCAAAGGCGGCAGTGATTTTTCTGCTGACGGATTTGTTGTAGTAAAGGTCAATCAGATCAAAAATATCCGTTATTCCGAAGTATTCAAGGCATTTCTGAGTGAGAGCAGTTTCCGGTGCGGATTTTTCGGCACCTCTTATTGCGGCTTTAATTCCGCTGAGACCGATTGAATAACCGCTTCCTTCATCGCCGAGAATGTAGCCCCAGCCGCCTGCGGTTTTTATTTCGCTGTCAGCGTTTCTCATAACAGCCATCGAGCCTGTGCCGCTGATAACAGCCGCACATTCACCGTCGGAATCCGTTGCTTCAAGAGCTATGTATAAATCGGAATCCATGATAATCTTTTTTGAGTTTATTATTCCGCTGCAGAAGCTTGCTGTTTCTTCGTCGGATGCTCTGCCGCCCAGTGCCGCAGAGCCGATAACCGCACAATCAAATTCTTTGACAGAAAGACGGTTTATGATATCGGTCATAGCTTGCCTTGCGTTTTCAAGACCAACAGAGCAATAGTTTATGCTTTCGCCGACTGCGGAGCATATATATTTTCCGTCACCCGAATAAACAACCGCGGTAGTTTTGCTTCCGCCGCCGTCAACTCCGAGAAAAAATTTCAAGTTATTCATGACAACCTCCGAAAAAGCATTTAAAATCTGTTTACAAATCAGACATTTATTTTTCTTATACTGTCAACATATGGATGTTATTATGTGATTGTTGAAAAGAAAACCACAACATATTCAATATATAATTCTTACAGAAAGGAACTGAACCTATGAGCAAAAACAATAAGCAGCCGTGTATTATGGTTTGCGTAACTCCTCAGCAGTCCTGTGCGAGGCTGATTGAAGCGGGTGCAAGGATTGCAAAAGAAGAGAATCTTCCGCTTTCCGTTATGAGTGTTTTCAGAGAAAGCAGCGGACTCAATGCCAATGAAGGCGGAGCTTTGGAAAATCTTTTTGAATGTGCCAAAAAATTCAATGCCAATATGGATATTTATTTTAATGACAGTCCGGCACTTGTCATTGCAGTGGCGGCAAAGAAAAACAATGCGTCAACTCTTGTCACGGGTTTTCCGGGTGAAAACAGTAACGGATTCATCGCAAGAATTCATGAGATTCTTCCCGAATTACCCATAACCATGGTTGATAACGATTCAAGTGAATATAAAATCATACCTGTTGATAAAGAAGATATTGAAGAAGCAAAAAGGTTTATCAAAGACTCAGTTCATTGATATACCGCCTGAGAAAAGGCGGTTGACCGCTTGCCTGAGATAAGCATATTCCTCGCCCGCAAGGGCGGGGTTTTTTTTGAGCAGATTTTCAGCCGCAATGTGAGTTTCACGGATAGCTTCGCCGTCGGTCATCATATCCGCTATTTTAAGTGCAGGCAGACCGTGCTGACGTGCACCGAAGAAATCGCCGGGACCTCTGAGCTTCAGGTCTTCATCAGCAATTCTGAATCCGTCTGTTGTTGAAGCGAGAATTCTGAGCCTGTGGGTTGTTTCTTCGTTCTGAGCATCGGATATCATGATGCAGCTTGATTTTTCTGTTCCTCTGCCGATTCTGCCTCTTAGCTGGTGAAGCTGCGAAAGACCGAAACGCTCCGCATTTTCGATAACCATTATAACCGCATTGGGTACGTCTATTCCGACTTCGATAACGGTTGTTGAAACAAGAAGCTGAGTTTCACCCGATGAAAATGAGTCCATAACGGCTTTCTTTTCTGCAGGCTTCATTTTTCCGTGAAGAAGCCCGACTTTGAATCCCTTGAAGAATCCTTCGGAAAGATTATTATAAAGCTCCGTTGCGGCAGTCAGCTCAAGTTCTTCGTTTTCGGCAACAAGAGAACAGACTATGTAGCCCTGCATACCCTGACAAAGATGCTTTTTGATATATCCGTAAGCTCTTTCGCGAAGTTCGGAATTAACAAGGAAGGTTTCGATTTTTTGTCTGCCTTTCGGCATTTCATCGAGTATGCTCAGGTCAAGGTCTCCGTAAATAATAAGTGCAAGCGTTCTGGGAATGGGAGTTGCCGACATGACGAGAGTATGCGGACTGATTCCCTTGGAGCTTAACGACCCTCGCTGATTAACGCCGAAACGGTGCTGTTCATCGGTTACGGCAAGAGCAAGATTTCTGAACTCAACATCCTTCTGGATAAGTGCGTGAGTACCCACAACCAAATCGATTTCGCCGCGTTGAAGTGCGGATTTTATTCTGCGTTTTTCAGCAGCGGGAGTTGAACCCGTAAGCAGGGCAACGGTTATATCTGTATTATCAAACATCTTTGCAAGAGTATTGTAATGCTGCATTGCAAGAACTTCCGTCGGTGCCATAAGTGCACTCTGATAACCGTTTTTTGCACAGTTGTATATAAGCGCCGCGCTGACTGCGGTTTTACCCGAGCCTACATCACCCTGAACCAGTCTGTTCATAGGGATGTCTCTGCTCATATCTTCCGCCGCCTGAGCAACGGCACGCTTTTGCGCGCCTGTAAGCTCAAAGGGGAGTATATCAAAAAACTCCCCTGTATAATCGGTTTTCATGGGTGTTGCATTTGAATTGCGGCTTTTGGTTTTAAGCCGCATAAGACCGAGCTCAAGCAGAAAAAGCTCTTCAAAAATAAGTCTCCTGCGAGCCTCGGAAAGATAATCCTCGCTTTCGGGGAAATGGATATTCCAAAGAGCATCTTTTATCCCCATAAGGCAGTAACTGTTGCGTATATCCTCGGGAAGAGGGTCAAGGAATTCGCCGCAATGCTCAAATGCAGAGCGTACAAGCTTTTCGATTGCCCTTGAATTCATGCCTGCCGTCTGCGGATATACGGGTCTCATTTTTCCGTCGCCGTCGGCTTCGATGAATTCGGGTGAATTCATTGCCCTGTAATATCCCTTGCCTGTTATTTTTCCGTAAAAAAGATATTCTTTTCCCTGCTCGATTTTCTGAGCAGCAAATTTGTTGTTGAAGAAAGTGATGTCAAGCAGGGTTTCGCCGTCGGTAACCTCCGTTTTATAGAGTGTCATACCTTTTCTCACTCTGTGTTCACGGCAATCCATTCCCGCAACGGCACGGATGCAAACGGTTTCATTCATGGGAGCATCCTTGATTGATGTTATTTTGCTCCAATCCTCATATACTCTCGGATAAAAGGTCAGCAAGTCCCAAAGGGTAAAAATTCCGAGCTTTGCCAGCATGGCGGCTCTTTTTTCACCCACACCCTTAAGATATTTGATGCTTGAATTGAATTCCATTTTTTACTCCGTTATATTTTTGCTGACTGAATTTTCATGTTATCTATTTTTATTGCTGACAATTCTCCGTATTCAAGTCCTTTCGCAAGAGCCTTGTCGGGATTGTTTGTGTGAATATGGATTTTGATGAAATCCGAATACGGCACAACGGCTGAGCAGTTTCCGATTCCCGAAAAATATTTTTTTAAATCCGTTGTTTCGGTTTTGTTTGTGTTGATTATAAATTCCGTGCAATATATGAATTCGATATTGTCGGAGTACACATCGTTTTTTTGCTTTGTTTCAGATATCACGGTTACAGAATTGCTTTTATTCATGCTTTCCATGATATAAACAAGTCCTTGTCCGCCTGCATCAACAACGCCGTGTTTCTTAAGTACGGGAAGAAGGTTGGGCGTTGATTTCAGTGATGCTCTTGCACCCGAAACTGCGGCATCAAAGGTTTCTTTTGCGGATTTACCTTTTGATGCGGCGGATTTCGCTTTAGCGGCAGCAAGCCTGATAACCGTCAGAATAGTTCCTTCCGTGGGTTTATCGATACATTCATAGGCTTCGTTGCAGCCTGCTTCAAGAGCATCGGCAAGAGTTTGTGCATCAAGCGTTTCGCAGCCTTTGATTTTTTCTGCAAAGCCTTTGAAAATCAATGCGAAAATAACTCCCGAATTTCCTTTTGCACATCGGAGAAGCTTGTCTGCGGCAATATCGGCAAGTGCGGAAATGCTTGATTCATCGCAGCCTGCGATTGCCTCTGCACAGCCTGATATTGTTAAAGCCAGATTTGTTCCCGTATCGCCGTCGGGCACGGGAAAAACATTCAGCTTGTTGACCTCGGTTTCACGGTTTTTCATACTTTCCGAGGCGGAGATAAGTGCGTTTTTCAAATCAACGGATGTAATCATAATATACCGTCCTTTATAATAAGTTCGTGTATATTATGGCAGAAAGTTCCGTGTTTAATACAGATTATTTGAATCTCCAGCTTTCGATGTCATAGAAAACATCTCCGTCACAGCAGGCAAAGTCGGCTTGCATGGCGTTTGTGTAGGATGCCGCAGCATTGCGGTAGCAAAGAGGTATAAACGGTAAATCCTCGTTAAATGTGTTTATGAAGTCCATCAATTCGCAGTTTCCCCAGAGAAGCTGAGAATATCTCGAAGCGGAATTACACATGGTATCGATTCCGAATATTGAGAAGCCGTCAAAGAACGGAGAAAGATTCATGTTGGGAGTGAGACGCATTTCTCCGATATACATATCGTAAGAACCGAGTTCAAGTGCTTCAATATAGTATTCCTCGGTATAGTCTTTCAGAAGAACATCAAATCCGATTGATTCAAGATAGTTTCTGATGAATTCTGCGGTTTCAAGCTTGAACTGATTATCTTTATTGACAAGAAGAGAAACCTGTTTGCTGATTTCTGTTTCCGATTCTTCAATCAAAGCAAGAGATCTTTCAATGTTTTCCGAAATGATAAGGTCTTTTGAAGCAAGAGCGTACCATTCGGGATTGAAGGGCGAATAGGTTTCGCGTGCGTGACCCTGAAATGCGGTTGAAACGATTTCTTTGCGGTCAACTGCGAGATTGACAGCCTGACGGAGCAAGGGATCTGAGAACACTTCGCTCTGAGAATTGAAAGCAAGGAATATAAAATTATTAATTCCCATCTGAACCGTTTTGGCGTTTACTCTTGAGAATGTGCCGCTGCTTAAATCGTTATAGTAAAATCCGGTGTTGCCGATTTCAAGACTGCTTTCGAGCGATGAACTGTCTCTTACGGGAACAAGCATAATTGTTTTGATACCCGGATTGAAGTTCTGTTTTTTTGTGTTGACAACGAGGTATACGGATTCGCCTGAAATTTCGGGCACATATCTGCCTGAGCCTGTGGGCAATTCGCCGTCTGAACCGTTTTTGACAATGGGGAAGGTGAGGCAGGCGAGTGCGTAGGGGTCAGGGTTGACAAGATTGAAAACAAGCATATTTGATGTTGAAACGCTTGCGGATGCAATGTTTTCGAGTCTTGAGCCGTAAGCGGGAGAGAACCTTGCTTTTTCAAAGGAATAAACAACATCAGCCGAAGTTATGGGCGATCCGTCGGAGAAAACCGCGTCACCGAGCGTTACGTTTATCATCGAACTGCTGACTATTGCACCTTTGGCGATTACGGGTTCGGGTTCATACTGTTTGTTGAGCTTATAAAGACCGTCATAAACCAGACCGAGAATCTGAATGTTTGCTGCCATTGAAGCCGTGAACGGGTCAAGCATATCGGCCTTTGAGTATGCGAGCTTGAGAGTACCCTCGGATTGGTTGGCTATGGTTGAAACAATATGAGGGTCTTTGTTTTCGGGTTCTTTTTCTTTGCATCCCGCAAAGAGCGTAAGAACCGTTGAAATTATCAAAACCAAAGCAATGAGTTTTTTCATTGTTTTCACCTTAAATCAAGAATTATTTTGCCTGCCATTATCAGACCTGCGGCACCCGGTACAAACGGAAGGCTGCCCGGTGTTTGTCTTTTACCCGTGTTTTCATCTGTTTCTGCCGGCTTTACGGGGATTTCATCCGACCATACAACATTGAGTTTTTTTACTCCTCTTTTGCGAAGCTCAGTACGCATGACACGGCAGAGAGGACAGCCGCTTGTTTTGAAGATATCGGAAACGGTAAAGCGTGACGGGTCGAGCTTGTTGCCTGTGCCCATGCATGAAATCATGGGGATTGAAAGCTCTTGGGATTTAACCGCAAGATCGATTTTTGCGCTTACCGTATCGATTGCATCTGCGATATAGTCATACTGTTCAAGATGAAATTCATCGGAGTTTTCCGGAAGATAAAAAAGCTGAAGTGCCGTGACCTCACACTGAGGGATGATATCAAGAATTCTTTCCCTGACAACCTCAACCTTGGGTTTGCCGACTGTTGAATGCAGTGCACAGAGCTGACGGTTGATGTTTGTGACGGAAACCACATCGTTATCAACAACAGTGATTTTCCCTATTCCTGCTCTTGCGAGAGCCTCGGCGGTGTAAGAGCCTACTCCGCCCAGACCGAAGAGTATAACATTTTTGTTTTTCAGATTATCGGTTGAATTTTCGCCGAGAATCATTTCCGAGCGTAAAAACTGAGAATGTTCCATTCCGTACCTCCGCATACTTATACATAATATATAATACAGAATTTATTATAAAAAGTAAATATATTATTTGTGAATTTTATAAATAAAAACAACCCGATGTGAATAACACAACGGGCTGCCGTGAAAATCAGTCTTCAACCATGTTTTTGATTTTTTCGGGAACGATAAGATTGCCGAATCCGTAGAACTTTTTTGCATTTTCACCGAGAATGAGCTTTTTGTTTTCTTCGGATATTTCGCTCGTCTTTTCAATGAAATCGAGACTCATTTTATATGTGACTGCGGTCATTGTGCGGGGATAGTCGCTGCCCCACATGAGCTTTTCGTATCCGACGAGGCTTGCCGCTTCGTTTATTGCTTTGACCGCTGACGGATAGGGATAGAATTCGCTGTTGAAAAGCCATGTTATTCCGCCGCTTTCGATGAAAACATTCTTGTTTTTTGCAAGTTTTATCTGTTCAAGCCAGCCGTCACGGGTAACCATACCGAAGTGGCCGATTGCGATTCTGAGATCGGGAAACATATCAATTATTTTCTGCATTGCTTCGGTTTGTTTATCGCCGTCAGCAAGATCGATTGAGATGAATTTTCCGTTATCGTTTGCAAGTCTGAAGGGTTCTGTGTGATGAAGGAGATTCTTGTCTTTCAGTCTGCCTGCACAGATTTTTATGCCGTCAAATCCGCTGACATCTCCGGGTGTTTTTTCTTCGTATAAGGCACAGATTTTTATTCTGTTGCATTTGCAGTCAAGCAGATATTCATCCTGATTGCCGTCGATATATTCCTGAGTTATAACAGCACCCGAAACGCCGGCATAGTCCATGTTTGCAAGCAGTCTTTCGGCAGAGTTTTCTCCGTCGGTCATATAAGGCGGCATCATCTGGCGGATTGTGCCGCCGAAATTGCTTTTTCCTCCGCCGATATCATAAACGGGCTTGCCGTCAACGATTCCGTTTTGCTTTTTCCATAAATGAGCGTGTGCGTCGATAATCATAGTGTTACACCGTCCTTGAATATTGCTATTTCACGGTTTCCGCAGGTTTCATTTTTTGTTTCTGTGCCGTTTGCAACGTTTCTGATGATATTCAGCAATTCATCGGCTTTTTCTTCTTTATCTGAACCGTAAGCGGAGAAATCAATCCAATGGGGTTTCTTTTCCGCAATCATATTGTTTGATGCTATTTTGACCGTAGGCACGGCACCGCCCAGAGGAGTGCCTCTGCCTGTTGTGAAAAGCACAAGATGACAGCCTGACGCCGCAAGATTTGTTATTGATACAATATCGTTGCCGGGTCCGTTGAGCAGATTAAGCCCCGGTTTTTTTAACGTTTCGCCGTAATCGAGAACATCAACCACGGGTGTGCATCCGCCTTTCTGAACGCATCCGAGGGACTTTTCTTCGAGCGTTGTTATGCCGCCTTCCTTGTTGCCGGGTGACGGATTTTCCGAAACGGGCTGACCGTGATTCTTGAAATACTGCTTGAAGTCATTTATAAGGTTGACTGCTTTATCAAAAACATCTTTGTTGATGCATCTGTCAAAAAGAACGGTTTCGGCTCCAAACATTTCCGGCACTTCCGTAAGCACTGCCGACGCACCCATTGAGCAGATTTTATCCGTAACTTTTCCGACAACCGCATTTGCCGTTATGCCTGAAAAACCGTCTGAGCCTCCGCATTTAAGTCCGATTTTAAGCTTTGAAACGGGCACTGTCTGTCTCTTATCTTTTGAGGCGGTGTATTTTAATTCTTCAATGATTTTAATGCCTTCATCAATCTCGTTTACGCAGTCCTGAACCGAAAGAAACTTTATCCTTTTTTCATTGATATCGCCGAGAACGGATTTCATTTCGGATATGTTGTTGTTTTCACATCCGAGACCGAGAACAAGAACTCCGCCTGCGTTTGGATGCTTTATGAGACCCCTCAGAACAAGCTGAGTTATCTTCATGTCGTCGCCGAGCTGACTGCAGCCGTACGGATGAGAGAACGCAACGGCACCTGTCTTTTCGGAAAGCTGTTTTGCAATGGAGTTGACACATCCGACCGTCGGAACAATCCATATATCGTTTCTTATGCCGATATCGCCGTTTTCGCGGATATAAGCATTGATTTCAAATGGCTCCATAGGTTCGGGATATGAAAAATCGGGAGTATATTCATAAGAAAGAATATCCGAAAGCTTTGTTTTCATGTTATGGGAATGAACGCCTTCACCCTCACGGATGTTGTCTGCAGCATAACCTATCGGATATCCGTATTTTATGATATCCGAACCCTTTTCTATGTTGCATAAAGCAATTTTATGACCCGTTGCAAGATTAACGCAGACATTATCTTTTTCGTTTATTCTGACAGTATCCATTTCATTGCTTCCTTTGCACCGAGAGACTCGATTTTGTTGTAATATTCTGTAACGGTATTGGCTATATCCGAAATATCGGTCTGCCACAGAGCAGAATTTCCGAGGATATCGGATATACTGCCGTTTTTCATTGCTTCAACAGCTTCTGCATTATCTTCGGGATTATCGTTTTTATAGAAAAAGATAAGATATGCCAATGCCATAGTCAGATACTTCGGATAAACGCCGTTTTTCTCTTTGTATTCAAGAATGGTGGGAAGAACACGCACAGAAAATTTGCTGACCGAATTGAGAGCGATTGAACGCCATTTGTGTTTTATGTACGGATTGCGGAATCTGTCAAAAACACTGTTTGCGAAAGCTCTGCTTTCATTATTATCTCCGATTGTTGGCAGGATTTCTTCATTCATGCATTTATTCAGGAAAGCAAAGGCTGTTTCGTCTGCCATTGCATCGCCGACTGTTTCTGTTCCCGAAAGCAGAGCACCGGCAACAAGAGATGTGTGAGCACCGTTGAGAATTCTGACTTTTATCTTTTTATATGGCTTCGCATCGTTTGTCCATATAACATTGAATCCTGCTTTTCTGAGGGGGATTTCATTTTCAAAATCACCCTCAATAACCCATAAATGAAAAATCTCCGCTGTATCGAGGAATTTGTCATCGGGATGAATGGCGGCGGTTTCATCGGCGGGATATCCCGTAACGATTCTGTCAACAAGGGTGTTTGCAAAAGTGTTTTTGCTGTTTATCCAATCAGTAAAACCGTTTTCAAGATTCCAGAAATCCGCATATTTCAGAATGCATTTTTTCAGTTCACCGCCGTTATTGTCAATAAGCTCGCAGGGGAGAAACACAAAGCCGTCGAATCCGTTCAGATACCGTTTATAAAGCAGTTGGGTAAGCTTTGCGGGAAATCCTTTGCAGGGCTTATCGCCGGAACCGCAGTTTTCATCAAATGCAATTCCGGCTTCGGTTGTGTTTGAAACAACAAATCTGAAATCGGGATTATCCGCAAGAGCCATGTATTCATCAAAATTTTTATAAGGGTCGATGCATCTTGATATTGACTCGATGTAATGATGCTCCTGCTTTATTTCACCGTTTTCAATGCCTCTGAGATAAAGATTATATTTGGAATTCTGAGCGTTGAGAGCATTGCATTTTCCGCCCTCACGGGGCTGAATTACAACGGCTTTTCCGTCATAAAGACCGTTTTTGTTCATCACGTCGATAAAGCAGTCGAAAAATCCTCTCAGGAAATTGCCTTCACCGAACTGAATAATGGTTTCTTTCATATCAATCACCGATTTTTATAAGAAGTTTTGCAAGTGTGCCGTCGTTGTTTGCAAGAGCCTTGAAAGCATCGAGAGCATCTGCCATATCGTAAACACCGCTTACCATTTTCATAACATCGGCTTTACCCGATGCAACGAGGTCGATGTTGTTTATGAAATCATCCTTGAGAGCATTTCGGCTTCCGTGTATGTTGAGCTCTTTTTTGAGTATGATTGAGTGAACAAAATTTGTTTCTCTTTTGCCGTTGCCGATGAGAATGATGTTTGCTGCAAAAGCGGCATTATCGATGCATCCGAGGAAGGTTTCGGGTGCTCCGCAGGCTTCGATGCAGACGTCAAAACCGTTGCCGTTTGTGAATTCCTTTGTGAATTCTTCAAGTGACTGTGTTTTTGTGTTGACAACGGCATCTGCACCGTATTCCTTTGCAAGCTCAAGACGGTTATCAAGGATATCCGCAACAACGATTTTATTGCATTTCTGTTTTGCGGCAAGGAGGGCAAAAAGACCTATGGGTCCCGCACCGATAACAAGAACGTTGTCTGTTTCCTTTATTTCAGCTCTGGAAACTGCGTGCTGAGAAATTGAAAACGGCTCGATAAGAGCAAGCTCCTGTGCAGAAAGACCTCTGCCGGCATAAATTCTTTCAACGGGCATTGAAATGTATTCGCAGAATGCACCGTCACGCTGAACACCCATTGTCTGATTGTCGGTACAGCAGTTGACAAATCCTCTTTCACAGGAATAACATTCACCGCAGTTGAAATAGGGGTTGCAGGTTACAATATCGCCTTTTTTGAGACCTTTGCTGTTTTCTGGAATTTCAACAATTTCCGCCGAGAATTCATGGCCGGGAATTCTGGGATATGTTGTGAAAGGCTGGTTTCCGGTGAATGATGCAACATCTGCACCGCAGATACCTACATATCTGACCTTAAGAAGTGCTTCACCTTCTTTTACTTCGGGCATGGGAATATCTCTGATTTCTATTTCGTTGGGGTTTGGTATAACTATAGCTTTCATTTTATCTCTCCTCATCTATGAATTCTTTGTTCCAGATAACACCCGTCTTAAGCGGTGCACCCTTGCAGTATATTTTGTTTTCGTAAGCATAAAGGGGATCTGAGATGAATTCATCCTTGTCAATCAGTTCAACAACCTCGTCAAATCGGCTGTCAACGAGAATTTCAATCGCTTTTTCCATATGTGACTGCCTGAAATTGATTGATGCAAAAATCAGATGGTTTTCAAATCCGAAAGGCATTGTGTCATACTGTACCTTGGGCCCGAGCGAAAAACTGTTGTAAACACCGTTACAACCGAGAACTTTATGCTCGAATGCAACTCTGTGTTCAATGTTTGTTCCGCTTGTGCCGATGAACATCGTTGCTCTTCCTCCGAGCAGCTCAATGATTTTTTCAGCCGTTTCTTCTTCGGAGAGACCTGATGTGCAAAGATAATCCGCGTCTGCAATTTCTTTTGAGAAAGCAACTTTCCTGCTTGTTTCTTCACTTCTGCCGATAAACAGGATTTTTGCATCGGGATGGTTTTTTCTTATCTGGTCGGCAATGAAAAGGCCTGTCATACCGAGACCGAAAACAACCGTTTTTTCAAAAATATTTTCTTTTGCAATTGCTCTTGCTTCGGCTTCCGGGCATTTGTGCTTTGCCATTTCAACTCTGAAATTCTGAGCTTCGCCAAGGTCCTCCATGCGTTCAAGCTGAAATACCGCACAGGCATAGGGGTCGGCAAACGAAAGCTTTTTTGCAACGGACAAGGGGAGCTTGTCAAAATTGCCGTATTCTTCGGGAAGATGAAGAAGCATATCGGGATTGAAATAGTTTTTATCGCAGAAAAGACCGTCGGCACCGTCACAGCCGTATTCAAAATAGGTTTCATCCTCTGTGTAACGTGTGGGGTCCCAGCTGTCACCGCCCCGTATGAGCACAATCGCAAATCTGTTTTGAGACGGCACCCAAACAACACCCTCATGACCGTTTATCAGTCTGCTTTCACCTTCGGGGAATTTAGCGTTCAGCTTGCCGTCACGTCCCATTTTCATCAGTTCAAAATCCGTTCCGCAGAATCCCTGAAAAACGGGATAAGCCTCTATTCCTTCAAGAACGGGTTCGCCTCTGAGTCTCTGACGAGGAGGATTGATGAGATTGATTTCACCGTATTTTATCGGTTTTTCGCTGTCGTTCTGAAAAAATGTTCCGTATGTTTTCATGATTAATCACCGTCATCTTATAAATATAAATTTAAGTATATCATATATTGTTTTGATTTTCCATATGCATCAAAAAGAATTTTTATCCGTGTTCCACTTGATTTTAACGTTTTAAAGTGATAGAATAAATCATAACAGAAAGGGGTTTTGAATATGTTCAAAAAAGTAACAGCAGTTTTTCTCGCAATCCTGACGGTGATTTTCATGTCCGGTATCAGTGCGTCATCTGCCGATACACAGGCGGCTGAAAAGAACTACATCATAAAAGACCCTTACGAAAAGGTTGATTGGGACAGCTGGACTGCATACAAAGCACAGCTTCACTGCCATTCAACCGCAAGTGACGGTTTCCTTACCGTTGCCGAGGTTGTCAAAGAGCATTATGACCTCAACTATGATATTGTTGCTCTTACCGATCACGGTACTCTTAACCGCGGCTGGAATATTCAGCCCGAAACCGTTCCTCTTATGAGACTCATCAAAAAAGAAAGAACCAAGATGGCGGATATAGTTCCTGTTGATGAAGAGCTTTATCAGGCGTATCTGAACGGTACGGCAGCATCGGAAACAAGAACGCATAAAAACGGTATGCTCGATGTACCTCTGGGCAATGAGCTTAATATGGCAACTCCTTTTGCAGACTGTCATCTTACGGGTTATTTTGCCGAATACGGCCAGGGTCTTGCAGGCGTTTTCGGCGACTATGAAACTCCCAGCAAGGGCGTTATGGAAAAAGGCGGCATATCAATGCTCTCTCATGTAGGCGAGTATGTGTATATCGATAAGGATTCCGAGCTTCACGTCGGTCAGCCGGTTGATGATTATTATGCAACAAAGTTTGCCCGTCTCTTTATGGACTATAAAGGCTCAAGTGTCGGCATGGGCATAAACAGCGCAACCGATGCTCATACAAGATGTGACAGAATTCTCTATGACCAGATTCTGCAGAAAACAATTCCCAACGGCGTTGTGCCGTGGTCATTCACCTTCTCGGATTCGCACAATCTGCGCTCAATCAATGATGCATACACCATGATGCTTATGCCTGAATTTACACTTGATGCGTTTAGAGACTGTATGGTTAACGGAGAGCTTTTCTCAATTTCACATTATTCAAACGGCGTTGAACTCAACGGAATGAAAGAGATGCCGGATTTCGTTGAACAGGAAGTTGAAGACAGCAAAAGCTATCTTCTTGACAATACTCCCATGGTAACAAGAGTTGAAGTTGATCAGGAAAACGATAAAATCATAATCGAAGGAACAGATTTCAACGAAATAACATGGGTATCAGACGGTAATGTTATAAAGAGAGAAAGCAATATAACCAACGGAAAGGCAACTCTTGACCTTCATTCCGAGCTTCTTGACGAACCCTATCTTTACGTAAGATTTTATATCACGGGTGAAAACGGAATCTGTTATTCACAGCCGTTCATTCTTAATGTTGAAGGAGAAGAATTTGCACCCGTTGAGGTTGCCGAAAAGGTTTATGATCTTCCTTGGTTCCTCAGAGCGCTTGTAACGGTTATCGACCTTGTTGCATTCAGAGCAAATCCCGTTATCTGGATTTTTAAGTATTTTGCACTCGGTTATAATCCTTTAACGCTTGAAAGACTTTTCAATCCGTTTTAAATACAGCCTTTTCAACGGAACAGGAAAAATGCAGAACGGATAAAAGTACGCTGAGCAGCGAGGCTTGTTCGCAGCATAAAACATAAAAATAAACTTCAGTTTCGCGTTTTAAGGGGTTCCGGCAGGTATATGACCTATCGGAACCCCTTGATTCATATAGTTTTATGAGGTCTGTGTTTTTTTACATCCTCTGTTTTATTATTGTACAATCTTTACGCTAAGTATATAAATAACGGTTTTTACCTTGAAAACAGTCGGGCTATATAATATAATTTAATGCATAAATAAAAGGAGGTATTTGTATGAATCCAAAATACCCTAATCTTTTGTCACCCGGAAAAATCGGCAAGGTAGAACTCCGCAACAAAACCGTTATGGCGGCAATGGGAATGAGCCAGAGCAGCGGAGGATTTGTCAACAAAGCCGTTCTTAATCATTATGCTGAAAGAGCCAGAGGCGGAGTGGGTGCGATAATAGTTGAAGTAACCTGCGTTGATTCGCCGCTGGGTCTTAATACCAACGGTATGCTTGTAATCGACGATGATAAATATATCCCCGGCATGGCACAGCTTGCCGGTGTTATTCACGAAGGCGGCTCAAAAGCATTTCTTCAGATTTCGCATACGGGCAGGGGTGCAAGAAGAAAAATAATCGGTGCACAGCCCGTCGGACCGAGTGCCGTTGCGATGCCCTATTCATATATGATGGGTCTTGCAAACGAAACACCCAGAGAGTTAACAATCGATGAAATAAAAGCAATTGAAGAAAAATACGCTCAGGCGGCGTTAAGGGCGAAAAAAGCAGGCTTTGACGGAGTTGAAATCCACGCGGTTGGATATTATCTCGGTCAGCAGTTCTTATCAAAAACCGCAAACATCCGTACCGATGAATACGGCGGAAGCCGTGAAAACAGAATCCGTTTTCACCTCAACATAATCAAAAGAATCCGTGAACTCTGCGGCGAAGATTTTGCGGTTATCGTTAAACTTTCCGTTATTGAAATGGGCAAAGACGGCGGTATTTCAATGCTTGACGGACTGTATTACTGCAAAGAATTGCAGAAAGCAGGCGTTGATGCAATTGAAGTTCTTGCAGGTATCTGGTCAGGTGAGGCAGGTAAGAGTCAGAAACCCGAATCGGCATATCCCGACTGCATGGCAGTTGCACTTTGCCTTGTCATGAAAATCGGACTTGCACTTACGGCAGGAGGAAAGAAGATAACTCTTATCGGCGGCGGACGTGCTCAGAATCCCGCTGCATCGGAAAAGGCTCTCAAATCGGGTCAGTGCGATCTGATATTTATAGGTCACGGCTTGCTTGCACAGCCCGACCTTGTTAACCTTATTGACGAGGACAGAGAAGACGAAATAAGACCCTGTATCGGCTGCGGTCATTGTATCAATCATCAGCTTCAGCACGGTGAAAGAGCAATATGTTCGGGCAATGCCGTGCTTGCAAGAGGGGATAATGACCACACAATCGTACCTGCCGAAACAAAGAAAAAGGTTGTTGTTATAGGTGCAGGCGTTGCAGGTGTTGAAGCGGCAAGAATCGCCGCTATGAGAGGTCATACCGTTGATATTTATGACTCTGCAAACGAGGTCGGCGGTCAGATGAATCTTGCCTGTAAGCCTCCTTTTAAACAGCATCTCGGACTGATGAAGCCTTATCTTGAAAGACAGCTTGAGCTTCACGGTGTAAATGTTCATCTCGGAAAAAAGATGACGGCAAAAGATGTTCTTGCTCTTAAACCCGATGCGGTTGTTTGTGCAACGGGTGTGAATAATGCCGTGCTTAAGGTTGAGGGTGCGGAAAGAGCAGTCAATGCAACGGAAATTCTTTCCGGTGCGTCAAGCGGCAAAAACGTTGTTGTTATCGGCGGCGGTTCAATCGGATGCGAAACTGCGGAATTCCTTGCAAAGCAGGGCAAAAAGGTCAGCATAATTGAAATGACCGATACCTTTGCAGGCAACACGGGTAAAACTGCACAGACCATTCTGCTCGGACACCTTAAAGGTAACGGCGTAAAACTTCTGCCCGAATCAAGAGTTGAAAAAATCACCGCAACAGAAGTTGTTTATAAATCCGGAGACGGAAAAACAAACTCTGTCAAAGCGGATACGGTTGTGCTTGCAATCGGCAACAGACCCGATACAAGTCTTTACGATTCACTCAAAGATAAGGTTAAAGAAATTTATAACATCGGCGATTCCAACGGCGGCGGAATAATCCCCAATGCAGTTTATGACGGATACACCGTAGGCAATATGATATAAAATTAACCCGTGCAGTTGTGTTGGAACTGCACGGGTTTGTTATGTTTTATGCAAATAATCCTGTGAAGAAGTTATAAACAACCGAAATTGCGTTGAATACCGAGCCTGCTATTCTTAATCCTGCAGTAAATACTGCGGAAATCTCAATATCCTTTCCTTCTTCTGCGATAACGGGTGCGGAATTGCTTCCGAGGTTAAGCTCATGAAGTTTATCAAGTATGATTTCTGCAATGATTTCATTGCCTGCTGCACTGGGATGAATTTCATCGTCAGCATAGTTTTCCATAACGTCTCCGAGTGCTGTTCCTACATCAACAATAACAATCTCACCGGGATTTTCGGCGTTGTAGCGTTCGATTGCGGCGTTTATTCTGTCTGCGCCTTCCTGATAGGGTGCTCTCAGATAACCCGACTGGGGATTATATAGTGTCTGCATAAGGATAACCGCGTCTTCATTGTGAGAGTTGATTATATCAACTATCTTGCAGAAGTTGGTGTAAAAGCCTTCTGCAATTTTATCGTATTCGCTGTGGTCTTTCAAAACGATTGAATCAAACATAAGACCGATAAGGTTGCTCATAAGAAAATCGTTTCCGCCGATTGAAATGCTGATAATATCCGCTTTCTTCAGGTCGGAAATAACGGTTTCATCCTTGAGTCTGTTTATCAGATTTGTTGTTGTGTGACCGGGAACGGAATGGTTGGCATAGTCATAGCCGTTGGTATCGGCAACGATTTTTCCGTAGCAGGCTTCACGGGAATTGGAAATGCCCGAACCGTAAGCTATTGAGTCACCGAGAACAAGATAAAACTTTTTTTCGTTTTCAGCATATCCGTTAACGGCGAATATGCCAAAAATCATTACGAGGCTTAACAGAATTGCAGTTAATTTTTTCATTTTTCACTTCTCCTTTTTTCCTTTTATTAAAATATATCATTCTCAATTTGTTAAGTCAACGGTCACTTTTGAAAACCTGAACAATATCGTTGCATAATGACTAAAAACAAATATCTTTCTGTTGATTTCTTTATTGAAACAAAAGAAAAATAAATGTATAATATTATTGAAAACTGATAAGAAGAGGTGTTCTGATGAAAAAAAGATTACTCAAAGCATTGTCGCTTGTGCTTGCAATTTCTCTTCTTATGGGCAATTTTGCTTTTGCAACAAGCGGAGATGTTGACCCCGAAATCATAGCAGAAACCCGTGAAACCGCAATTCAGATTGAAAGTGAAGGCATTGTTCTTCTCAAGAATGAGGATAACTTCCTTCCTTTGAATAACAAAAAAGTCAATGTTTTCGGTGCAGGCTCGGTCTGTCCGTTTTTTGGCGGTGCAGGTTCGGGCGCAATAACAACCGAAGATCCCGTAACTCTCTATGAAGCCTTTGAAGCTGAAGGTATTGAGTATAATTCAGAACTTCGTGCGCTTTATGAAAAGCATTGCCTTTCAAACGAGCTTCCCAAAACAGATAACACCGTTATCAACAATCTTCTTCAGGTGCTTCTTGCGAAAAACACTCTTGAAGAAATGAATCCTAAGTATTTAACGGATAAACTTCTTGCTAATGCGGTGAATTTCTCCGATACGGCAATAATCGTTATCAGCAGAACGAGTGCCGAGGGTACTGACCACACTGTTGAAACGCTCAGCATTTCCGATGACGAAAAAGTGATGATTGAAAAGGTTACCGCAGCATTTGAGAATGTTGTTGTGCTTTTCAATATCGGCAATGTTATGGAAATGGGCTGGATTGATGAATACGAAAGCATCAAAGCGGCGGCAATCATCTGGATCCCCGGCGAATTCGGAATGACCGCAGTGCCCCGTATGCTTGACGGCAAGGTTAATCCCTCAGGCAGACTTACAGACACGATCTCCTATAAAATCGAGGATCATCCTTCAAGTGTCTGCTTCGGAAGCAACAGCTATGACGGCGGCGAGCATTTTGTTGAATACTATGAGGGTATTTATGTAGGCTACCGTTATTTTGAAACCTTTGCAAAGGATAAGGTGCAGTATCCTTTCGGCTACGGTCTCTCATATACAAGCTTTGACAAGAAGGTTGTTTCAACCGATTTCAATGCAGATAATATAACCGTAAAAGTCAAGGTTACAAACACAGGTGATGTTGCAGGTAAAGAGGTTGTTCAGCTTTATTACAGCGCACCCTATACCAAGGGCGGTATTGAAAAGAGCGCAATCTGCCTCGGCGGATTTGCAAAAACAAAGCTTCTCAATCCCGATGAAAGCGAAACACTCACAGTCTCATTCAAGACAGATGATATGGCATCCTATGACTACAAAGAAAATGAAGCATGGGTGCTTGAAAAAGGTACATATAAAATCATTGTTGCAAACAATGTCAGAGATCATATCGCATCATATGATTACAATATCAAAAACACAAAGATAATCAAAAACGATTCCGCAACGGGAACAGAAATCGAAAATCTTTTTGAGGATGTTTACAGCGGATATGAAATCATGTCAAGAGCAAATGCGGCAGAAACATATCCCGTACTTCGTGAACTTAACAAAAAAGATTATCTTATTGATGTTGATAAAGTGCCCGACCCCGTAACCGAGGGCGAAGCACCGAAAATGGGTGTCAGATACGAAGAAACAATAACTCTTCAGGATGTTGCCGGGGATGAAAGTCTGTGGGACGCATTCCTTGATCAGCTTACTCTTGATGAAATGACCATGCTTGTTATCAACGGCGGTTACGAAACTCACGGCGTTGAGCGTCTCGGAATTCCTCACACAATGGACAACGACGGTCCCTCAAGCGTTAAGGGCAGAAACGGTCTTGTTTATACCGACAGCGGTACCGCTTATCCCTGCGCAACAGCAATAGGATGCACATGGAATGTTGACCTTGCTTATGAAATGGGTAAGGGCGCAGGCAAAGAAGCGGCAGATATGGGTACGGATACATGGTATGCACCCGGTGCGAATATCCACCGCAACCCCAGAGGCGGCAGAAACTTTGAATATTTCTCCGAAGACCCGATTATTTCGGGAATTATGGCAGCTGAAATAATCAAGGGTGCAAACTCCGAAAGCCTTGTAACAACAATCAAGCACTTTGCTCTCAATGATCAGGAATCTCACAGAAACGGAATATTCACATGGTGCGATGAGCAGTCAATGCGTGAAATCTATCTCAAAGCATTTGAAATTCCCGTCAAAGAGGCTCAGCCCAAGGGAATAATGTCCGCATATAACAGAATCGGAACAAAATGGTGCGGTTCAAGCTCTGCGCTCCTCAATGATTTGCTCCGTGACGAGTGGGGATTTGAAGGCTTTGTTGTTTCCGACTATTCATCTAACTTCACAGGCAGCGGATATATGAGTCCCGTGCTTGCCGTTTATAACGGCAACGATACAATCCTTTCCGGTATGTGGGCATTGCAGGTGATACAGCATAAAGCAGCAGTCAAGATTGCCTATGCAAAAGACCCCGTAGGTTTCGGTACGGCACTGCGCGAAGCCTGTAAGAATCTCTGTATAATGAAAATGGAAACAAAGGCATTCAAGAATCCCGAAATAACTTATGATTCATCGCTTATCGGCACACTCGATACCTTTGATGACTGGAATTTTGAATTCCCGTATGTTTTCACATTTATCAGATATGTCTTGAACAACATTACGAATGTTGTTATTTATGCATTCAGATTTATTCTTTAATCAGAAATGGGCAGGAGAAATCCTGCTCATTTTTTTGTGCGCCTGTAAAATTAATTGTTGTATTTCTCACCGTATCCATAGTATACTATAATTGTTAAATATTTACGCAAAGGGGATAGCCATGAAAGTTTCTGAGATGCCTTATAAGAGAATTACGGTTGAAGAATTGGAAGAACAGGCTGAAAAGATAATTGCAAAAATCAAGGCGGCGAAAAGCGGCGAGGATTTAAAAAACGCAAGAGATGAATTCAATAAAATCAGTGAAGAAGCCGAAACTGCCTGTGCACTCGCAAACTGCCGTTTTACGCTCAACACAAGGGATGAATTCTACAATGCGGAGATGGATTATTACGATAATGCAATGCCGCTTTTCTCCGAGATTGAGAATGAATACAAAAAGGCGATGCTTGAATCGCCCTACAGAGCAGATGCCGAAAAACTCATAAATCCCAGAGTTTTCAAGGGCTTTGAGATGTCGCTCAAAACATTCTCACCCGAAGTTATTGAGGATTTACAGCAGGAAAATGCACTCGTCACAAAATACTCAAAGTTTATGGGTGAGCTTGCATTTGAGTTTGAGGGCGAGAAAATGCCTCTTTCTGTCCTGAGAGGTAAGCTTGAAGATGACAGCCGTGAAATCCGCAGAAAAGCCGCTGAGGCAATCGGAAGAACAATGGAAGCGAACGCAGGCACATTCGATGAAATCTTTGACGGTCTCGTTAAAATCCGTACACAGATTGCCCGTAAGCTCGGCTACAAAAACTTCGTTGAACTCGGCTATTACCGCATGGGCAGGGTAGACTACGATGAAAAAATGGTTGCCGCATTCCGCAAGAGTGTTGAAACTGATATTGTGCCTGCCGTTGCAGAATTGAAAGAGAGAATCCGCAACCGTCTTGGTCTTGATAAGATAATGTACTATGACGATGCGATAAGCGTGACGGGCGAAATGCCGAGACCCGTTATCGGAACGGAAAAAATCTTTGAAAACGCACTCAGAATGTATTACGATATGAAGCCCGAAATCGGTGACTTTATGCAGAGAATGCTCGATGCCGAAGCATTTGATGTTGAAGCCCGTGACGGCAAATTCGGCGGCGGCTACTGCACCACATTTGCAAAGTACAAACAGCCGTTCATACTCGCAAACTTCAACGGAACAAGCGGCGATATTGATGTTATCACCCACGAATTCGGTCACGCACTGGCAGCAGATTATATGTTCAAATTCGCCGAACCCGATTATCCTACAGGCATGGAAACCCACGAATGCCACTCAATGAGCATGGAATTTCTCTGCCATAAATATATGGATGAATTCTTCGGAGCAAGTGCCGATAAATACCGCTACAAGCATATCGTCGATGCCGTTTCGTTCATTCCTTACGGAGTTATCGTCGATGAATTCCAGCATATGGTTTACGAAAATCCCGACCTTACTCCCGCAGAGAGAAAAGCCGAATATCTCAGGCTTGAAGAGAAATACAGACCTTATCTTTCATTTGAGGGCATTCCTTATCTTGAACAGGGTACTCGTTGGCAGTATCAGATGCATATTTACGAAAGTCCGTTCTATTATATCGATTACTGCATTGCACAGTGTGTTGCCCTTGCTTTCCTCGGACTCTCAAGGGATAATTTTGATGTTGCGCTTGAAAGATATGTTGATTTTCTTAAGAAAACAGGAGGAGTATCTCTCGGGGAATTAATTGAAGGAGCAGGGTTTGAGTCGCCGTTCAATGAAGGCTCGCTTCTCAAAACCGCACAGACAACGGTAAAAATAATCGCCGAAGCGGAAAATAAAATATAAAATTTAAGGCTTGTATAGGTTCAACCGCCCATACAAGCCTTGCTTTTTTATTCATATTTAGCTCTTTCTCCGCCGATATATTTAGGTCTTGTTCTTGCCGCGGAAAGCCTTGCTTCGCCGATGACATTGCTTTCAAGCCGGAGAGGGACCGCAACCCGTTTGAGGTGCATACCGATTAAGGTTGTGCCGATGTCAATGCCGGCATCTGCCTTGATTTCCTCAACTGCAACGGGATTATTCATGGTCTGCCATGCCGCAGTTGCGAAAGAACCGCCTGCGTGAGGATGAGGAACAACGCAAACCTGATCAAGACCGAGCATATCGGCCTTTTCTTTTTCGATGATTATAGCCCTGTTGAGATGTTCACAGCACTGAGCTGCAATGAATATTCCTTTTTCGGCAAATACGGAATTGAGACCGTCAAAAATCTGCATTGCAACGTCAAGAGTACCGCTTGTACCGATTTTTTCGCCGATAACCTCGCTTGTTGAACAGCCGATAACAACAATGTTGCCGCTTTTTATATCTGATTTTTCAATGAGTTCGGTTGCGGCTGCTTTTGCCTGATTAAAAATCATGTCCATTATATTTAACCTGCCTTGAAGAATGATGATAAAGTTTTACTTTTTGAGGATGCCTTTTCGAGTGCCGAAACAAGTATGGTTGCCGCAGCCGCACCTGTTAAACCTTGAATAATATTGCCCCATATGCTGCCTGCGGCGGCAAGTCCGTAGCTGAGAATAACGGCTTCGTATCCGAAATATCCGATAACCATAATTGCTTCCGCTATGATAACCGAAATGATTTTTGCAGCTATGTTATATTTTCCGCTGAATGTCTTTTTTAATGCATTGAATATAAAATATGCCGCAACAGCCATGAGAGCTTTGATAATAAACGTTGCAGGGGCGTATTGCATATATCCCGCAAGCATATCCGCAAGAGCTGAGCCGAGACCTGCCGCAAGTGCACCGTAGCCTGCACCGAGCATCATTCCGGCGGTAAGAACAAAGCAGTCGCCGAGATTAACGTATCCGCCGGTTGCCGGCATGGGAATCTGAACAATATATGTTGCAACGCAGATAACAGCCGTAAATAATGCGGCGGAAACAAGTTTTTTCATCTTTTCGAAATTCATGTATATGCCTTCTTTCTTTTACCATATAAAAGTATATTCCAATACGGGTAATATTTCAAGATTTGATTTGTTGTTATTTTTAACATAAATATGATGATATTATCTTGAAAAAATGGTATGTCTGTGATATAAATAATTTAACAAACATGCAGGAGGTAAATATGAAAATAAAAGCTTACCATAAGGATTTGGGCAGCCTTCACATAGGCTGTGAAAAACCCAGAGCATATTATATTCCGTATCAGAGTGAAGCTGCTGCTCTTACGGGCAACAGAGAGAATTCATCTTATTTCATGAACCTTTGCGGTGAATGGAATTTTAAATTCTATAATTCTTTTGAGGATATCGGTTCCGATTTTCTTTCAACGGAGTTCGATAATTCGATTTCTGTTCCGAAATGCTGGCAGGTTGATTTTGGTAAAGGCTATGACGTTCCTCTTTACAGCAATCTTTTCTATCCGTTCCCCCTTGACCCTCCCTATGTGCCTGATGAAAACCCCACAGGCCATTATAACAGAAAATTCAATCTTGAAAAGAAAAACGGAAAGAAATATTTCATCAATTTTGAGGGTGTTTCCTCTTGTTTATATCTTTACATAAACGGTGAATTCGCCGCTTACAGTCAGGTCAGCCATAACACAACGGAGGTTGATATAACCGATAAACTTGCTGACGGTGAAAATGTTATCGATGTTGTTGTTGTCAAGTGGTGTGACGGCAGCTATCTTGAGGATCAGGATATGTTCCGCCTTTCCGGTATTTTCAGAGAGGTTTATATTCTTGAACGCTCCGAAAACGCAATCAAGGATATCTATCTTAAAACAGGACTCAACGAAGCTCTTGATACGGCAAAGCTTTCCGCCGATGTTGAGGCTGATTATAAGCTTATTGCACCAAACGGCGAAATTGCGGCAGAGGGTAACGGCATGATTGACGTAACACTCGCAAACCCCGTACTCTGGAGCAGCGAAAATCCCGAACTTTATACCCTTGTCGTTGAGAATGAAGGGGAGTATATTCCTTTCAAAGTCGGCTTCAAGAGGATTGAATTCAGAGGCAATGTTGCTTATGTCAACAATCAGCCTGTCAAGCTTTACGGCGTTAACAGACACGATTCCAATCCCGAAACAGGTTTTTACTGCGATATGGAGCATATGCTTCGTGATATCCGTATCATAAAGCAGGGCAACTGTAACACCGTGCGTACATCCCATTATCCCAATGACCCCAGATTCCTCGGACTTTGCGATGAATACGGTCTTATGGTTGTTGATGAGGCTGATATCGAAACCCACGGCATGGGCTTTGAATACCGTGACACATGGGATTGGATGCGTTGGTCAAAGCTTTCAATCGATGATGAATGGGAGCCTGCATATGTTGACCGTGCAGAGCGTCTTTTTGAACGTGATAAAAACCATGCCTGCGTAATTATGTGGTCTCTCGGCAATGAATCGGGTTGCGGAAAGAACCACAGAGCCATGGGTAAATTCATAAAGAGCCGTGACCCCAAGGCGATTATCCACTATGAAAACGCACATCTTGAATTCAAGGCTGTGCCCATCGGCGAAAACTACAGCGATATTTCCGACGTTGAGAGCAGAATGTATGCTCCTCTTGACTATACTGCCGAATACTGCGAAAACAAGAATTCGAAGAAACCCTTCTATTTCTGTGAATTTGCTTGTTCAATGACAACGGGCGATATCCACGCTCATTGCGATATGTTCAGAAAATATCCCGCTATCTGGGGCGGCTGTTTCTGGGAGCTTACCGACCACAGCGTTGCCGTTAACGGCGGCAAAGGATTCCGCTACGGCGGTGACTTCGGCGATTATCCCCATAACGATGTATGCTGTCTTGACGGCGTTGTTTTCCCCGACAGAAAACTTCGTCCGGGTTTTGCGGATATGAAGAAGGGATATGAGCCTTTTGAGGGTGAATATGCAGACGGCAAGGTTAAGATTTTCAACCGCAGATTCTTCGAAACCCTTTCCGACCTCTATATCGAATGGTCTGTGGAGGTTAACGGAGAAAAGATGCTCGGCGGCAGAATTGACGACACCGATATCGTTCCGCAGAGTGCAAGGAAATACAAGCTCTTTGAGTCGGCACCCGTAAGCTCATGCACATTCCTTACTCTTTCATTCAGAGAAAAATCAGACCGTAAGTGGACAAAAGCAGATTATGAGGTGGGTTTCCTTCAGTTTGATTTGTCTGTTAAAGCGGAAAAAAGTGCAGTTGAGTCTGTTGCACCCGAATTCAGCGAGGGTAACAGAATTGTTAAGATTGACTGCGGCAATATTGTTTATAAATTTGATAAACCCTACGGCAGAATTTCATCGGTTATCTGCGGCGGAAAAGAGATGCTTGCAGAGCCTGTTAAAATTGAAATCTGGAAGTCGCACGGCTATAATCAGCTCGGCACAGCGGCTGACAGACGCAGTGCGGCAATGCAGGCGGCTGTTCAAAAGACATATTCCGCAAACATCGAAAAATGTGATGACTGCGTAAAAATTACCTGTCCCGTTTCAATCAGCGGCCCTGCAGTTGTTCCCGTCATGAAAGGTGAGCTTGAATATAAGTTCTTCGGCGACGGTACGGCAGTTATGGGATTCGGCGGCGAATACCGTAAGCTTCTTATCGATATGGATATGCATTTGCCCAGATTCGGCTTTGCATTTAAACTTAAGGGCGGATACGAAAATATGGAATATTTCGGCAAGGGTCCCTATGAGACTTATGCAGACCGTCATCTCGGCTGCCGTTACGGTAGGTTTGCAACAACCGTAAACGATAATTTTGTGCCTTACACAAGACCCATTGAAAACGGCTCACACTTCGGCACAAGATACGGCAAGGTTGAAAACGAAAACGGTACAGGCATGATATTTGCACCTGTAGCAGAGGATACATTCCAGTTCAATGCAACTCATTTCACTCCTTATATGCTTGAAGAAACGGCTCATAATGATGAACTTGTTCCTCTTGAGGATACAATGGTTTATACTGATTACCGATTTGATATCAGAGGCAGCCACGGATATTATGAAACCGTTGAACCCGAAAGAAAATGGAGCTTCGACCCCTTCACCTTTGCAGTTGCATTCAAGCCCTATGAAAATGAAATCGATGCATTTGATTTCATAAACAGAAAATAAAATAACACAACCCCGAAATGCTTTTTTTACGGCGTTTCGGGGTTTTTATCTATTTCTTTTTAGGATACGGCTTTTTTTCATCGGTTAAATCCATTAAAAAATCAAGGCTTGTATTATAAAACTTTGCAAGGATAATAAGATTTTCTGTTGTAGGCATTAAATCGCCTGTTTCGTATTTTGATATCATACTCTGGGGGATGCCCGTTTCAATCTGTACTTTTAATTGTGTATAATCATTTATAACCCTGATGAGTTTTATATTCCTCATATTATCCACCTCGCATATTCAATTAAATCATAAAATATGCTTGACATTTATATTTTGTTTGAATATAATATTCATATAATGAATATTGAGCTGTAACTTGATATTATTATTTCCGATTTCAAATGAATATAGCGGAGGAATGGTAAATGAGCAGTAAAATTATTAAGTGTAAATCGTGCGGTAATGATGTATCATCAAATGCAAAATCCTGTCCTAATTGTGGTGAAAAGAATAAAAAACCGCTGTTTAAAAAATGGTGGTTTTGGTTGATTATTGCTTTAATTGTTATTTTTGCGTTCGGTTCATCAGGTGAAAGTAATAACGAATCAGAATCAACGACTATTTCGGAAACTGCATTATCTTCTGAAAATGAAGTTGAAAAAGAAACAACATCAGCTGTTTCTTTGGGTAAGCTTAATGCTCTCGGTTCAGCGAAAACATATCTCTGGACAATGGCATTTTCTTACAGCGGTCTGATTAAACAGCTTGAGTTCGAAGGATATACAAATGAGGAAGCTGTTTATGCGGCTGATAATTGCGGTGCTGATTGGAATGAACAGGCGGCTAAATCTGCAAAACAGTATCTTAATACAATGTCATTTTCTCGCAGTGGTCTTATTGAGCAGCTTGAATTTGAAGGCTTTACACATGAACAAGCAGTTTACGGAGCTGAAGCGGTAGGATATTAATTTTAAAAAACAAAAACCCCATCCGAGAGGATGGGGAAATTTTTTGCTTAAAAATCGGCTGAACCTGTGGTTCTGGGGAAGGGGATAACATCGCGGATGTTTGAAATTCCCGTAAGATACATAACAAGTCTTTCAAATCCGAGACCGAATCCGCTGTGCTTAACGCCGCCGTAACGGCGAAGGTCAAGATACCAGTTATAATCTTCGGGATTTAGACCGAGTTCCTTGATGCGTGCTTCAAGCAGTTCAAGACGTTCCTCTCTCTGGCTGCCGCCGATGATTTCGCCGATGCCCATAACAAGGCAGTCGCAGGCTGCAACGGTTTTTCCGTCGTCATTAAGACGCATATAGAATGCCTTGATTTCCTTGGGATAATCCGTAACAAAAACAGGCTTTTTGAAGATTTTTTCTGTAAGATAACGCTCGTGCTCTGTCTGAAGGTCACAGCCCCAGCTTACCTTATATTCAAATTCGCTGTTGTATTCTTCAAGAAGCTTTATTGCCTCTGTGTAGGTAACTCTGCCGAAATCGGAATTTGCAACGGTTGTCAGTCTTTCGATAAGCTCTTTGTCAACGAATTTGTTGAGGAATTCAAGCTCCATGGGGCAGTTGTCAAGAACATACTGAATAACATATTTAATCATACCCTCGGCAACGTCCATATCGTCGCTGAGCTCCGCAAATGCCATTTCGGGTTCAATCATCCAGAATTCTGCGGCATGGCGCTGTGTATAGGATTTTTCTGCTCTGAATGTAGGACCGAACGTGTAAACCTTACCGAAAGCAAGAGCCATTGTTTCAGCCTGAAGCTGACCCGAAACGGTGAGATATGCAGGCTTCTGGAAGAAATCCTCGCCGTAATCAATTTCGCCGTCTTCCGTCTTGGGAAGGTTTTCCATATCGAGAGTAGTTACTCTGAACATCTCGCCTGCACCCTCGCAGTCGCTGCATGAGATGAGGGGAGTGTGAGCATAAACAAATCCCTGCTCCGTAAAGAATTTATGGATTGCATAAGCCGCAACGGAACGGATTCTGAATGCCGCATTGAAGAGATTCGTTCGGGGTCTCAGGTGAGCTATTGTTCTCAAGAATTCAACCGAATGTCTTTTCTTCTGCAAGGGATAATCGGGCGTTGAGGTTGCTTCAACCGAGATTTCGTCTGCGTTGATTTCAAAAGGCTGATTCGCCTGTGGTGTGAGCAGAAGCTTGCCTGTAACTTTAACCGCAGAGCCGACGTTGAGCTTTGCAATATCTTTATAATTTTCGAGCTTTGTCGCTTCAAAAACAATCTGAACTCCTTTGAAACAGCTTCCGTCGTTGATTTCGATAAATCCTATAGCCTTTGAATCTCTGAGAGTCTTTACCCAGCCGTAAACAGTAACGGTTTTGTCTGCGTAAGCTTCGGGTGATTCAAAGAGCTTTTTTATTTCAAGTCTTTCCATTAGTGCTCTCCTGATTTTAAAAGTTGTTTCCGTTCCAACCCCAGTGGTCGGCTTCTTCGTATTTGATGTAAATGTTTGAACGGTCAATGCCGAGCTCTTCGTTAACAAATTCAGAAAGCGCAGCGGTTAATCTGTCATAAGCCGCATCGGAGGCTGAGCCGAAAATACTGACCTCAAGATAAGCATATTCTTCGCTGTTATCGCCTTTGAAATACATACTCATGTTATCTTCAAATGAGAGCATAAGCCATGATTCGTTTTTGCCGGGGATAAGCGCAATTGCCTCTCCGAGCTTTGCTTTGAGATTTGTTTTGTTTTCTTCCGTGAGGGGAGTGCTGACTGTTGTTCTGATGTATGGCATAATGTATCCTCCGTATCAGTTTACTCTTAAAAAGTTTCTTGCTTCAACAACAACGCCGAGAATGGAGTAGTCGTTGTCGGTATAGTTAACATAAATCATTGAGCCTGTGTCATATTCCGTGCAGAAAACGCCGTCGTCAACCTCATAATGGTCGGTCATTCTTGCATCACGAAGGTCGTTGAGCACTTCGTTTGCCTGTGCGTAATATTCGGCGGCTGCATTGATTGTGTTGTCATAATAGAAAATATCTGTGTCGATATGGTCGGTAATCGGCTCATAATTCCACTCAAAATGAGGACATGCACCGAATTCGATATTTTTGAGAAGGGTTTCTTCAAGGTTTACTTCGGTATTGATGGGGTTGCCTGCGTAGTCAACTATTCCGTGAAGGATAAGCTGAACAAAGGGAACCGTGAAATATGCTCCGCTTTGTGATGCAGTTGCCTTAAGTGGTATATCGATAACCGTACCGATATTTTTAAGCATATAGAAGTTACCGCCGGTTGTCATTGTTGAATGACCCGTTGAAAGGGGAGAAATGGCCTTAGCGACGGTATCTGCCGCCTCGTCACGGAGAATGCCGTTCGTTGAGAAATCCGAATAAAGGATGTTGCCGACATCGTTGAGACAGAACCCCGAAAAGCCGTAGTATCTTGTGTCACCGAGAACGCTTGCAACAAGCTTTGAAAGTTTGTTGATGCTTCTGAGCTTTCTTTCGGCAGGCTGTTCACCCATGTAATCGGATATTTCCGAAACGGGAGCAAATGAACTTTCGTTTTTATTTATGCTCATTGCGTTCGGACCTGAAAAATCCGTTGCGGATGAAAGCAGATTGATGTCAAGAAACAGCTTCATTTTCTGAGCCGAAACATATTCATAAAGCTCGTTGAGTTTATCTGTTCCGCCGAGTCTCGAAAGAATGTTTGCACCGTCGATATCCTTTGAATCCGTGCCGCCGCCAAAGATGCCTGTGTAGCGGACGTTTACGTTGTTGATACCCTTATTTCTCATTCTGACAAGCATATCGTTTGCCTGCTCAAAAGTAGTCAGGGAGGTCAGATATCTGAACGGACCTGTTGTTTTGGGCGCTGCACCCGTAAGGGTCAGACAGAAGGGGAGATAGTTCGATTTTTCAACATTTTTTGTTGAGAGAACGGAGTTTCTTATAAGCTGTTCACGGCATGCGGAAGCAAGACCCGAATAGGTTGCGTTATTACCGGTAAGGAAACGGTAGCAAAGAGAAATCTCCTTTGTTTCCGCAGCCTTTGAAACATAAAGAGTTTCATTTTCATAGTGAACGGGCGTTACGCTGAAGCTGGGATAAACGATATTGTATTCCGATTTGCTTTTTGCTTTGCTTGCTTTGATTGTTGCTGCGGCATCGCCTTTCTGGATAAGCGATACAAAAGCGATTCCGTTATGCTTCATGCCGAAAGCGGGGATGATGGTGCCCGATGAGTTTTCGGACGGCTGAGACGGGTCGTTTCCGTAAACCGCAAACGAAAGAGGTTCAAATGATTCGTCGTAGATTGCCGTTTTGATAACTGCACCGCTGCCGTCAGGCACAAGAATGAAATCCTCTTCCGATGAAAGCATATACGCACCGAATGAATTAAGCAAATCAATGCTTTCAATGAATGCATCGGGATTTCCCGTTATATTTTCATGGGTACAACTGACGTTTGCATTACCGTCAACAAGCTCAACAGAAACAGTGACCCTGAATCCGATATCCGTTTTATCAAAAGATTTCTTTTGTGCGGTTTCGCCGTTTGCAAAAATATTATAGATAAAGTCCGCACCCGTCTCGGTCATAACAACTTCGGAAGTGCCGTACGCAACGGAGTTATCCTGAGAATTGCGGTAGAAAATTTCCGTGCCGCCGATAATTTTGAGCGAAACAACGCTTGAATCGATTACGGGATTAACCGTTGCGGGAATTTCATCCTTAAGCGGCAATGCACTCCATACCTGGCGTGAGGAGTTGAGCTTGATACCGAAAGAGTTCGTTTTTTCGTCAATGGCAAGGCCGATAAGACCCGATGTTTTGCCTGTGTCAACGAGGGACTCTGTGTCGGTAAAATGCAGGTCGGTTTCAACGGTGGGATTTGCAACGGAATTGAGCGTAACAACGTTTTTTGTTGTTTTTACACCTGATTCTTCGCCTTTTGAACAGGACGAAAAAAGACACATTGCAATACACATACACATTGCGAGCGAAACTGATTTGAGTATTGACTTTTTCAGATTATTTTTTTTCATAGTAGTCGGAATCCTTTGAAATTTCAAAAGTGAAAACAACGCCGCCTTCAACGTTTTTTACGCCATAGCCGCAATTGTGGGTTTCCATTATGCTTCTGACGATGGAAAGACCGAGACCGAAACGGTTTTCCTTGCGTCCGTGAGCCTTGTCTGCTCTGTAGAAGCTGTCCCAAAGCTCAGGCATATCGTTGTCTGCAATATGTTCACCTGTATTGAAAACACTGACCTCGATTAATTTATCATTCTCTTTGCAGTCGATTATGATTTCTTTTGAACCGTTACAGTGAGAAACAGCGTTTGTTATATAGTTTTTAAGAACGATTTCTATTTTGTCCTGCTGAGCATAACACATGAGATTATCGGGCACATTATTCCGCACCGTTATGCCGTTCTGCTCGAAAAGAAGTGAAAGATGGTTAAGCAGCGAGCCGAGCTTTTCGCTGAGAGAAAAGTATTCGGGAGTGAATGGCTGCGACTTGCTTTCAAGCTTGGAAAGCTCAAGAAGTTCAACAACAAGTGCATTCATTTTATTGCTTTCATCATTGATTATCTGGCAGTATTCTTTGATGATTTTCGGATCGTCGCTTATGCCCATGCAAAGACCTTCGGCATAACCCGATATAATCGCAATGGGGGTTTTAAGCTCGTGTGAAACATTATTGATAAAGGATTTTCTTGCGTTATCAAGAGCAAGACGAAGCTCAATATCTTTTTCGAGCTGTTCGTTCTTATCCTTCAGGTCCATAAGGGTTGCGTCAAGAGCCGTTGAAAGAGTGTTGATGCTTTCTCCGAGTTCGCCGATTTCATCCTTGCCGTAGTTTCCGCACTTGCGTTCAAAGTTCATTTTAGCCATGTCTTTTGTGATGGCATTCATCTCAACAAGCGGCTTTGTGAATTTCGTGATGAGCAGATAGAAAATAACCGCAAGGATGATAACCATCATAACGCTTATGGTTGAATAAACCTTGCCTGCCGCATCAACAATTTCCTCAACGTCGGCAACCTCAGAGTATACATGGATGGTTTCACCCGTATCAAGTTCTTTGGAATAAACAAAATATTCCGTGTTTGATGCGATTTTTCTCAGAACATCAAAGTTATTGAGATCCGCAACATAGTGGTGGCTTGTTGTGGGCTGAAGATCGGAATAAAAAGATCCCGAGAAGGATGATGACGAAAAATGGCTGCTGCTGTGTGCCGAGCCGTCATCCGATGAATAGGAAAGCGTTCCGTCGGGATTGATAATCTCAAACGAAGCGTTGTTTACGTCTGCTATTTCGCTCAGCTCAAAATAATACGTAACCGACACGGGAGAAATGAGATTTATCTCCTGAGCAACGTTTGAAAGCCGCTTATAGGTCTGATACGAAAAAGTCTGAAACAGCACGGGAGTGCTGAAAATCGTAATCAGAACAATAAACAGAACAAGTGCCGCAAAAAGAGTGGCAAAGAGCTTGGCTCTTATTCTGCTCAGTTTTGGTTTAACATTAAACTTTTTCAAGGCTTACACCTCGATTTTATATCCGACGCCGTATACGGTTTTCAGATGTGCATCGCCCCATGTGCCGAGCTTTGTTCTGAGCCTTGCAACATGAGAGTCAACCGTTCTCGGGTCGCCCACAAAATCAACACCCCATATGCTGTCAAGCAGTTGTTCTCTCGAGTATATTCTGCCTGAATTTGAAGCGAGCTTAACAAGAATGTTATGTTCTTTTATTGTAAGCTCAACACCGTTTCCGTTGTTGGTTACGGTGTGTGCAGGGATATCGATAACAAGTCCGTCAATTGAAATAATCTCATCGGAATTTGAGAAAACTCTGCCCTGAGCTCTTTTGAGGAGAGCTTCAACACGTTTGACAAGGATAACGGGGCTGAACGGTTTTGTGACATAATCGTCGGCACCGCTTTCAAAAGACACCAGCTCGTCAAACTCCTGGCTTCTTGCCGTTAAAACAAGAATGGGAACGGAGCTTGATTCTCTTATCTTTTTGCATACTTCCCAGCCGTCGTATTCGGGCATCATGATATCACAGATAACAAGGTCAAAACTGCCGACGGAAAAGAATTTCTCGATTGCATCTTTGCCGTCAACCGCTTCAACTGTTTCATATCCCGAGTTTTTAAGAAAGTCGCAGACGAGTCGTCTGATGAGAGCCTCGTCATCCGCAACGAGAATTCGTTTCATTTAAACACCGCTTTCGCTGTATTTTTAACAACATATATTTTATATTACCATACTTTATATATATAAATCAATAGTGAATTACACTGCAAAAAAAGATTTGCAAAAATCCAAAAAAATTTTTATCAAAACTATTGTGTTATAAATGCTTTTTTAGTATAATATTTCAGTATTTAAACTGGGTCGGTATTGATTTTGTTCAAACGGCCTTTCGAAAGGTGTGGTAAAATGCTCGGCAAGTATGTCAGAGTAAGGGTAACTAACCCTATCCGCTCCGTAAACAGACAGTTTGGCTTTGTGTATCAGCTTAACTTCGGCGCAATTGAAGGCAAAAAACGCTATGACAACATTTCCCACGGTGCATACATCATGGGAATCAACCATCCCGTCAGAACCTTTGACGGCAGAGTCATCGCTGCAATCAAACGCAGCGACGGCAGCCCCGCTGTTTACGTTGTTGCTCCCAAGAGCATGAGATTTATTTCCTATCAGATTGAGGACGCAATTGCCTTTGCGGAAAAAGGCAGAGACTACAAGCTGGAATGCCTTTATGAGCGTTCCTGCGGTGCGGTTGTATACCGCAATATCAACGATGAAATCCGCTATCTGTTGATAAAGAACAGAAGAAGCACACATTGGGGATTCCCCAAGGGTCATATTGAAAAGGGAGAAACCTTTGAACAGACCGCAATCCGTGAGGTGCTTGAGGAAACGGGAATTCATATTCAGATTCTCCCACAGTTTGCCTCCAAATCGGAATACACCATTCAGGGCAGGGTTGAAAAATCCGTAACGATTTTTCTTGCCAAAACAAAGGATACCCAGACAACCATTCAGCGTGAAGAAATTGAGGACTATATGTGGCTCAACTATGAAAAGGCTATGGATACCCTTCGCTTTATCAATGACAGAAATATCCTTAAAAGTGCCCATGATTTTCTCGTTGAGCAGAATATAATTGAGGAATAAAAAATGACAGAAACATTAGCCGGTTTTTTTGTTGACCTGTTTCAGGGTGCAATACCCAAGGAGCTTATAATTTTTATAATATCCATGTTCCCCATTGTTGAACTCAGAGGCGGAATGATAGCGGCAAAGCTGCTTGATGTTGAGCTTCTGAAGGCATTTGTTATATGTTATATCGGGAATATACTTCCGATTCCGTTTATTCTTCTGTTTATCAGAAAGATTTTTCAGTTTCTCAAAAGGTTTTCTTTTACAAGAAAAATCGTTGAAAAACTTGAAACAAGCTCACTCAGGAAGAGCGAAAAAGTCAAAAAAGGCAGCAAATGGGGATTGCTTACGTTTGTTGCGATTCCTTTGCCGGGCACGGGAGGCTGGACAGGTGCTCTCATAGCGGCACTTCTTGATATGAGAATAAAAATCTCGTTTCCCGTTATCGCTCTCGGTGTGCTTATTGCAAACATCATAATGTCGGTGTTCTCCTACGGATTTCTCGGAATTCTCGGAGTGTAAAAAAGAGGTGTCTTTGACACCTCTTTTTCTTATGGCTGCGGAACAACAGGATGATTTTCGCTGACGTGTTCAATAGTTATAAAATTGTTTCTCTTTGCGTATGCCCACTTCATTCCGAATGCTTTGCAGGCACCGTCAACGGGCATATAAAGCTGGCCTTCATTGCCTCTGAAAACTTCATATCCGAGGTCAAAGTCCCCGTTCTTTGTCTGAGCAATTCTGCTGCCTTCGGTAAATGTTACTTCATGACCGTAAAGTTTAAGGGTAACCTTGCCTTTTTCGCGGATATCTTCACCGCCCGCAAATCTTATAAGCGTTGCAAAAGCCATATACCACACTCCGTCTTTTTCAACGGCGGGGGTGGACATATTGCAAAGTCCGAGGTCAACGCCTTTGTAATAAACCCTTGTTCTGCCTTCCCCGAAAACGGGTGCAACGCGGTAGGGTCTTATTTCGTCTTTAGATTTATCGATGCTGAATTCATCGACTATTCTGCCGTCATTAAGCTCGGATATAATCGAAATCTTATCGCCGTCAACCTCAATGAGAGCATATGCCGAAACATTTTCTTCCTGAGGATAGAAGGATGCGTGCCATATCTTATCTGTGGTTTTTGTGCCCGGAGGATTGAAGTTACTGTTGCCGAGCTCATAATGAACAGTACCCTGAGAAGGTCTGTCAAAAATTTCTTCATTCTTAATGGGGAATGAGCGTGAGAAATTGTGCTCGTGACCCGAGAAAATCACATCAAGCATCTCAACGGCTTCGCGCATCATGGGATATGTGTCATCGTTTGCGAGGTTGGGACCTGCATAGTAAATGGGGAAATGGTGAGAACCGAATTTCCATGTTTTACCGCAGTTTGCAATATCTTTTTTTGCCCACTCGTTCATGAGCTCAGGCTCGTTAACGCCGAAAATAACGAAATGTGCGTTGCCGTAGTTGAATGAATATATTTCTGTCTGCCAGCCTTCGGGTCCGTTTTTAGGATACGAATATTCAAGCTGAGTGTTGAAAAATTCTGCAGGCTCCGCATAGTATCTGTCAACTTCATTGGGAAAATATTCTCTGAATCCGCGGTTATCGTGGTTTCCGCAAATCATCATGTAGGGAAGATGCTCCATTATGCCTTCCATACCGTCAAACATGGCATTCCACTGAATTTCATGCTGACCGCAGTTGGTGTTATCTCCGCCCGTAAGAATGAATTTGACATCGGGATGCTTCTTCAGCACATCTTTCAGGAATTTATTGAGCGACGAATAATCGGGATTGAAGTGATCGTCATCCTTCTGATGGTCTGAAATTGCGATGAATTTGAACTTTGTAAGATTATCTTCTTCGGTATCAAACCAGTATTCTTTACTGCGGATTTTATCGCTTCCGCAGGTATAATAATATCTTGTTCCGGGTCTGAGATTTGACGGAGTTGCCCAGAAAATGTTGCTTGTATTCACATCACTTCTGAAAGGCTTGACGGTTGCATCAACCCTCATTTTTTCGCCGTCTTTTTCGTAATATTCAACATATCCCGATTCAACATCAACGCTTGAACGCCATGTAACCGTCATTGAAGTTTTTGCGTCTCCTGAAATACTGACCATAATATGGTCGGGTTTTTCGGTTGCGAGTCTTAAATTCGGCTGTCTGTCCATATTATTTCACCTTTATTCTGAATAATCTTGCACCGTGGGGATTAACTTCTGCGGAAAACTTGCTGTCTGTTACAGCATATTCTTCATGTTTCCACATATCCCATACGCTGTATTCAATACCGCCAATTGTAATATCGGTTACATCAAAACTGATTTCTCTTGCTTTGTCATCGGTGTTGAAGAGTGCAACATATTTGCAGTTTTCACCCTTTGAAGTCCAGATGATTTCACCTTTTTCGTCGGTTTCCTTACGGCTGAACTGCTTTGCACCGCTTGAATTCTTAAGCATATCAATGAGTTCGCGGTTCTGAAGAAGTGAAAGCGTGAATTCATCGTTGTCACGCATTTCGCCGCCCATCATGAGGGGTGAACGGAAAATGCCCCAAAGAGTCATCATTGTAATCTGTTCGTCTTTTGTGAAACGGGTATATCTGTTTCTGTATTCGACAAGTTCTTCGGTAAGCTGAATGCGGCCGATGGGAAGCATATCGCAATCAGGCCATGCACCGGGCTGAACATATTCCTGCCATGCGAAGCAACGCTCAAACATTGCATGGAGTTTACCCCATTCATCCCAGAAATCGCCAGTCATTCGCCACATATTTGCATTTGCGGCAAGGTGTTCGTGTTCCCATACGGGTGCGGGACCGGGTGAAAGACTCAGCACCATATCTCTGCCGCAGTTATCGATTGCTTTTCTTATCATTTCAATTTCTTTGCGTGCGGAATAGGGATTGTCTTTTGAGAATTCCGTGTTTGAGATATCGTCGCATTTTATGTAGTCAACACCCCATGAAGCATAAAGCTCAAAAAGGGAATTATAGTATTCCTGAGCACCCTTTGCTTCATAGTTTACACCGTACATATCGGTGTTCCACGGACATACCGAAAACTGAAGTGCAATGTCCCTTGCAGTAACGCCGTCACATTTGATGTTTGTGTTCTGATGAACAGCCTGACGGGGGATACCTCTCATAATGTGAATACCGAATTTCAATCCGAGAGAATGAACATAATCTGCGATTGGTTTGAAGCCTTTACCGCCTGCAGATGAAGGGAATCTTTCGGGAGAGGGGATAAGACGTGAAAATTCGTCCATATAAAGAGGTACAAAGTTGTGGTAATAATAAGAACTTGCGGTGGGTTCTGACCATTGGATATCGCAAACGATGTATTCCCAGCCGTAATCCTTGAGATGTTCTGCCATGTAGTCAGCGTTTCCGATAAGCTGTTCTTCGTTGACTGCGGCACCGTAGCAGTCCCAGCTGTTCCAGCCCATGGGCGGTGTAAGAGCGAGTTTTTTATGCATATCAATCTGTCCTTTTGTAAATTCTGATTTCAAATTCAGCCTGAGTTTCAAAGCTTTCAAGGCTGTTTATTTTTTGCTGGTCTTCCTTGCCTGTTTTGTAATAATAGGGTGTCATCCTGAAAAGATTCTGAATATCCTCGTTGTTTCTTAGCTGTATTCTTGCTTTCCGCTGAACGGATTTTATCATTTCAAACCCGTCAACGGCAGAATCGGGAACTTCATTTTCATACGGCTTGTCATAGATAACAGCCTTAAGGTCATAAAGATGGCGTTCAAGCGGGATAACTCTTATCATTATTCCGCCTGTTTTCAATACTCTGTGGAATTCACTGTCTGCTTCGGGAGAAAAGATATTGAGCAGACCGTCAAAACTTCCCTCTGCGAACGGCAGATCGAAAAGGCTTGCAACGGCGGTTTTTATTCCGCTTTTTCTCTTTGATGCGAATTCAAGAGCATCCTTTGAAATATCAACGCCTATAAAATCAAAACCGTGTTTTTGTTTTATTCCCGATGAATACCAGCATTCTCCGCAGCCTGCGTCAAGGATAACGGATTTATCCGTGAAATGTTCATCGCAGATTTCACAGACCGCATCAAGCAGAAATCCGTAGTATCCCGCGTTAAGAAAATCACGTCTTGCCCTGACCATGAGTCTGTCGTCACCGTGGCGTTTTGCGGATGATTTCTGTGACTGCAGAAGATTGACGTATCCGAATTTTGATTTATCAAAACAGTGTCCGTTATTGCATTTAAAGAGATTGCCGAGATCATTCAGATTTTTACGGCAAACGGGACAAATAAAATCAATCATTTTGTTACCCTGTATTTTTCAATCTTTTTCATCATCGCTCTGCCGACATCGTGCATGAATCTTTCGCAGGCAGGAAGAAGGTCATTGGGGAAGCCTTCAAGGAAGTTGTCCGCTTCATATGTAAAGTTACCCTGATAATCGATTTCACCGAGAGCTTTGAGGATGTCATCCCAATCCATTTTGCTCATATAAGGAAGGGTGTGGGAATCGTTGATATTGTCGTTATCGTGAATGTGGAGGCAGCCGAGACGCTGACCCATTCCGCGGATCATTCCGCCTGCAGTGTCACCGACCAGACCGCAGTGGCCGAGGTCAAGGCATGCCGTGAAATGAGCAGGGTCAAGAGCATCAACATAACGGTTGAAATCCTCTGCAACGGAGCAGACATTGGGAACTATTCTGTTCTGAACATTATCCCAGCCCCACATATTTTCAAGAGCAATTTTAACGCCGTAGTCTGCGGCATAGGGTTCAAGCTTATGATAAAGCTCCATGTTTTTCTCAAACTGATTTTCTTTGAACTGAACGGGATGAACAACACAGATTTTGGAATCGAGCATACCTGAAATTTCAAGAGCTCTTTTGAGCTTTTCGAATATATCTGCATTGTATTCTTCGTTGCCGTCTTTTGCCGAAGGGAAGGGTGCGTGAGCCTGCTCAAAGGTAACACCGTAGAAACCGGCAATCGAAACAAGCTCTTTTATATGTGATTTGTATTCTGATGAATTAAGAATATCGTTGTCATCTCTCATTCTGAACATCGAAAAGTCTATTCCGTCAAAACCTGCTTCGCAAAGAATTCTGACTGCGGTTTTATCGCCGAGACGGTCTCCGATTTTTTCGGTCTGGTTAACAAGCTTCATAATATACGCTCCTTTTGTAAAAATATACAATTGTATTATAACAGTATATTTTTATATCTACAAGTAAAAATTTATTTTTTGTGTTAACAATTTCTTAATTGACTTTTTTTCGAAAATGATATAACATTGTTATATATACACTATATGGATATGAAGTGAAGGGAATGAGAAAAATGGCAAAGGCAGAATACAGAAGTTCTATCCGTTCGAAAAATCTTATAAAAAAAGCGCTTGCAAAGCTTATTCATGAAAAGGATATCAGCAAGATTACCGTCTCCGATATTATAAGGGAAGCAGATATCAGCCGAGGAACTTTCTATGCTCACTACTCCGATGTGCACGCAGTTATTGAGCAGATTGAAGCGGAAGAAATGAAGAACCTTATTGATTTTGTTGAAAAATTCGGGTTTGACAGACTTATAACCGAGGTTGATGAGTTTATTGAAAACATCTGCATTTATATGAGCAGAGATATCGAATATTACAGAATGATTGCTCAGTCCAACATTCTTAATAATTTTATCTGGCGTCTCGTGAACGTATATTATGAAAATCTTCTGGAATATACAATGAACATACTCAACGCAACGAACAGGGATGAAGCAGAGCTTTATATTATTTATATAACTTCGGGTGCAAAAACCATAATTCTCAGCTGGCTTAACGGCGAAATCAACGGCACTCCCGCTGAAATCGGACAAAGACTCGGTAAGCTCATCAGACTTAATCAGCAATATTATATCAAATAAAAAACGGTGAACCGTACAGCAGTACGGTTCACCTTTCTTTTTTTAATCTTCAATTGCAGCTTTGCGTGAATTGATTTTTCTGAATATTTCGGGGTCGAACTTCGGTGTACGGTCATAATAGTAAAGACCGTTCTGTTCCTGCTCAATATCATAAAGCTGGGTATAGCAGAAACCGAACATTCTGTAGTTATCAAGAAGAGCGTTGGTGAGACCTGCATATCTTTCAATGAAGTCTTCTTCTGATTTGGGTGCGTTGCCGTAGCCCCATGCGTCTCCTCTGTCACCTCTTGACCACTGAAGTCCGCCGTATTCACTGACCCATGCACAGCCTTTACCGCTGTACATCTGTCTGTCGGGGAATCTTTCATAAAGCATTCCTTCGGTCATGAGTTTATCGTAGTTTTCTTTGAAAACGTGATAGTCCTGCTCATAATCGTGAACATCATAGATGTCAGTGATTGTATGGAAATTACCGCTTGTATCAATGCAGGGACGGGTTTCATCCATGTGCTTTGTAACCTTGTAGATTATCGAAATAACGTGGTCATACTGCTTTCTGCCGTCGATATCCCATGTTTCGTTGAAGGGACACCAGCCAATGATTGAAGGATGGTTGAAATCTCTTTCAACGCATTCGCACCATTCGGGAAGCATGGCGGCAAGCGAGAATGAATTTGTCCAGTCAAGACCCCAGTTGCCGTATTCGCCCCATACGATATAGCCGAGTCTGTCGCAGTGATAGAGGAATCTCTTTTCAAAAACTTTCTGATGAAGTCTGGCACCGTTGAAGCCTACAGCCATTGAAAGCCTGATGTCTTTTTCAAGATCTTCATCTGTGGGTGCGGTATAGATACCGTCGGGATAAAAGCCCTGGTCAAGAACAAGACGCTGAAAAACGGATTTGCCGTTGATGAGGAATTTGTAATCGTCAAGCTTAACGTTTCTGAGGCCGAAATAGCTCTTGATTTTATCGTTGCCGAAGGTCAGTTCAATGTCATAAAGCCTGCCGCAGCCGACCTCCCAGAGATGGATTTCGTCAAGCCTGATTTCTCCTGTTATTGTTGATTTAGCAGTTTTGGTGAATGATCCCATAGCCTTGCCTTCATAGGAGGCGGAAGCCGTGAATTCACCTTCACCCTCAACAACAGCCGAAATGCCGATTGTTCCGTTGACATAGTCGGGATAAAGCTTGAAGCTTTTTATGTATGTCTTGGGAACAAATTCAAGCCATACAGTCTGCCAGATACCTGTTGTTCTTGTGTAGTCACAGCCGTGGGATTTGAGAAGCTGGCTCTGTTTTCCTCTGGGAACGAGAGGGCAGCGTACATCGTCAACAGCGTGAACGATTATTTCGTTTTCTCCCTCTTTTACGAATTCGGTTATATCGAATCTGAACGAAGCATATCCGCCTTTGTGTTCACCTGCTTTTTTGCCGTTGATATAAACCTTTGTTTCGTAGTCAACCGCACCGAAGTGAAGAAGAACATTGCCGCTGAGCTGTGCGGCGGTTATGTCGAAGTTTCTTCTGTACCATACGGCAGGAATGAAATCCGTGTATTCAATGCCTGAAAGCTTGCTTTCGGGGCAGAAGGGAACAATTATTTTGGTTTCCCATTCTTTTCTTTCCATGATACCTGCTTCGCCCTTGCTGTTGCCGAAGTCGAATTCAAAATCCCATTCGCCGTTGAGGTTGAGCCACGAGGCACGCTCTGCCTGAGGATCGGGATGTTCACATCTGGGAATGTTAATCATAATTATTTCTCCTTAAACTTCAAAAAATTTATCTTCAATCATCGCTGCAAGGCAATGATAAACGGGTAATGTAAGTTCCTGAATTTTGAATGTTTCCGTTTCGGGAAGACGGATGCAGATATCGGAAATTCCGCTTAATCTGCTTTCTTTTTCTCCTGTTACGGAAACAATTTTTATTTTTGCCGCTTTTGCCGCTTCGGCAGCATAAACAACATTTTCGGAGTTGCCCGAAGTGCTGAAACACAGCAGAACATCGTTTTCCTTTGCATAAGCATAAACCTGCTGAGCAAAAACAAGAGAAGGCACGGCATCGTTTCCGAATGCCGTCATAAGTGCCGAGTGTGCACAAAGCGAAATTGCAGGCAGCCCCCTCTGCAGTGAGTCTGCAATGAATTCATCATCAAAGCAAGCCTTTTCTTCATCGGAGAGAGGCCTTTTTTTGAGGAATCCCTTCATCAGCTCTCCCACAAAATGGTCGCAGTCTGCCGCAGAGCCTCCGTTTCCGCAGCAAAGGATTTTTCCGCTTTTCTCATAGCATTCAACCATGATTTTATATGCGTCATATATGTCGTTTCTGCATTCTTCAAGGCAGGGATAACGGTTGAAAAGTTCGCTGAAAATCATTCTGAAACCTCCATCGCAACACCGATTGCCGCATAGTCTCCGATGTCGTCTCCGAGAACGGCGGGAACAATCTCGCAGCATTCTGCTGAAATTCCGAGAGCTTCTTTCTTTATGACTTCGTTCATCGAGTCAATAAGAAGATGTCCCGAACGCTGAAATATGCTTCCGATAACAATTCTTTGGGGATTGAGAATATCAATCAGAATTGACAAGGCATATCCTAATTTTTCGCCGCATCTGCGGTATATCGCGCCGGCAAGCTTATCTCCGTTTGTTGCCGCTTCGGCTATTGTTTTTGCCGTAACGTTATCACGGGGGATGGCAGTTGTGCCGTTATATATTTCAAGCATCTTTTTACCCATTGATGCAATACCCGAACCGCTGCAGAATCCTTCAAATGAGCCGGCTTTTCCGTAGCCGACAGGGCCGTCGGTATCAAGCCTTATGTGGCCGACTTCACCTGCCGTGCCGCTTGTTCCCGAATAAAGCTTGCCGTCAAGAATAAGACCCGCACCCATGCCTGTACCGAAAGTTAAGAAAATCATGTTTTTTGTTCCTTTGCCTGCACCGAACTGCCATTCGGCAAGTGCACAGGCATCCGCATCGTTGCGTACTTTGCAGGGAACTCCGAGTTCATCTTTTATAATATCCGCAAGAGGAACATTATCCCAGTCCGGCAGATTGGGAGGACACATTATAATTCCTTTTTCGGGGTCAAGAGGACCTCCGCAGCTAACACCGCAGGAAATCACTTCATCAGCCGGTATTCCGTTTGTTTCCAAAAGCTTACGGGCAGATGATATCAGCTCATCAACGATTTCGTGCCAACCGCGTTCAACTCTTGTTTCAAAACGGATTTTATCTTTGATTATACCGCTGTTTTTTTCTGAAACGGAAACAGCACATTTGGTTCCGCCTATATCAAATCCGAGATAATATTTCATGGAAAACAACCTCTCGTGGAAATATAAAAATATTATATACACAATCCGTTTTTTAGTCAATAAAAAAGGTAATATTAATAATGAAAGGACTGATGGCATGGCGGTAACTCTTATCCGTGCAACAATTTTATATGTAATAATTATTTTTCTGATACGGCTTATGGGAAAGCGTCAGATAGGTGAGCTTCAGCCGTCGGAGCTTGTTATAACGATTCTTATTTCGGAAATTGCATCAATCCCCATGGAAAACAATTCAGTGCCCATAATCAACTCCGTGGTTGCTTTGTTTGCTCTTGTCTCCTATGAAATCATAACTTCATCGGCAGGGCTGAAAAGCAACAAACTCCGTTCGGTTATTCAGGGACACCCCGTTATAGTAATCCGTGACGGAGAGATAGACCGTAAAGCACTCAAAAAGCTGAGGATGACCGTCAATGACCTTGTGTCGGCACTCCGTCAGAAGGATGTTTTTGAAATTTCGCAGGTGTCTTATGCAATCTTTGAAACAAATGGAAAAATCAGTGTTCTTCTCAAACCCGAATTCAGAAATTCAACGGCATCGGACCTCAATATTTTTCCTGCTGATAACGGTATGCCGTTTGCGGTTGTGTGCGACGGAGAGGTGATAGACGAAACGGTCAGAGACTCATCACTTGATATATCGCATATCAAAAAAATCATAGTTTCAAGCAAAATACCCGTTAAAGAAATTCTGATTATGACCGTTGATTCAAACGGTAATTCATATATCGTAAGAAAGGAAAACGAAGCTTGAAAAGACTTGTTGTTGCATTGGTTTTGCTTTCTTTGGCTGTGTTCATTGCCGTGTGGTCGGGACTTGTTTTCAGAGAGAAGCTTGATTCGCTGAATGATTCAATTGAATATCTTGTTGATGTTTCTCAGGAGTCATCCGATGATATTCTCAGAAAAGAAACGTTAAAGGTGCTGTCGGAATGGGAGGATGCATCGCCGTTTCTTCATTCGTTTGTGCTTCACGAAGGAATGGATATCCTTGAACAAAATATCACTTCTCTGCCTTTGCTGATTGAGCATTCCGACAGGCTGACATTCCGCAATAAATGCATAGAAGCGATAACCCAGATTGATAATCTTCTCAACTCCGAAAAAATAAGCGTTGAAAATATTTTTTGAATTATGTATAAATTGTAAAATTCGATTACAGACTTATAAATCTATTGTATTTTGAATTTATTAATGGTAAAATGAATATAACCCGAAAGGGTAATTACGGCATGGAGGAGGATGAATGATATGGAATTTACCATGCTGCTTTTTTGGATAGTTGCTCTTGTTGTGTTGATTATCGTTGAAGCGGTAACGGCACAGATGCTGACAATCTGGTTTGCTGCAGGAGCCGCAGGTGCAATAGTTGCCGAGCGACTCGGGGCGGAGATGTGGCTGCAGTGGGTTGTTTTTGTTGCGGTATCGGCAGTAGCTCTTGTTGCAACAAGACCTTTGGTCAAAAAGCTCACCAAAACCAAGGTTCAGCCTACCAATGCTGACCGATGCATCGGTCAGACAGCCGTTGTTACCGAAGAAATCAACAACATTGAGGGAAGAGGGCAGGTTCATGTTAACGGAGTAACATGGACAGCACGCTCGCTCGACGGCACAGTATTCAAAAAAGACGAAAAAGTAACCGTTGAAAGAATTGACGGCGTTAAGCTTATTGTAAAGGCTTGACAAAAACATGAATTAAGGAGGAAATATTATGGAATTTATTATTATCATTGCACTTGTTATTTTTATTATTGCAATTGTTATTCTCAACATCAAAATTGTTCCCCAGTCCAAAGCGTATGTTATTGAAAGACTCGGAACATATTCCGCAACATGGCAGACGGGTCTTCACATCAAGATTCCCTTTATCGAAAGAATCGCAAAGCAGGTATCGCTCAAGGAGCAGGTTGTTGACTTCCCGCCTCAGCCCGTTATCACAAAGGATAACGTTACAATGCAGATTGATACCGTTGTTTTCTTCCAGATAACAGACCCCAAGCTTTTCACCTACGGCGTTGAAAGACCTATTTCCGCTATTGAAAATCTTACCGCAACAACACTCCGTAACATCATCGGTGAAATGGAGCTTGACCATACTCTCACATCACGTGACATCATCAATGCAAAAATCAGAGGTATCCTTGACGAAGCAACAGACCCTTGGGGCATCAAGGTAAACCGTGTTGAACTTAAGAACATTCTTCCTCCCAAGGAAATTCAGGATGCCATGGAAAAGCAGATGAAGGCAGAGCGTCAGCGCCGTGAAGCTATCCTTACCGCAGAAGGTGAAAAGGCAAGTAAGATTCTTGTTGCCGAAGGTCTTAAGGAAAGCAAGATTCTTGCAGCTGAGGCTGACAAGCAGAGTGCAATCCTTGCCGCTGAAGCTATCAAGGAAGCTAAAATCCGTGAGGCAGAAGGTGAAGCTGAAGCAATCATGAAGGTTGAGGAAGCAAGAGCAAAGGCTATCGGACTCATCAACGAAGCAGCACCCGGTCAGGGTTATCTTACAATCAAGAGCCTTGAAGCATTTGAAAATGCAGCTGACGGTCAGGCAACCAAGCTCATTATTCCCAGCGATTTGCAGGGTATAGCAGGTCTTGCCGCAAGTGCAAAAGAAATTCTTTCTGATAAATAAAATCAACGGCGGTCAATTTGACCGCCGAAATTTTTGCACACAATCCGCACAAATGTTCGAAAAACTATTGAAATATTCGGAAATAATGGTATAATAATAAAAGTAAGGGAGGCGGAAGGATGACGGAAAATAAAACTTATATTGCAATTGACCTTAAATCCTTCTATGCAAGTGTTGAGGTTATGGAAAGAGGTCTTGACCCTATGACGACCAACCTTGTTGTTGCCGACCCGTCAAGGACTGAAAAGACAATCTGTCTTGCCGTTTCGCCGAGCCTTAAGTCTTACGGTATTTCGGGCAGGGCAAGGATGTTTGAGCTTATTGAGCAGGTCAGAATTGCAAATGCGGAGCGAAAGCTGAAAGCACCGAATAAGAAATTTACGGGCAAATCCTATGATGCCGATAAGCTTGCGGATAATCCGTCGCTTGCCATCGATTATATCGTTGCACCGCCTCAGATGGCTCTTTACATCGAATACAGCACAAGGATATATGAAGTGTATCTTCGCTATGTTGCTCCCGAAGATATCCATGTTTACAGCATCGATGAGGTTTTTATTGATGCAACGGGATATCTGAAACTCAATAACATGAATGCTCATGAATTTGCAATGATGCTTATAAAAGAAGTGCTTGCCGAAACGGGAGTAACCGCAACAGCAGGAATAGGCACAAATCTCTATCTATGCAAGGTCGCAATGGATATAACCGCAAAGCATATTCCCGCGGATGCAGACGGAGTGCGTATTGCGGAGCTTGACGAGATGAGTTACCGCCGTCTTCTGTGGAATCACCGGCCTTTACGCGATTTCTGGCGTGTGGGCAGGGGCATTTCGGAAAAGCTTGAGGAATACGGCATGATGACGATGGGTGATGTTGCCAGATGTTCGGTGCAGAATGAGGATTTGCTTTACAGACTTTTCGGAATCAATGCCGAGCTTCTCATTGACCATGCATGGGGATGGGAGCCTTGTACCGTTTCGGATATCAAAGCGTATAAACCGCAGACCAACAGCGTAAGCTCTGGTCAGGTGTTGCAGATGCCGTATGAATTTGAGAAAGCAAGAATTGTTATCCGTGAAATGGCGGATAATCTTGCGCTTGACCTTGTTGAAAAGAAGCTTGTTACCGATCAGCTTGTGCTCATGGTAGGCTACGATATCGAAAACCTCAATGATATCGGCAGAAGAAAAGCATATACGGGTGAAATCAAAACGGATTTTTACGGCAGAAAAGTACCAAAGCACGCAAGAGGTACTGCGAATATCGGCAGGCATACCTCGTCTGCACGGCTTATAACCGATGCGGTAACGGAGCTTTTTGAACGCATCGTTGACGGAAATCTGCTGATACGCAGACTGAATTTAACTGCAAATCATGTTGTTCCCGAGAATGCGGTTGATAATTCACCGATTCCCGAACAGCTCAGTCTGTTTGAGGATTATGAAGAAAAAGAACGTCGGCAGAAAGAGGAAGAAGCGGCACTTGAACGGGAGAGAAAAATGCAGGATGCACTTGTTGATATAAAGCATAAATACGGAAAAAATGCCATTCTCAAGGGAATGAATTTTAAGGAAGGAGCAACCGCCAAGGACAGAAACAGGCAAATCGGCGGTCACAAGGCATAATGGCTGAAGATAATTACGAAGATATAATAAACCTTCCGCACCATGTATCCGAAACCCGTCCGAGGATGTCGATGATTGACCGTGCGGCACAGTTCAGCCCGTTTGCGGCTCTGACTGGTCACGATGCGGCGCTCAGCGAAACCGCAAGGCTGACCGATACACGGATTGAGCTTGATGACTGCGAAAAGGAAATTATAAACGAAAAGCTGATTATGATTTCAGACGGCAGACTTACCGCAACGTTGACCTATTTCAGACCGGATGAAATTAAATTCGGCGGTGCATATACGGATGTTACGGGTACGGTTAAAAAGATGGATACGTTCAGCCGTGAAATTGTAATGACAAGCGGAGAAAGAATTCCGGTTGATGAAATTCTGAATATAGATATAAAATAGAAATGAGCAGACTCGGTTGAGCCTGCTCATAATTTTTATTCTTCTGCGGATTCTTCTTCAACTTCTGCTTCGCTTTCCGTTTCTTCTTCCGTTTCTTCCTGAATATCGGAAACTTCTTCGGTTGTTTCTTCAACCGATTCTTCTGAAGGTTCGTTTTCTTCGTCGGAAATTTTATCTTCCGCTTCGCCGATATCTGAAATTTCTTCTTCCTCTATATCTTCGGGAAGGTCGATTTCGATGCTTACCGGCTCGCAGAATTCTTCAACAACGGGAAGAACAAAGGGAGCATTGACATTTCTTTCTCTGCGTTTTCTGAAAATTACGGATGCAATGATAAGGCAGATGAGAGTGAATACGGAAATGCCTGCACCGAGAATCATACCCTGAGGCATGAAGCTGAGCTCGATTGTGTGCTCGCCTGCGGGAAGATTGAATGCAAGATAAGCTTCCTCTGCAAGGGGAACATAATCTTCCTCTGCGATTTCAACTCCGTCAATCTTTACAGTCCAGCCCTTGTCATAGGGAATGGATGTGAAGAATACTGAATCCGTGTCGGTTGAAACGGTACCCTTAATCTTTGTTTCCTCAAATGATTCGATATTGAGCTGACGGCTCTTGAGAATTTCGTAACCCTCATTGAGCTTATCCTCGTTAACATAGTAAGGATAGAAATCGATATAGCCGTAATCGGAGTCTTCTATCTTCATGTTGACGAGAATTTCTTCATCGGGAGTAACCACGCCGAGGTCATAGATATATGCTTCGTCGGTGTACTGAGTGTAGTCTCTGCCGTTGTTTGTAATCGTAATATAATCAAAATCGTGAGAGTTCACATAAAGATAACCGTGCTTTGTTTCATCGCTTGTGATAACAAAGGTCAGTTCGCCTGAACCTTCGCCGCTTTTTGTATAATAAATATCGCCTGTTTCGAGTCCCGAAGTGATTTCGTCCATGTTGTAATACTGAACTTCCTTGATGTTCATCATGCCGAAAACATCGGAAACACCTGTTGAATATTCAAACCAGTCGCTCTGAACGGTGAAAGGATTGTTGAGGTCTGTGAACCAGTCCTTTATATCGTTGTTAACCGCAAAACCGATGGGAAGATAATACTTGTTTTCATATGCGGTGAATTTGCCCTGCTGAGCAACCTGAGTGTAGTAATCATCGGGAACATCAACGTTTTCATCATTGTCAACAACATATTTCATTGCGTGCATCATGTTGTAAACGGGAGTCTGAAGATGATATGTGTAGCTGTTGATGTAGTTGCCGTAAATACCGAGATCGCTCTGTGCGTTGGACATTTTTTCGTATGCCATTGAGGAGAAGGTTGAAACACCGTTGTAGCCGAACCAAGCAGGATCCATTCTTGCTCTGTTATAGGTAAGATCCATTCGGTACATATCGTTGCCTTCACGTTCGTCAAGCTCATCTTTGATGAGTCTGAAGTCACCGTAGTCACCCGTGAAGTTGGTTTTTATCTGGTCCATGCTGTATCTGTCTGTATTTGCACATGCAACCTCGCCGATTACACAGCACAGAAGCAGAACGGAAACTGCAGACTGCTGGTATCTGGGGTCTTTCATAAGAGCAAAAACAAGGCAGTAGGTAACAACGAAAATAATGCTGATAAGAACCGAAATTTCTTCAACATTCTTTGAACCGATTTCCTGAACGAGAATTATAAAACCGATAACAGCAACGCCTGCTCCGAGAATCTGTCTTCCCGTGAACTCATTGAGACGGGTGAATGCCTTGTATGCAATCATAAGAAGCATAAAGGAATACATGAATGAGAATCTGTAGGGAAGGTCGTTGGGGTAGTGGAAACCGTGCCAGATATAGTTAAGGATGTTTATATTGAAGCTGAAATAGAATACGGCAAGAAGGGTTGTGGTTGCAACCTTTTCTTTTATGGGGATTGATTTTGTGAAAAGATAAAGTGGAACGAGAATAACCGTGGCAATGCCGCAGTAAACATTGGGAAGAACATCCTCGCCGCTGCTGCGGATTGTGGGTTCTACGCTTGCAAGATGGTTTGCAAGGAAATCAAAAATCGAATAGTAGGATTTATAGTCTTCGGGGAATGTGCCGGATGTAGCCGAACAGTTCTTAAGGATAAGATAAGTGGGGATGAGTGCAGCGGCAATTATACCTGCGGCGGCGATGCTTGAAAAAGCAAAGGTGAATCCGCTTCTGAGGAAAAGGCTGCCCTTTATCTTGTCGGAAAAACCGTATTTCTTATTTCCGTTATCATCGAGAATATAAGGTGTTGATTCGTGCATTGCTCCGGAATCATAGTTGCTGAAATAGTAAACAAGGAAATAGATAACGGAGAATATGCAGGTCATGTAACCCATGTAATAGCTTGAAAGAAGAGTGAGAGCAAGGGCTGCAATATAAACAGAAGGCTTGCGTTTGTTGATTATTCTTTCAATGCCGTAGATAACAAACGGGAAATAAACCATTGCATCAATCCACATAACATTCCAGTAGTATGCAATGAAGTAGCCGCACATTGCGTAGAGAATACCGAAAGCAGCGGTTGTGAAATCGTGTCTGCCCTGAGATTTCTTGAGATAATAAGTGAAGGCTGCGGCGGCAAGGGCTGCTTTGGTCAGAATCATGCCTGCGATTGCTTCGGGCATATTTTCATGCCCGAGAAGAAGCATGATGATTCCTGTGGGGCTGGAAAGATAGTTGAAGAAGTTGCCGAGGAACGGAGAACCAAGACCTGTTTGCCAGGAATAAAGAAAGCTTTTGAGATTTGTCACTCTGTCATAAAATTCAGCGAACAGAGGGCCGTACTGGTGATAAAGGTCCATTCGCAGAATGGTTACTCCGCCGAACGGAAATAAATTATAGCAGTAAAAAACAAGCATCATAATTCCGATTGTGCACAGGCAGGAAAGCCAGCAATAGGAGTTATTTGAGAAAAGACGCTTGAATATTGACTGCTTGGCTGAACCGTTTTCAAGCTTTGTCATATAAATAATATCCTCCAAAACCATAAAATTACAAAATATACTTTAATAATATAACATACTATTTGATTTATTTCAAGTGAACAAACTGTAAAGTTCTATTTCGGGACAAGAATGAATACATATTGAAACATGGATAACATAAAAAGATTTGATCTGGCGGTTTCGTACCTTGTTCCGAAGCTGAATTCCGTGTTCGGGGCACTTGATGAACGGGATAAAAACAGAATAAGAGAAATCCGTCTGAGAAGCCGTAAATCCGTTGTTGTGATAACGGATAAGGGAACGGAATTTATTCTTCCGTCGGGCAGGCTGACCTGTGTTTATACGGAATATGCACTTTCAACGGATGAAAATGAAATAGGCGAAATATTCAAGCGTCTGTGTGCATATTCTGTTTACAGCTTTACGGATTCGGTGAACAGAGGATATATAACCGTCAACGGCGGCCACCGTGCAGGCGTTGCGGGTACGGCGGTATCCGAAAAAGGAAAAATAACTGCGGTAAGGGATATATGTGCCGTGAATCTGCGAATTGCCCGTGAAATCAAAGGTGCATCGGATGAAATATATAAATCCGTGTTTTCCGACGGAGTTTGTTCGGTTATAATAGCAGGTCCGCCTGCAAGCGGAAAAACAACCGTGCTGCGTGACCTTGCCCGTAATCTTTCGGGTGTGGAAAACGGAAAATATCATAAAACCTTTGTCTGTGACGAAAGAGGCGAGCTTGGTGCGTGTGTTTCGGGAATTCCGCAGAATGATATGGGAATAAACACCGATGTTATTACGGGTTATCCGAAATCCGAGGGCATACTTACGGGACTGCGTTCGTTTTCTCCGGATATTATTATTTGCGATGAAATCGCATCTTATGAGGAAGTTGAAGCGATTGAGTCGGGAGTGAACAGCGGTGTCTGCTTTGCACTGAGCGTTCATGCACGCAGCGAAACGGAGCTTAGAGCAAAACCCATAATGAAAAGGCTGATGAAAACGGGAGAATTCAGAAAGGTTATTCTTCTTTCGGGAAACAATATCGGAAAAACAGAAAAAATATTCAGGGCGGAGGATTTTGATGTTTAAAATTACGGCGATGATTCTTATTGTATCGGCATTTTTTCTGGCAGGGAAATGTATGGCATCGTTTCAGCAAAGGCGTGTATCGGCTCTTGAAAGCGTTATACTTATGATCACTTCGGGAGAATCGAGAATCAGATATGCCTGCCTTCCGATGGGAGATTTGCTTAAGGCATTGAACGAAAACGAATCTCTTTCAACTCTCGGTTTTATTAAAACCTGCCGTGAAAAGGTGTGCTTCGGAAAGGATTTTCACAGTGCATGGAAGGAGAGCATAGAATCGGAAACCGAGTTCTGCACTCTGCTCGGGAAATCCGTTAAAAGCCTGATTTCTATGGGTTCTGAGCTTGGCTCAACGGATCTGGAGGGTCAGCTTTCCTGCTGTGAATACTACAGAAAAATCTTTGAAGCCGACCTCGAAGAACAGCGTGAAAAAAGTATGAAATACTCGAAGATTTTTCCGTCAATGGGTCTTCTTCTGGGCGTTTCGGCGGCAATACTTATGGTTTAGGTGATTTTATGGATGTATCGGTTGTAATCAAAATTGCAGCGGTGGGTATCATTGTTGCAATTCTTAATTCGATTTTGTGCCGTTCGGGCAGGGATGATTATGCACTTATAACGATTCTTGCAGGTATAGTTGCGGTGCTGATGATGCTTATTCCTCAGTTTACGGATTTGCTCAGCTCGGTAAAATCCATTCTGGAATTCTGATATGGATTTGCTGAAAATATCTTTTATCGGAATACTGACCTCCTTGCTTTACGGCTTATTAAGACAGGTCAAACCCGAGTTTGCCCCGCTTGTTGTTCTCGGCGGTGCGGCAGTGATAACGGTTGTGCTGGCGGATAAATTGCTTGATGTTACCGACAGCCTGAACTCCATGATAGAGCTTTCGGGACTTGAAAAAGAGAACGTATCTCTTCTTGTCAGATCAACTGCAATCTGTGTTGTGACACAGTTTGCGGCGGATATCTGTTATGATAATTCAAGCTCAACTCTCGGCTCTGCGATTGAAATTGCAGGCAGGGTAGGGGCGATTACTCTTGCTATGCCGATGATACAATCCGTTGTACGGATTGCAACGGGACTGATAAACACATAATGAAAAAGCTGATTTTTGTTTTTATTCTGATACTGCTGATTTCTCCTGAAGCCTATGCGGTAAATATTGATGATTATTATGAAAAAGGACTCGAAGCATCGGGTGCATATGAGCTTGCTGAAAAGCTTTCCGATGAAACAAAAGAATATATGGAGAAAATCGGTTTCGGTGAAATCGGATTTGAAAAAATTCTTGAAGCATCTCCGAAAGCAATATTTTCCGCAATACTTGATTTGCTGAAAAACGGGTTTGAAAAACCGCTTAAAGGTGCGTTTGCCGCAATCGGAGCAGTGATGTTTGTCAGCGTCTGCATGGGATTCTTTCCCGAAAACGAAAAAAGCAAATCGATTCTCAATATTATAAGCGGATGCTTTGTGATTATCTCGGTTTTCGCTCCCGCGTGGGAAAGCATCAGAGCCGCCGTTACGGCAATCGAAGCTTGCCTGATATTTGAAAAAGCTCTTATTCCGGTACTTGCGGCAATAGTTACCTTCAGCGGAAATCCGACCCTTGCTTTATCGGTGAAGGGTGCGGCTTTTGCGGCGGCACAAGCAATAGAAGCTCTTACGGGCGATTTTGTTTTGCCTCTTATCGGTGCATCGGGTGCGTTGGGGATAACCGATACATTCTTGCCGACTTTCAGACTTTCTGCAGTGAGTGATCTGATTCGGAAAACTCTGATAACCGTGCTTTCGACCTCTGCGGCGCTGTTTACCGCATTTCTCGGAATGAAAAGCATTATTTCCGCATCGGTTGACGGCATGGCGGTGAAAGGGGTCAGACTTGCGGCAAGCAGTTTTGTGCCCGTTGTGGGCGGTGCGATAGGCGAAGCGTATTCATCCGTTATCGGAAGTCTTTCCGTTATCCGTTCAACGGTCGGAATTTACGGCATCGCGGCAATAATACTGACGGTGCTTCCCGTTATGATTAACCTTGCGTTATGGGTGTTCGCAATGAGATTTGCCTGTGCCGTAAGCGATTTACTGGACTGCCGCCAATGCTCCGAAATACTGAAAAATATTGCTTTCGTTTTTTCGATGGTAAACACTCTTCTTTTGCTGTGTGTTATCATATTTGTTATAACAACGGGAATAACCGTACTCATAAAATCGGGGGAATAGGATGGACGGATTAAAACAGTGGGCGCTGACTCTTATTACAGGCGGATTGGCTGCAGGTATTGCCGTTGCGATTATGCCGAGAGGCGGAGCAACCAAAACACTCAGAACGGTTGCAGCGGTGTTTATAATCCTTGTTTTAATTTCTCCGCTTGTTAATCGGGAGATAACGGATGATTTTCTTCCCGTATTCAATGAGCAAATTGAAGATAACGGTGAAGAAAACATGAAAGAATATATGGTTTCGGTTTGCAGAGAACGGATAAAAAACGAAATTGAAAACACCGCAAAAGAAATGGGAACAAACATAGAATCTGCAGAAATCGAAATGTATATAGATGATGAATACCGCATAAATATACAAAGTGTTACGGTGACTGCAAACAGTCACGATGCTGAAAATATTCAGTCCGTGCTGAGCGAAAAACTCGGTGTACCCGTCAGGATTATTTCTTCGTAAGGAATGGTATTGACCGTGAAAAACATAGGCGAAACAATAAAGAAATTTCTCGATAAAATATCTGAAAAATCAAAGCTCGGCAAGGGGGTTCTTCTTGCTATTGCTCTGCTCCTTGCAGGTGTGATAATGCTGATTATGAGCGAAATAGTACCCGAAGAAAAAAGCGTTGCTGCAGAGTCGGAAAGTTCAACCGTTCAGGCAGATACAGATGAATACGTGAAACAGCTTGAAGAACGCCTTGTTTCAATTATATCAAGCATTCACGGTGCAGGAGGAACGCGGGTTATGGTGACGCTCGAAAGCGGTAGTGAGGATATTTATCTGCATAATTATGACTACGGCGAAAACAGCGGTTCGGACGGAAAAAACAGCTTTGAACGCAAGGATGAATATGTTATTGTTGACGGCTCGTCGGGCGAACAGGGGATAGTTGTCAGGCAGTCCGAGCCGAAGATAAGAGGGGTTGCCGTTGTTTGCGAAGGCGGAGGCGATCAGACTGTAAAACAGCAGATTATCGAAACTGTAACCGCATTGCTGGATATCAGCAGTGCACGAGTAAGCGTGGCAAAGATGAACGGATAGTTTGTTTTGCATAAAAATTCATTTTGGAGGAACATACAATGATAATCAAAAAAAGACAGCTTTTGCTTGCAACGCTGATAATTGCCCTTGGTGCGGCGGTTTTTGTTAACTGGTATTATACCCGTCCCGAGGTTGAGTCTGCAGGCACTTCATCGGAATCAACAACCGTGCCCGAGGCTGAGCAGGGTGCAAATCTCGGCGATGCGAGATATGTTATTTCAAACGATACATCCCTTGAAGATACAGCGGCGCAGGCAAAGGCAAACGAATATTTTGCAGGCGCAAAGCTCCGCAGACAGACTGCTCATGACGAAGCGGCAGAGGCACTCAATGATATAATCAAGGATGACGATTCTCCTTCCGATGCCGTTGAAAAGGCCGGTAATGCACTCAAAGAGCTTACCGATTGCATGACTCTTGAAAGCGATATCGAAAATCTGATTTCCGCCAAGGTTGGCTGTGAAAATCTTGTTATTCTTAACGGCGGTAATGCGGAAATCATTGTTGAAAACGGCTCGCTTGATGATGTTACCGTTGTTCAGATTAAAGAAATTGCAGTCAAACATTCGGGATATCCCGTTGAAAATGTTACGATTATCGAAATGGAGTATTAATATTTATAAATAAATTTAAAATAATTATTGTATATTTAATCAAATAGTGATATAATTCATCTCAGGCGGAAAACCGCAAATCTGGCATTTGCCTGACCCCGGAGGATTATATGACAAGACGTGAAGAGAGAGAACAGGCTTTTATTCTTCTTTTTGAGAAATCGTTCAGCAATGAAACGGAGCTTTCGGAGATTTATGACCTTGCAATTGAAAACGAAATCGTTTCTGACAGCGAGTTTATAAAAACTCTTGCATTCAAGGCATGGGAAAATCTTGAGTCCATCGATGCCGTGATTGAAAAATATGCAAAGGGATGGAAGCTCAGCAGAATTTCAAAGGTAGCTCTTGCCGTGCTCAGAATGGCAATCTGTGAAATGCTTTATTTCGATGATATTCCTGTCGGTGTTTCAATCAACGAGGCAGTTGAGCTTTGTAAGAAGTATGCCGCAAAAGACGACGCATCATTTGTCAACGGACTTCTCGGCTCAGTTTCAAAGGAAGAAAAATAATGCTGACTCTCGGTATAGATACAAGCAACTACACAACTTCTGCCTGCCTTTACGACAGTGCAAGCGGTGAAGTTGTGCAGAAAAAGCTTCTTTTACCCGTGAAAAAGGGTGAAAAAGGACTTCGCCAGAGTGACGCTGTTTTTCATCATACCGCAAGACTTTATCCGCTTGTTAAAGAGCTGTTTGATGAAGTTGACGGTGAAATTGATGCAATAGGCGTTTCGAAAAAGCCGAGGGATGCGGAAGGCTCTTATATGCCTTGCTTTCTTGTTGGCATTAATGCCGCAAACTGCATCGGTGCAGCCATGAGAAAACCTGTATACGGTTTTTCTCATCAGGCAGGTCACATTATGGCGGCTCTTTATTCATGCGGTAAAACAGATTTTATAAACCAAAAACTTATTGCCTTTCATGTTTCCGGAGGAACGAGCGAAATGCTGCTTGTATCTCCGGACTGTGAGAGGACTTTTAACGTTGAAATAATCGGTGAAACTCTTGACCTCAACTGCGGACAAGCTGTAGACAGAGCAGGTGTTATGATGGGGCTTTCGTTTCCGTGCGGAAAAGAGCTTGAAGCACTTGCGTTAAAGAGCAATGAAAGCTATAACCCCAAGGTTTGCGTAAACGGCGGAAACTGCAGTCTTTCGGGTCTTGAAAACCAATGCAGAAAAATGCTTGATAAAGGTGAAAGTCACGAGAATATCGCAAGATACTGCATTGATTTCATCTCAAAAACAATTGAGAAAATGACGGAATATGCTGTTTCGGAATACGGCAATCTTCCGCTGATTTATGCAGGCGGAGTTATGTCAAACTCGATTATCAGAGAGCGCATTCAATCAAAATTCGGTGCATACTTTGCAAAACCCGAGTTTTCTTGTGACAATGCCGCCGGTGTTGCCGTTCTTGCGGCGATGAAAGGAGCAGATGCTCATGAGTAACGGAGTTGTTCTGAGTGTCAGTCAGCTCAACAGATATGTAAAATCCATAATTGAGCAGGATATGAATCTGCAGACTGTTTTTGTTCAGGGCGAAATTTCGAATTTCACCAATCACTATAAAACAGGTCATTACTATATGACAATCAAAGATGAATATTCCTCAATAAAAGCGGTTATGTTCAAAACAGCAAACATGAGGCTGAAATTTATGCCCGAAAATTCAATGAACGTTATAATCCGAGGCAGAGTTTCGGTTTTTGAGCGTGACGGGCAGTATCAGCTTTATATCGATGATATGCAGCCTGACGGTATGGGTTCGTTCAGCCTTGCTTTTGAACAGCTCAAAAACAAGCTTGCGAAGGAAGGCTTGTTTGATGAAGACAGAAAGAAACCTATTCCCGCATATCCCGCAAGAGTAGGAGTTGTAACATCTCCGACGGGTGCGGCAATAAGGGATATAATAAATGTTATTTCGCGCAGATTTCCGATGACGGAGCTTATTCTTTGTCCCGTTGCGGTGCAGGGCGACTATGCGGCGCCTCAGATTAAAGCGGCAATTGAGCTTTTTAACACTGAAAAAGCGGCGGATGTTCTGATTGTTGGCAGAGGCGGCGGCTCCGTTGAGGAGCTTTGGGCATTCAACGAAGAAACGGTTGCAAGAGCAGTTGCGGCAAGTGAAATTCCCGTTATCTCCGCAGTGGGACACGAAACGGATTTCACCATCTGTGACTTTGCGGCAGATTTGCGTGCTCCGACACCGTCTGCGGCGGCTGAGCTTGCCGTGCCTGACAGCTTTCAGCAGCGTGAGATGTTTTACGGTGCAATGCGCAGAATGAACTCTGCAATGGCTGATAAAATCGGTAATGAAAGAGCTGTTGTTGAGCTTTATAAATCGGCACTTAAAAGATTGAGTCCGCAGAATTATATCGATAATCTGCGTGTGAGATGTGATAAAGCCGCAATGGAGATGGATTCCGTTGTGCGTCATGAGATTACGGTCAGATCAAAAGATTTTTCCGAACTTTGCGCTAAGCTTGATGCGATGAGTCCTCTTAAAATCCTTGCCAGAGGCTACAGTATCGCAACAAAGCAGGGTAAGGTGATTTCGGATATAAATTCCGTTGAAAGCGGAGATATAATCAATGTCCGTTTAAGTAACGGTGAAATGGAATGTGAAGTAGCATGGAAAAAATGAACTACGAAAAAGCTGTTTCAAGGCTTGAAGAAATAGTGGATAAACTTGAAAATGGAAATCTTTCTCTTGAAGAAATGATGAAACTCTATGAAGAAGGCACGGCTCTTGCATGCAAATGTGCAAAAGTGCTGGACAAGGCTCAGCTTAAAATCTCGGAGCTTTCATCCGGAAAGGTGAAAGAAAATGATTGATGCAAAAATCCGTGAGTATGCGGAATACGTAAACAAAGCAATAGACGAATATATTTCATCGGAGAAATTTTCAGGCAGGGAGTCGGGCGGTCTTGATGTTATGGTTGAAGCCATGGCGTATTCGCTCAGAAACGGCGGTAAGAGAATCAGACCGTTGCTGACTTTGGAATTCTGCCGTATCTGCGGAGGAGATTATAAAACGGCAATTCCCTTTGCCCTCGGTGCTGAAATGATTCACACCTATTCGCTTATCCATGACGATTTGCCTTGCATGGATGACGATGATATGAGAAGAGGCAAGCCGTCAAGCCATAAGGTATACGGTGAGGCAAACGCACTTCTTGCAGGCGATTCGCTTCTGACCTATGCGTTTGAAACCGTGCTTTCAGCTCCGCATATGAGTGCAGAAAAGAAAGCGGCGGCAGGTCTTGCTCTTGCAAAGGCGGCAGGCTGCTCGGGAATGATTGCAGGTCAGGTTATGGACCTTGCGAACGAAGAAAAAAGTGCCGGGCTTGATGAAATAACCGTAACCGACAGACTCAAAACAGGCGAAATGATAAAGGTTTCGGCTGTTATGGGATGTATAGCCGCAGGTGCGGATGAAGAAAAAACAAAAGCGGCTGAAAAATACTGCGAATGTCTGGGTCTGGCATTTCAGATTGTTGACGATATCCTTGATGTGACGAGTGACAGTGAAACTCTCGGAAAACCCGTGGGAAGCGATAAAGAAAACGGCAAATCAACCTATGTTTCGCTTCTCGGACCAGAAAAATCGGCAGAGCTTGCCGATAAGCTGACAAATGAAGCAAAGTCGGCATTGGATATTTTCGGTGATGAAGGAGAATTTCTCTCAAAGCTTGCGGACAAGCTTCTTGAAAGAGAAAACTGATTATATATGACAGAGAATTTTGAAAATTCAATGATTCTTGAAACGGTGAAGCATCCGTCGGATGTGAGGCTTCTTGACGATGAAAAACTTGAGAAGCTCTGCTCCGAAATAAGACGCACTCTTATTGATACGGTTGCATCAACGGGCGGTCACCTTGCCTCGAATTTAGGCACGGTGGAGCTTACCGTTGCCCTTCATAAATCATTTGATTCGCCCGACGACAAAATCATATGGGATGTGGGTCATCAGGCGTATACACACAAACTTTTAACAGGCAGATACAGCCGGTTTTCCACTCTCCGCAAGGAAGGCGGAATTTCGGGCTTTGTCCGTCCCGATGAAAGCGAGCATGACAGCTTTTATGAAGGTCATGCAGGTGTTTCTGTTTCCCAGGCGGCAGGCATAGCCGCGGCAAACGCCGTTAAAGGCTCAAAAAACTACGCTGTTGCCGTTATAGGCGACGGTTCATTCGGCAACGGAATGGTTTATGAGGCTCTCAATCATGCAGGCTCAACAAGAACGAGGCTGATTGTTATTCTCAATGAAAATGAGATGTCGATTTCCGAGAATGTTGGTGCAATGGCAAGATATCTTGCGGTTGTGCGTTCAAAGCCGAAGTATTATCGCTTCAAAGCAGGAACGGAACGTGCACTCAACGGCATCCCCGTTGTAGGTAAATCGCTTTCAAACCATATTTTTAAACTGAAAACCAAACTCAAAAACATGATTTATTCAAGCTCGTTTTTTGAGGATCTCGGTTTTAAATATATAGGACCGGTTGACGGTCACAACATCGGCAGACTGTGCGAAGCCATGGACAGCGCAAAGGTAATAGCAAACCCCGTTGTTATCCATGTCAATACCCGTAAGGGCAGGGGGTATGACCATGCTGAGAATGCCCCCGAAAAGTTCCACGGTATCTCGAAGTTTGATATAGATACGGGTGAACCTCTGAGCAGCGGTGACAGCTATTCAAGCAGATTCGGACAGGCTCTTTGCGATTTTGCCGCAAAGGATAAGCGTATCTGTGCCATAACTGCGGCTATGGCACTCGGTACGGGTCTTGACGGATTTTCAAAGAAATTCCCCGAAAGATTTTTTGATGTGGGTATTGCGGAAGAGCATGCCGTAACCTTTGCAAGCGGTCTTTCCGCAGGAGGCATGATACCCGTGTTTGCGGTTTATTCAACCTTCCTTCAGAGATGTGCGGACCAGCTTATTCATGACGGTGCTCTTCAGCGTCAGAAAATGATTATAGCCGTTGACAGAGCAGGTTTTGTAGGTGATGACGGTGAGACTCATCAGGGACTTTTTGATGTTTCCCTTGTGCAGAGTCTGCCCCATACAACCGTCTACAGTCCGTCGACTTATGCAGACCTGAATAACGCACTTTACAATGCTTTCTATAAAGACGAAAATCTTATAGTTATCCGTTATCCCAGAGGTAAAATGCCTGCCGATATTGTTTCGGATGAGGCATACGGAGATTATTGTGTTTACGGTAACGAAAATGCTCAGACCGCAATCGTAACCTACGGAAAACTGTTTTTCAATGCCGTTGAAGCGGTCGGTATTCTTTCCGATAAAGGCATAAATGCAAAAATCATAAAGCTCGGAAAAATCAAACCTCTGCCCTGCAAAGCTGTTGAAGAAGCTGCAAAGTGCAGCAATGTTTTCTTCTTTGAGGAAGGCATGAAAGCAGGCGGCACGGGTGAGAGAATGGCGGCAGAGCTGCTTGAAAACGGATTTACGGGTAAGTATTCCGTAACTGCGGTTGACGGTGAATTTGTTTCCCATGCAAGTGTTGACAGTCTTATGGAAAAATACTCTATGGATGCTGTATCAATGGCTTGCAAAATCGAAAACGAGGTAAAAATATGAGTGATAAAATGCGGCTTGATGTAGCTGTTTTTGAAAAAGGATATGCCGAAACCCGTGAAAAAGCCAAGGCTATGATTATGGCAGGCAGTGTTTATCTTAACGGACAGAAAGCTCTCAAAGGCGGAGTTAATATAAAAGAAACGGATGTTATCGAAGTCAGAGGTACGGTTAATCCTTTTGTGAGCAGAGGCGGACTCAAGCTTGACAAGGCGGTCAGAAGCTTCGGTCTTGATCTGAATGACTGCATCTGTATGGATATCGGTGCATCAACGGGCGGTTTTACCGACTGTATGCTCACCAACGGAGCCAAAAAGGTTTATTCAATCGATGTTGGCTACGGTCAGCTTGCATGGAAGCTCCGCTGTGACGAGCGTGTTGTCAACCTTGAAAGAACCAATTTCAGATATGTAACAAGGGAGCAGGTTCCCGATGAGGTTGATTTTGCTTCTGTTGATGTATCGTTTATTTCCCTTAAACTTATTTTACCCGTTATGCATACTCTGCTGAAAAACGGAGGTCGGTCTGTTTGCCTTATCAAACCTCAGTTTGAAGCCGGTAAAGAAAACATAGGTAAAAAGGGTGTTGTACGAGATAAGAGCGTACACGAAAATGTTGTTGAAAACATAACAAACTTTGCCTCTGAAAACGGATTCAAAGTAATCGGCGTTGATTTTTCTCCTATAAAAGGGCCTGAAGGCAACATTGAATACCTGATGTATATTGAAAAAAGCGATGACGGTGAAATGCTCTGGGAAGGCTCTGTGCATGAGCTTGTTGAGCTTTCGCACGAAAATCTTGATAAATGAGGATTGGTAAAATGAGAATTGCTCTTGTGCCTAATCTGACACGCTCCGAGGCATTCGGAGTAACGGCGGGAATCTGTGAAAGCCTTAAAAAATTAGGTGCGGAATTCTGCTTTTCACTTGAATATGAAAACGATTTTGAAATGACAGGTGCGGAGTTCCTGCCTGCCGATGAAGCGATTTCGGGGTGCGATGCCGTTATTGCCATCGGAGGAGACGGTTCCATTATTCATGCCGCAAAGCTTGCGGTTATGGAGCAGAAACCCATTCTCGGAGTCAATGCGGGCAGGCTTGCGTTTATGGCAGGTCTTGAGGATAACGAACTCAATCTGCTTTCAAGGCTGATTGACGGTGATTATACCCTTGATAAAAGACTTTTGCTCAAGTCACAGATTATCGGAAACGGCAAGGTTATCAGCACTGACTACTGTGTCAACGATTGTCTTGTTACCAACGAAGAGAAGCAGAGAATGTCGGCTATTGATGTTGCTCTCAACGGAAAGAATTTCAACAGCTATCTCTGCGACGGAATTGTTGTTTCAACTCCGACGGGTTCAACGGCATATTCCCTTTCCGCGGGCGGTCCGATAGTTGACCCGGAGCTTGAAAGCATAATGCTGACTCCGATTTGTCCCCATTCGTTGGTTGACCGTTCGCTGATGTTCAGACCCGATGCGGTCATCTCTGTTTCGTCTGCGGAGGGAAGAAATCTCTGTATTTCAAATGACGGAACCGAGCCTGTGATAATTGAACCCGACTGTCACGCAGAAATATCCAGAGCCGAGTTTACGGCGAATTTTATAAGAATAAAGTCCGATAATTTTATCGACATTTTATATAAGAAACTTGCACAAAGAAGATAAAAAAGGAGTAGAAGAACGTGAAAAAGAGAAGACATGAAGCTATAATCAGACTTATTGAGGAAAACTGTCTTTCCACTCAGACCGACCTTCTTGAAATGCTCAAGAAAGAGGGGTTTGACACAACTCAGGCAACAATTTCACGAGATATCAAAGATTTGAGACTTGTTAAAAAGGTTGATGAACTCGGAAGAAGCCGTTATGCGGTTGATAACGGTGATTCAGGCGAGCTTCTCGGCAAATACAGAAGCATTTTCAGCCATTCCGTTATTTCAGCCGATTATGCAGGCAATACCCTTGTTATCAAATGTTATACAGGCATGGCACAGGCTGCCTGTGCTGCTCTTGACTCCATGCATTGGGAAGGACTTGTGGGCACTCTCGCAGGTGACGACACGATTTTTGCTCTGTGCAGAACACCTGAAAATGCAGGTCAGATGAAAGAAGCGATTGCTGAGCTTATCGGCTGATTTCCGAAGGGACGATAGTTATATATGTTAGTCGGTTTAAAAATCGAAAATATTGCCGTAATAGAAAATGCAGAGCTTGAATTCGATTCGGGACTTAATGTCATGACCGGTGAAACCGGTGCGGGTAAGTCTATTGTAATCGATTCAATCAATGCTGTTCTTGGTGAACGTACTTCAAGGGAACTCATAAGAAGCGGTGCGGAGAATGCAAAAGTTTACGCAACGTTTGCGGATATCAACGCAGAAACCGAAATGCTTCTTGATGAGATGGGTATTGAAAAAATGCCCGATAAAACTCTTGTGCTGAGTCGTTCGCTCAGTTCATCGGGACGTAATGTCTGCAGAATAAACGGCTGTCCGTCAACCGTAAGTGCACTCAAAGAAATAGGTGCGGGGTTAATCAATATCCACGGTCAGCATGACAGTCAGGCATTGCTTTCTCCCGATAAACATTGCGGTTTTATTGACAGCCTTGCGGAAAACGAGGTTCTGAGAAGCGAATACAGAAGCGTTTTCACAAATCTTGTATCGGTTAAAAAAGAGCTTGAAAAGCTTTATGACACAAGGGATGAAAAGGCGGCAAGGCTCGATTATCTCAATTTCCAGATAAATGAAATAGAAAACGCGAATGTCCGTGAGGGCGAGCGTGATGAGCTTTCAAAAGAAAAAGAATTATTGCAGAACAGCGGCAGAGTTATCAAAGCTCTTGAAAAAGCTTATGCGGCACTCAGCGATGAAAACGGCATTCTTGCAGGCGTTGAGGACTGTGCACATGAGCTTGAAACCGCTGCAAGATATTATGATAACGCACAAAACAGTGCAAAGGGCATAAGAGCAATTTCCTATGAGTTATCGGAGTTTTCCGCAGAGGTAAGGGCACTTGTTGACGGCTTTGACTATGACCCTGTGAGACTTACTGAAATAAATGACAGACTGGATTTCCTTTACCGTCTTTCAATGAAATACGGCGCAACGGAAGCCGAAATTCTTGAAACTCTTGAAAAAGCAGTTGCGGAGCGAAACGAAATTGAAGTTTCCGATGAAAGAATAACGGAGCTTGAAGAAAAACTCTATGCTCTTTCCGATGAAATAAAAATACTTTCCGCAAAGCTTACCGACAGCCGCATGACCGCCGCAAAGAAATTTGAAAAAGAGGTTAAATCCGAGCTTGAATTTCTCGATATGCCCAAGGTTACTTTTGTTGTTGACCGCAAGGCGACGGCGTTAACCTCGAAGGGTGCTGATGCGATAGAGTTTCTTATCAGTGCAAATCCCGGTCAGGAGCCGAGACCTATTGCAAAAATTGCATCGGGCGGCGAGCTTTCAAGAATAATGCTTGCAATCAAGAATGTTCTTTCCGATAAGGATGATATTCAGACTCTTATTTTCGATGAAATTGATACGGGTGTCAGCGGCTCGGCAGCCGAAAAAATCGCTCTTAAGCTTTCCGAAGTATCAAAGGGCAGACAGGTTATCTGTGTAACCCATCTTGCACGAATTGCGGCACAGGCGGACAGACACATGAAGATTATGAAGTCTGTTGACGGTGAAAAGACATTTACCGAAATCAATGCTCTTGATTTTGAGGGCAGAGCCGCCGAAATTGCAAGAATAACCGCAGGCGGAAGCATAACCGCACTTCAGCTGGAAACGGCGAGAGAAATGCTCATAAACGCAAAGGAGAAATCAATATGAAATTCGGAGTTTGTGTCGGTACAGACATTGAAAAAATGAAATACATAAAATCTGTCGGATATGATTATGCCGAAGGTCACTGCCAGGAAATTGCAAAAAAAGACAAAGCATATCTTGATGAAATGCTTGCAACGGGTCTCCCGATGGTTGCCGCAAACTGTTTTATAGGAATGCGTGTTGTGGGCGAAGATAAAAATGAAGCCGAGATTAAAGCGTATCTCGAAAAGCTTTTTGAAAACGCCTCATATCTCGGCATTAAGTATCTTGTTTTCGGTTCATCGGGTGCAAGAAGAATTCCCGACGGAATGACTCTTGAAGATGGAAGGGCACAGATTGTTGATTTTCTTAAAAACGATGTTCTTCCTTTTGCTGAAAAATATAACATAACAATCGCAATCGAGCCTCTCCGTCCTGAAGAATGCAACGCAATCAATACCATTGCCGACGGTGTTGAGATTGCCGAAAAGATAAACTCACCTTATATAAAAGTTCTTGCCGACGTTGCTCATATGTATGTCCAGAATGAGAGCATGGAAAGTCTGCTTCAATATAAAGACCGGGTTGTTCATGCGCACACATCGAATCCCGACCCCGACCCTTCGCTTAACAGAAAAAGAATTTATCCCGTATCAACCGATAAGTTCAGTCAGTCATCGTTTATTGAGTCTCTTAAGGCAATCGGTGTTGAGCATTGTTCAATCGAAGCAGAGGTTACGGACTTTGAAAATGATGTCATAAACGCTTATGAAGTTCTTAAGGAGTTAAAATAAAATGAAGCTTAACAAAAACGATGTTGTTCTCTTTTCAGGTGACTCCATAACCGACGGTAACCGCGGAAAGAGTATGGACTGCAATCATATCATGGGTCACGGATATCAGTATATTGTTGCTTCTCATCTTGCTCTTGAAAATGCAGAGAATATGCCCAAATTCATAAACAAAGGCTATTCGGGAGAGGTTGCAGAGGGACTTCTTGAAAAATGGCAGGCGGATGTTATCGATAACAAGCCCACCGTGCTGAGTATACTTGTTGGTGTCAATGACGGAGGATACGGTTATTTTGATAAAATTACCCCCGACGAAGCTGCAGAGCGACACGAAACAAATCTCCGTGCTATTCTTGAGAAAACGAGAAATGAACTCGGCAATATCAGAATTATTGTTTGTGAGCCGTTTTATTTTCCGCTTGACAAGTCGGATTATTCCTATAAGAATTCGCCTCATCCCGACGGTGTTGAAGGACCCTTCAAGCGTCCCGACAGCAACGACCCCGAGGATTCCGTTGCATACCGTGAGGCGGCAAACATAAGGATAAGAGCAGCAACAAAGAGAGTTGCCGAAGAGTTTAACTGCACCTTTGTTCCTCTTTATGATAAGATTAAGGAGAATGCCGAAAGGTCAAGAATAGAGTATTTTGTCTGGGACGGCACTCATCCCAGCATAGCCGGTCATATGCTTATCGCCCGTGAATGGCTGAAAGCGGTTGAGGGTCTTGACAAAACATAATTTTATAATGTATATTTTTATAGTTTAATAATGTAAATAATACCGAAAGGATGTTTTAATAATGCAGATTTATGAAGAACTTGTTGCAAGAGGACTTATTGCACAGGTAACAGACGAAAAAGAAATAAGAGAGCTTATCAATAACGGCAAGGCTGTTTTTTACATCGGTTTTGACCCCACCGCAGACAGCCTTCATGTCGGCCATTTCATGGCTCTCTGTCTCATGAAGAGACTTCAGATGGCAGGTAACAAGCCCATTGCCCTTCTCGGCGGCGGCACAGGCATGATCGGCGACCCCTCAGGCAGAAGCGATCTCCGTCAGGTGCTCACCAAGGAAACAATTCAGCATAACGTTGACTGCTTTAAAAAGCAGATGAGCCGTTTCATTGATTTCAGCGACGGCAAGGCTATGCTTATCAACAATGCAGACTGGCTTCTTGACCTCAACTATGTTGATGTTCTCCGTGAGGTCGGTGCCTGCTTCTCGGTTAACAATATGCTCCGTGCGGAATGCTATAAGCAGAGAATGGAAAAAGGTCTTTCGTTCCTTGAGTTCAACTATATGATTATGCAGAGCTATGACTTCTATCATCTCTACAAGGAATACGGCTGTAATATGCAGTTCGGCGGTGACGACCAGTGGTCAAATATGCTCGGCGGTACAGAGCTTATCCGTAAAAAGCTCGGCAAGGATGCTTATGCAATGACAATCACTCTTCTTCTCAACTCCGAAGGCAAGAAGATGGGTAAAACGGCATCGGGTGCAGTTTGGCTTGACCCTGAAAAAACATCACCCTATGAGTTCTATCAGTATTGGAGAAATGTTGGCGACGATGATGTTCTCAAGTGCATCCGTATGCTCACATTCCTTCCTCTTGAAGAAATCGATGCAATGGATTCATGGGAAGGCAGCCAGCTCAATCAGGCTAAGGAAATCCTTGCTTTTGAACTTACAAAGCTTGTTCACGGCGAAGAAGAAGCAGCTAAGGCTCAGGCAGCTGCAAAGGCAATCTTCAGCGGTGCCGCAGACCTTGACAATATGCCCTCAACAGCTCTCACGGATGCTGATTTCAACAACGGAGTAATCGATATTCTCGATATCCTCATGAAGGCTGAAATCACCAAGTCAAGAGGTGAAGGCAGACGTCTTGTTCAGCAGGGCGGTATTTCCGTTGACGATGCAAAGGTAACCGATTTCACAATGAGCTTTGCACAGGCAGACCTTAAGGAAAAGCCCATCGTTGTTAAGAAGGGTAAGAAAATTTTCCATAAGATTGAGGCATAAAAATGCTTGATTCCAATGAAAAATGTGCAGTGTTTCTCGATATCGACGGAACACTGCTTTCCGACAGTTTCATAATTTCACCCGAAAACCTTGAAGCCATAAAGAAAGCAAGGGAAAAGGGTCATATGGTGTTTATCAATACGGGCCGTTCATGGGGTAATATTCCGCCTGTTTTAATGGAACAGTTCAAGAATTTTGACGGAATTATATCGGGTATCGGCTCAATGATAACAATCAACGGCGAAACGGTTTTTGAATCGTTTATGCCTGAAGATACCGTCAGAAGGGTCATGGAATATGTGTTCACTCACCGTGAATACTGGGCACTTTTTGAGGGTGTCGGCAATGTGTATTGCGTTTTTAACGATTCACGCATGACCCGTGATTATGAAATAGAGCTTGAAAGCTCCGATGATTATAAAAAAATCTGCAATGATGACAGCGTTCAGGTTATCGCAATGGGTAAAATCGTTCCCGATGAGTTCAGAAAGCTGTTTGAAGACGAGCTTACCGTTTTTCAGTTTGAGACATATGCAGACCTTGTGAAAAAAGGGCTTAACAAGGCAACGGGAATTGAAAAGGTGCTTGAATTAACGGGAATACGCAGGGAAAATACCGTTGCAATCGGTGACAGCAACAATGATTACGATATGCTGAACTATGCAGGAGTCGGCGTTGCAATGGCGAATTCTCAGCAGAGCATTCTCGATATGGCGGATTACATAACCGAATCGAATTTTGATAACGGTGTTGCAAAAGCCATAAATAAACTCTTATTATAAAAACAACAGCTCGGATCTGACTCCGAGCTGTATTTTTTTAGTCTGTAATCTCTATCATCTGATGAATGTCAACCTTGGGAACGGTAAATTCAACAACGCCGTTGCTGCAGTTGAATTCAAGTTCTTCGTCTGAGGGAACAAGAGCAACTCTTGAAGGCTTGTTTCCGAATCTGACCGAGCATTTAACATTGTAAAGAGGAACGGTATCTTCGATAACCTCGGTTTTTCTTCCTCTTACGGTTGTATGAGCGAAAAGAAGATGAAGGATGTTTCTGTTTTCATTTTCCTGCCTTGTATAGGTCATAACGCCTCTGTCGGGCATTTCGGAACGGACAGTCAGCTCATTGCCGCCCATTTTTTCTGCAACATAAGTAAACAGTTCCTTGAAGCAAAGATGGCCGTGATTTGCATAAGCCGTGAAAATATCCCATCCGATGTATGCAACGCCGCCTTTGATAACTGCGGCAGGGAAGGTTTCTTCGGGATTGTTGGGAGCGTGCATATGAGAGCAGAAATGCTCCTGAGTTCTGTTGAAATAGGGGTTCTGCATATATGCGGCAATTTCGCAGTCTTTTGCCTCCAATTTGTAAGAATTGCAGCGCATGATGTATTCGGTGGTACCGTTCACCGTTTCGTCGCAGGGGATATAATATGTGGGAGAAAAGTCGTTTTTACCGATGTATTTTGCACCGAAGTCAAGAATGAATTCGCCGTCTTTAATCAGCGATTCACCGCTTGCGATGACCTTGCCGCCGTTGTTTACATAAGCCTTGATTCTTTCAACTGTTTCGTCAGGGATATCGGCGATATCGGGAAGAACAAGCATTTTATAATCCGAAAAATCCATTGTTGAATCAATGAAATTATAAAGATATCCGTTTTCAAGCATCATTCTGTTTGCACCCACATCGGCTTTGAAATCACGGTTTCCCGTAACGGATTCACCGCTTAAGACGGCAATATCCGCAATGTTGACCGCCCCGTTAATCCAGGGTTCTTTTTCTTCAACAAGAGAGTATGCCTTGCCGATGAGGTTATAGGTTGCCATGTTCATTTCACCGAGAGGATGCATCTGGTCGCCGATTGAACAGCCTGCACCGTTTGCAATGCTGAGAGAAGTTTCGTAAATGAGAGCATTGGGATGCTTGTATCCGCCGAATTCGCCCCAGCCTTCATGGAATTTGCCCGTCATGCCGAGATATTCGGTGTCTTTAAGAGTGCGGACATAAGCGGTTGAAAGCGGAAAGTGGTCGTAACCCCAGCCGGCTGTAGGCAGACTTTCAAGCTCAAGATGAGTGTTTGCGTTGATGAATTCATAGTTACCTTTGAAAATGTGTCCGCTGTTGTGGAAAATGGTTGCGGTGTCGCTGTGTTTTCTTACTGCGGCATTGGTTGCTTCAATGTATTTTCTGAAAACGATATTTTCGAATTCAAGGAGATCGTCTTCGTTATCGATATCAAGACCGAGCTTTTCCATATCCGAAATACATTTTTCGCAGTAACAGGTTCTGGGTGAAACGATATCAAGGAAGATACCGCAGGGATTGTATTTAACCATAACCTCTTCAATCTGGCTGCAGAGTGCATCAAGATAACCTGTGTTGAAGCAGAGATTATGAAAATGAACTTCTTTTTCAAACTCAGCCTGTCTTTCTTTGTCACGGGTGATTACCCAATGCCATTCGGGATGCCTGATATAATCTTTTTCATCATATCCAGCAGAAATGTAAACGGGTGCATTGACGTTTATTTCTTTGCAGGCTTCAAGCTGAGCACCGAGCAAATCAAAATCAAGGCAGGGATGCATTTCGTTAGCTTCTGTGGGATGGTATGACCAGCCGTGATGGCATTTTGAAAAAACGGTTATCGAATCAACATGACCTGCTTTGAGTGCAGCCTGAAACTGTTCTTTGGAAAACTTTTTGCCGACGGGCAGAATGCCGTTGGTGTGAAAATCAAGATGTACCTGTCTTTTTCTCATAATGATCGCTCCTGTAAAAATATATTTTCATTATATATTAAACCGTTACCCAAATCAACAATGAATTAATAAACTCTTAAGATTTCTTAATAACTTCTTAATGCACTGAATATGGAATTTTAATAACCTGTTTTATATAATTTAATCAAGGTCAAACCGTGGCCTTAACGGGGATTTTAAATTTCAGATTTATAAAGGGGACAAAAACAATGACACTCGGAAGCAAGATTGAAAATCTTAAGACAATGAAAAAGGCAGGACTGTCGGTGCCTGAATTCGAAACATTCTCATTCGATGAGCTTGTGCCGTCAAAGGCGATAATTGAATCGGCGCTCAGAGACGCGGAAGGCAAATCCGTTGCCGAAAAAAGCAGAATTCTCAAGGATGCCGCAAGATTATCGGTTATGACAAGCGGTGAAATCAGTATGAAAGGCGATTTGTTTTCGGTACGTTCATCTTCGTGCGTTGAAGATTCATCGGAAAACAGCTTTGCAGGTCAGTTTGACACATTCCTGAATGTTGAGCGAAAAGATATTGCGAAGAGGATAACCGATTGTGTGTGCTCGCTCTATAATGAAAATGTTCTGATTTATATGGAGCAGGCAGGTCTTGATATCGGCATGCTGAAAATGAATGTTATCGTTCAGCGTATGGTTAATTCGGATGTTTCTGGAATTGTTTTCACTGCAAATCCGCAGGGTATTCTTAACGAAACGGTTATCGTTGCAGGCAGAGGTCTCGGAGAAAATGTTGTATCTGACAGAATAGACACCACTTCGTATTACTATTCTCTGACCGATAATATTTATTATTATGACGGCAAGGAAAACTTACTCAGTGATGAAAAAGTGCATGAAATTATAGACACATCAAAGAAAATCACGGAATGCATCTGCAAATATGCGGATATCGAATTTGCAATAGAGAATGACGAACTTTTCATTCTTCAGGCACGGCCCATTACCACAGTCTCGGATGAAAGACCGGTTCTTTTCGATAACAGCAACATCGTTGAAAGCTATCCGGGTTTGAGCACTCCTCTGACCGTTTCTTTTGTTGAAATGGTTTTTGCAGGTGTTTTTAAGGATGCGGGCAGAAGACTTCTCAAAAACGAAAAGGAGCTTAAAAAGCAATATCATATTCTTGAAAATACCGTCGGCACATCAAACGGCAGACTCTACTATAACCTTAACAGCTGGTATTCGGCAATCAAGTTTCTTCCGTTCAGCAAAAAGCTGATCGGAATATGGCAGGAGCTTGTTGGGGTTAAGTATAAGGAATATGATGAGAGTGAAAACAAAATCAATCCTCTTGTCAAGGCATCTGTATATTTCAATACTGTCTATGAGCTTATAAACACACCCGAAAACATGAAAAAGCTCAACGAAAGATTCATTGAAATCAAAAATTATGTTTACCGCAGATTCAAAGAGGATATGTCCGCAAAGGAAATTCTTGAACTCTTTGATAAGATTCAGGATCAGCTTTTGTCGTGCTGGGGCATCACTCTTCTTAATGATACATACGCGTTTATTTTTACGGGACTTCTCAAGGCTCATCTCAAGAACAAATACAAGAATCACGAGGAAATCGCAAACTCGTATATTTCGGGTATTTCCGATATCGAGAGCATGAAGCCTGTCAGGGAAATGATAAGCATAGCTCTTGAAAAAGACAGTATGTCACCCGAAGAATACCTCAGAAGAACGGCGGAATATATCGATGTTTACGGTGACAGATGCATTGAAGAGCTGAAGCTTGAAACCGAAACATTCAGAACTAACCCTGAATTGTTCCGCAAAAAAATAAATGAATTTGCCGATGACAAAGAAAAGCTTTCACTTCTTCTCGGTGAACAGAAGCAGGAAAAAGTCATCGATATAAAGCGTGATCCCGTAACAAAATTCCTCAGCAAAAGATGTATGCTCGGCATAGGAAACAGAGAAATCCAGCGTCTTAACAGAAGCCGTATTTTCGGCATGGTAAGAGAAGCTGTTCTTCGTCTCGGTAAGATTTATGCCGACAGCGGTTATATCGAAGAAACAAGGGATGTTTTTTATCTTACCCTTGATGAGGTATATTCTCTTGCCGAAAAGCCTGAGGATATGAAAGAAACCGTGCTCGGACGCAAGAAAAAATACGAAATGTTTGCCATGCTTCCCGCGTATTCAAGGATTGTTTTCAGCGAAAAGGCGTTTGATAAAAACCACCGCAATATCAATATGACATCTGTACGTTGCGGAAAGGATGAGATGGTCGGAGTGCCTTGCTCCAACGGCGTTGTTGAAGGCGAAGCCTATGTTGTTACCGATGTCAAGAAGGCAGAAAGCGTCAAGGATAAAATCCTTATAACAAAAATGACCGATCCCGGCTGGGTATTCCTTCTTGCCGAGGCTAAGGGTGTGGTGAGCGAAAAAGGCTCTCTGCTTTCTCATACGGCAATCATTTCAAGAGAACTGGGAATTCCTGCCGTTGTCGGTATAGACGGTCTTATGTCAACGGTGAAAACGGGAGACATTATCCGCCTCGACGGTGCAACGGGAGTTGTGAAAATTCTGAAGAGTGTATAAAAACAAGGGGATGTAAAAAACGCGAGTTTTTACATCCCTTTGTTGTTTATTATGCATTATCCTGCTCCTGATATTTTTCAGCCTGAAGATTGAACATATAAGCGTATTTTCCGCCCAGAGCCATAAGCTCATCGTGTGTACCGCTTTCGATTATTTCACCGTTTTCAAGCATATAAATAACATCAGCCATAACTGTTGTTGAAAGTCTGTGAGAAATGAATATGACCGTTTTATCCTCGGCGGCTCTTGACATAGCTTCGTTGAGTGCGTATTCGGAAACGGGGTCGAGGTTTGCACTCGGTTCATCGAGAATCGCAAAGGGACACCTTTTATAAAACGCTCTTGCAACGGCAACCTTCTGAGCTTCACCGCCCGAAAGGGAAAGTCCGCTGTCATCAAACTCACGCAGAAGAATGGTGTCTGTGCCGTTTTTGAGTTCTTTATTGAAATTGCTTTCTTTGAGTGCAGAAAGAACTCTGTTTTTGTCAGGCTTCGAATTCATCGCAACATTTTCGCCTACAGTTGCTCCGAAAAGCGAGAAATCCTGAAAAACCGCGGCAAAGTTGCTGTGATATGAGGGGATATCCCAATCTTTTATGTTTATGCCGTCAACCGTTATTTCGCCTTCCGTAACATCATAAAGCCTGAGAAGAAGATTTGTGAGCGTGGTTTTGCCTGCACCGTTATATCCGACAAGAGCGATTTTTTGATAGGGCTTTATTTCGAGATTGATATTTTTGAGAGTGGGGGATTCGTTGCCGGGATATGTGAATGATACATTCTCAAACTTGATTACGGGAGGCTTGCCGAACACGGTTTTAACATTACCGCCGATGATTTTTTCCTTTGCACTCATGAATTTTCTGAATTTTTCGATGTAAAGTGCATTTTCGCGAAGGCTGATTGCGAACCAGCTTGTAAGGTCAAATACGCATCGGCTTACCGAGTTTGCACCGTTGAAGGTTGCCGCAAAATCGCCGAGAGTTACTTCTTTGGTGACAATCGCTTTATATCCCATGTATAGGGCAATGCCGAGATACACAAGCAATGTCATCGGCAATGCTTCCTGGCAGAAATAAAGCTGCCACTGTTTTCTTAAGAACGGAGAAATAGTTGTCAGTCTGTCTTTGATATTCTGATTATACCTGTGTTCAACCATTCTGCCTGCGGGATTCAGTCTCAATTCCTTGGCATAATCCTGAAGATAGAAAACGCGGCTGAAATAAAGATTTTTTCTGTCGAGGGGAGTCATCGCTTCCGTACGCCTGACGTTGACCTTTGCGATAAGTCTGCCTATGGGAATCATTATTCCCACGCAGAGGAAAATGAAAACAAGGCAAAGAGGGTCAATGGTTGCAATAACGGCTGTGATGGAAATGATTGATGAAAGAAGCCTTGCGATTTCCTGAGTATCGTTAAGAACCCTTTCCACTCTTTCGTTCATTGAAGTCATAGCAAGAACAAGGTCGTTATAGAACGCAGGATTGTCATAAGCTTCAAAATCCATTTTTGCGGCTTTTTCGTAAATCTGCGAATAAAGCTTGAAGTTGAGTCTTTCACGCTGCTTCGGAAGAAATATTTCATAGAAAACCGTGCTTGCAACAGTGCCGGTGACAACAACACCTGCAAAAATACCGCAGGCAACCGCAACCCTGTAAAGACCGGTTCCCGAAGTGACAACGTCAATGATATATTTCAGCAGAACTACATTGGAGAGTATCCACGGAACATTGGTCAGAACATCAAGGAAAACATAGAAAAACAGAAGACCGGGAGCATTTTTGGCAATGAAACCGATCATGTAAAAATTGTTTTTGAAGGTGTTGGCGGTTTCTTTTTTGTTTTTATTCATGCTCCTGCACCTCCTCTTTATATCCCGATGCCTGAAGTGTGAACATTTCGCTGTATTCTCCGCCTGATGCCATAAGCTCATCGTGAGTGCCCGATTCGGTCAGCCTGCCCTTTGAGAAAACAAGAATTCTGTCGGAGCGTGTTGCACTTGAAAGACGGTGAGAAATATAGAAAACCGTTTTGCCTTTTGTGCCTTCCATGAGAGCATCATACATTTTGCTTTCTGCAACGGGGTCAAGCGCCGATGACGGCTCGTCGAGAATAGCGATATCGAAATTCTTTGCAAACATTCTTGCAATTGTAACCTTCTGGGATTCGCCGCCGGAAAGAAGAGCACCCGAATTATCAAATTCTCTGGTGAGAAGTGTGTTTTCTTTTTCTTCAAGCGTGTTGATTTTATCATATACACCGCTTTGCTTCAGAGCCTTTGAAGCACGGGAAATATTGTTATCGTCAACCTCTTCAATAAGAACATTTTCTGCAACCGTCATTGCAAAAATTCTGTAATCCTGAAAAACGCTTGCAAATTTTTCTCTGTATTTATGAAGGTCATATTCTTTTATGTTTATTCCGTTATAGAGAATTTCGCCTTCGGTAACATCGTAAAGACGCATCACGAGCTTTGAAAGAGTTGTTTTGCCTGCACCGTTATGACCGACAACAGCAAAGGTTTCGCCTTTGTTAATCTTGAATGAAACATTGTTCAGCGTGTTTTTGTCGTTGCCCTCATAGCGGAATGAAACATTTCTGAATTCGAGGCTTTCAAAGTCTCCCGGAAAGATTTCGCCGCTTTTAATCTGAGTTTCGTAGTTGAGGAAAATACGCAGATTTTCAACCCAGAGGCAATGCTTCTGCTGCATTGCAAAATATCTTGCGAGCTGATTTAGCTTGTTTCTTGTGGTTGTAATTGCCGAAATAAGAACCGAGAAGTTGGCAATCTCAAGATTCTGAAGAACAATGAGTCTGTAGCATCCGTAACCGAAACCGCCGCAGACAGGAATGATTTCGCCGAGGAAATCTGCAAATGTTTCTATGACGGCAACTCTCCAACCGTATTTCCTGACTAATTCAATGTTCTTGTCAACAGCCGCTTTGAATCGGATTTTGACAACCTCAAAAATACCCGTTGTTTTGATTTCTTTTGCAAAATCTTTGAGAAGAATTGTTCTTTTGGTGTAATCTTTCTGCCTTTCGTAGGGAGTTTTTTCTTTTTCAAGCTCAAGTTCGATGTTGTTTTTCTTTATTCTCAGAATGATAACAATGACCGGGCAGATAACGAAAAACAGCAGAAACGGGTCGATGGAAATAAGATAAGAGATAAGGAATATTATGCTTACAACCGAGCCGATTGTCCATGCAGAGCCTTCGATGATTCTTTTGAAGCCGCCTTTTTCAACAACCCAGGTTGCACGGTTGTAGTTATCGAAAAAGTCGGGGTTTTCGTAACATCCGAGCTCAACTTCCTGTGCTTTTTTGAAAATAAGGCTGTTTATGTAGCTTTCACACTTGATTTCGAATTTTGTTCTGACAGTATACATATCGATGTAAGCAATCAGGTCAATAAAAATCTTGCCGAAAACAATTATGCACATTCTGATTGCAAAATCTCTGAAGGTGCCGTTGCCTTCGATGATTGAAAGTGCGGTCTGAAGAAACATAACACCGAGAACAACCGAATAATATACATTTTCAGCGATATACGAGAAATAAATTATCAGCAGTGACAGCGGTGCACTTTTCCAGGCACACTTAAGCATAAAGGCAGTGTTTCTGAAAATATGTGCCTTCTGCTTTTGTTCTTTTTCCTTTTTCATCTTTTCCTCCGTGTTTGGTAAAACTAACAGGATTTTACATTAATAAAAAATAAAAGTCAAGAAAATCAGGTGTCGACAAACGGAAAAATTTGTGATACACTATTGATATCATTTATAATCGGGAGATAGTTTATGAAAAAACCAACTCTGAATTTCGGCGAATTCAAACAGTACGACAAGATTTTCCTTACGGCAGACAACGGCATTGATGTTGAAAATGTTCTTTCCGTTGCTTTTGACGGTGATGTTCTTTACATAGCACAGCCTGACTGCATCATTGAGTATGCAGACGGCAAAACAAAAAAGCTTTCCGCAACCGTATCAAAGCTTTTTTCGGCAAACGGTAGGCTTTATGCTGCAATCGGCAATTCGCTTGCAGAAATCAAAAAGGGTAAAATAAAGAAAGTTGCGGATTTTGATGCACCCGTTATTGATGTTTCGGTTGCTCTCGATAAGTCATTCTGGCTGATTACGGAAACTGCACTTTATCTTGAAGAAAACGGCGAATATAAGCATATTGTCGATATTCCCGAAAATACCGTATGCCTTGCCGCTTACGACAATAAATTCAGATATGGCGAAACCGTTTATATCGGCTGTACGGAAGAGGGTCTCCTTTCAATGAAAGGCAAACGCCGCCATTGGGCAGAGATTACTCCCGATATGTCCGGCGTGCTCAGCAGGGAAATCAAGTGTGCCGCTGTTGACGCACTCGGTCATCTCTGGGTAGGCTCGGATGAAGGTCTTAACATCTACGACGGCAGAAACTATTGGTTTAACGGCAATGATTTCTATTCAGTGCCCGACGGCTCATTCAATGATATGGTATTCACAGCCGACGGCAAGAAATATTTTGCTACAAACACAGGCATAATTACTCTTGTCGAGGGCAAAATTTCATATTTTTCATACGGCGTATGGCTTATGCATCCCACTGTTACAAAGCTCGCTGTTTCCGATAACGGAGCGATTGCCGCAGTAACTCCCAGAGGAATCAGCCTTATCACTTCAAAGTTTATGACTCTTGAAGAAAAGGCAAAGCATTATGATGAGCTTGCAGTTAAATATTTCACAAGAAACGAAGGCTATCAGGTTTCAAGACGGCTTCGTAAATACGGCGATATGGATTCGGGCTGGCTTCCCAATTCCGATAATGACGGACTTTTCACGGGTGTTTACTGTGCATCGCAGTGCTTCCGTTATGCGGTAACAGGCGATGAGGAGGCAAAGGCAAACGCAAAGAGAGCAGTCGAAGCCATGATTAAGCTTACAGAAGTAACAGGTAAGAAAGGCTTCACCGCAAGAGCAACAAGATATTCACATGAAGAAAACTTCATGACAGGCAACAGAGAAGAGTGGCATATCTGTGAAGATAACCCGGACTGTGAGTGGCTCGGCGAAACTTCAAGCGATGAGATGACGGGTCATTACTTTGCATACGGAATTTATTACGATCTCGTTGCAGATAAGAAAGAAAAGAAGAAAATCGCAGAGGTTGTAAAATCAATCACCGACCACATAATTGAAAATAATTTCCATCTTACCGACGTTGACGGCGTACCCACAACATGGGCAAACTGGGAACCCGACCTTCTTAACAGTGATGACAGATGGTATTACGAAAGAGGAACAAACTCTCTTGAAATTCTTTCATTCCTTAAAACAACATATCACGTTACGGGCGAAGAAAAGTATAACGAAGTTTTCGATATGCTCATCAAGAAGCATCATTATGCAATGAACTGTATGCAGTATAAGGTTGAAGACGGTCATGTGGCTCATATCGATGACCAGCTTGACTTTGTTAATATCTATCCTCTTATTGTTTACACCGAAAACGAAGCTCACAATGAAATTTTCAAAATGGGTCTTACTCATCATTGGGAATACGAGAGAGTTGAGCGCTCACCCTTCTTCAACATCGTTTACGGTGCACTGACAAATAATTACTGTGATATTGAGAATGCCGCAAGGTCACTCTCTGAAATGAACCTTGATACCGTCAGATGGCCCATTTATAACAGCCACAGAAAGGATATCGTATGGGATACGGAGCAGGAAGCGATGGGCATTCCTCCTCAGCTCAAATATCCCGTTGAATATTCCGCAAGAGTGCTTGTTCACTATGACGGCAATCAGTTTGTTTGTGATTCGGGTGCAGAAGAATTCGTTGATATCAACAGCAAGGTCGTTAACCGCACCTCAACCCTTCCAGGCACTTCGGGTGCAAACGGCATGAGAGCTGAGCAGCCTTATATCTATCTTCTTCCTTACTGGATGGGCAGATATTACGGTCTTCTCGGTGATTGATAACGGGGGTGAGAAAATGAGCAAAAACGGAAACTCAAAATACGGAAAGCTGATTAAGATTCTGCAGATTGCATCGTTTGCATTTATGATTGCAATGCTTGTGGTTTGTTTGGTGTTCCTTAAGAAAAACAATATTTCGGTTAAAAACGTTGATGCACTTATTCAGTATCTTCCCGGTGAAATGCTGACGGCGGCACTCATCATTATCGGTTTCAGCGTCGTCAAATCATTTGCTCTCGTGTTCCCGCCTGCAGTGCTTTTTGTGTTATCGGGAATCTTTTTCAAGGATATGGCAACGGCAGTGCTTGTTAACTGCATCGCAACAGCGTGCAGTCTGATTCTTCCGTATTTCCTTGGCAGATTTACGGGCTCGGAAATGTTTGAAACACTTAAGGGAAAATTCAAAGCGATTCAGAAGCTTGACAGCTTTACGGACACAAATTCATTTGCGGTTGTGTTTATATTTAAAGCAGGCGGACTTTTGCCCTCAGACCTGAGCAGTCTTATTTTCGGTGCGCTGAAAATTCCTTTCGGAAAATACTTTGTCGCATCCAATCTCGGATTGCTTGTTCTGAACGTACTCTGGACTCTTGTCGGAGTTAAAGGAGACCTGACAAATCCCTTCTCCTATCTTTACGCACTTCCCGCACTTCTTCTTGCAATTGCCGCATCGGTATTTATGAGCATCCGCGAGAAGAAAAGACATGACTCGGCAAAAAACAACATTCAGACGGAGGTTGAATGATGAAAAAATATGATGTAATCGTAATCGGTGCAGGTAACGGCGGTCTTGCCGCTGCGGCAACCTGTGCCAAAGAGGGACTTTCCACCCTCCTTTTGGAAAGACACAATATCCCCGGCGGCTCGGCTTCCTCATTTGTAAGGGGCAGATTCGAGTTTGAACCCTCACTCCATGAGCTTGCAGGTATCGGCACTCCCGAAGAACCCGGTTCAATCGAGCAGACTTTTGAACGTCTTGATGCAAATGTTGATTGGTGCAAACACAGCTCAACATTTCGTCTTGTTGTTCCTGCCAAGGCAGGGGAGAAGGATGCTTTTGTAAATGATGACGGAGTTCTTGTGACCGTTGATGCCCGTATGCCCGTCGGATTTCAGGCATTTGCAAGAAAACTCAATGAAATTGTTCCCGGTTCATATGACAGCTGTATGGCAGCTTTTGATTTGTCAACCCGTATGTTCAAAGCCTTTGAGTGCCTTGACGATCCCTCAAAAATTCCTGCATCCCTCAAGGACGTTCCCGATATAATGAGAATGGTTTCCCATACTCTTCAGGAGGGTCTCGATGCCCTCGGAATGCCCAAGAAAGCACAGGATATCTTCAACACATATTGGTGCTACATGGGTTCGCCCGCATCAAAGTTTGACTTCCTTTACTATATGTGTGTTCTCCACAGCTATGTAAAAAGCGGTACAGGCATTCCCCGTTACAGAAGCCACGAAATGAGCCTTGCAATTGATAAGTCAATCCGTGATTTCGGCGGAGACATCTGGTATAATTCCGAAGTTACAAAGGTTATCATGAAAGACGGTAAGCCTGCAGGCGTTGTTATCAACGGAGAAAAAGAGGTTTACGGTAAATACTTTATCTGCAACTCATCGCCCAATGCTGTATGGAACGATTTGTTCGAGAAGAAGGATATTCCCGAAAAGCAGCTCAAGATGCTCAACGCAAGAAAGATAGCCTGCACTCTCACCACCGTTTATCTCGGCATGAATGTAACCAAAGAACAGCTTGGTATCAAAGACTATTCAACATTCATCGCTCCCGATTCCGATTCGGATAAGCAGTATGAAGCAGCCCAGAATTATTTCAGCGGTTACTGCATTATCAACTGCCTCAATGAAATTATTCCCGACTGTACTCCCGAGGGAACCTGTCAGCTGTTCCTCACAACAATGACCTTCGGCGATGTTATGAAGGATATAAAGCCTCAGGATTATAAAAAGTTCAAAACCAAGGTTGCAAAGGATATGATTGAAACCTGCGAAAAGGCTCTCAATATCTCTATCACACCTTATATCGAGGAAATCGAAATTGCTCTTCCTCCCACATTCGCCCGCTATCTCAACACTCCTTGGGGTACACCCTACGGATATATGCTTGAAAAGTGGGACAGCATGATTCCCAGAACGGTTCAGTATATGAAAGACCAGCCCTTCAGCAACTTCCTTTTCTGCGGTGCAACTCAGGAACGCGGTGACGGCTACGGCTGTGCTTATTACACAGGCGAAAAAGCAGGCGGAATTGTTGTCAAAAAGATAAAGGAGGGCAAATAAGATGGCAAGCAATCTTAAAAAACTTACAGTAAAAAAATTCATTCCTTTGCTTACAAACAGACAGGAAACATTTGAGTCTGCTCCTGCAACTCTTCCAAAAATTGAAGATAACGCAATGGCACTTGCCAAGGCACTCCATCCCAAGCGTCAGTATCTTAAGGTTGCGGAAGTAAAGGAAATTGCACCCGATTGCAGAAGCTTTACTCTTGTTCCCGACCCTGAAAGAGGAACAACGGCTCTTGCATATTTCGGTGCAGGTAAATATCTTACCGTTTTTGAAACAATTGAGGGTATGCCCGTAACAAGAGCATATTCAATTTCATCCTCGCCTAAGGATTCACTTGAAGGTAAGTATGTTCTGACCGTCAAGCTTGTTGACGGCGGACTTATGTCACGCTATATTTTCGATACATGGACAGCAGGTGCAGATGTTGAAGTTTCCGCACCGTCGGGTAACTTTGAATATCAGCCTCTCCGTGATGCAAATAAGGTCATCTGTCTTGCAGGCGGAAGCGGTATAACACCCTTCCTTTCAATGGCAAATGCCATTGCTGACGGCGACGAAGATTTTGAAATGACTCTTCTCTACGGTAGCCGTGATTATGACAGCATTCTTTTCCGTGAAGAGCTTGAAGAGCTTGAAAAGAAATGCGATAAAATCAAGGTTGTTCATGTTCTCAGCGAAAAGACCAAGAGAGGCATAAAGGGTCTTGAAAAAGGCTTTATTACAGCGGAACTCATTCAGAAATACGCTCCCGAAAACGAACCTTATTCGGTATTCCTCTGCGGACCTCAGCAGATGTATGAATTCGTTGATAAAGAACTCGAAAAAATCGGACTTCCCAAGAAATATATCCGTCACGAAATGTTCGGCGAATTCCATAATCCCGCAACTCAGCCCGATTATCCCGCAGGTGTTCCCGAAAAGGTGAAAATCACCGTCACAATTCAGGATAAGACATATATTATCTTCGGTTCATCTGCAGATTCCGTTATGCAGACAATCGAAAAGAACGGTCTTTCCGTGCCTGCACGCTGCCGAAGCGGCGAATGCGGCTTCTGCCATTCTCATCTGATTTCGGGTAAGGTTTATGTGCCTGAGCATCTTGAATACCGCCGTCTTGCGGACTACAAGTTCGGATGCATTCATCCCTGCTGCTCATTCCCTCTGACAGACCTTGAAATCAACGTTCCCGCAGCAAAATAAAAAATAATGCCCAAGAGCGGCATATCACAAGGAAGTCAGGGCTTTGTCGGTTCTTTTCCGTTAATAATTTATGAAAAAAATCCCGCAATACGCAAGTATTACGGGATTTTGTCATTTTTCGGTCGATTTCAGATAATCTTTCAGAACCTTGTTTATATACTGAGAAAATGAGCGCTCATCTTCTTCAGCAAGGTTCTTGATTTTTTCAACAACATCGCTGTCTAACGTAATGCTTACTTTTTCTTTTAACGGCTTCATTGAAACATTTCCTTTCAACGCAATATCTGTATATCGATTATAGCAAATGATAAGCATTGGTATTGACAAATAGCATAAAGTAGTATAAAATACTACTATATAAATAAGCAGATATGTTGACTTTGACCCTATGTTAAATTTAAAATATAATCAGGATAGTATAATACAAAATACTGTGTTACATTTTTGTTTTATTTTGACTTATATATGAAGGCAGGGAAGGAGAGACTGTTATGAAGCGATATAAATTCAAAAAGCTGATTGTATTTATTGTTGCGGTATCATTATGTCTTATCCCTGTTTTTACGCTCGCGGTAAGTCAGGAAAAAGACGGAATTTATTATTATGAATCTTCGGCGGCAAGTGAAAACGGCTATGCGGCAAACAATCTTGTTGATGAAAAAGGAAATATTGTTGACCTTAACGATATTGCTTATGAAAACCGAGCCGATGATTATGTTTCAACTCAGGGTGCAGAGGATTACGTTCTTCCGTCAAGCTATGATTCACGTGAATACGGATTCATAACTTCCGTTAAAAAGCAGCAGGGCGGTACGTGCTGGGCAAACGCCGCAACGGGATGCATGGAAGCCTCGTGCATAAAGCAGGGGATAGCTGAGCTTGAAAACGTCAATTTTTCCGAGATGCACCTTGCATGGTCGCTTTATTTCCAGAAGACGGATAACATTGATGACCCGACTTACGGTGACGGCTCAAACAGAACAGATATGCCCATCAGCCTCGGTGCGGACGAGCAGTCGGCGATGAGTATGCTTGCCAGATGGAGCGGTATGGCAAATGAGAGCGACTATCCGCAGAAATCGTCTGTTTATGCAACAAGACAGTACTATATAAATAATATGACATACGATGACCGATATGCGTCGGTTGTTCATCTTGAGAATTATGTTGAACTGCCGGACAGCGTTTATGAAATAAAGCAGGCGATTATCGATAACGGTGCAGTCTGTGTTTCGTATTCTTCGGGCGGTAAGAATTATCCTTATTATTATCCCAAGGGAGATATAGACCATTCCATACTTGTTGTGGGTTGGAATGATAATATAACAGCCGAAGAATTTGATGCAGGTTCAAGACCTGCCTCAAACGGTGCATGGCTTTGCAAAAACAGCTGGGGAACAACCAAAAACGATAACGGCTATTTTTATATGAGCTATGACCAGACGAGTTTTTCAAGGTTTTTCTATTATTCCGCAGATGCCGATTATTACCACAACAACTATCAGTATTGCGGCTCACTGCCTTCATTTTACGAATTCAAAAGCAGTGAATATGCGGGCAGTGCCAATGTTTTCACGGCAAAGGGAAACGAAAGCCTTGAAGCGGTGGGTGCATATCTTCCCATCCGTGATATGGATTATATTATTGAGGTTTATAAAAATCTTCCTTCGGATTATTCCGACCCCGTATCGGGCGGCATTCTTGCGGCAACGGTCAGCGGTTCAAATGAGCATTCAGGCTATTATACAATTGACCTTGATGAATCCGTGAAGCTTGCTGAAGGTGAAATTTTTTCCGTTGTTCTCAGAACAAATGCGTCATGGACAAAAAGCCGTTTTATAGCAATCGGAAGCAAATCCTATGAGCATTATGAAAGCGGAAGAGGATATGTACTCAGGTCAACCAAGTGGGAAGATTCGGCAAGTGCCGTGCAGAACGATGTTTTTCTCCGTGCGTTCACCGTCAATCTCCCTTCGGAAAGCTATGAAGTCAATTATGTTTCCTGCAACGGAGAAACGATGGGAACTGCGGTTTCCGATGAAAACGGCAATGTAGAATTGCTTTCACCGCCCGAAGGTTACGGATATGAATTCGAGGTAAGCGGTGCGGAATTTGACGGCAGAAACATAACGGGTGAAACAACCGTTATCGTTCATAAATATATTCCCGACGAAACCGCATCGTCAAGAAGAGACATATGTCGGCTTGAATGCCGATGCGATGACTGCGGAAAGGTGCTTTGGGATACCTCGTCGCACGTTTTTGAAGAAACGGTTATAAACGATTTTGCCTGCAGGAGAACGGAAAGCTTATGCACCATATGCGGCTATTACAAAACCGATTTTGAATTTCCCGTTAACGTAAAATGCGGAATAATCAACGAACATACCGCGTGGTATACCGATTCGGGTACTCTCTATATTGTAGGCAGAGGCGAAATTGCAGTTTCGGGTTCATCTGTCGTAACTCAGATAACAAGCTGGGAGGAGGAGATTTCCGGCATCTCAAAGTGCAGAATAGGGGATGAAATAACATCTCTTCCCAGAGGATTTCTGAACGGTGCATCCAATCTTGTTGAAGTTGAAATTCCCGAAGGTATAACACGGATTCAGCCGAATTCATTTTCGTCTGCAGTGAAGCTTAAGACGGTCAAGCTTCCCTCAACGCTTAAATCCATAGGAGCAAATTCGTTTTCGTTAACCGCAATATCATCGCTTCATATTCCCGACGGCGTTGAGATTATTGAAGACGGTGCCTTTGCGAGCTGTAACAGCCTTACGGAGCTTACAGGTCTTAAGGGTATAAGAGAAATAGGAGCAAGAGCTTTTTCAGGCAGTCTTATCAGCGGAACGATAACACTTCCGTCAACTCTCGAAAAATTCGGCTACGGTGCATTCAGTAACACTCAGAATCTCGATGAAGTAGTAATCCATCCCGATTGTACTCTTTACAAATCGGAAAACGGATGTGTTCTGACCGGCGACGGTGCGGAGCTTATCTATTACAGCTCCCGTAACAGTGATTCCGTTTATCTTGTTCCCGAAGGTGTCAAAACAATCGGCGATTATGCGTTCGATAAGAATTCATATGTGAAGTTCATCGATTTATCGGGTGTAGCAAAAATCGGCGTGAGTGTATTCCAGAATTCGTCGCTTGTCGGTGTCGGATTTGAGGATGAGGAAAATGTTGTTATCGGTTCATATGCTTTCAGAAACGCACTGAGCCTCAAAAATATTTATATACCGTCAAATGTTTCGTTCGTTTCGTCATTTTCGGTAGGCTACAGCTCCGAAAACAAAGTTCTGAGCGATGTTACGGTTTTCTGTGAAAGCGGTTCAACTGCGGCAACTTACGCTAAGAATGCGAAATTATCTTATGTAACAGCTCATTCTCATGAATTTGAAAGAATTCCCATCATTGCGGCAACCTGTTACAGCTCCGGAATAAGCTATATGTATTGCAGTGAATGCTGCCGTGTTGAGAATGCTTATGAGGTTTATACCGTAACACATGATTATCAGACCGTTTATGATAAAGCTCCGACCTGTGTAACAGACGGCTTGAGCCATCAGATATGCGGCTATTGCGGTGAAATAATAAACGAAAATACCGTTGAGCCTGCAACGGGTCACAGCTATGAGTGGATAATCGACACTCAGGCAACCTGCACCGAATCGGGCCACAGATACGAAAAATGTGTTAACTGTCCGTCTGTACGCAATGATGAAACAACAGAACCGAACGGACATGATTTTGAGTGGATTGTTGATGAAAAGAACGGCTGCGGCTGGGACGGTTATCAGCATGAGGAATGCAGGGTTTGCGGCTTTGCTCAGAACTACGGAACCGTTATTCCTGCCAACAAATCTCATCCCGCAACGGTTTATGAGTATAAATGTCAGGATAACAAAACATATAGATACAAAGTCTGTATCGATTGCGGCGAACAGGTAACAGAGCTTGAAGAATACTGGCCGTCTGCCCACCACTTGACATATTTTGTGCGTGTAAATCCCAGTTGCACAGAGAAAGGCGAATATTATTATCAGTGCCGTGGTTGTGATTACAGAACAACATCCAAACCAATCGACCCCTTACCTCATAACTATGGTTCTGAATGGGTTGAAAAAAGTCCGACCTGCCTCGAAGACGGTCTTTCTCACAAGCAGTGTATTGACTGCGGTTATATATCCGATTATGTTATAAAATCAGACGGTTCTCATATGTACGAATGGGTCGTTGATGTTGATTCCGACTGTGCCAATGAAGGCGTTCAGCATCAGGAATGCGTCAACTGCGGAGAAATCGCCTCTGAAGGTACGGTGCTTGAAAAGAAAATGTTCCATACTTATGCATGGGTTGTTGATCGCGATGCAACATGCACGGAACTTGGATTAAAACATCAAATTTGCAAAGTGTGCGGTGCTATTGCTTCTGAAAACACAGAAATTGCAATGATTAAGCATTCCTTTGAATGGGTAACTGATGTTGAACCTACCTGCGGAATGAAGGGTATAAAACATCAGCAGTGCACATCATGCTCATATGTAACAGATGAAAACACTCCTGTTAATGCAACGGGTAATCACAGCTATGAATGGATTATCGATGAAGCGGGAGATTGTCTGACGGCAGGCAGAAAGCATCAGTATTGCTCTGTTTGCAACTCTGTTGCAAGCCGAAATACTGTTATATATCCGAGAGGTGAACATGAGTTTGCCGTTGTCTGCGACAGTCAGCCTGATTGCACGCATGACGGAATGAAGCGGGTTGCCTGTATCCATTGCGATAAAACGGAAAGCGAAGAAATACGGGCTGCAACGGGTCATAATTATGGCGAATGGAGCGAAAGCACAAAACTGCCTTTTGGTAAGCTTGAAAGCCAAAGGCACTGTTTAACCTGCGGATATGTTCAGCACAGAAACTATACCGTCGGAAATGTTATACCGCTTGAAGAGTTCATAGAAATGCTAATCAAACGCTTTGTCACCCTTCTCGAAAGAATAATTATATAACGAAGGGACTGTCTCACTAAGCGAAGAACAAAAGAAACAGAATAAATAAAGAGCGACTTGCATCGGAATTTACACCTTCGCAAGTCGCTTATTATTGTATTTTAGAATAAAACCGCCGGTTTTAAAGTCGGATCTAGCCATGTCGTTCTGTGAGCCAAGGAGTTGTTCCATGGAGTTGTCTTCCTAAGACCGCTTGGCCCCCGACTTAAGAACAAAAGAAACAGAATAAATAAAGGGCGACTTGCATCGGAATTTACACCTTCGCAAGTCGCTTATTATTGTATTTTAGAATAAAACCGCCGGTTTTATGTTTCTTTTTAGCCGTTTTTTCCGATTTGGCGTATACACATACGCCTTGCATCGGAAGAAAACGACTTCTTCATCTTATTGAGACAGCCCCTTTTGACTGTCGATAAAGTCGCTGAAACATAAACAAAAATAAAAGGTAGGGCGGGATGACCGCATCCCGCCGATTAATTTGCAGGGGACTTCGACCCGATGTCCGAAAAAAACAATTTATTTCGTTTATTTGACGTTTTTTCTCCCATCGACGTACGCCATCGGTCGAAGAAAACGCCATTCAGCTTCCTTTCTCAACAGCCGCACCTTGCCGAAAACAAGTTTTTAGACAAGCTGAAAGCCACCGATTGAATCGGTGGCTTTATTGTTTGGTTATTTTGTAATAAACTGAGAATCAGCGATTTCCGCAACTTCTTCAGCCGTTTTTGCGTTGTTCATTCTTTCCGCAACCTTGCTTCTTCTTTCACGAAGCTCGCTGTACATAAGGTCTCTTTTTTCTGCTGAGAGGGGATAGAAGAACTTGGGGATAATACCGAGGCTGCTTGTGATGATGGGAATACCTGTTCCCAACGCAAAAATCCACCACTTGGTTTTATCGCTCTGTGTTCCGACTTTAAGTCCCTGAACATAACCGATCTTCTTCATAACGATGCTGTTAACACTGCCCATAATTGCCTGCTGAAGCTTTGAGATGGTAGACTGTGCAACGCCGATCATCGCCTCTGCACGGTAGCCGTTTTTCCATTCGCAGTAGTCCATGGATTCGTTGCTGATTTCGGCCGGGATAACTCGTCTCAGACCGTAAACGCACATTTCGAATATTTCTTCAATACCCATCATCGGCAGAATAACGGCTTTCTTCATGAAGTTCTTGTTTATCGAACCTATTCCGAAAACAGTCAGCCAGAGCATATCGGTCCATGCATCCTCAAGAATCCAGAGAGCTTTTGTTGAGAATTTCTTTCTGAGAGGTTCAACAAAACCGTAGCTGATAAACTTAATCGGGAATGCGGGGATGCCTACGATGGTTTTCCATGTGATTGAACCGATAACGTCAATATAGAAGTTGGTTCTGCTTGAACCGATGTTGAAGCCCGAAAGGAATGACGAAAGAACCTGTATGAACATCGGCTTGTTCGTAACGATAGCTTTCAGACCTTGAACAACACTGGGCTTCTTGATTGTCTGAGCAACTCTTTCTCTTGTTGTGATGAAGAAGAAGAGGCAGAATCCTGCACCCAGAAGTGCAAACGAAATACCGAATCCCGAAAACAGCTTCGGGAGCTTAACTTTGATTTTATCATTGATAACAAGGTCATATATAATGCCGAAAACCTGCTTCGGAACGTCCTCAACGAAATGCGACATCAGGTTTGCCGTTGCTATAAGTCTCGATCGGTCAAGCGGTTCCGGCGTTATCGTAGAACCGAAGCCTGCACGGGAAATAGCCGTGAAGGTGTTTGCGGTTTCTGTGATAATGGACATTGCAAAATAAAATATCCATTTTGGAAGGTAATCGCCGGGTGTGTCGGGAAACATAAACGGAATAAGCCAATACCATAATCCGAGGATGGTAAGCGGAAGCTGACCGAGAAGAAGATAAGGTCTGAATTTACCCCAACGTGTTCTGGTTTTTTCAACGATAACACCGATGAAAGTGTCGTTGAAGGTATCCCATACTGTTGCAACGATGTTCTGGATAGCAAGATAACTGAAATCAATTTTAACAACGTCATATATGTATCTGTCCTTAAAATCGTTGATGTTAAGGCTTGCTGCAGTATCTTCAAGAACATAGGCAACGGTTTCTTTTACACCGACGAATCGTCTGCTTTTAAGAAGAACGGAATTATCGGTGGCGGTCTGAGTGATTTCTCTTTCTGCTGACATAGACCCACCTGCCTTTATTTTTATAGAGATAGTCTATCATAATATCAATTTTTTTGCAATACATGAGATATAATAAAAATATTGAATATTTTTAACGAAAGGGGAGTATAATTGATATTGCAAGAGAAAAAGAAAAATTTTAAAGTTTTTTAACAAAAGCTATTGACATTCTTGGAAAAGCGTGTATAATAATAAAGCATTAAGCAAACAGATATCGCGGAGTAGAGCAGTTGGTAGCTCGTCGGGCTCATAACCCGGAGGTCGCAGGTTCAAGTCCTGTCTCCGCAACCAATAGTGAGTGTTCATAACACAAGTGAACACTCACTTTTCTTTTTGCATTTCCTCATAGTTGAATTTAATATGATTTGTTATGTATCGAGCAGGTTTTGACCTGCTCTTTTTTGTTATGCCGTGAGGTATTCCACGGCTACGCCTTGTCTTGCTTCAAGGACCACATTATCCTCTTTAACTGGATTTTCAATTACTCCGAAAAAGCGGTAGTGAATAATAATTCTTTGTGTTCTGTTTTTACCCTTACCTTCAATGGAGTATACTTCAATCTTCTCAATCAGTTCGTTCAGCAGTGCAGATGTTAATGTTTCCATCTGCATAAACTTGCGTACAGCCTAAGTGTTTTAAAAAACCATACATAAAAATTTATAAAATAATTGCTTTATTTTTTCGTTTGAGTTAAAATCAATTCAACATTAATATGAAAGCTCGTGAACGAATGTCTAAAAAAGAAACCTTTAAAAGATATATATTGTTTATTGTCAGTTTATTTTTCTGCGGAGTGGGTGTTGCGTTCACAAAACACGCAGAGCTTGGTGTTTCGCCGATTTCTTCAATGGCGAATGTTTTCAGCATAAAATTTGATTTCATCTCATTTGGCACTTGGCTTATAATATCAAACTGTGTTTTGCTTCTCGGTCAGATAATTCTGCTCAGACGTAATTTTAAACCGATACAGTTTTTGCAGATTCCTCTTTCCTTTGTATTCGGTTACTGTACGGATTTCGGATTGTGGCTTGTAAAAGATATTCCCAACGATAATTATATTGTTCGGCTGTTGTTTGTTTTTGCGGGAATAATTTTTATCGGCTTCGGAATTGCTCTCGGTGTTATTGCAAATGTTATTCTTAACTCGGGAGAAGCAATCGTTAAAGCTATTACCGATGTAACCAAAAAAGATTTCGGAAATGTCAAAATTGTTTTTGACACATCGTGGGTTCTGATGTCAATAGTTCTTTCGCTTATTTTCTTTGACGGAAAACTTCTCGGAGCAAGAGAAGGGACAATCATTTCTGCGTTACTGGTTGGTGTTGCAGTTAAAATTTTCAGACCTGTTCTTCATAATCCGTTAACAAAAATTCTGAAGAAATAATAAAAAAATATTTTAAAAATAATGTATCGCACTGCTTTGTTAAAAGTGCAAAACTTTAAAGCGATAAAGCAAATATTTTTAGTGAAAATTTGCAATTGACTGCAAAAAATGACGGTGTTATAATGACAACAATTAAATAACTCGTAAACGCTATGACGAGGAGCGGCAGATTAATCCCGCATCAGAGAGCCGATGGTTGGTGTGAATCGGCGGACGGATTTATCAAGGCTAAATCACCTCAGAGCGGCGAGCCTGAAAGATTTTTGAGTAAGGCAGACGGAGCCCGACCGTTACAGCGGGGAGCGATGTTAGTCGTGGATTTGTAGTGTAACTACTTTAAAAGCTATGACGAGGAATAAGCGGTTTGAACCTGCTTCAGAGAGTTGACGGATGGTGCGAGTCAACGGAAGGTCTTATTTGCGAGCTCTCCTCTGAGCAGCCTACCCGAACCAATCTTTATGATACATAGGGAGGACGGAGCCTGACCGTTACAGCAGGGCGCGATGTTGGTCGCAGTGAGTGGTCGTTTTTTTGACGGCAAGAAGAGTGGTACCGCAAGATTTTTAATTATTTTGTATTAGAAATCCTGTCTCTTTACTATTTATTAGTTCAGAGGCAGGATTATTTTTTTATCTTGAACGCAGATTGGAGTGTTGTGATATGTTAACGCTTGACAAAATTTTTGAGGCACAGGTGGTGCTTAAGGATATTATAAGGGCAACAAAGGTTGTACCGTCAAACGGAATTGCCGCAGATTGCCGACTATATCTGAAGCCCGAAAACCTACAGAAAACGGGTTCTTTCAAGCTGAGAGGCTCAGGCTATAAAATCGCAACTCTTTCAGACGAAGAAAAGAAAAACGGAGTTATAGCCTGCTCGGCAGGAAACCACGCTCAGGGTGTTGCTCTTGCGGCAACGAAGCACGGAATAAAATCACTGATTTGTCTGCCCGACAGTGCACCGATTTCAAAGGTTGAAGCAACAAAAAATTACGGTGCGGATGTTTGCCTTGTGAACGGCTGTTACGACGATGCTTATGCAAAAGCTTTGCAGCTCAAGGATGAAATGGGTTATACCTTTGTTCATCCGTTTGATGATGAAGCCGTTATTGCAGGTCAGGGCACAATCGGACTTGAAATTGCAAGCGACCTTGACGATGTTGATGCGGTAATCGTACCCGTTGGCGGCGGCGGACTGATTTCGGGTGTTGCATATGCACTAAAATCAATTCGCCCTTCAATCAAGGTTTACGGTGTTCAGGCGGCAGGTGCACCGAGTATGTTTAACTCGCTAAAAAACGGTGAAATTGAGAGCCTTGAAAGCGTTTCAACCATTGCAGACGGTATTGCCGTAAAACAGCCGGGAGAACACACTTTTGAATTAATCAACAAGTATGTTGACGATATTGCTCTTGTGACAGAGGATGAAATTGCGGGTGCAATTCTTGAACTGATTGAAAAACAGAAGATGATTGCTGAGGGTGCAGGTGCTGTTTCCGTTGCGGCGGCGATGTTCAATAAATTCCCCGTTCAGGGCAAAAAGGTTGTGAGCCTTGTTTCGGGCGGTAATATTGATGTTACAAGCCTTTCAAGAGTAATCAAACGAGGTCTTATCAAATCAGGCAGAACTTCGAGTATGCTCATTGAACTTATTGATAAACCCGGTCAGCTTAAGGATGTTTCAAGAATCATTGCAGACTGCGGCGGAAATGTTACAGGAGTTCACCACGAAAGAGCGGGCAGTACCGAAAGCGTCAACGGCTGTTACCTACGCATCACAATGGAAACGAGAAACTACGACCACGTTCTTGAAATAAAAGAAGCTTTGAAAAATGAAGGCTTCAAAATTGTTGAATAGGAGAATGATTATGAATACCGTATATACAAAAAATGCACCCGAGGCAATCGGTCCTTACTCGCAGGCTGTTGCTACAAACGGACTGGTTTTCACCTCGGGACAGATAGCAATTAACCCCGAAAGCGGAAATGTTGAGGCGTCAACAATTACCGAACAGACAGAGCAGGTATGTAAGAATGTTAAAGCTGTTCTTGAAGCATCGGGCAGCAGTCTTGAAAATGTTGTGAAAACGACTTGCTTTCTTAAGGATATGTCGGATTTTGCCGCATTTAACAAGGTTTACGGAAAATACTTTGTCGGCAAGCCTGCACGCTCCTGCGTTGCAGTTAAGGAGTTTCCGAAGAATGTTCTTGTTGAAATTGATACCGTTGCGGAAACGGTAAAATGACAGCAACTTACAAATATTTCATCATAAGGATGTGAGAAATATGAAATTATCAGGTGCGGATATAATCGTCAGAACGCTGATTGAGCAAGGTTGCGACAGAGTTTTCGGTTACCCCGGCGGTCAGATTCTGAATGTTTACGATTCGCTTTTTAAATATCAGAACGAAGTAACGCACGTTCTTGCCGCACACGAGCAGGGCGCGGTACATGCCGCCGACGGCTATGCAAGAGCATCGGGTAAAACGGGCGTTGTTATTTCAACCTCGGGCCCGGGTGCGACAAATCTTGTTACGGGAATTGCAACGGCATATATTGATTCCGTTCCGCTTGTTGCAATAACAGGCAATGTGCCCTCAACCTATATCGGCTCCGACAGCTTTCAGGAAATCGACATAACGGGAGTTACTCTCCCCATAACAAAGCATAATTATTTCGTAAGCTGTGTTGATGAGCTTGCAGACACAATCCGTGAGGCTTTCAGCATTGCAAAATCGGGCAGACCGGGTCCCGTGCTTATTGATGTTCCGAAGGATGTTCAGATTGCAATGTGCGAATATGAACCCGTAGCTCCCGTTAAACCCGATGAAAAGCAGGCGGCTGACAATGAAAAAATCAAAGCGGCGGCTGAATGTATAAACGCTTGTGAAAGACCTTTCGTTTATTACGGCGGCGGACTTGTTTCTTCGGGTGCGGCAAAGGAAATGCTTGAGCTTGCAGAGCTGATTGATGCACCGACAGGATGCTCAATGATGGGCATTTCGGCAATTCCGACAGACCATCCGAGATATCTCGGAATGCAGGGTATGCACGGCCGTTACGCTTCTTCCGTTTCAATGCATAATGCGGATTGCATTATCGCTCTCGGCGTTCGGTTCAACGACCGTGTAACGGGTAACAGAGCAAAGTTTGCAACGGGCGCAAGGATAGTCCATATCGACATTCAGACTGCAGAGCTTTCCAAGACCACCAACGATACACACGGTCTTAGGGGTGATGTCAAACTTACTTTACAGAAGCTTCTTCCGCTTATCCAAAAGAAAGATAAACCCGAATGGCAGAAGCGGGTTGCTCATTACCGCAAAGAAGAAAAGGAAACGCTTGACAGCCGTGAGGGTATGACTCCGAGAAACGTTCTTGAAACACTAAACAAGCATCTCGGCAAAAATACTCCCGTTGCAACCGATGTCGGTCAGCATCAGATGTGGTCGGCACAGAATCTGAAATTCGGTCACGAAAGAAGATTCATAACAAGCGGCGGACTGGGTACAATGGGCTTCGGTCTGGGTGCGGCAATCGGCGCACAAATGGCAACCAATGAACACGCCGTTCTCGTCACGGGTGACGGCAGCTTCGGTATGAGCCTCAATGAAATGGCAACCGCTGTTTCGTATAATGTTCCGCTTGTTATTCTGATTATGAATAACGGCGTTCTCGGAATGGTGCGTCAATGGCAGACTCTTTTTTATGACAAGCATTATTCCAATACCGTTCTTAACCGAAAAACAGATTTTGTTGAACTTGCAAAGGCTTTCGGTGCAGACGGAGCTACGGCAACAACACTTGATGAGCTTGATTCTGCTCTCGGAAAAGCATTTTCGGTTAACGGTCCTTTTATCGTGAATTGTCTTATAGATAAAGATGAATTCGTGCTTCCGATGCTTCCGCCGGGCGGTTCAATGGATGATATTATCACAACAAAGGCAGGTGTCTGATTTGGAAAAATATACTATAGCAATAGTGGTCAGAAACAAATCGGGTGTTCTCAACCGTGTAACAAGCGTGTTTCGCCGTTTCGGAGTCAACATTTCAAATCTTACGGCAGCCGAAGACGAAGGAGCGGATTATTCAAAAATAACCGTTCTTTTTGACGGTGACGAAAGAAGCAAAAGGCAGCTTATAAACCAGATTAACAAGCTACCCGATGTTCTTTCAATCAACTAATCAACAAACTCATAAAGGAGAAAAATATTATGGCAAGAATTTTTTATCAGCAGGACTGCAATCTTCAGAAATTAAACGGCAAAACCGTTGCAATTATCGGCTACGGCTCGCAGGGTCACGCTCACGCCCTCAATCTCAAGGAAAGCGGCGTTGATGTTGTGGTCGGTCTTTACGAAGGCTCAAAAAGCCGGGCAAAGGCAGAGGCACAGGGACTTAAGGTTATGACTGCCGCCGAAGCTGCAAAGGCAGCAGATGTTATTATGATTCTCATCAACGACGAAAAGCAGGCTAAGCTCTATAAAGAGAGCATTGAGCCCAATCTCACAGAGGGCAAAACCCTTGCGTTTGCACACGGCTTCAACATTCATTTCGGCTGCATCAAGCCTCCGAAGAATGTCAATGTCATTATGATTGCTCCCAAGGGTCCCGGTCATACCGTGAGAAGCGAATATCAGGCAGGCAAAGGTGTTCCCTGCCTTATTGCAGTTGAGCAGGATGCAACGGGCGATGCGTGGGATATCGGTCTTGCATATGCTCTCGGTATCGGCGGTGCAAGAGCAGGCGTTCTTGAAACAACTTTCAGAACAGAAACAGAAACCGACCTTTTCGGTGAGCAGGCAGTTCTCTGCGGCGGTGTCTGTGCTCTTATGCAGGCAGGTTTTGAAACTCTTGTTGAGGCAGGCTATGACCCGAGAAACGCATATTTTGAATGCATCCACGAAATGAAGCTCATCGTTGACCTTATCTATCAGAGCGGTTTTGCAGGAATGAGATTTTCAATTTCAAACACCGCCGAATACGGTGACTATGTAACGGGATCTAAAATCATCACCGAAGAAACAAAGAAAACAATGAAGAAAATCCTCAAGGATATTCAGAACGGCACTTTCGCAAAAGAATTTCTCCTTGATATGTCCGATGCAGGAAGTCAGGTGCATTTCAATGCTATGCGTAAAATTGCAAGCGAGCATCCTTCCGAAATCGTAGGAAAAGATATCAGAAAACTCTACAGCTGGAGTGACGAAGACAAGCTCATCAATAATTAAAACCGTATGGGCGACCTGTGATCGCCCGCAATGAAAGGAGTTTGAATATGAAAAGTGAAACTCTGAAATTCGGAACACAGAATGCACCTCACCGCAGTTTATATCACGCTCTCGGTCTGACCGAAGAAGAGCAGAAAAGACCGCTTGTAGGCATTGTCAGCTCATATAACGAGATTGTACCCGGCCATATGAATCTTGATAAAATCGTTGATGCCGTCAAACTCGGCGTTGCAATGTCGGGCGGAACTCCGATTGTTTTCCCTGCAATAGCTGTCTGTGACGGCATTGCAATGGGGCATGTCGGAATGAAATATTCGCTTGTCACCCGTGACCTGATTGCGGATTCAACCGAAGCCATGGCACTCGCTCACGGCTTTGACGCTCTCGTTATGGTACCCAACTGCGACAAAAATGTTCCGGGTCTGCTTATGGCGGCGGCAAGGGTGAATGTGCCGACCGTTTTTGTCAGCGGCGGTCCTATGCTTGCAGGCAGAGTTGAGGGCAGAAAGACAAGCCTTTCAAGTATGTTTGAAGCCGTCGGAGCTTATAACGCAGGCAAAATCAATGACGAAAAGCTTCTTGAATATGAGTGTAAAACCTGTCCGACCTGCGGCTCCTGCTCGGGTATGTATACCGCAAACTCAATGAATTGTTTAACCGAAGCTCTCGGTATGGGACTCAAAGGAAACGGAACGATTCCTGCGGTTTATTCTGCACGAATCGAGCTTGCAAAGAGAGCCGGTATGGCAGTTATGGATATGCTGAAGAAGAATATCAGACCCCGTGACATTATGACGCAGGATGCATTTATCAATGCTCTGACCGTTGATATGGCACTCGGATGTTCAACAAACAGTATGCTTCATCTGCCTGCAATCGCTCACGAATGCGGAATTGATCTTAATCTTGATATCGCAAATAAAATAAGCGAAAAAACGCCGAATCTCTGCCACCTTGCACCTGCAGGCAGGACATATATGGAAGACCTCAATGAAGCAGGCGGAGTTTATGCGGTTATGAACGAGCTTTCAAAGAAAAATCTGCTCAATCTTGACTGCATAACCGTAACAGGAAAAACCGTCGGTGAAAACATCAAAAATTGCGTAAACCTTGATGTTGATGTAATCAGACCTGCCGAAAATCCATACAGCGAAACGGGCGGCATTGCCGTTCTTAAAGGTAATCTTGCTCCCGACGGCAGCGTTGTCAAGCGTTCAGCGGTGCTTCCCGAAATGCTTGTGCACGAAGGACCTGCAAAGGTTTTTGACAGCGAAGAAGAAGCACAGTCGGCAATCGACGAAGGCAGAATTGTTGCAGGCGATGTTGTTGTTATCCGCTATGAAGGTCCCAAAGGCGGACCCGGTATGAGAGAAATGCTCAATCCCACATCCGCAATTATGGGAATGGGCCTCGGTAACAGCGTTGCACTTGTCACAGACGGCAGATTCAGCGGTGCAACAAGAGGTGCGTGCATTGGTCATGTTTCGCCTGAAGCGGCAAGCGGAGGTATGATAGGCGTTGTTGAAAACGGCGATATCATCAGCATCAATATTCCCGAAAACAAGCTTGAACTTAAAGTTGCTCCCGAAATTCTTGAAGAGCGAATGAAGAATTTTGTGCCGAAGAAAAAAGAGCTTTCGGGCTATCTGAAAAGATATGCGGCTCTCGTTTCAAGCGGTGCGGAGGGTGCGATTCTGAAATGACAGTAAAATTAAATGAATTATACTTAAAGCTCAATTCCCTTTGTGTTTTCAGAGCCTTGCTTTCCGATTCGGTTATAAGCAGGCTGATGAAATATCTTGAATGTATTGAAGCTGACGACACAGCCGGAAAAATCAGCAGATATTCCGATTTTGTTTCCGCTTTGTATTGCAACAACAAGGTCAGCCTTGCAAGGCATATACACACGGTTGTCAGTAACAATGAGAATGTTTATGTCAAGATTCTCGCCGGCGGAAAAACAGCCTCGCCGACAATGAAAAAATGCGTTGATGCAGAGCTTGAAATTCTGCAATCCGTTGCTGATTTAACCCCTGCCGAGCTTCAGAGTGTAATAGATTGGAACAGATTTTTGCCCGTGTTCAAGGTTTAAAAAGTTGATTTGGCAAATGACTATGCCAAGCGAACAAGAAACATCGGTAAATACGGTTACGGTATTTATGCCAAAAATCATATGTTCCGAATAGACGGCAACAAAATAGTTCCTGTTCTGCATCCTGACGAAATTATGCTTTCCGATCTTATCGGATATGAGCGTGAAAAGAATATAATAATTGATAACACAAAAGCCTTGCTTGAAGGCAGAACAGCGGCAAACATTCTTCTGACGGGTGATGCGGGTACGGGCAAATCCTCAACCGTCAAAGCCGTTGCAAACGATTTTTACAAAGAAGGACTGCGAATTATCGAAGTCCGCAAGGAACAGCTTCGCAAAATTCCTGCAATTCTTGATGAGCTTTCCGACAATCCGCTGAAATTTATTCTTTTCATTGATGATTTATCCTTCCGAAATGATGACGATAATTTCAGCTCTCTCAAAGCGATTCTTGAAGGCTCTGTATCGGCAAAGTCAAAGAATGTTGTTATCTGTGCAACAAGCAACCGCCGTCATCTTGTCAAAGAAAAATTCAGCGACAGAGAGGGCGACGATGTTCATTTCAACGATACCGTTCAGGAAACCGTTTCTCTTTCCGACCGTTTCGGCATTCACGTTTATTTCAACAAGCCCGATAAAGAAACCTACCTCAACATCGTTCACAGCCTTGCAAAACAAAAAGGAATGAAGTATAATACAGAAGATTTTGAATTTGCGGCAGAACGGTTTGCTCTCGAAAAAGGCTCACGTTCCGCAAGAGCCGCAAAGCAGTTTGTTGAAAGTTTAAGGTGATAAAGTGTATTTTGAAGATATAAAGCTGAATATGACGGTGGAAACAGCACCTGCCGTTATCAAAAAAGAAAAGATGATTGATTTTGCATTGACCTATGATAATCTTCCGCTTCACACGGATGAGGAGTATGCAAAAACAACTCATTTCGGAAAGCTTATTGCGCCGGGTGTAATGTCTTTTATGTCTGTATGGGCAAAATATCTGGAGGCTGATTTCTTCGGCACAGAGCTTCTTGCAGGAAAATCCACTAAAATTGAGTGGATAAAGCCCGTCTATGCCGACGATGTTCTTACGGGCAAAGCCGAGGTTACAAATCTTATAAAAAGAAATGCTAAAAACGGTCTTGTGGAAATTACCATCAAAGCGTATAACCAGAACGGTGAGCTTGTGCTGACAGATGTCACCGAAGCAATTGTTAAATGTAAACAACAATAAAAAGCGGGCAACATCAATTTGCGATGTTGCCTTTGGCTGTCGATAAAGTCGCTGAAACATAAACGAAAATAAAAAGCAGGGCGGGATGACCGCATCCCGCCGATTAATTTGCAGGGGACTTCGACCCGATGTCCCGAAAAATCAACTTATTTCGTTTATTTGACGTTTTTTCTCCCA
>JAZQLN010000034.1:0-49877 GCA_045542715.1 Acutalibacteraceae bacterium
GCCTTCAAAACAAAAAAACATCTTGATTTTTTGAGAAAACGGGTGTATAATGCAAACGAAATAAATACAGGGGAGCTTGTGGCTGCAGGCTGAGAGGAAGTAATCAAACTTCGACCCTATAACCTGATGCGGATAATGCCGCCGTAGGAAGTCATACACAAGGATTTTTTACAGGAGGCATCCGTAAGGCTGTCTCCTGATTTATTTTATACTTTAATTTCCGGGGAGCCGTTATGAACAGCTGAGAGGCAGGTGAACCTGCGACCCGCAAACCTGATCCGGATAATGCCGGCGTAGGAAGCATAAATAAAGTACATTGTGAATCTGCAGTAAACAAACCGTACTTCAAGCTGCCTTCGCCCGTATCCGGCGGAGGCAATTTTTATTTTTCGGAGGTAAAAAAACATGAAAGCAAGTATCGCAATCCAGGTTCTTCCCAAGGCAAAAGACACGGATGACCTTATCCGAATTGTTGATGAGGTTATCGCATTTATCAGAAGCAGCGGCATGAACTGCCATGTAGGTCCTTTTGAAACAACAATCGAAGGCGATGACTATGACAGCCTGATGGATATTGTGAAGGAATGTCAGCACGTTGCAATAAGAGCAGGTGCAGAGAGTGTTTCGGCGTATGTAAAGGTTGTTTACAGACCCGAAGGCGGAATACTGACCATTGACAGGAAGATAAAAAAACATGCTGAAGCGTAACATACCGTCAATTACCGCCGTTGCCGCATTGCTGATTGTCTGGCAGACTGTTTGTGAAACGGGTCTGATTCCGTCATATATGCTTCCGTCGCCGACAGAGGTGATACGGGCATTTGTGAGTGAATTCCCGCTGCTTCTTGAAAATTCCGTTATAACCTTGCAGGAAGCGTTTATAGGGCTGTTCCTTGGTGTCGGCGTAGGATTTTGTGTTGCAGTGCTGATGGATACGTTTGAAATTCTTTATAAAGCATTCTATCCGCTGCTTATTATAACGCAGACAATTCCTTCCGTTGCAATCGCTCCGCTTCTTGTGCTCTGGTTCGGTTATGAAATGATGCCGAAGATTGTGCTGATAGTCATATCAACCTTCTTCCCCGTAACCGTCGGACTGCTTGACGGATTCAGAAGTGCCGATAAAGATACAATCGGATTGCTGCGTTCAATGGGTGCAAACCGTACACAGATTTTCCGTTATATCAAATTCCCTTCGGCACTGCCCCAGCTGTTTTCGGGACTCAGAATAGCTGCGGCATACAGCGTTGTGGGAGCAGTTATCAGCGAATGGCTCGGAGGATTCGGCGGTCTCGGTGTTTATATGACACGGGTTAAAAAAGCATTTGCTTTTGATAAAATGTTTGCCGTGATTTTTCTTATCTCAGCCATTTCTCTTGCACTCATGGCTTTGGTCGGATTTGCGGAGAAAAAATGTATGCCATACCGTAACACAGATAAAAAAGGAGAAAAAGTATGAAAAAGTTAACAGCCTTATTATTATCAATAACATTTGTTTTCTGTTTGACGGCTTGCGGAAAAACAGAGGATAATAAAATAACAATCGTTCTTGACTGGACACCCAACACCAACCATACGGGTATATTTGTTGCTCAGGCAAACGGATATTTTGAACAAGCCGGTCTGGATGTTGAAATTGTTCAGCCTCCCGAAGGCAATGCGGTGTCGTTGGTGGCATCGGGAAAAGCACAGTTCGGTGTTTCGTTCCAGGATACTCTTGCACCTGCTTTTGTCGGCGATGACGTTATGCCCGTTACGGCGGTTGCCGCAGTTATTCAGCATAACACCTCGGGTATTATTTCGCGCAAGGGTGAAGGAATGGATACGCCGAAGGGTCTTGAGGGCAGGAAATATGCAACATGGGATCTGGATGTTGAAAAAGAAACAATCCGAGATGTAATGAAAGCTTACGGCGGTGATTTTGACCTTGTGGAGCTTATTCCGTCTACGGTTACTGACGAAGTATCTGCTTTGAAAAGCGGCAGTGTTGATGCAATATGGGTATTCTACGCCTGGGCAGGTGTAGCCTGTGAAACTGCCGGACTTGAAACGGATTACTTTGAATTTGCCGATATAAACCCCGTGTTTGATTATTACACTCCCGTTATTATCGGCAACAACGCATGGCTTGATGAAAACAGTGCGGCGGCAAAAGCATTCGTTGAGGCACTTTCAAAAGGATATACATACGCAGTTGAAAATCCAAAGGAAGCCGCTGATATCCTTATGGAAGCCGCCCCCGAACTTAAATCAAACAGTGAGCTTGTCTATGCAAGTCAGGAATATCTCGCATCCGAATATACAGCCGATGCATCAAGATGGGGTGAGTTTGACCCTGAGCGTTGGGCAGCATTCTATAATTGGCTGAATGAAATGAATTTGCTTGAAGAAAAAATCAATCCGGATTTCGGCTTCACGAATGACTATATTCCCGAATGATATGAATAAGCTGGAAGTTAAAAACGTCAGCAAAAGCTTTGACGGAAAAACTGTTCTGAAGGATATTTCGATTGAACTTAACAGGGGAGAGGTGGTGTGTCTGCTGGGTGTCAGCGGCGGCGGAAAAACAACGCTGTTCAATATAATTTCAGGTCTTCTGACACCCGACAGCGGTCAGGTTCTGCTCGACGGAAAAGACATTACCGATCAACCGGGACATATCAGTTATATGCTTCAGAAGGATTTGCTGCTGCCTTACAGAACAATTGAGGATAATGCCGCATTGCCTCTTTTGCTGAAAGGCGTAAAGAAAAAAGATGCACGCCTGAAGGTATCACCGATGTTCAGTCAGTTCGGTCTTGAGGGAACGCAGAAGAAATATCCCTCTCAGCTTTCGGGAGGTATGCGTCAGCGTGCGGCACTGCTCAGGACATATATGTTTTCAAAAGATGTCGCTCTCCTTGATGAGCCTTTCTCTGCCCTTGATACAATAACAAAAAGCTCAATGCACAAATGGTATCTGAACGTAATGGAGAAAATCCGCTTATCAACGCTTTTCATCACCCACGATATTGACGAAGCAATACTTCTTTCGGACAGAATCTATCTGCTGTCAGGCTCGCCGGGAGAAATAACGGGAGAAATCATTATCAGAGAGAAAAAACCCCGCCGTGATGATTTCAATCTTACGGCAGAGTTTCTGGAATATAAACGAAAGATACTGTCGTTGCTCTGACGGATATCAGCATCAACGCAGTCGGTTCACGAAACAATTAAGGCAGGGATTTTTGTCCCTGCCTTTGCTTTTAAAAATCACTATAAAATAAAACCGTTCTCGGCAAAATTTCTGTGGAATAACATAAAAGAATGTGGTATAATCTGTTTATTAATTAAGCAATGGTGATAAATATGTCATACAGTAAAAAGCCGGAAATGATTCTTTTTGATGTCGGCGGAACGCTTTTTGCAGACGGCAAATGCATTCCTTCAGAGGGTTTTGAAAGGCTCCGTCATTACGCACTCAATCCCGAAGCAACAAACGGAGAAACACTTGCAGAATATTGGAATGAATATCTTGATGAGGTTTCGGGCATGAAATCCGAATCGGGGATAACTCTTGATGTGCCTTTGTCATCGGTTATCAGATATGCCGCAATGAACACGGGTCTGGTTTTTGATATCACCATGGCGGAACAGGAAGAGATTTTTGATCGGTATAATTCTTCAAGATGTGTCATTGACGGAGTGCCGGAACTTCTTGAAAAACTTGATTCTCTCGGAATCCGAACAGCGGTTATCAGCAATAATATGATGAGTGGAGAAAGCCTTTCCCTTGCGATAAACAGATGGATTCCGTCAGCGAAGTTTGAATTTTGTCTTACGAGTGCAGATATTCTTTTCACAAAGCCTTCAAGCAACATTTTTATTACAGCGGCAAAACATGCTCATCTTAAACCATCCGAATGCTGGTATTGCGGTGACGGAAAAATCCCCGATGTTTACGGTGCATCAGCCTGTGGCATGACACCCGTATTGCTTGATGTAAAATCAGATGTGCCGCTTGAATTTCGCAGCGATAACACCTGTGAAAAATATCTTACGGTTAATAATTGGAATGCGCTGAAAGATTTTATTGAAGAAACATATAAATAATAATCTGTCGGTCAATTAATTCAATCATATAAACAAAATCAAATTCCGGTTACAAAAAACAGAGAACGGAGGATACATTATGGGCAACATAAAGCAAAAACCTTTGTGGCAGAAAATTCTGATAATTCTTCTTGGCGGACTTCTCCTCGGATTCTTATGGCGTCTCAGAGGTTCACGCGGATGGGGTTCGGAAGCAGGAGTATTTAATGCGGGTTTTATATATCTTCTTTTTGTTACAGCTGTTTTTGGCGAACGCAAAAAGCTTGATTTAGGGTGGCTTTCCTTAACGGCGATGTCCTTTATTCTGACCGTGCCGAGTTGGGGAACAATGGTAAATCAGATAACCGGCATTATCCGTGAAACCGAGGTTGAAGGCGCGGAGCATTTTTTCAGATATATTTCACCCTTGTCGGGTGCATTTATGATGTGCTGCGTAGGATTGGGTATGGCGGGAATTTACGGCGTATTGCTTGGCAGAGGCTTCAGTTCCCACCAATGGAAAATAAAAGATTTTATAATTGTTATCGGTGCATTCCTGCTTTTTGACGTGATTTCAAAAGCGGGTGTTTCGCATTGGATTGTGCGGCTTGTTCAGCCTGAGGCGGTTGAACTTTTTGAGGAAGGCCTTGAAATTGCAGGTATAGACGGTTCCGCTTACAAGGTTTATATGCAGCATTTCGCGGATATTTCATGGGGCAAAAAAATCATAGGCGGCAGAAATTATTTCTCCGAAATTCAGGCCGTTTCCGCTGCAATCAGAGCTTTGGGTGCATTGCTTGCCGCAGGATTTATCGTTAAAGATAAGGTTGCCGCAAGAGTGGGTGCTCTTGTTTGCAGTGCGTTCGGATTATCAATAACGGTATCTGATCTGTTTTTCTGGTTTGCAAACGGCGGTTACCGTCAGACGGGAACTCAGTATGAGGGCGATTTTATATATGCGTGGTCATGCTGGGAATATTTCACAGGCTTTATTGCAGGTGTCATAATAACAGCTGTTCTGCTGTCCTTGAAAAAAAGTGAGAATGTTCCTGAAACCGCATTTTCAAATCTTCCCGAAAAGCCGAAGAAAATTCTTGTGTTTATGGCTGGATTTATAGGTACTGTTGGTGTAAACCTTGTCCGTCCCGTTGCAAGACGTTTTGAAGAAAGCTCTGTTACAGTGCAGATAATTGCGATATCTGCGATTGTTCTTTTTACCGCTGTTCTCATTGTTTTGCTGACAAAAAAGGCAGGCATCAATGCAGAAAAGACGGGTATGGCTTGGCTTGCAAGAATCCTGCTTCCCGTGTTTGTATCATTTATGTTATTGTCGTATTTCTTCTTAGGATCTGCGGAACACAGAGCCATATCCGAAATCTTTACATTACACAATATACTCGTTATTATTTCGGCTTTATCGGTACTTGTATATTCTTTTATATCTTTGAAAAATTCAAAGTTAAAAATTTCGGAATAGGTTGTAAAACCGTTTGGTTATGTAAATTCGGATTTTTGTGATAAGCCCGTTCTTTTTTTATTGGTTGAATTATGTTGTTGAATAAGGTGTATTGATTTAAAAAAGCAATTATTAAGTGCAGTTATTTTTGTTAAACAATTAGAAAAGGAAAGTGAAACTAATGATATTTGAAGATAAGAAAATTATATTAAAAGACGGCACTACAGCCATATTGAAAACTCCTGAAATAAAAGATGCTGAAATGTTACTAAACAGTATTAAAACCGCAACCAATGAAACAGAGTTTCTTTCTCGTTCAAATGAAGACTGGGAGAGTGTCACTATAGAAAGTGAAGAGAAATTTATTCATAATGTTCGTGAAAGTCAGAACACATTGTTCATTGCTTGTTATATTGACGGTATAATTGCCGGTAATTGTGATATCACTTTTAAGACCGGTAGCAAGACTTCCCATAGAGCAACAGTGGGTATCGCTCTTCAGAAAAATTATTGGAATATCGGTATCGGTTCAGCGATGTTTAATGAAATGATAAAAGCGGCAGAAGATCACAACGGTACAGAAATTGTTGACCTCGAATTTATTGAAGGAAACAACCGTGCCAAAGCACTTTACGAGAAATTTGGTTTTAAAATTATTTCGGTAGAACCGAAATTCTTTAAGCTCAAAGACGGTACCTATCAGAATTTAGTTTATATGCAGAAATATTTGTAAAATGATGATATATTCAAGAGAGGAAATAATAAATGATATTTGATGAAAAGATAATAATTTTAAAAGACGGCATGAAAGCATTACTTAAAACTGCTGAGATTTATGACGCAGAGAAAATGATAGCATTTTTAAAGCAGGTTTCGGGTGAAACCGAATTTTTATCTCGCTATCCCGAGGAATGGATAATGAGCATTGAGCAGGAAAAAGGCTGGATAAATCATTTCAGAAATGCCGATGACATTCTGAATATAACATGCTTTATTGACGGGGAAATTGCAGGAAACTGTGATGTCAGGTTCCCGAGTGCAATTAAAACATCTCACAGGGCGGTTATTGATATTGCAGTACGCAAAGATTTCTGGAACCTTGGTATTGCATCACACATGTTTCCCGAATTAATCAGAGCTGCCGAAGCTCACGGCTCTGAAATTATGGAGCTAGAATGCTTTGAAGGCAACGAGCGTGCTATTGCTCTTTATAAAAAATTCGGATTTGAAGTTGCTTCTGTTGCACCAAAAGCATATAAGCTGAAGAATGGCACATATCAAGGCAAGGTTTATATGCAGAAGTATTTATAATAAGGAAAACATTAAAACTCAGATTGTTTGTGATTTATATAACAAGAAAGAAGGATTATTATGGGAAACGATTTAAAACAAATCAGTTTCAAACGTATGAACAGCGATGAATTCCGTGTATATTCAAAATGGTCAGCGAAAGCTTATGCCGATCACCTGATAAAATCGGGAGATGAGAGATTCAGATTCAAAGCGTTAAGAGCGGCAAAAAGTGAGTTCCGTGACGTGTTTCCCGAAGGTGCAGATTCCGCCGATAACTATCTTTATATTGTAGTGAATGAAAAGAACGAGAAAATCGGTGTTATCGGTTATCAGAAAAGTCCGTTTGAAGAAAACGCCGCATTTGTAACCGAGAACGTTATCAAAGAGGAATACAGAGGCAAAGGCTACGGAAAGAGTGCGTTTGTGAAGCTTCAGGAAGATGCCCGTGAAAAAGGATTTTCAAAGATGGTACTCAATGTTTTTAAGCATACTCCCGTATCATATGCAATGTATGAGAAAAACGGATTTAAAGTAATTGAAGATCATGGCGGAAGTGCAATAATGGAAAAAACCTTTGATTCTGCTGAGGAATAATAATGAAAAAAGTTATAGTGATTGGTTGTCCCGGTTCAGGAAAAACAACCTTTGCAGAAAAACTTAATAAACTAACAGGATTGCCGTTGTATTATCTTGATGCTATATGGCATAAGCCTGACAAAACTCATATTCCAAGGGAAGAATTTGACCAAAGAATATCAGAAATATTTGCAACACCCGAATGGATAATTGACGGCAATTACAACAGGACAATTGAGATGCGTCTCAGAGAGTGCGATACGGTTTTTCTTTTTGATTTACCGACAGAAGTTTGCTTGCAAGGAGCAACTGAGCGTATCGGTAAAGGTCGTTACGACTTGCCGTGGTTAGAAAAAGAATTAGACCCCGAATTTGAAGAATTCATCAAAGATTTTCCAAAAACATCTCTCCCCCAAATATATGAGCTGATTGAAAAATATAAAAAGGAAAAACATATAATAATTTTCAAAAGCAGAAAAGAAGCTGACAATTACATAAACAATATGAGGTAACAAAATGCTTGACTACACTAAAATAAATTCAGAAACTTGGGATTCGTGGGCAGAAGATGGTTGCGAATATACCTTGCCCATAAGTCACGAGGAATACGAGAAAATTACTCCCGATAATTTTTCGGTTATTCTCACTCCCTGCATTTCTGTTCCTCACGAATGGTTTGGTGATTTGAAGGGTAAAAAGGTGTTGGGACTTGCAAGCGGCGGCGGTCAGCAGATGCCCGTTCTTTCAATGCTCGGTGCGGAATGTACCGTGTTTGATTATTCCGACAGACAGCTTGGAGCAGAGAAAATGGTGTCCGAAAGAGAAGGATACAGCATCACAATCATCAAAGGTGATATGTCAAAAACGCTTCCTTTTGAAGATGAAAGCTTCGATTTGATTTTTCATCCCGTTTCAAACAACTATGTTGAGGATGTTTATCACGTCTGGAACGAGTGCTACCGTGTGCTTAAAAAGGGCGGCAGACTGCTTTCAGGACTTGATAACGGCATTGACTATTTATTTGAAGAAGATGATCCGTTGAAAGTGGTTAATCCCTTGCCGTTCAATCCACTCAATATGCCGAAGGAACGACTTGACGCAATGATTGCAAACGGTGACGGCGTTCAGTTCAGTCACACATTGGATGAGCAAATCGGCGGTCAGCTCAAAGCAGGATTTACACTCAAAGCGTTATACGAAGACCGTGACGGAGAAGGCGGAAACATAATCGGCAAATATTATCCGCAGTATGTTGCTACGCTGGCTATAAAATAATTATGGAGATTTAATAATGACAAAAGTTTATTTCGTCAGACACGCTGAACCGAATTATAACAACCGTGATGATCTGTCAAGAGAACTGTCCGCCAAAGGAATGGTTGACAGAGAACTTGTTACGCAGTTTTTGTCGGAGAAAAATATTGAGGTTGTTTTATCAAGCCCATATAAAAGAGCTATAGATACGGTCACTCACTTTGCCGACAGTAAAGGTTTAAGCATAGAAATCATCGATGATTTCAGAGAACGCAAGGTGGATAGTATCTGGATTGAGGATTTTTCGGCTTTCAGCAAATCTCAATGGGCAGATTTTGACTATAAACTGTCTGACGGCGAAAGTTTGAATGAAGTTCAAAGCAGGAATATTTCCGCATTAAATAGTGTCCTTGAAAAATACAAAGGCAAAAACATTGCAATCGGCAGTCACGGTACAGCCTTGAGTACAATTATCAACTATTATGATAAATCATTTGAATATGAAGATTTTGAAAGAATACGCACCGTTATGCCGTGGATTGTTGAATTCACTTTTCAAAACGACAAATGTATTTCAATGAAATATGTTGATTTGTTTTCGCTGTAATCAAAATCATTTACAAGGAGATAAATGCGTATGCCAATATTTACAAAAACTTTTTGTGCGTTGATTTTTATAATCTTCATATTTGATAACTTTATCATAATCCCCAAAACAGCAACAGTGACACTCAAAGAAAAACTGTGGTCGGGACACAACAAAGGCTACATAAACCACGCTCTGCATCTGTCCGAAAAGAAAATCAAAAAGGGACAAGTATGGCGACTGGTATCGTCATCGCTTCTCCATGTCGGAACGTGGCACATCATTTCAAATATAACCGCAACTCTCATTGTTGGCTATGCCGTTGAATCACAGCTCGGCACAGCAAAAACCGCACTCTGCTTTATTGGTTCTGCGTTCGTATCGGGCTTGTATATGGCATTTGTGTATAAGCTTCACGAGGGCGAAGGTGCATCAACGGGAATCTACGGTCTGATTGCAGTGTTTGTTATGCTTGCCGTTAAAAACTCAACTGTTTTCTTTTCTCCTGTACCGACAATTGCGTTGATAGTTCTGGCAATTTACACGGTAGGCGGAATATTTATGGGCAAAGCAACCGCATGGGAGCATATCTCAGGATTTGCAGGCGGTCTGCTGATGGGATTTATTTTGATATAAAAGGATATTTTCTATGAATACAGATTTAATCAAATCGGTTGTTGAAAAGCAAATGAACACAACAGTCAGCAAAATCCATGCAGTCGGCAAGGGTGCAAGCGGAAGTGTTTATCTTGTAAAAATCACAACCAAACCTTATGAAATTGCTGTTAAAACGAGCAAATTTTATGATGCAATTCGCAAGGAGAAGGATATGCTTGATTCTCTTTCTCCCAAGGTTTCATATAAAGTTCCGAAAACCTATTTCCTCCACCGTGAAAATAACACCGTTTATCTCGGTATGGATTACATAAAAGGAATGAGCGGTAAGAGCAAATATCTTGCGTTTGTTCCGTCAAGAAAACGGCTCAGAAACAGCATTATTGATGCTCTTATGAACGCACAAAGCGTACACAACGACAAGTTCGGCAAATACGATAATCCCGTTTATGACACTTGGGCGGAGTATTACAAGGATTATTTCGTTGACATTTACGCCTTTACAAAAGCGAAGTTTGAGAAAACCGAGATTGAACCCGAGATTATGCAAGCGGTTGAGCTTATCAGCAAGAATTATGATGAAATATTCAGTGTTACAAACAACACCGCTTGCATTTGTCACGGCGATTTCTGGATGCCGAATCTGATAATTGATTTTTGGAAATCCGAGCTTGCAGGCGCGGTTGATCCGTTTGATATGCTTTGGGCAGAACCCGAATACGAAATATTCTGCCTGACACTCGGTTTCAGTGAAAAGCTGAAGCTTTATGATGAGTATAAAAAGAGAAATCCGACCTCAAAATACTGCGATTTAAAGGTCGAACTTTATGCTCTGTGCAACGAGCTGAATTGGTATATTCTTTTGGGTGAAATGGGACACGATTATCTGCTGTTCCGATCAAAAAGATTGATAAAGAAAATGAAAGAAATGGGATTGGAATAACGATAAAAAAGGTGACCTTATGAGAGAAAACTTCCCCATAAAATATGAATACTTCAGAGAAAAGCTGATTGAAAAAGAATCGGTTTGTGAAATCAATTTCAGCATATCCGATAATGAAGATTATCAAGACATTTGGATGGGTTACTGTGATGAGCATAAACAGTATTGGTTCAGCAAAATGAAAGGTGCCGAAGAAAACGGATATGATTTTGAAACAGCCGATGAACTTCTGAACGCAAAGGTTTTTGACGGAAAATCAATGGCAGAACTTTGGGACAATGTGGAATTTGATTCCATAAATGGTGTAAGCACTCATACTTGGGTGTGGCGCAGTTGCTGGAACAGTTATACCGCTCGTGAACAGGATTATGAAAAAATTGCAAGTCTCGCCTGCGAACTTTGGCCTCATCACAGTTTGGATAAAATGTGCGACGAGATGAAGAAAATTATTGCAAACGAAAATGATATGATTTTTACCTTGTATTGCTATAAAGAAATGGTTGGTTTTGCTCATTGCTCAATACGCAATGATTATGTTGAAGGCACACACGGCAGTCCCGTCGGTTATCTTGAAGGCATTTATGTTAAAAATGAATGGCGTAATTTAGGCTTTGCGAACGAACTTATTATCTGCTGTCAGAATTGGGCAAAATCAAAAGGCTGCAAAGAATTTGCAAGCGACTGCGCAACAACAAACGACGCAAGCATTAAACTTCATCAGAGTTTAGGTTTTTGTGAAGCATCACGATTGGTACATTTTGCGAAGAAATTAGAGGATTAAATGACTATGCTTGAAAAAATGAATGAATTTTTCAATAAACGGTTAGATGGTTACGATGAACACATGATGACGAATATCGAATCGTCAGATGTGTTTTATCCTTATACTGCCGACTGTTTACCCAAGACTAACGGTGCAAAAATCCTTGACTTGGGTTGCGGTACGGGTTTGGAGTTGGAATACTATTTTAAAATTAATCCTTCGGCAAAAATAACCGGTATTGACTTAACTGAATCAATGCTGAATGCATTGAGGAATAAGTTCACAGAAAAGGATTTGACATTGATTTGCGGCTCATATTTTGATGTTCCGTTTGGCGAAAATACTTTTGATGCCGCAGTTTCGGTTGAATCTCTGCACCATTTCACAAAAGAAGAAAAAATTCCGCTTTATGCAAAACTCTGCAAGGCATTAAAAGACGGCGGATATTTCATTCTTACCGATTATTTTGCCTTGTCAGATGAAGATGAAAAAACATTCCGAAACGAACTGCTCTACCTCAAAAAGAAACAAGGCATTGATGATAATGAATTTTATCATTATGACACTCCGCTGACCGTCAAACACGAAACCGAAGCATTGCTTGAAGCGGGTTTTTCTTCCGTTGAGGTGCTGAATAGCTGGGGAGCGACATTTACATTAAAAGCAATTAAACAGGAGTAACTATGACAAACCAAGAAATATTACAAATCGCATTACAACAATCTGCGTATGACTGCAACTGCAACGCAGAGGATTTTCTTTCTACTGAAAACAAGGTTGTTTTATCACAGAAAAACGAAAAAGCAAGGGTGTATATGCCCTTGCCACTGGAATGTGATTTGGTATCATACGGTAACAATATCGTGGCGCAAGTCAGTCCGAGAATGAAAGAAGCCGTTGAATGGTACATTGGTAAATATGCAGTTGAGCATTGCTTCGAATCGCCTAATGTCATTGCACTCAACGAAAAGCTTGCAGAATTCGGATATAAAGTCTGCTTTATGGCGGAATATTTTCTGCCCGATGTCAACGAACTCAAAGAATTAACTTGTGAATATGAACTGAAAGTTCTGCACCCGGAAGAATTTGAGCAGTATTATACTGCCGAGTGGGACAATGCTTTGTGTAAAAGCCGAAAACATCTTGATAAACTTGCTGTCGGTGCATTTGATGAAGGAAAACTCATAGGACTTGCAGGCTGCTCAGCAGATTGTGAAACTATGTATCAGATTGGCGTTGATGTTCTGCCCGAATACAGAAGAAAAGGTGTCGCATCTGCAATCACAAGCAGACTTGCTCTTGAAACATTGAAACTCGGAAAAGTGCCGTTTTACTGTTCTGCTTGGTCGAATATCAAATCTGTCCGCAATGCAATCAGAAGCGGATTCAGACCTGCGTGGGTAGAGTTGACAGCAAGAAACAGCGAATTTGTTGATGAGATGAATAAGTAAGAAGGTGTTGCTTATGGCAAAAGTTTATTTGATTTGCGGCAAAATCTGCTGCGGTAAAACTACATACGCAAATAAAATCTGTGCTGAAAACAATGCCGTTTTACTTTCCGTTGATGAAATAACGCTTGCTCTTTTCGGCCAGCATTGCGGTGATAAACATGATGAATATGTAGAAAGAACTGAGAAATATCTGTTAAATAAATCTTTGGAACTAATCGAGAACAATATCAATGTTGTTCTTGATTGGGGCTTCTGGACAAAAGCAGAACGGAAAGCGGTAAAAGAGTTTTACAAATCCCGTAATATCGAATGCGAGCTTCATTACATTGATATTAGCGATAAAACATGGAAATCTCGCTTGCACAAGAGAAACAATGATGTGCGTGCAAATGAAACAAGTGCCTATTATGTTGACGATAATCTCGCCGCAAAATTCGCTTCGATATTTGAAGTGCCGAACGAAGATGAGATTGATGTTGTTGTATAAAAGTAAAACAGAACTATAAAATGGTGATTTTATGAAAACACTCATCTTGAACGGTTCTCCACGCAGGAACGGAGATACTGTCAATTTAATTAACAAACTAACCGAGCAACTGAACGGTGAATATAAGATAGTTGATGCTTATTATTCTGATATTTCAGCCTGTGTTGATTGCCGTTATTGTTGGAACAACGATGGTTGTTCAATTAATGATGAAATGACTGAAATATATGATTATATCATTGACTGTGATAATGTTGTGGTTGCATCACCAATTTATTTCTCGCAACCAACAGGAAAACTTCTTGATGTTTGCAGTAGATTTCAAACATACTTTGCGGCAAAGCATTTTCGTAACCAAGCACCGGCAATCAAGCCAAAGAAAGGTGCTGTTATCCTTGTTGGCGGCGGTGACGGCAATCCTGAGGATGCATACAAAACTGCCTACACATTACTTCGCCATATCAATATATCAGAGGTTTATCCTTTGGTTGGTAGCTTTAACACGAATGACTTACCTGCAACAGAAGATGAAACAGCAATATCGGGGATTGCGAATATAACAAATTACTTAAACAATCAATTCCGCTAAAAGAAAAAGCCATATAAGCTGATTTAAAAGTCAACTTATATGGCTTTGTTTTGTGCGGTTATCTCATATCCGATAACGGTGTGTAGTCTGTACTGTTTCGCAGATACTCTTCCATCTTACCGCTGAACAGTAATCTGACATAGCTTATCGGTTCATTGTAGATGAGATAATCAAGTTCCGATACTTCGTACATATTGTTTGCGTATTTAGCTTCAACTGTATCGCAATCTATTGATACCATTGAGCCATCAGCAAGTTTAATCTCAACACAAGCAGTGTCAATATTGAATTCACAAGACATAATTTGATTTTTCATAGCAGAAATCATTCCTTATACATAAAATTATAAGCAATCTTGTTTGGCATCTGCCGCACTTTTTAATTTCTGCTATGCTGTCTTATCGGAACGCTCCATTTGTCCCTGCCTTTGTTCGTATACTTTCAATGCATAAAATAAATGATTTCAGAAAATCCGCATCAATAATAATTTTGTTTTTTCTCGGTTTTGTCTGTTGTTTCTTCCGTTTTTGCGATGTTTTCCGGAATTTCAGCCGTACATCAATTATTTCTTTGATGCAGATTTTTCGGCAAGTCTTTTTTCCTTGTTTGCCTGCTTTTCAGCTTCGAGACGCTTCTGTTCAGCTAATTTTGCTGCACGATCTTCTTCGCTTCTCTTCTTGGATTCTTCGTATTTTTCGGCGATGTCATCCAGATGAGTGTAGTTTTCTTTCTGTTTTACAAGTCTTTCGGCAATAATGAGAGGCTTTGCAATACGGTTGAAGTTTGCGTGCTTTTCCATTTCCTCGCTGATGGTCTTTTTAAGCTCTGATTTTTCCTTTGATAACGCCTTGATCTGAGCTTTCTTTTCAGCCTTGCTTGCCTTGTCAGCCTTCTTTTCTTCCGCATAAAGAGCCTTTAATTGCTCGTCAATCTGATTTTCTCTGTCGTAGTAGCCTTCAAGCACCTTGAAATCAGGATTAACAATTTCCTCTGCATCCTTATAGTATTTCTTTATTGTTTTATAAGCGGTTATCTTATTCTTTGCCATATCGATAGCGAAGGAACGATATTCCTTCTCGGCTGCATCGTTTTTGCTTAATGCACGGGCACCTTTAAGCTCTGCCTTCAGCTCGGACATTTCTGCAAACATAATGCCCTTGATGCCTGCCGCAACGATTTCCTTGCAGATTTCAACCTGACGCTGTACCAAAGGTGAAGAGAACTTATCAAGCTCGTCGCAAACGAATTTTGAAATGGTGATTTCGTCGTTGAATTCAAGAACGGCCTTGTATGCTTTCTTTACCGCCTTTTTATCCTCGCTGTTTTTCAGAGCTGCCTTAAATGCCTTTTTATCTGCATTTTTTGGCTCTGCCGTTGCCATCTTTCTGGCGTTTCTGATAATATCGATACCCTCAACAAGAGCACTGTCATTTGTGATACCGTTACCGTAGTCCTCAAATAAAGCTCTTACCTTGAGAACACGGACAACTGATTTCTGCTTGATTTCGTTGAAATCGTAAGCAAAGAAGGGGATAACATTCATAAATGCACCGAATGCCGCTACAAGAACCAAGACCTTAAGAAGACTGAGAAGAATGTCGGGGTCATAAAGAGCTGAATAAGCGTTAGTGTAGTTATCCTGACCCTTTGCAAGCTGGTCGGCAAGAATTTCACCAACGGTCGTACCGTCACCGAGAACTCTTGAGAGAATATTGGGATTGGATGTTACGAGTTCGGCGTTGGCTTTGGTAATACCGCCTTTTTCGTAGATATAGGGAAGAACGGATGATGTAGCAAGTGCGATAACGGTACCGATAGTGGTAACTGCCGAAAACATACCGTCGATTCTTTCGCCTGTCTTATACTGCTGATAATCGCGGATATCTGCCTGGATGGACGGATTAAGAATACGGGCAAAGGAGCCTACAAGTGCATTCATATAAAGACAGCCCATAATAAGCCAGATAGTGCCGTTCTTAATTTCGGACAGGAAGGGATACATCATAAGAATAAACGCTATGTTAAACAGGTTGGTAACAATAAGAACAGCTTTTTTACCCCAACGCTTAATACAGAACGGAGCAAGAATCATACCCCAGAGTGAGGCATTACCGTAAACTGTTACTATGAGTCCGTATTCATTACCGTTACAGGCACCGCCGTAGTTATAAAGCCAGGCAAGAATGTTTGAATAAGCGGATTCAAGGAAGCCTATCCAAGAAGCAAGAGAGATAATCCAGAAATACTTATTCTTTGCCACAGCACGTAACGCATCGGAAAATTTGATGTGAACAACATGGGTTTTAGCCTGAACGATTTTTTCTTCGGTGTGCTTGTAAACAATGATGCAAAGAAGAATACCTAAAACGGTAAGGATGGGATAAAGGAGTCTGTAAACTCGGATATCGGTTGTGTTTGTGTGGAAAATATTCTTTGCAATAATGGGAGTAAAGAGATTAACTACTGTAGGTGCGAAGGAATAAACGACGCTCTTTATTGAAGAAACATCTGCTCGCTCCTGTGAATTGGGAGAAAGAACGTGAATAAGATTCTCATAAGAATCGTAGAAGAAATAGAAGCAGAAGTGAAGCAACAAGTTGAAAATCATTATAAGCGCACATTTTGCAATATAAGCTCTTGTTTCACCGAAAAGCATACCTTCGCCTACGATGAGGGGAAGCTTGTCATACGGGAACCACACCGTTGCAATGCATATGATTGCAGTGGGGATCGCCATTGTTACTATGTAGGGTCTGTATTTACCCGCTTTGTTTCTGGTGTTATCGATGATGTTTGCTCTGATTCCGGTAAGCGGAATATTGGCAAGAACTGCGATAACATACATAATATACATATCGGTGGGATTAATGCCCAAAACGCTCGAAAGCAAGGTGTTGTTTGTAGAAAGAATACAGGCATTACCTATCATCGTAATAGCGTAGGCACCGATACCGCCGCCGCAGTATGCAGCTATTTCTTTGAAGTTAATGTACTTTCCATGCATTGGGATGTTCCAATACAGGCGGATATCCGAAAGCAAATTTCTGATTTTGTTCATTTGAGTTTATTCCTCCGGTTTTTTATTTAATACCCTTGATCCAATCAAGAGAAAACTTTGTGAACCATATATTCCGACACTCCAAATCAGGCTCAAACAGTGCACCGATATTACCGTCAGGAAGCTGTGCCATTGAGCTGTAAACGAAAGAATCCTCTTTGAGTATACGGCTGTACTTGAATGTTTCACCGTCATCTTCGGAGAGCCTGACTGTTCCGCACTTTCTGCCCTCTCTGCTGGCGGGGTTAAGAAAAACGACATAAGGCTTATCGGCATTTTCGATTTTGATTACCGAGGACTGACAGACGGGCTGAGGAAGGCTGTCGTCAAAACGGAAATCCTCCCAGCTTTCGCCGCCGTTTTTACTGTAAGCCACAGCAATGCTTCTTCTCTTTTCGTGATTTCGCATAAAGTACTTGAGCGTACCGTCATCCTGCTCCGTCACTTGGGATTCTGTAAGCATTTTACTGTTTGTGATAAGGAAATGGTTCGCCCTAAAGCCGTGAATCTTTCTTGTGTTGTTCGGAGTTTCTCCCATCGACCAGGTGACTCCGTTATCGTCACTGTAAATCACGCTGCAAGAAAGGCAAAGAGGCCACTTTCTTGTGCCGTAATAAACGGGTACTACTATTCTTCCCTTATATTTTCCGTGTCTGATAACTATTCCGCAGCCGGGTCCGGGTCCGATAAAGCTCATATATTTCTTTTTTATCTGAGAATTAAGAGAGACGGGCTTTGACCAGGTTAAGCCGTCGTCATCACTGTAGCACATCATCAGTGTTGCAGTGTGAGCCTCCTTAAAGCTGCCTCCCGTGTATATGCTTCCGAAAGCTGTTTTTCCGTCAGTTACTTCACCGTCCTCAGAAACAGAATATCCGGTTTTTTTACCGCTTTTAGAATAAAGTGCACCGTTTTTCAGAATGTACTTTCTGAATCCTCGGGTGATAACCTTGTTGCCTTCGCTGTCCTCACCTGTGCAGGAATTGCAGTTAAGAATACCCACACCTGCAGGAGTGTGACAGTAGTGCATAAAAATTCGTCCGGTATCACCTGAATATGTAAGAATCGGGTCAATAGCCGCAGAAGAAAGATTTTTTTCTTTACCGTATTCTTCAACAACTATCTGATAATCTTCCCATGTTTCGCCTGAATCCAAACTTCTTCTGACAACCTTGTCAATTCTGTTGGGATTGTCCGCACCTGTATAAAATCTGGCATCTGCACAAGCTACAACCACACCGTTTTTTGTTGTAATCATCGAGGGTATTCTGTAATAGTCGGAAGGTCCGCCTGTGCCCGGACCAAAAACAGTTTTAAACTCTATCATATTTTATCTTCTTATCCTTTCGTTTGCTTTTGTGATTTTTAAGTTACCGTCGGCAATATCAACCGCAGGACACGCATCCGTATCAATAATAATTTTCATAGGCCACCTGAAGATAAAGTTATACAACTTTATAATAACATTAATTACAAAATAAAACAAGACCGTACAACAAATAATGACAAAACATTTTTAGCCGATGCGGTGTCGCACTGAGAGAATTTCCAAAAATTTCTCTCGGATTTCGGGGATAGCGGTTGTCCCCGACAAGCAGCAAAACGAGTGGGCGAAAACTATTTTTTGATTTGGATACTCACTTGCACTGCCTGCAAAGTCAGCGATGTATATAAAGAAAAAACCGAACCCCGTTGATTTACTTCGGAATTCGGCTCATATATTTATTTTCGTTCTGCTTCAACCAAGCGTGGCAACGCTTGTAATCGGGGAAAACTTTTTCGATTTCCGCATAAAATTTTGCGGAATGATTCATCTGTTTTCTGTGGCAGAGTTCGTGAACAATAACGCTGTCGATAATTTCATCGGGAAGCAAAATCAGCAGACAGTTGAAATTCAGATTGCCTTTTGAAGAACAGCTTCCCCAACGTGTGTGCTGACATCTGATTGTAATTCTGTTATAAGTCACACCGATTTTTTCGGCATAAAACTCAACACGTTCCGGAATTTCCGCCTTTGCTTTTTTGACAAAACTTTTGATTTCTTCTTCGGTATACGGCTCAATGATTTCAAAAAGCTTTTGCTTTTCCGAAAGCGATTGCAGATGTTTTTCAATCCGGTTTCTTTTTGATTCCGCAAATTTTTCGATATCTTTTTCTTCCATTTTTATCGGTGCACGGATGATAACCTCATTCGGCTTCACCTGAATTGAGATCGTTTTCCGTTTGCTTCTTATAACGGAAACTTCGGCGTTTTCAAATTTCATCTGCATCACATCCTCAAAAAATCCTGCATTAAGAATAACACGGATTCAAGAAATAATCAAACCGTCACCAACAAAATTTCTGTGGAATAATTAAAAAGAATGTGATATAATTATCCCGATAAATTAAGAATTTGTCAGAGAAACAATTATTATGAAAGGGAACTTTTTATGTCAGAAATTTTAGAAGTAATTATGATTGTGAGTTTTGGTGCCTCCTGGCCGCTTAATGTCATCAAGTCTTATAAGGCGAGAACGGTTAAAGGTAAAAGTCTCGGTTTCTTATGCCTTATATTTTTAGGCTATGTTGCCGGAATTTCTTCGAAATTTTTAAATGAGTCATATATGTCGTCTTTTTCTTCAAAATGGTATGTGCTTTTCTTTTATGTTCTTAATTTGATAATGGTTGGGACAGATTTATGTATTTATATCAGAAATTATAAGCTTGATAAGAAAAAAGAACCTGAACAGAACATAACAGTGATTAAATGAATTCAACATATGACGATTTCCCAAATCAAACACTGAAGGGACAAAAATGAAATATAACTTTAAACGCGAAGATGTTGACTTTTATTCAAAAGGTACTCGGTGCAGTGCGTGGCTTTATCTGCCCGAAACAGAAAAGAAATGCCCTGTAATCGTTATGGCACACGGCTTGGGCGGTACCCGTGAAATGCGTTTATATGAATATGCCGAAAGATTTGCTCAGGCAGGATATGCCTGTTTCCTTTTCGATTATCGCAATTACGGTGCAAGCGACGGCAACAAAAGACAGCTTATAAACGTTAAAATGCAGCTTCACGACTGGAACACCGCAATAGATTTTATAAAAAAAGACAGCCGTGTTGATGCAGATAAGCTGCTGCTTTTCGGCTCATCGTTCAGCGGCGGACACGTCACATATCTCACCGCACACAGAAACGATGTCAAGGCAACTGTTGCTCAATGTCCTTACACCGACACGATGGCAACAATAAAAGAAGTGGGCTTGCTTTATATTCTCAAAAGGTCTCCGTTTGTTATTGCCGATGTCTTATCGTGTATAACAGGTTATCATCCCGTTATGCTCAAGCTCTCTACATATGAAGGTGAGCTTGCGTTTATGGAAGCCGATGAAAAAACCACAAACGATTTTATAGAGGGTGCCGACTATATAAACAAAGCACCTGCAAGAACATTGCTTGAATTTCTCAAATATTCACCCGGTAAATACTTCAGCAAGATCGATACACCGATTTTTGTTGCGGCTTGCTCAAAGGATGACCTTGCACCTGCCGACAGAACAATCGAGCTTGCAAAGAAAGCCAAAAACTCAACCTGCAAAAGATATGATTGCGGTCATTTTCAGATTTACTGCAACGAGTTGTTTGAAGAGGTAATCAGCGATTATATAAACTTTTACAACCGGGCAATAAATTGAGCATAGAAGATTCTCATTAAAAAGACAAATTCAGATTTTTCGAACTCCTTCGGTCTGACTGAGGGAGTTTTTGTTATGCGATTTTTATAATTGTTATAATTAAGAAAGTATAAATAATTCAACCGTAAATATTAACGGTTTCAGGCGTTCGATACAGAAACAAAAAAGACTGCATGGGTGCATTTCAAAGGAGAGCAGTTGGTTTGTGAAACATATTTACTTAGTTGTTATTGGTATTATTGACTTAAACTGTTTTCTACCCGAAAAGCTCTTCTCTGACCGCCTGTCAGCCGAATTATCAGCCCAGGTGCTGAGATTTGAAATACAATATTTCAAAAAACTGTTCATATACACATCAAAGTTTTCCAACTTTCCGTTAAAACTATAACCTATAACTTCAGGTTCCTTACAACAACGCACTGCTTGCAAATTTAGTGAACGGTGAAAACGGTAACGGATTTGCAAGCGGGTTTTGCGAGAGTGTATGTACACTTGCGCTGCTTGCAAAATTACAATTCCGAGAAAAGAAAAAGCGGTTGCCGAACGACAACCGCGATTTTTTACATTTTTTTATTATAAAATTTGTTTGTATCTATTCTGAAAAGTTTGATTGACTTGTTGATAAGACTTGAAAAATCGTTTCGGGTGAACTTCATAACGCCTTTGATAAGCGGTGAAACTTTTACGCCTGCCATTGCGTTGACGGTTTCCAGATAGAATTCATCGGGGAAGCGTGCATCCTTATCTTTCGGCACACTGTCCGACGTTTCAAAAAGCCATTCTAAAAGCTTTGAACGCATATCGGCAATAATGTCGGCATATTCAGGATTATCAATTTCGTTTGCTTCTTCGCCCATTGAAAGGTCATAAAATTCATCGCTTTCATAAAGACGCATAATGTATTTATAGTCCCTTGTTCTTATCATAACCGCCTTGGTATGCTGACCGTCGTTCTTCTGCTGGATTGTTATTCTCGGTGCATATTCATCAGCAACAACTCCGAAATAGTTTTCAACTTCTTCCGTACAATGCTTTTCATTTTGAAGTCTGCCGCCCTCACTGCATACAAAATCACGGACAGATGTTTTTTTATCTGCGATTGTTTCTTTCAGAGATTTTCCGAAATGGGTATAAGATGCATCCGTGTCTGTTATATCAAGAACGGTTGCAAAAAAGTCGATCAGTTCAACGGGATTTTCGTTAATGCCCTTATCTGTTTTCATATAATCGGGAAGCTTTACGATAAACGGAACATTAACAAGACAATCATCAAAAAGATTCTGTGCCTTTTCAGGTATGCCGTAATCAGCGGTAAAATCTCCGTGGTCGGAGAAAAAGAAGATTGCGGCATTTTCATATCTGCCTGCATCCTTGAGGGCTTTTATAACTCTGCCCGTCAACTCGTCAATTCTTGCACATTGCGCAAGATATGTTTTTCTTAATGCGGTTATATTCTTACTATCCCAATCGCCTATGCCGAGTGCTTCGCAGAGTTCATATTGCATTGACGGCTTTTTATCTTCAGGCTTTGACGGTGCCTTTGCAGGCGGAATAAGCGATTCATCAATCAGATTGAGAAATCTTTTTTCGGCGTGATACGGCGGATGCGGATTATTAAGACCGAGAAATGCAAATATCGGCTCATCCTTCTTTGCTTTTCTGATTAAATCCTCACAGCCTTTTGTCCATACCCAATCGTTATCGTGACACATACCGTCGGAATCCGTGTTGATTATTTCGCCACGGTAGAAACTGAGATACCGTTTATCGCCTTTTTCTCCTCTGCCTTCATCTTTAGTTTTTTTACCGCATTTGTTATAAATTTCATTTGTGCATTCTTTGAGCCACTTTGTCTGCTGACCTGCAAGGCAGTCACCTCTGCCGCTTGTCCAGACATAGTATCCTGCGTTTTTGAGAATACGGTAAAGATTATCCTCGCCCTCACGCAGAAGATAACTCATCGTGCGGTGACCGTTTGTGTGCGGATATGTACCCGTCATAAACGAGCATCTTGACGGAACACACACGGGATTCTGACAGAATGCGTTAGCAAAGCTGACACCTTCATCAGCAAGGGTATCAAGATTCGGAGTATATGAAGCAGGATTGCCGAGATGATGCAGAGAATCTGCTCTCATTTGGTCGGGATTGATAACGATGATATCCGGTCTGCGGTTCATATTTTCACTCCCTTTTTCTTTGCCCGTTCTTCCATTCTGCGTGTATATTCGGCTTCATCAATACGCTGTTTTTCGGCTTTGATTTTTGCTTTTTCCTTTTGCTTATTGAAGTTTTCTATATATTCATTTAACTCGGCTTCATAATTTAATTTCGGTTTTTTTGAACATTTTTCTTTGACTTCTGCTTTGAATGATTCAAGAGCCTTTGCATCAAGCTCATCCTGAAGAAGTCTTGCTTTTTCTTCGGGTTCAACCCATTCCTCACCGTTTGCCTTGCATTTATCAATCTGTCTTTGACGGATTATCTTCTGAATTGCAGGCAGTTTGAGTTCTATATCAAGGAAACGGAGAAGAATTGCAAGTCCGGCGTGAATAAAGATATTTATACCCACAAACGCCCACACGATTGCGGAGATAACCGAATCTGGCTGGGTTGTTATGCAGTTGCCTGCGGCATCAAATTCGGGCTGAACATAGCCTCTGATAAGCAGGTTGAAAATACCTATGCTCAGACCAACGGCAATGGTGTTCATTGAGTTGATAACACTTGTTGCAACACCGTCGCATCTGAAGCCGTGCTTGTATTCAAGCTCATCAAACACGCCTGCCATAAGCGCAGGGAAAACATATGCCGCAGGCACGATGCCCATATTCATAATGAACTGACCGATAAGCACCGTAACAAGATTATCGGGGTTTACGAAGGTGATGATATCACCGATAACGCAGAGAATAAATCCCGTTGCGGTAACGGTTTTCTTGCCGAATTTCTTTGAAAGAGGCCAGACAAGAAAAATGCCGATACCCATAGGCAGTCCGCCGATAACATTGAGCAGAGTCTGGGTTATGCCGTCTGCATAGGTGCTGCCGAGAACCCAGTTTGCATAGTAGGTTATCGCATTTGAACGGGTAAGCTGACCTACCCAATAGAAAAGCCAGAAGGCAACAAGAATCCGCCAGTTTTTGCTTGACATACAGGCTTTGATTTTCTCCTTGAATGCGTGGTTATCTTCTGCCGCTTTTTCGGGGTTTTCAAGTGTTACACGCTCTTTTGTGAAATAATATTCAAGAAGCATAACGGGAAGCATTATGATTGCCGCAAAGCTCATAAATGTTACCCAAGCATCAATATCACCCTTGATTTTCGGTAAAACAAGCATCGGAAACAGAAGTGCAACAAGAATGCCTGTAATAGCAATATTTGCAATGTTGTTGAACACCGCAAGCTGACTTCTCTGCATATCGTTTCTCATTGAAAGCGGTACCATCATCATATGGGTGATGTTATACATCGTGAACGCAAAACAATAGTAGAGATTATATGTAAAGATAATATAGACTGCTTTAACCGTTGTTGAAGCGTGAAGCGGAACAAGATAAAGAAGAACACCGCAGATTACAACAAGCGGAATAGCCAAAAGAAGCCACGGTCTTGCTTTGCCCTGAACGGAATGAGTTCTGTCGATTATCGCACCCATAATCAGGTTAGTTATCGCATCGAGAATCTTTGAAAGAATCGGAAAAACAACAAGGAACATTCCGCCCCATACACCGCTCATTCCGAGTTCATCAGTATAGAAAACGTTAAGAAATCCTTGTGCAAGAAGTGCATTCACAAGCAATGCGCCTGCAGGACCCGCAAGGTAGCCGAGCCATTTTTCTTTTGCGGTTGTGTTGTGGCTCTGAATTCTTGAATTAAAAATCTCAGCCGATAATATTTTCACTTTATCGCCTCCGTTGACATAATTGTTCAAATAAATTATACTGTAAACAACAAAGATAATCAACAGACTGTTCGATAAGCAACTGACTGTTATCGAACGGATTGAAAGGTAAGTGTTCGTTAAATGGACATCAGAATAAAAAGAACAAAGAAAATGCTTGAGGATGCACTTTTTGAATTAATGAAAGACAAGCCCGTTGAGAAGATAACTCCCACCGAGCTTTGCAAGAAAGCAACCGTCAACAGAAACACTTTTTATTCGCATTATGCAAGTGTCGGCGAGCTTTATGAGAGCATTGAATCAAAGCTTATCGGTACGGTTGACGAATCTTTGACCGAGAGCAGTTCAACGGTTGATGCAATAACCGTTGTCTGCAGAATCTTAAAAAACAATCCTAAACTTTCAAACATAATTTTTTCAAAGCATTTCAGTTCCAAACTGATGCGAAGCGTTTTTGAGGTTACGAACAAATTCAATATGAATAAGATGAATTCCGAAACAAATAACCTTTCGGATAACTATAAGCAGATGCTTTCGTCATTCACGATTATGGGCAGCGCCGCCGCACTTGAATGCTGGGTCAAAAACGGTATGCAGGAAGAACCCGAAAAAATAGCGGAATTTATTTATAACATATCAAAAAACGGCTCGTCAGTTGTGACGAAATGATATAAATCAAACAGATAAATTAGGAGTTTATATAATTGAATTTATTAAAAATCATAATGTTAATCTCCTATAATATCTTTTTCTTTGTAGATTGTAATTGAAGCACCTTTTTCATTTAACTGTGTTGCTTTTTCATATTTTGAACCGTAGTTTCCGTATTTCCATGCTGCACTTCCGGATTCACCTAAAATAAGAATATCAACCTTTTTGGTGACAGAAGATACAACCACAGCACCTTTACTTATTAAATAATTTTCTACATCTTTTTTTGAACCAAACAAGAAATCTCCGGATAGGCAAATACATTTTCCGTTTATTTCAGATTTAGTTTCGCTTGTTTGCGGAGAAACGAAAGCATCTAAAATTTCAAGAAGAATTTTTTCTTCCTCATCATCAACTTTCATATCTATCAAAATTGTATCAACAGTATCGAACAACTTGTCAAAAGGATAATATCCTTTAAGATCCGAATGAGATTTCATCCATGATAAAAGTGAAATGGCCTCTTTATCGCTTACTAAACCATCAGAAAGAACAGAAATTATAATTTGCTGAAATTCTTGCATAGCCAATGTCTTATCACTATAAATTGTTTTATGTTCTTTATAACAATCGCAATCAGAGTTTTTGGGTGAATAATAATATGGTTTAGCATCAACACAATCAGGATTGCATTTTTTGAAATGCTCAAGCAAATCTTTACAAGCCATTGCATCGTCAAGAGCATTGTGATGGGTATTCAAATTAATTTTAAATTTGTTGCATAAAACATCAAGACGATAGGCTCCACATTCGCTTTTTGAAATAAGTGCTTTTGCTAATTCATAGGTACAAATATATTTGATTTTTGGAATCGGTAAACCATATTTCTCAAGTGTTCTGCATAATGCACACAAGTCCATCGATTTTGCATTATGTGATACCAATACTGTATCAATAAACAGTTTTGATATTTTATCCCAAACCTGAGGAAAAGTAGGTTCGTTTGAAACCATTTCTTGGGTTATACCGTGAATTCTTGTATTGAAAAGATTAAATTCACATTCAGGATTAATTAATATTTCTTCAGCAAAAACAACTTCGTTATCTTCAACTCTGACAATACCAATGGAACAAATAGAATCTCTGTCGTTATTAGCGGTTTCAACATCAAATGCTGTATAATTTTTAATAACCATAATTATCACCTGAAATAATTATAAATCAGTCTTATCTTTTTGTCAATTTAAAGACTTTAATCCACTGTGGCGCCGCTCGGAGAGTATTTTTTTGAAAATTCTTCTCCGATTTTGTCAGGGGTCTGGGGAAGGAATTCACCAACAAGCGGCAAAAAACCGAAGAGAAAAATTATGAACGGATTGTAAATCGGCATAATTTGAAAATGAGGTTTTGGCAAAAGTTGTACAACAACGCACTGCTTGCAAAGTTAGTAATGCATATAAAAGAAAAGACCGAACCCCGTTGGTTTACTTTGGGATTCGGCTCATATATTTGTTTCCGTTCTGATTCAGCCAAGCGTGGCAACGTTTGTAATCGGGAAAAACTTTTTCAATTTCCGTATAGAATTTTGCGGAGTGATTCATTTGTTTTCTGTGGCAGAGCTCGTGAACAATAACGCTGTCTATGATTTCATCGGGCAATAAAATAAGCAGACAGTTGAAATTCAGATTTCCTTTTGACGAACAACTTCCCCAACGGGTACGCTGACATCTGATTGAAATTCTGTTATATGTCACACCGATTTTCTCGGCATAAAACTCAACACGTTCCGGAATTTCCGCCTTTGCTTTTTTGATAAAACTTTTGATTTCTTCATCTGAATACGGATCAATATTTTCAAAAAGTTTTTGTTTTTCCGAGAGCATTTTCAGATGTTTTTCAATCCAATCTCTTTTTGATTCCGCAAATTTTTCGATTTCTTTTTCTTTCATTTTTATCGGTGCAAGGATGATAACTTCATTCGGCTTCACCTGAATTGAAATTGTTTTCCGTTTGCTTTTTATAACGGAAACTTCTGCGTTTTCAAATTTCATCTGCATCACATCCTTTCGAAAATTCTGCATTAAGAATAACACGGATTAAAAAAATAATCAAACTCTCCTCAACAAAATTTCTGTGGAATAACATATAATAATGTGATATAATCATTTCAATAAAAAAGAATTTACAAAACTTAACCATAAAGTGAGATTTTATTATGAAAGACAAAAATTACTTTTTGAGTAAAGCTCAGGAGAACTATCCTGAACTTAAATTTACCGTTCTCACTCCCGATATAACCGAATTCAACGCAACATGCGGTGACAGCATACTTATTGACCTTGGGCAGCACGCAGTCGGACATTTTTCCTTTGCATTCGATAAGGTTGATATCTTTGTTGATGCTCCCGTTCGGTTGGTTATAAAATTCGGTGAAGATATGAGAGAAATAAACGATGATTTTTCTCAGTATAAGGGAATACTTTCAAAAACGTGGCTACAGGAGGAAATAATCAATCTCGATTTTCCTCAAAAAACAACGTTGCCCCGAAGATACGCTTGCAAATACATAAAAATAACGGTAGAAAAAGCCAACAGACCAATAAGACTTTTTGATTTTTCGTTCCGTGCTTCTACAAGTGCGGATGTGTCTGTTCTGAAGCCTGCAAAAACAAGCGATAAATTGCTGAATAAAATTGATGTTGTTGCAACCGATACTCTCAAAGAATGTATGCAGACATTCTTTGAAGACGGACCCAAACGTGACCGCCGACTTTGGATTGGCGATCTACGTCTTGAAGCGCTTACGAATTATTACACATTCAATAATCTTGAAATCGTAAAAAGATGCCTTTATCTTTTTGCTGCAGGAGATTATAGCGAACTCGGATTTCTTCCTTCGTTTATTTATGAAACACCTTATTATCATTCGGGCGAAGCACATATTGCAGACTATGCACTTTTATATGTGGTTTCCGTATGCGATTATTATGAACATACCGCAGACATCAGTGTTACAAATGATCTTTTGGATATCTGCAAATCACAACTCGACAGTTTTGAAGCAGTACTTGATGAAAATATGATTGTTACAAATCAAGATGGTTGGTTTGCTTTTATTGATTGGTGTCCCGGACTCGAAAAACTGACTGCTTTGCAGGGCGTATATCTTTATACTCTTGAGCGTTTTTCCGAATTGCTGAAAACAATCGGTGACGAAGATTACGAAAAATATTCATCACTTCTCTCGCAGGTTCGTTCTACCTGTAAAAAGCATATTTATGATGAAAAAGAAAACGCATTTGTTAATGCCACAGATAATAAACAATACAGCGTTCATTCGCAGGTTTGGATGATATTGGGCGGTGTGATTGACGGCGAAAAAGCCGTAAAAATTCTTTCGGATTGCCTTAATGATAAAACTGCAAAGCAACCCTGCACTCCTTATATGCACCACTATGTTGTTGAAGCGATGATTAAACTCGGAATGAAAGATGATGCAACAGATTATCTGAAAAAACTCTGGGGCGGAATGGTAAAGCTTGGTGCAGACACATTCTGGGAAGCGTATGTTCCCGATGACTCTGATTTTTCACCGTACGAGGACAGAATGATAAATAGTCTTTGCCACGCGTGGAGCTGCACACCGTCATATTTCATAAGGAAATACGGGTTATAATTCAGTAGAAAATAAGAATTTGTGGAGTGTATGTATGGATTATTATAAGCAAATTTTCAAGCGTAAATCATTTCATATTTTCAAAGATACGGATATACTTACGGATGATGAAATCCAAGAATTAAAAGATTTTATAAAAACTGTAAAACCGCTTAATTCTGAAATTAAGACAGAAATTTGCATTGTTCCCGAAAATGGCACTACCTGTAAACGAGGTGGGGAATTTTGCATTTTGTTTTACAGCGAAACCAAGGATGAATATTTGCGAAATATTGGGTATATGGGCGAACAGATTGATTTGTATCTTGCTTCAAAGAATATCGGTGCTTTATGGTTTGGCATCGGTAAACCAAAAGATATGCAAGTGAACGGTCTTGATTTTGTTATTATGATTTCCATTGCCAAAATGCCCGCAGACAAGTTCCGTAAGGATATGTTCAAGTCAAAAAGAAAACCTTTGAATGAAATATGGAACGGTAATACATTAGGAATTGCGGAGATAGTTCGTTTCGCGCCAAGTGCTTGTAATACACAACCGTGGATTGTCGAAAATACCGGTTGCGATTTGATGGTATACCGATTTAAGAAGCCCGGCAAAAGAGGAATAATGCCTGCCGATAAGGTTCGGTATTACAATAAGATTGATATGGGTATTTTTCTTTTTATGCTTGAAACTTGTCTTGCACACGAAAATTACAAATATGACAGAACTTTGTTTGCAGACACAACAGATGACAGTATTGAGCAAACCTTAATCGCAAAGTACACCTATTCAAGTAAGTAAACAAATTCCAATTTGTTTTATCGTCGAAAATTATAATGAGTATGATTATTTGTCCTAACAACAGGAGGATTTCTTATGGTTTATGCAAATGATTTTGTTTGCGGTAATGATAACGACACAATTCAGCTCGCAATTGAAAACCGTAATCCCGACGGCATTGTGGTAATCGGTCCACGTTGCTCCGACACGGAACCCGAGCGTCATTATTGGCTGCTGGACAGAGCTGTTTTACTGCCTTCCGACACCGTTATTGTATTGCAGAATTGTACCGTTAAACTCTCTGACAAATGCCGAGACAATTTCTTCCGTTCCGCCAACTGCGGTATGGGAATTGCATATCCTGAACGAACAGAGAATATCCATATCCGCGGAGAAGGAAAGTGCACTCTTCTGGGTGCCGATCATCCGAGAGCTACGGGTGACGGCAGTAAGACTCTTGCAAATCCTTGTCCTTATGATGCTGAAGAAATCCGCCGTCTCGGAAAAAGGAACCCGAGCAATGGCACGATTATTCTTACGGTACCGATGCAGATGTTGAGGGAGAATCGCAATACGGCGATTGGCGCGGTATAGGCATTTTGCTCGCAAATGTTGAGCACTTCTCAATAGAAAACCTGCGTATTGTTGATTCTCACGGCTGGGGAATTTCTCTTGAAGAATGTTCCAATGGCAGAGTAAGCCGTATCGAGTTTGATGCACATATGCACAAAATGATTGACGGAATGCACAGTAATATGGAGAATCAGGACGGTGTTGACCTGAGGAACGGTAGTCATCATATTATCGTTTCCGATATTACAGGCTGCACGGGTGACGATATTGTTGCACTTACCGCATTTGCATCGTCTGAATTTCTTCCCGGCGGAAGCCTTCACACCACTCACGTTATGCATAACGACTGGTCAAAGCGAGAAAGAGACATACACGATATTGTTATACGAAATGTTTTGGGCTATTCGGCACACTGCTGTATCATACTAAATAAAAAGTATCAACAGACATAATGGGTTTTAAGGATATAAATAATTAACCTACAAATATAATATTTTCTTGATTTGTAGGTTATAATGTGTTATAATACACATAAGATATACGGAGGTGTATTTATGTTAAAAACAATTACAACTGAATATAAAAACCTTTTAGCTAAAAAAGTCTTTTTTATCAATGAACTCTCCGTGTTACACAACGGATATATTTCAAAGAAAAATATCAACGGAAATGAATACTGCTACCTTCAATGCAGAGTCCACGGTAAGGTAACAAGTGTTTACATTAAATCTGAGAAAGTCGATTCAATCGACAGAGAGTTAAAGCTTCGTAAAAAATATGAGTCCGAGTTAAGTGATGTTGAAAAGCGTCTTGCCGAAATCAGAGAAGCTGTTAAGCTTTTAGATTCATCATTTATCAGAAAACTTGATATGTTAGACCTAAGTGCAGGTATGGATGAAATAAACGACTTAACTAAAACCAGATGTGTAACCTTTGCTGATGCAATGACTTCAATTGAAGGTGTACCCGTCAGCAAAACAGCGAAAGAAGAACTCGACAATTGGTTATCGGGTAAAGCAACATTCATTTCAGTTTTTGAAAGCACATTAAAGAGATACGGATTTCCCGTGGAGGTATAATAAATGCGAGACCCTTATTTATATGATGATGTAAAAACTCTGATAAATCTTGCCGACATTAAAGATTCTGAATTATTAAGGAAAGCCGAGGCTGATATAACAAACATAGCAATGGTCGGGATATATAATCTGAAATACGATAAATTCGACACCGAAACATTGCAGGATATTCACAGGAAAATATTCGGACAAATCTATTCTTGGGCGGGAGAATTCAGAACAATTCAGATGACAAAGCCTGAAGATGTTCTTGGCGGAGATACTGTAAGATATGCTTACCCTAAAGAAATAAAAAAAGAATTAAACTCAACAATGAAAGAAATTAAAAAGCTGAAAAGAACCGGAGATAACGATGATGATGTTGTTTTCCGGCTGGTGAGAATTATCGCAAAGATATGGCAAATACATCCGTTCAGAGAAGGTAACACAAGAAGTGTAATAGTATTTGCTGTACTGCTTGCCAACTCTCTAGGTTTTAATGTTGAGCATGAGCTTTTTAAAACAAACTCAAACTATGTTCGCAATGCTTTAGTATGGTGTTCGCAGGGTATTTACTCTAAATATGAATATCTTGAAAGAATATTTTTTGATGCAATACTGCACAAGGATACAAATGATATGCTCAGCAATGAACCTTCAAAACAGAATAAATATGATACCATTGGTGACTATAAGGTAAAAGAGTATAAAGAAAGACCGCACGAATACAGTGAAGAATAAAATATGAGCAGAAAGATTCAACCGTCTTTCTGCTCTGTTTTTTTGTTTAAATTAGGGCACGCGGTAAAATTTGCCCCCAAAAACAATGGTTTTTTATACATGGAAATGTATAAAAACTGTTGATATATAGGGATAGCGGTCTTCTGCGGGGGACATATAGTGGTCGAAAATGTACGATATTTTACGGTAAAGTGCGAATTTGGAAAAATGATTTTTGACAAAGGAAAAGCCCGCAAACCCTTATATATCAAGGATTTCCGGACTTTTTTGTGGCAGGGGCAGAAGGACTTGAACCCTCGGCACGCGGTTTTGGAGTTCATCTGGAGGTTTGATTTTTGGTATTTATTACTGTTATTTAGTGTTATACAGTTTGCTCATTTGTTTATTATGAACAATAATCTGCAAATTTTTCATCAAAAACATTTTTCTCGTGCAGAAATTTTGCACAAATGTTAGAAAGATGTTAGGAGCCGTGTTAGAAGAATGACAATTTCTGCCACTTCTCAAAATTTGCCGACCACATCATTCTGAAAAATTCAATTTTTTCTTTTATGTTTTTTGTTCAAAAAAACGCGTGCATTTAGTTTAAACAATCTAATTTTTTAACGATTATTCAGTCAATCATTCCGTAAAATATTGAATTTGAGAATAACAACGTCAGACTTTATTGAAGAATTTTATTACGGAAATATCGAACCTCAGGAATGTACAACCGAACTTAAACCGAAAGTTATGAAATGTCTGAACGAACTCGCTCAAAAAGAAAAGCATCTGTTTGACACTCTGAACGATGAAGATAAAGAACTGTTTAACGATTACGTTGATACATACATCAGATTCTTAAGCATCTGCAACGCAGACAGCTTCATTGCAGGCTTCAGACTCGGTGCAAGGTTCGCATACGACACTTTTGTTGAAAGAAAGGATAATTGAAATGACTGAAATCACATATACAAGAAACGGAGATTATTTCATCCCCGACATCGTACTCAAGAAGAAAGAAAACAAACCACTCGGAAAATACGGCAGAATGAGAAAAGATTATCTCAAAAATCACCGACCCGCACTCTGGAACAGATTCCTTTTAAGAGACACACTCGATGACCACCTTCATGAAATCGATTTCGAAGCACAGATTCGCTTTGATACTCTTCTTCCCCTCTACTGTGAAAGATACGACGTAACAGAAGAACTCAAAGCAACCAACCAGATGGAATGGGTAAGAAAAATGAATAATATCATCAGCGCCATCGAAGAAATCATTCTCAACGAAATAGTTTACAGATAATATCATTAAAAAAGCCGACGGGATTTTAATCCGTCGGCTTTGGTGTTATTAGGTTGTTACTTTGTTAAGTTCATCAACCGAAAATTTTTGAGAAGAGCCAGAGAATGCCGTTGTATTTCCAAGTGAGGCAATCCCAAATGAAACAGAAGAAACGGAGTGAGAAATATTCTTTGGGAGTGTTGATGATTTCTATGAGCTTTTCAGCCCGAGCCTTGTATTCATCGAGCTTTGCCGATGATGTTTTTATACCTTCAACGGGATAAAATTACAGTTTAACAAATTAAGGCTCCACTATATTGAAATCTGCGTTGCCTGCAGAATCAAACTGATTAAGATTATTAACAATAAGCTCAAGCTTTGAAGCATCGCCCTCAAGCCTCATTGAAGCTTTGATTTTATCCATGTCTTTCTGAATAATGAGTGCAAGTGCCTTCCGAGGACAGGTTACGGTAAGCTCTGCGTCATCCGAATTCATGTTTGCATACTGCAGCAAGGCTCCGTTATTGAAATGAAGCATAATTTTTTCCTGCGTATCCGCAATAACAATGTTTATTTTAAAGTTCTCATTTGAAATTGCGTCTTTATCCAAAAGAATGGCAACATAGTCAAACACCATTTCCGCAGTTATATTTCTGATAACGCTGCCGTCTGTTTTTGCATTCGCACCCTTTTGTGCGGCATTTCCGCTTCGCAGTTCAAGTGCGGCAGAAAGATAAGCATTTCTCCACGCACCCGATTCAGCCTGATATCCGAGCTGCTCGAGGGCGTCTGCACAAAGCAATCTTGCCGCTTTGTTTTCGGGGTCAGCAAAAACAAGAATATTCGTAACCTCTGCAACCCATTGATACTCACCTTTATCAAAATCAGCTTTCGCTTTACGGAGAACCTCATTTGTATCTCCGAGATATTCAACCCATTTCTTTGCACTTTCTGAAGGCTCAAGAGGATTGAGATTGACAGGGTTTGCATCGTACCAGCCCATATATTTCTGATAAACTGCTTTTGAATTGTGAGCAACTGTGCCGTAATACTGGCGGGTATACCAATTCTTTGCAAGTTCATCGGGCAATTCGATCATATTTGAAATTTCATCGGAGGTGTAGCCCTGATTTATGTAAGTGAGAGTCTGATCGTTGATGAATTTATAGACAGCCGCAGTATCCGCAAGATAATCATTGACAAATTCATTGCCCCAATGCGGCCAGTTATGAGATTGGAATGTAACCTGCACATCGTTTCCGTAAAGAGCAATCGCTTCGGTTATATATTTTGCCCATGCATTTCCGTCACGAATCTGTGCACCTCTTAATGTGTAAAGATTATGAATCGTTGCCGTGCAGTTTTCGGCAACCCAAAGTGCCTTCATTTCAGGGAACCATATGTTCATTTCTGCCGGAGCTTCAGTTCCGGGAGTCATCTGGAATTCCATTTCAACTCCGTCAATAACATAAGTTTCTCCTGTTTTTTTAATTTCATATGTCGGCTTGATAAAACTGACCATCCCCGTTGACTGACCCATTCCGATACCCATTGCCATTCTGCCTGTTTCCGACTGCTCAAGTAAAACACCGTACTGATAAGACGCTCTTCTGCCCATTCCCTTGCCTGCATAAAGATTTTCGCTTACTGCGTGTTCGGTAAAATGCTCGGGAACAATAATAGGAATAAGACCGCTTGTAAGCTGTTCATCAAGCGAGAGCGTACCGTCGGCAACCTGTTCATCTGTCATTATGCCTTTGATTCCGCCGTAATGGTCAACATGGGGGTGAGAAATAATAACAGCCTTGACAGGAAGCTTGCCGAGATTCTTTTCAACAAGCTGCATTGCCGCCTGAGTACATTCAACGCTCATCAAAGGGTCGAAAATTATCCATCCCGTATCGCCTTTGATAAGAGTAAGATTTGCCATATCATAGCCTCTGACCTGATATATGTTTTCACAAACCTTAAAAAGACCGTAGGCGTGGTTGTTTTTAGTGTTTTCCCAGAGGCTCGGATTTACCGTATCCGGGCATTTTTCATAGTTATCAATAAAGCCGTATGCCTTCTGGCTCCAGATAACTTTTCCGTCAGCATCCTTCAGCTCAAGCTCTTCGGGTGCATCAATAAGCCCTTTTGTTGCAAATTCATATTCCGTTTTATCTTCAAAATCAAGCACGGAATAAATTGCAGAATTAACCTTGACTGTCTGCTCCGTTGCCGCCTTTGTGTCTGCATTCAAGCCAAGCTCGGCAACCAGATCTGCATCTTGTGTGTCGCAGGAGGCAAAAGTAAACAGCATTGCCGCTGCGAGAATAAATGACATTGTTTTTTTCATACAGTTACCTCACTTTCCACTTCACAGTCGCCTTTTTTGAAAAGCTTTCCGAAACCTTCAATCACAACGCAGACACCGAGAATTATAATCAGCGTTGCAAACACAAGCTGAAGTATGTCGCCGAAAATATCTGTGCTTGAAGATGTGATAAGTGCTGTTGCTTTGTTATATACCGTCATGCCCAAAGCTGTGAAGGTTACGGCAAGCATTGCGCCAAGAGGAATATACATAAACCATCTTACTTTTTTGCTCCTCTTGAGGAACACAGCACATGCAAGGAACGCAAATACGGACAAAAGCTGGTTTGACGCACCGAAAAGCGCCCAGATATTCTTATAGCCGACAAGCGTAAGACCGTATGCAAGCACAAGGGTAATAACTGTCGCAAAATACTTATTTGTAAGCACTTTTCTGACCTTACCCATATTCTCATCGGTTACGGAATCGTCAAGAAAAAGCTCCTGGAATGACAGTCTGCCTACACGGGCAACAGAGTCAAGGGAAGTCAACGCAAATGCTGAAATTGAAAGAGTGATAAGAGTATAAACTATATCAGAGGGTAAACCGAGATTTGTCAGAAATCCCGAAACTGCACCTGCAAAAACCTGTGCGGGAGTATTCCAGCCCTGTGCAGCCGCTTCTCCGCTTGCAAAAGATGCAACCGCAATAAGAGCGATTACTGCAAGCATGCTTTCAAGAAGCATTGAGCCGAAAGATACGGGAAGCATATCTTTTTCATTCTTAATCTGCTTTGATGCCGTACCCGAAGAAACCAAAGAATGAAAACCTGAAACAGCACCGCAGGCGATAGTAACGAAAAGTATGGGAAAAAGATAACTGCCGTCAACCTCGAAGCCGACAAATGCAGGCAGATTAATCTGAGGATTTGCAACAAACACACCAACAACCGCCGCAACTATCATTGCAACAAGCAGATAACTGTTTAGATAATCTCTCGGCTGCAAAAGAATCCAGACAGGAACAACTGAAGCGATAAGAATATAAGCAAAAACAAGAATATGCCAGATATCAAGCGAAAGAAAAATCGGCATTTTAAGTCCGATGATTATTGATGCAACAAGCATTACAATTGCGATGGCAGTATTAACAGCTGTCGGCAATTTGGCGTATTTGAGGATAAGACCGAGAGCAACCGCAAACACGATAAACATCACCGATGTTGTGGCAACCGCACCGTTTGCCGTTATGTTTGCGCTCTGCACACCGTCGGTTACGGTAAAGCCCATAAAAGTGCCTGCCACTATGTCGGCAAATGCCGCAACAACAAGGATGCAGAAAAGCCAGCAGAAAAGCAGGAACATCTTTTTTCCTGTTTTACCGATATATTTTTCAATTATGTAGCCGATACTTCTGCCTTTGTTTCTGACAGAGGCATACATGGCTGCAAAGTCCTGAACGGCGCCGAAAAATGTACCGCCGATAAGCACCCAAAGCAATACGGGCACCCATCCGAATATCGCCGCCTGAATCGGACCGTTTATCGGACCTGCTCCTGCAATTGAAGCAAACTGATGGCCGAAAACGACGCTCTTGGGTGCAGGCTCATAGTCCACGCCGTCACGCTGCTCATAAGCCGGAGTTTTTCTTTTGGGGTCTACACCCCATTTTTTTGCAATCCACCTGCCGTACAAAATATATGCCAGAAGCAAGACGGCAAGAGAGATTAGCATTATTGCAACACCGTTCATGATATCCTCCTTTTTCAAATGCAATTCAACTTAAATCAATAATGTGCCTCTCCGCATTCACATTCGGGTAGGATATTAAAGATTTTGTGGAAGAAGTTGCCTATTCTCCAGAGCATGCTCCAGAACCAGTGATCGCTGTGGCAGATATGCTCACATTCCTCTTCAGCCCATATATTTTCCTTGCCGCAGAGATCACAGATTTCGTCAATGTTTTCATCGATATGATATCCTTCATCAAGCGGTAATTCTTCGTGGCCGTAGACAAATTCTTTGCATTCATTACAGTAAAGTCCGTTGGTATAGCCGTGCTCCGTGCAGTTTGAATATGTTTCTTCAACAAACTCAAGCTCATGCTCAACACCGTCGTCAGAGGTATGAACTATGCGGTCAAGAGCAACCTTGAATTTACCTTCGGGCAAACAGTTGTGCACGTCAAGATAATGGGTTTCACCTGCTTCAAAATAATAAACAAGGTCAAAATCCGTGCCGTTGACATCATAGCTGTCGGCAAGCCATTCGCCGTCTGCATAATAAAGAGAACAATCAGGGTCAGCGTTTTCCGATACGGATTTGAAGGAAAAATATCCGCTTACCTCAGGAGTAAATCTGAACCAGAAAATTTCATAGGCAGCTTCGTTTTCAAGCGCATATTCATTGCCGATATTTATATCTTTTCCAAGGAAGTTCTCACCGCAGAAACAGTAACCGAGAAAACCGATTTCCGTATGGTCACAGGTCTCACCGCAGATAATGCAGCTGCCTTCCTCAAAATTATGACCGCATTCGATAATAAGCTCAAAGACTTCGCTGTTTTCGGAATAAGTGAAAATATTCAGATAATATTCTTCGCCGGCTTCGAACTCATATTCAAGTCTGAAATCAAGACCTTCTTCGGTGTCATCCCAATAATCGCCAAAAATCTCCTCACCGTTTGAATCATAAAGGCAAGCACCGGTGTCAACTCCGTCGGCTTCGGTTCTGAAAATATATTTGCCCGTTTTTTCGGGAACAAACTTAACAAAAACGCCGTCAGGAGCTTCAACAGTAATTGTCACAGTATCGCCGTATTCCGCTTCATAATCACTCTCGGGAGCGTTGGGACTATTGGAGATAATTGTGATTCTGCCTTCACCGTCGGGGTTACCGTATTTTTCGGCAGTTATTTTTCCGCCGAGAGTTTCCGTGAAATACTTAATGAGCATTTCGGAATCGCAAGGAAGCCCTTCCTGCTGAAGAACTCTTGCACCGTCAAGCATTGTAAGTCCGTCGCCGCCCTGAAGAAGCACGTAAGTGCTGCCTGTGAGTGTATACTTCTTGTCAAGGTCAACAGGCTCTCCGCCGATGCAGACATTCTGAACACGGCGTTCCATTGTTTCGTCAACCTCCACAAAATCACCAAGCTGATCGGTAATAACGGGAGTTTTTCTGTATGTGTGAATTTCGAATGTCATACCCGAAACCTGGAAAAAGCTGCCGAGTTCTTCGGGGCACTTGCGTGCACCGTGCTCAAGTATGTCAATAATCTGCTGACCCGTAACCTCAAGAACACACATATTGTTATTGAATGCATTCACATCCATAAGACTCTTTCTTGTTACGCTTCCGACCTCAACCTCTGCACGTATACCGCCGCCGTTAGCTATTGCTACGTCGGAGCCGGTTACCGCACGGTAAGCGTCGGCAACAAAATCACCTGCATTGGTTTCTCTCTTTCTTACAGCTCTGCTCAAATCGGAATCACGGATAATAAGATTTGCTTCGGATGTGCCTATTTCTTCAAAAAGATATGCAATGTCTTCGTTGTAACCGTCAATTTTTTCCTTAACGGCAGTGTAAGCTGATTTTGCATCCGACGACATCGTTTCAACATCAACATTATCGGGATTTATAAGTTCAAAGCTTTTGTTGTCACCGCTGATTGTGAACATACCGAAGTTTGCAAACTTTTCACCCGTTGATGTAAGGAAAACATCTTCGTTATCTTTGTTTTTATAGACTGCTTTTTCCGTTGTTTCATGGGAATGAGCGTCAATGAAGCAGTCTATACCGTCGGTATTTGCAATGATATCGCTTGATTTCCAACCGTCATTTGAACCGATAATTCCCGCATGACCTACCGCAACAACATAATCCGCACCGTCATTAATCGCTTTGTCAACGCTTTCCTGAATGTTGCTATAAAGGTCTTCATTTGTCATTTCGCCGGGGTAAACGGGAAATCCGTAAATAAAATTGCCGCCTTCATCCTTGAAATATTCGGGAGTTGTTGAGGTGATTGTATCCGGAGTTGAAATGCCCACAAAGGCAATCTGATACGCTCCGAAATCTTCAATGGCGTAAGGTTTAAGCACAGGCGAAACAGAGGTAAGGTCATAGAAATTTGAGCTGATATAATCATATTCTGCCTTGTTCTGTGCAAGGTCAAGGAATTTCTCCATGCCGTAGTCAAATTCGTGGTTGCCGGGCACCGCATAGTCATAGCCGACTGCATTCATAATATCAACTATAGCTTCGCCTTCGGTTGTTGAACCGATAACCTCGCCCTGAATTGCATCGCCTGCGTCAACAACAACAACATTTTTACCCTGAGCAACAAGGTCTGCCTTATAAGCTGCAAGCACCGCATAGTCCTCGATTGCACAGTGAACATCGTTTGTATAAAGAATAACCGTATCCTTTTCCGCCGCAAAAGCGAACGGAAGAGTTGCAGCAATCATTATAACTGCAAGAGTGACTGATAAAAACTTTTTCATTTGTTTATCCTCAACTTTTAATTATAGGTTTTAAAGGTCTGTATGCCTGATATTCATTGTTAACAACACAATATCCAACATTTGGAATGCATTTCGGTTTTAATCCGTCGGTTTTGTTGGTTATAGGGTTATTTCAATTTTAATTTCAGCAAGCGAAAATCTGCTTAAAGAGCCAGAGAATGCCGTTGTATTTCCAAGTGAGACAATCCCAGATGAGATAGAAGAATCTGCAGGAGATATACTCTTTGGGAGTGTTGATAATTTCGATGAGCTTTTCAGCCTGAGCCTTGTACTTATTGAGCTTTGCTTTTTCGGTTTCGCCCATATTTTCGTCTGCAAGGAGTTCATCAACCTTTGCTTTGAGAACTTCAATATCATCTTCCCAGAACTTTGTTACCCTTTCTTCGTCAAACATTTCAAGTTCAACGCCGATGTCTGCAACATCCTTTTCTGCTGCTGCGATTTCTTCAAGAAGAGCTTCAAAGCCTGCTTTGATTTCTTCATATTCAGCCTTCTGCTCATCGGTGAGATTATCGGGATTTACTGCTTCAATTTCAGCAATCTTATCTTCGATAGCTGCCTTGTCGTCACTTGAAACATTTTCGGGGTTATATTCGTTTTCGATATCCTTGATTTCTTCAAGCTTTTCTTCTGTTTCGTCAATCTTATCTTCAAGACCTTCGATGTCCTTAATCATTTCTTCGAGTGCGGTCTTTTCGTTTTCGGTGGTATTGTCGCTGTCGATAAGATTCTGAATATCTTCTTTGAGCTGCGCAAGGTCTTCGCTGTCAGTTGACTTGACTGTTTCTTCGTCATAAGACTTAACAGCTTCATCAACTCTCTTGATTTCCTCTGCAACCTCTGTGAGCTTTTCAACGAGTTCATCTATTGCCTTTTCGGTTTCTTCAAGAGCAGCCTTTTCATCTTCGGTAAGATTATCGCTGTCTGTGAGAGCCTTGATGTCGTCAATGAGTTTGCCGAGTTCGGGAATATCGTCTGATGTTACTGTTTCCTTATCATAGCCGTTTACAGCTTCATCAATTCTTTCGATTTCTGCGGCTGTATCATCAATCTTCTTGATGAGTGCATCAATCTTTGCATCAAGTTCGCCGAGCTTTGTTCTTTCATTTTCGGTGATGTTTGTTGCATCTGTGAGAGTCTTGATGTCCTCAATGAGCTTTTCAAGGTCAGCCTTGTCGGTTGACTTGACGGATTCTTCACCGTAACCGTTTACGGCAGTTTCAATTCTTGCAATTTCATCTGCCGTTGCACCGATTTTATCAAGGAGTGCTTTGAGTGTTGCTTCGTTGCCGTTGAGCTGTTCTCTCTCTGCGTCAGTGATGCTATCGCCGACTGTGAGAGCCTTGATATCGGCAAGAAGCTTTTCAATATCCGCCTTGTCGGCACTTGTTACGGTATCAATATCATAAGAATTTGTTGCATCATTGATGCGGTTGATTTCTGCAACAGTTTCATCAATTTTTGCGATGAGCTTGTCGCAGGTTTCGTCTGCACATTCAAGGAGTGCTCTTTCGTCAGCGGTGATATTCTGTGTATCAAGGAGAGCCTTAATATCTGCGATAAGCTGCTGAATATCAGCCTTGTCGCTTGACTTCACGCTTTCAAACACATACTTGTCAACTGCTTCGATAATACGCTTGATTTCATCGCTGATATCTATGAGTTTATCAATCAGACCGAGAATCTTATCGTGAGCATTTTCAAGATTTTCAAGTTCTTCTGCGGTTACATTATCGGTAAGAGCAAGAGCGTAAATATCATCGTTGAGCTGAACAAGATCATCCTTATCTGCACTTGTTACCGTTGCTTCGTCATAGCCGTTTGCAGTAGCAATTACTCTGTCATATTCTGACTTTGTTTCTGCGATTTTTGCAAGGAGTGCATCTGCGGTTGCATCAAGATTTTCGAGCTTTGCTCTTTCGTCTGCAGTAATGTTCTGACCGTCGGCGAGAGCCTTGATGTCTGCTTTGAGCTTTTCAATGTCAGCCTCGTCGCTTGACTTAACGGTTGCTTCGTCATACTTGCCGACCTCTGCTTCAAGTCTTGCGAGTTCGTCTGCGGTTTCATCAATCTTTGCAAGGAGAGCATCAAGAGTTGAATCAAGTTCGTTTAGGCTTGCTCTTTCGTCAGCGGTGATGTTATCGCCGTCGGTGAGTTTCCTGATTCTTGCGATAAGGTTTTCAATATCAGCCTTGTCGCTTGATTTTACGGTGTCAATGCTATAAGCATTAACTGCCCTTGTGATTCTTGCAATTTCATCTGCCGTGCTTCTGATTTTCGCAGCAAGTAAATTCGCCTTTGCGTTAAGCTCTTCAAGATCTGCTCTTTCAAAATCGGTGATATTTTTGCCCGTTGTGAGAGCCTCGATATCATCAATAAGCTGTAAAATATCTTTGTAGTCGCTGTACTTAACGGTTGCTTCGTCATAGCCGTTTACAGCGTTTGTTATTCTTGTGATTTCTTCTGCAACATCGCTGATTCTGGTTTCAAGGTCTTCAATCGCCGAATAAATATCGGTTATTTTCTTTTCCTGTTCATCTGTCAGATTGTCATAATAGTCATTATAGAATTTGCCGACACTATTCTGGAAACTTTCCAAATCAGCAGCATCATATGATGTTACGGTGTTGATATCATATTTTGCAAGCTCATTCTCAAAGCTTTCAATATGATTTTTAACGCTTTCAATCATCTTGAGCAATTCAACACAAGTTGATTTGAGATTATCCCATTCATTTCTCTTTTCTTCGTCTGCATATTCTGTTGAAGCATTATGAACCTGATTATAAATATATTCGATTCTTTCTTTATCCGTTGATTTTACATTAAAGACATGCAACTGTTCAAAATCAACGCCGTTCATATCAACTGCAATTTCATAAGCAAGCTTTGCTTCGCCCGTGAAGTTGCCCGTACCTGTTACGGTGAGCAGATATACGCCAACGTTTGTTGCCTTGTTGCCGCTTACGGTGTAGGTTGCTTCGGGAGCTGTGCCCGTCGGAAGAACCTTTTCAACTGTCTGTGTCTGCTCTTTGCCGTTATAGGTGAGAGCATCGCCGAGAATGATAAATCCGTCGGAAATATCCTTTGCGTTGATTATAAAGGAAGCGAGCTCAACATCATTTATTGCATAATATTTATCGCTCTCCGCCGTGGATACCTTAACGGTATAAGTGCCTGCGTTAATGGGGTCAACTGCTTCACCGTCTTTATAATAAGCAACGGTTATTTCGCCCATACCCGTAATTTCGGGAGATACTTCAACGGTTGCGTATTTTGCGGTGCCGTCATAAACAAGGTTTTCCGGAACGGTGTAAATAAAATTGTCTGCCGCTGCACTTCTCTTAACCAATTCAAACTGAACGCTTGCCGTTGCACCGCCGACTGTTACGCTTGCGGTGTAAGTGCCTGCATCTTTAGGGGGCAAGCCGTAAGGGGCTGAATATGTAATATCACTGACTGCAACCGAAGTGTCAACAAGGTTGTTTTCAATGGTTGCTTCTTTTGCGGTTATGCCGTCTGCATAAAGGTCTGCAGGGGCAAAGATTTTGAGTGTGCCGCCGTTTGTATCGAGGCAGCCTGTATCTGTGTTAGCACAAGTTGCGGTTATTGTGTCACCATTTGCAGAATAAATCCAATCGTGCTGGTGTGTTATGATAGTGAACTTTGTACTTCCGCTTACATTATAGTTTCCACCTGCATTGTCGGTGATTGTAATTGTTGCTTTACCGGCATCTGTATTATCACTGTAGACTACCGTGTATTCGCTATCGGAAATTACATTTCCTTTATCGTCCTTTAATGTAAAGTCAGGTTTTATTTCGTTGCCGTTATCGTAGAGATAGGTTTCCTGCAAGCCTTCAAAATCAGGATTGTTTACTTCTCTGGGGGCGATTGTGAATGCTACAGGACTTATTGTTTTTGAATTATAATGTTCCGTTGAGGCAATAACTGCTCCGATATAATATGTGCCTGCATAACTCGGAACACCGCCTTCGGTTTCTGCACCGTTAGCAGATCCGGTCATAACCGGACGTCTGCCGGTGGAAATATAATAAGTGTATGTCACTTCAGCATTTTCGGGATTGTTTGTAACATAGGGCTCGTTGGGAGTATCAAGATAATTCCAACTCTCAAGTATTAATTGAGTGCTGAGAGAACCCTTGTTGATTTTCCAATATTTCGTAACCGTTCCGATATAGTTGCCTTTACCTGTTACGGTAACAGCATAACCGTCACCCGCGCTGATTTCTGTTGCAGAGGTTGTGCCTGTGATTTCATAGTCTACGGAAGCGGTGAGTGTTGTATTTGTATCATACTTAACGGTAACAGTTGTACTCTGTTCGGTTCCGTTATAGGAAACTGATGTTTTGGAAAGTGTTACCATTGAAGCAATGATTTCACAGGGCTGAATCTGATAGCTCACGCTTGCTGTTGCTTCTCCCGCAGTAACAGAAGCAACAATATTCTGACCGGTAACATTTGTGCGGTCAATATCATTATAGACGATTGCGGGTTTACCGGGTTTCCATTCATTATAGGTGCAATCAGCATCTTTGGAGGTGCCGTCATAAACAAGTTCAGCAGGAGCAACAATAGTCATACTGCCGCCGTCATTATTATCAAGGTCACAGCCTGCATTTACGCATTTTGCTTTAATGGAGTCTGTTCCGACCAAGGAATATTCCCACTTATGCATATGACGCTGTTCAAGAATGGGATACTCACTATGCTGATACCATACAGTTTCGCTGTTGCCTGCATTAAGCTTAGCGGTAATTGTTCCGTCAGCAAATTCTTCTCGGGTGCTTCCGACAGTGATAGCGTCGAAGTTTGATGCAGCTCCCTTCGTATCAAGATAAGGGCTGACATATGATGCCTCAACATTGCCCTCAATGGCATGGTTGTTGATAAGCTTATCCGGACCGGGCCAGACACCTGAACTATAGCCTACGATAGGAGCACCTACGTTACTGGAAACGATCTTTGCGTAGTTGTGGCAGTTTTCGATAATGCAATTGCCTTGTTCACCCGCAATGCCGCCTGCTTTTGAAGTGGCATTTACAGCACCTGCATTGTAGCAGTTAAGAATTTTATCAGAAGCATTATACGAACCAGAGGCAGCAATACCGCCGGCGATGTCGCCGGTAATCGCGCCTTCATTGTAGCAAAGGGAGATATTTGCATATGCTGATGTATTATCATAACCGGAAATACCACCGGCATAACCACCCTTGATATCACCCGAGTTAAAGCATTTAATTACCTGCACCGATGCTCCGCTGCTATCACTTGGGGCAGCTACAATACCTGCGGCGGCATATATTACCGTAGAACTGCTTTCTGCGGTAACATCTGCATTATTAGAGCACTCTCTAATCGTGCCTGCACCTGAACGCACACAAATACCGCCTGCATGTGAATCGTAGTTTTCTGTATGAACTGCCTTTACTGTGCCTGAAACAACATTACATTTTTCGATAGTTCCGGTATTTAAATACACGATACCTGCTGCAGCTGATTTACCTGCAACAGTAATATTAGTTGCCGTACAGTTGGTTACCGTACCCCTATTCGTACCAATCATAGCAGAACTTGTACTGCCGATAATGGTTATATCCGATACTGCACAACCAGAAACCGTACCGTTATTGTTCTCAACCAAACCAACTGCCGGAGTAGAGCTTATATAGTTGACGGTAGCACCGGAAAGTGTCAGATTTTTCAGCTCACCGCCACTTCCGATAGTATCGAACAACGGCAGTTCCATCTGTGGCAGTCCGCTGACGGTATAGCCGTCACCGTCAAAACTGCCGGTGTAGGCATCATCCTCACCAATACGGTAATCACCGATTTTATCGGAAATCACCGCAGAAAAATCAATATTGTCTGTCAGAATGCCACTGATCGTAGGGTCTTCCTTTGACTTTTTGGCAAACTTATACCAATCAAGTCTGTTAGTAATTTCATAAATACCGTCCTCATTGGGTTCGTAAGCTGCTGCGGCATCACCGTTGTAGTAACGATATCCGCCCTCCGCATCAGGGTCATCTTCACGATATACAATATAATCCGCATTGTTATCAGCGTTCCACACGGGATACTCATCTTCGCCGATTTTCTGTCCCCACTGTGAGTAAGCATTAGTGCTGCTTGAGGTTGAATTTGCAAGGTAATACGCAGCAACACCGGATTCGATTTCCGTTGTTGTATAGCTTTTACTGCTCGCATAATTTATTGCTTCGCCATAAACCGTGCTGTCATACGCACTGGCATAGGCATTAGCCGAAGCACCATAAAAAGGTCCCTGTTTCGTTGGTGCAGAAACTTTAGCACTACTGAAGCTGGAGTATATTGCTGCATAATAACCAACGATACCACCTGCATTTTTTGTTGTAGCAGTAACATCTGTACCGTAGTTGCAACAACCGCTGATATAGGTGTAGCTTAAGCTGCCACCACGTCCGAGAATACCGCCGACATCATAGTCACCGGTTACACTGCTATCGGTAACAGCACAAAGTCTGATATATGATGTATTACTTGAATTGTTACCTCCGGCTGAGCCTACAATACCGCCTATCTTATCAGCAGTACCCGATATTTTGCTTTCAGATACATAACAATTCGTCAAAGTTACACCGGCTGCAACGTAACCGACGATGCCACCGACCGAACCTTTGCCGCTTACAATGCTTCCTGTTAGTTTACAGTTTTCAATGCTGCTTCCGGAAGCAGCACTTCCCGCAATAGCACCAAGGGAAGTGTTTGTACTGTAAAAGTAAGAATCTGCTATGGTCAGATTTTTTACCGAACCGCCTAAATAACCAACAAAACCTCTATAAGTTACGGTGTCATTAACATAAAGACCGCTGATGGTTTTATTATTACCGTCAAAGTGACCTTTGAATTGAGAAGTTGAGCTGAAGCTTTTTCCAATAGCCGTCCACACAACCAAATTTGATATGTCAGTAGTCAGTGCGCCATCGACGATCACATTCTCGTTTACCGTGATGTTGTTCATCAGTATGGCATTGGCGGAGTTGTTCTTCGTAACACCACTTAGTGTGCCGTTGACAAGTCCGGCAAACCAATAGAGTTCTGATGCAGTTGTAATTTCGTAAACCGCATCCTTTGTATCGTCACCGTTTACATCATACTTGTCTGTTGTCAATGTCGGTTCTGTCGGAGTTATCTCTGCTGCCACACTTGTAATAAAGCTGAGCGGTGCAACTGACAGAAGCATCACCAATACAAGCAGTATGCTTATGAGTTTGTTTGTCTTTTTCATAAGGTTTTCTCCTTGGTTATTAAGTGCAGAGTGCAGAGTTCAGAATGCAGAATTATAATTTATTCCGTTCTGCATTCATCATTCTGAATTCTGCATTCACTTTTGGTTTGTTTTCTTACATATTGAAACGAGAATTGCAATTATCTCGTCTATATCCGTTTCCATACTTTTATATTCTTTGTCTGTCAGATAATCTGTTTGGTGCAAAAGCCTTAACCAATAATATGTTTCGTTGGCTTCTTTTAAAGCTACGTTAAGCTTCGCATTAAAATCCGCTTTGCTCTGACCTCGCTCTGCTGTTTCTGAGTGCAGAGTTCAGAGTTCAGAATGCAGAATTATAATTTATTACGTTCTGCGTTCATCATTCTGAATTCTGCATTCTCTCAACGTATTCTTTGAACTCGTTGAAAATGCGTTTGCCGATTGAACGGTAATCCATTGCAAGAACTTTTTCAATCTTTATCCTGCGAATTTCTTCGGGCACATTGTAAATTGACATGATGGTATTCAATGCTCCCGAAATACGTGTTTCAAGCGGTACGGTTTTATCAATGGCATTCAGAGTTGCGTGTTCAATGCCTGCAACAAGAATTTCCGCTTCTCTGAACTGTTCGTCTGTCCAATCGGGACAGTATTCCGCAAAAACCTCTTTTGCACGAGCAGTATCATTGTTATGGATAATTTCAAGGCATTTCGGACTCTGATAAGTCGAAACGAAAAAGTCTTTCGCAACCTCGCTTTCTTCACAAGCCGCCGCCATTGTCATCAGCTCAAAGCAAAGAGCAAGCAGCGAACTAATACCGTCATCCGCTTCATCCTTTATCATCTTCCACTGATATTTGCACAGCAAATCCGTGAGCACCGCAAGAAGGTGTTCCTTTGTGGGATAATAATAAGTCAGATTGCCTGTTGAAACTTTCAACTCCTTGGCAATCATCTGCGGCGAGGTTTTTGAATATCCTACCTCAAGAAACATCGTTGTTGAAACACGAAGTATTTTATTTTTTGTTGATTCTAAATTTGCCATAGCGCCTCCTTAAAAAGGTTCTTGTATTAGTGCTAACTATAATTTAGCACTAATGCAAGTGAATGTCAATGTAATTTTTAAAAAATATTATTTCAAGCCACAGTGGCGTAGCTCGAAGAGAAGATTTTTAAATTTTCTCTCCGCTTTTTGAGAGGTTTGGGGAAAATATTTCACCAACAAGCGAGATAAATTGCAAATGTTTTTTTGTGTTTGTGTTCACGTTTGCCTTGCTTGCCAATTTAGTGTTGCAAATAAAAAAGAGCCGAACCCCTTGATTTTATTTTGGGATTCGGCTCATATATTTATTTCCGTTTTGTTTAAACCAAGCGTTGAATCGCTTGTAATCGGGATAAACTTTTTCAATTTCTGCATAGAATTTTGCAGAGTGATTCATCTGTTTTCTGTGGCAAAGCTCATGAACAATAACGCTGTCGATGATTTCATCGGGAAGCAAAACAAGCAGACAGTTGAAATTCAGATTGCCTTTTGATGAGCAACTTCCCCAGCGTGTGTGCTGACATCGGATTGTAATTCTGTTATAGGTTACACCGATTTTCTCGGCATAAAACTCAACACGTTTCGGAATTTCTGCCTTTGCTTTTTTGATAAAACTTTTTATTTCTTCATCTGAATACGGCTCGATATTTTCAAAAAGTTTTTGCTTTTCCGAAAGAGATTGCAGATGCTTTTCAATCCAGTTTCTTTTTGATTCCGCAAATTTTTCAATTTCTTTTTCTTTCATTTTCGTCGGTGCACGGATGATAACTTCATTCGGTTTTACCTGAATTGAAATTGTTCTACGTTTGCTTTTTATTACAGAAACTTCTGCGTTTTTAAATTTCATCTGCATCACATCCTTTCAAAAATTCCTGCATTAAGAATAACACGGAATAAAAAAATAATCAAATTATGCCCGGGATTTTTTTGTGGAACAAATAAAAAGAATATGATATAATCAGTTTGATAAATAAGAATTTGTCTAACAAAATCCGGTCAATAGTCACGCAAAAGCAACAGTGTTTTTACTGTTGCTTTTTTGTTTGCCAGAGTGATATAATTGAACAAGAAAGTTGGTGAGCATAAAGTGAACGGAATCATATTCAACATACAGAAATTTTGTATACACGACGGTGACGGCATCCGCACCTGCGTTTTTGTGAAGGGCTGTCCCCTCAGGTGCATCTGGTGCCACAATCCCGAAAGCTTTGAAAAAACACCCACACTTTCCTATAACAAACAGAAATGCTCATCATGCGGCAGATGTCTTGCAGTTTGTTCT
>JAZQLN010000035.1:0-51435 GCA_045542715.1 Acutalibacteraceae bacterium
GGCAGTCCGCAGTTGGCGTAGGAGATGTATCCCGAGCGCTCAAAAACCACGATCTCTGCCTTTTCATCGAGCCTTCGGATTCGTGCGGCGGCGGTTGCTCCGCCTGCCACACCGCCTACAATCACAACTTTCATAATTACCGTTCCACCTTTCCGCGATAAGAAGATATACCGCCGATGTTATTAACCTTAGTATATCCCATCTGTCCGAGCATCGTCGCAGCCTGACGACTTCTTGCACCGGAATAGCAATAAACAAACAACTCCGTATCTTTATTTTCCACGACAGACCTTACATTGTCAAGTGCTTGCAGCGGAACGTTCTTGCTTTCCGGGATATGACCTTCGCTGTATTCTTCCGGAGTGCGCACGTCAAGCAGCACGGCACCGGTAGAATTTTTATAATCATTTACGCCCTGATTTACATCGGGTTGTCTCAAAAAATCAAAGAATCCCATTTTAGAACTCCTTACAACATACCGAGGATTGCTTCCTTCGGTCTTGCCCCCATTGCCTGATTTACGATTTTACCCTTTTCAATTACCACCAGAGTAGGAATGCTCATAATGCCGAACTGACTCGCCAGCTCCACCTCTTCATCCACGTTGATCTTTCCGACCTTGATGTCGGGGCGCTCATCAGCGATTTCCTCAACAATCGGTACTACCATTCGGCAGGGGCCGCACCATGGTGCCCAAAAGTCCAGAAGGACTTTCTTATCGGAATTTAATACTTCATTTTGAAAATTGTTTTTATTGATATTGATAGCAGACATATTTACGTCCTCCTTTTTTCTTTGTGGCTTCATTATATCACAGCTTTTGTTGCTGTTCTGTGATAACATCACATTTCTGCTTTTTCTTCAATGTAGCCAATATCACAAGTCAATATGCACTTTCGAGAATTTTGCGTATTTCTACACTTTGCAGAATTGCTACCGTGTTTTGCTTGCTGTCTACGTACAGGTTGCGATGAAAAAACATCTCTTCTTTGTCTACTGCGGATCAATTTTTGATATAGAAAGAAAAAACAACCACCAGTGTTGAGAAAATTTAACGACTGCGAGGTTGTTTTTTGACCACAGTTTATCCCACATCTGCAACCGGAACATACGGACACAACGGAAATAAAAGCACCAAAGAGGATGTGATTTTGAGCAGAAAGGGTTAGGAATAACAGGAAATGTCTATAAAGTAGGGTTTTCCTATCATTTGGGATCGTGAAATAGAAGGTATTGTCGAAAACCTGAATTATTACAAAATAAACGAGTTTTCAATTTCAAGCAATTTCAGCGGACTCATCACAATTCTTGCAGCATTTGATAAGTACGGCTTTACAATGGCAGGTATAACGGATGCAAAGGAAACTTACGTCGATTTGACAACAAATGAGAGGACTGTTTCAAAAGCAATCAGGATGGTGAGAAAATGAAAACAATATCAAAAGAAACGCTCGCAATGCTGCGTGAGAAATATCCTTCCGGAACAAGAGTCGAGCTTGTGCATATGGATGACCCGTACACAAGTCTCACCGCATGTGACAAAGGAACAGTCAGGTGTGTTGACGATATGGGCACTATCCATATAAGCTGGGACTGCGGTTCATCCCTCGGTGCGGTTTACAGGGTGGATATAATAACGAAAATCATATAAATCAACAGTTATATACTGTATAACGATGGTTGTATAGGCTTTCGGAAACAACCGCAGAAAACAACACAAAAAAGCGTTGCACGGTGGGTAGAATATACCACGAATGCAACGCTTTGTTTTTGAAAATAGTGATATACAAGGGTTTGAGATAGCCGAACAACAATACCGCAGTTGACACTATTGTATCAACTGCGGTATCTTTTCTGGCGGAGAGTTAGGGATTCGAACCCTAGGTGAGTTTCCCCACACAGCATTTCGAGTGCTGCACCTTCGACCACTCGGACAACTCTCCGTATTTATTCAGCCTTAGTATTTTATCAGATATATTTTGTTTTGTCAATTATTTTTGAGTATTTATTTATCCGCAGTCAAAGAATCCCGGACCGTGATGATCCGGGATTCTTTAATTATAAATTTTTATCTGAACAATGCATCAAAAACAAGACCGAATTCCTTAAAGAAGGCAACTATATAATCGAACACACCTCCGAAAACATTTTCAAGAATGCCGAAGAAGGAATTATCCTGCTCGGGAGCTTCGTTGCCGTCTGTAAGCATCCACACCTGACAAGCATAGAAAGGATTTGCAGTGCCTATCATAAGACCGTCATCCATCGCAGCAAAGGTGCGAAGACCGTGGTTATACGGATCGCCGAAGCCGTTTGTTGTGATTGTTTCGAAGTGGATGCCGTCCTCTGTTACGTAAAGGTCAAAGCCTCTTTCCGCATCCTTCATATAGCCTGCGGTTTCAAGGAAGCCTTCAACCGTTTTGATAAGAGTTGAAAGTGCAAGCTCTGACTGAGGAGCACTCTTTGCATCCTTACCGTGAACCTTGTTATATGCCATTTTTGCAAGCTCATCAACCGAATATTTATCATAGAGATACTGAAGGTCATCCACATCCTCATCGCTGACGGACTGTGTTTCAACTTCGTTCTCTTCGGCTGCGGTTGAAATTTCAACAAAAGTCTTTATGTAACCGATAAGACTTGCCCATTCTGAGGGAGTCATTGAAAGAAGGTCGCCGTTTGAGAACTGACCGATGGGCTCAAGAAGACTGCTTGTATCGAATGTTCCGACAAAAAGCTTGCCGTTATATTCTTCCATTCTCCAGATATACTGATTCTCGTTTCTGCCGAAGCCTGAGCCGAGACCCGACTTACCGCCTTCGGGGAACATTGAGGTTGCATCACCCATGATAAGCTCAATATTTTCGTTCTTATCCATTCTGTAAAGGCTTACGGACTGCTCAAGGTTTCTGTTCATAAACTCAAAATCAGCCTTGAAAAGAATGTGCTCAAGAGGAATTTCCTCGTCGTTGTATTCGCCGATGTAAAGGTAATCGTTATAAACATAGATTACGCCCGCACCTGCTCTTGTTCTTTCGGGGTCGATACCGAAGGTATACTTTGCACCGTCATTTTTGTTGCCGATAACGGGAGTCCATGTCCATTCTGTTGCACTCTCGCCCATTTCGCCCTTAACAAGTGCAAATGACTGCATTGTGTATTCATCGGGCTTGTTGTCGGGAGTACCCGTGCAAATTGAAACATAAAGGTCATCGTTATATTCAACCATTTCCCAGATTGAGCCGCCATAGATGCTGTCAGGGAAGTGATATGCCGGATAATCAAAGAGCTCCTGCTGATTTGCGATTACCGTGAATGCTTCCTGACCTGCCGAGGGATTCTCTGAAATAAGAATCTGTGCACCGCCGAGAGTTACCATGCTTACGATGAGATAATCTTTATAAGCACAAAGACCTCTGATGCCCGTACAGATACCCTGAAGATATGCCTGATAGTAATCCTTCTGATTAATGCCTTCATAAACGATTGTGCACTTATCGTTATTGTTGGGGTCAACCTCGATAATCTTGGGAAGACCGTTGACCGAACCGCAGAAATAAAGCTTGTCATTGAATTCACAAGCGTTTCTGAGCTGCACATTATGGCCTGTTGTTGACTTGCTCATAAGAACGGTTACTTCGTTTGTTTTGGTGTTGATTTTTGTAAGAACACCGCCGGTATTTCCGCCGTCAGGTTCACCGGTATAGAAATGACCGTTAAACATAACGTCAAGCGTTGCGTTCATTTCAGCGGGGTCAAAATCGTTGCCGAGAACACTGTCCATGAATCCGAGAGTAAGGCCGAGCGAATTGTAGTTTGTTGAAACATAAACACAGTCGCCGTAATCAATGGCTGACCATGCATAGTTCTGACCTCTGTCGCCCTGACCGTTATCCTTTGCGGAAACAGCTCCTTCGCCGACATAGTCAACAATGCCGTCAACCTCGCCGAGACCCTTGTCGGGATGCGAAATCTTGGTTATTTCGTAACTGCCTGAATTGTACTTGACCTTTCCTTCATAAGCGAATGTGCCTGTTGCAAGGCCGAGCAAAACGGAAACTGCAAGTACGATGCTGAGAATGCGTTTGAATTTCTTCATGCTTTTACTCCTTTTGTTTTTTGCGGTAAAACCGCTTGTATATAAATTTTAGCTGTACCATATTGCATATAAGTTAGAAAAATGTTAACAGAATGTTAATCGCTGTCGTTTTTGATTGTGCAAAATCGTATATCTGTCTGTTTTTTCGTCTTGTTTTGGAATGTTTTTCCAACAGAGAAATTTGGGTTGTGTTTTGTTATTCAAAAAACTTTACGGTGAACGTACTTCCTTCATTCGGTGTGCTTTCAACGGCAATTTCGCCGCCGAGAATATCAATAACTCTTTTAACAAGGGCAAGACCGAGACCGTTTCCTTTGACCGAATGCGAAGTATCACCCTGATAGAATTTATCAAAGATATGCTTCATTGTTTTCTTATCTATTCCGCATCCCGTGTCCGAAACGCTGACGGTAACATCATTACCGCTTCTTTTAAGGTTTACGCTTATTTTACCGCCGTTCGGGGTGAATTTGAGTGCATTTGAAAAAAGATTGCTGAAAACAATCAGAAGAAGCTCGGGAGAAGTGTTCAGATACACATCATCTTCAATATCACAATTGATTTCAATGCTCTTTTTCTCCCATTCGCTTTCATATCCGATAAGGCATTCGCAAAGCATTTCGGTTATATTTACCTGCTCAAAGCTCGGAGAGAGATTCTGCGATTCGAGTTTGTTGAGCTTTAAAATGTTTGTGATAAGCTCCGAAAGGTGCTTTGTGCATCTGTTGATTGATTTTGCATATTCGAGACGCTTTTCCTCGGGTAAATCGGGTTCTTCAAGAAGTGCGCCGTAATTCTGCAGAACCGAAAGCGGAGTTTTCAGCTCATGTGAAACATTTGAAACAAAATCGGTTTTCAGCGTTTCAACGTTTGAAAGCTCCTGTGCCATTTCGTTCAGGTCTTTAACCGTTGTGTTATATTGAGTGATGCGCATAGGCTTGAGCCTTGCTGAAAAATCGCCGTGGATAATCTTTTGGGTAAATTCCTGAATTTTTCTTATAGGTCTGTCAACAAGAATCTTTCTTCTGATAAAATCCACAAGAGAAAAGATCGCACCGAGAAAGACCGAATTATAGAAAGTGAATATCGCCGCAAATCTTACATTCTCGGTAGTGTAAACAATCCCTGTATCAAGTTGCAAAAGCTTAAGAAAAAGAGTCACATTGCAAGTGATAACAAACGCAACTATTGCGAAAAACAGCAAAAATCTGTATAAGCCGACCAAAAAGTTTTTCATTGCCTGAGCACCGCCTTGTAACCCAGTCCGTGCACTGTCACGATTTCAAACTCATCGCATTCCGAGAATTTTTCGCGGAGCTTTGTCATATAAACATCAACCGTTCTTGTGCTTGAATTGGTGTCAACATCCCAGAATTCATCCATAAGCTGCGAACGGGTAAATGTTTTTTTGGGATAAGAAAGCATTTTGAATATGATGTTGAATTCTCTGACCGTGAGCTGGATTTCTTCACCGTTATAATAGGTAGTGCGTTCCTCGGCATCAAGAATAAGATTGCCTATAATTATCTTACGGCTGCTCTGAATTTTTGCTCTGCGGAGCAATGCACCGATTTTAAGCAGAAGCTCATCAAGGTCAATGGGTTTAACAAGATAATCGTCAATGCCTATGCCGTAACCCATACGCTTTGACACAAAGTCATCTTTTGCGGTGACAAAAAGAATTGGGATTTCCTTGTTAGTTTCACGCACCGCACTTGCAAATTCAAAGCCGTCCGCACCGGGCATCATAATATCCGAAATAATCAGGTCTATCTGATTTTCGTAAAGAACATCATATGCCTCGTTTGCGTTGTAACTGCTGAAAATATTGTGTCCGTATTGAGACAGATAGGTTGAAACCGCCCTGTTGAAATCCCGATTATCTTCGACTATAAGAATCTTTGCCATAAAAACACCTCCGTGATGATTATATCACACATTCAGATATAAATAATACAAGTGTTTTGTTAAAGTTTTGTTTATTTCCCAACAAAAAGGGGATGTAAAAAAAAGCCGTAAAAAACATTCGTTTTTTACAGCTTCTTATATAAAACATTATTTAAATATTCCCGTCTTGTTTAGTCCGTAATACAGCGGAATTCCTCCGATAAGACAAACCGCCAATTCACCTGCACCGACCTCAAGGGCAGCTATCAGAAATGCCGAAAAACTTGCTTCTCCGCCGGGCAGAAGAAAAACTATTTCCGCTCCGACTATGATTGCGTTGAAAATAACGGGCATAATAATCGATAGCAACGGCAAACTTTTTATTTTAACATTTCTCAATGCCCTTGCCGTTATCGCCGCAAGCAGGGTTGCCAGCGAACCGAAAACTATATCCCATATTCCGAACGGGCTTGCAAGATTTCCGATAACACAGCCGATTGTCAGACCCGGCATTGCCGCGGGAGTCAGCACAGAAAGAACGGTCAATGCCTCCGAAAATCTGAACTGAATGGGTCCGTAAGCAATTCCGAAAACGGAACTGAGGTAGGTTGCCGCGGCATAGATTGCCGCAATCATCGCTCCGAGAACGAGATTCATGATTTTTTTGTTATTCATTTTTTGCTCCTTTGCTGCCGTGCAGCGCCTTTAGTTTTGTTCGACACCGAGCAGGTGTCTGTCAGGAAGGTTTCGAACTGACATTTTTATGCTCTATCTATATTAAAGATACTCGGCAAGTGCTTTGAGGTTTTCAACCGCAACGCTTGCTTTGATATCCTGATTTTCATATTCTTCGGGAGTTGTTACTCCGCTGTAAACAAGAGCACACGGAATGCCGTGGTTTGCACCGATTGCAATATCCGTTGCAAGTCTGTCGCCGACAAATGCAAGCTCATCTCTCTCACAGCCGAGCATATTTGTGATGTAATCAACGGTTGCAGTCATGGGTTTGCCGAGAACAACGGGTCTTTTGCCTGTTGATGCGGCGAAAAGCTCAATCATCGAGCCTGTGTCTGGCATATAACCGTCAGCCGTCGGGCAGTTGAGGTCGGGATGGGTTGCAAGATAAACCGCACCCTTGTCGATATATTTAACAGCATCCCACATTTTCTGATAAGTGAGAGTTGTGTCAAATCCGAGCACAACGATATCGGGGTCCTCGGCAACAAGATTGATGCCCGACTTCTCAAAATCACCCGTCAGACGCTCGTTTCCGAGAAGGAAAACCTTTTTGCCTGCATAGTTTCTGTTAAGATAATCCGCCGCAACGTGCGATGAAATGATGACCCTGTTTTCATCAACGGGGAATCCCATTTTTTCAAGCTTTGCACGGCATACCTCAACGTTGTTTGATGAGTTATTTGTGAAGAAATAAAAATCTCTTCCGCTTTCACGGACTTTTTCAATGAAATCAATCGAACCCTCAATAATGTTACCGTCAAGATAGAAGGTTCCGTCCATATCGATTATGAAATACTTTGTGTTTGCAAAAACATTGCTTTTCATGTTCTGTTCTCCTTAAATTCGTGACGATTAGTCACATTAACTGAAAATGATATTTCTGTATTGTATACTTTGAGTAAACGGAAACGGAGGGGATATGATGAGAAGTTTTAAAGGATTTTCACCCAAGGAATTCGGCAATCTGCTGAAAAAATACCGCAAAACTCACGGCTACAAGCAGCAGGATCTTGCCGATTTGCTCGGTGTTGAACGTTCAACCTACAGCAAATATGAAACAATAAGATTTCCGGAACTCGACAAAGTTCTCCAGCTTTCGGCTTTTTATGGCATATCCCTTGATGCACTTTTTGAACCGTTCATCGACAGCAATGACAGCGAAATTTCAAGAAATCTGCTTATCGCTTCGCCCGAAATTGAAGAAATAGGCGACGGTGTTATAAACACTCTTTCTGCAGATGAGAAGAAACTGATTCTCTATTACCGCAACAGCTACAGAAAAGATGAAATCATGAAAAAAGCATATGATATTCTCTGTTCCGATTCCGCAGTTGCAGATGAAATTGAAGATTGATTGCAGATTTATGCCCCCTGTTTTGGCAGGGGGCTTTATTTATTATTCTGTTACTACAGGAGGCTCAATTTTGCCTGTTACGTTTCTGATGTTGTTGCGTGCATTCTGAACTTCAGCAAGGCTGTTGGCAATTGCTTCATCAGCGGTTTTCATGATATCCTCAATGAAATCGCCTGCTGCGATTCTGATTTCAGCTGACCACTTGTTAGCCTTATCGATAGCTTCATCGGAACGCTGTCTTGCATCCTCGATTGTTCTTTCAGCCTGCTCTGTTGCGGCGCTTACGATGTTTTCAGCCTGTGCCTTTGCGCCTGCGATTGTTGAAGCTGCCTCATCCTGTGCAGCCTTTGCAATAGCTTCTGCAGTTGCCTTGGACTGGATAACGATTTCGCTGCTGTCAACCATAGCTGCTGCTTCAAGCTGTGCGTTTGCTCTGATGATTTTTGCGTCTTCGTTAGCTGTGTTTACAATCTGCTTTGCCTGTGCTTCAGCTTCGGCAATCTTGTTCTTTGAATAATCCTCTGTTTTGAGAACAAGAGTTCTTACCTTGTCTTCTGCAGAGGAAATAAGTGCGCGTGACTTTTCCTGTGCGCTTGTTACTGCGTTAACAGCCTCATCCTTTGCCTTGATGAGAATATTATTTCTGTCGGCAACAATAGCTCTTGCCTGTGTGATTTCATTGGGAAGGTTGAGTCTTATATCCTCAATAGCAGTTCTGATTGCATTTGCATCAACGCCGATTTTGCTTGAAAAGGGAGATTTTGAACCCGCTTCAAGAATATCTTCAATCTGGTCAAGTAAATTCTCAATATTCATTTCGAAATCCTGTTCCTTTCTTTAATTCTTTTTATTATGTCATCGCACACCTGTGCAGGAACAAACTCGCTTATATCTCCGCCGAATTCGCAAACCTGCTTAACAACGCTTGATGAAAGATACATATTTTCCGCATTCGCAGTCAGGAAAACCGTTTCAAGCTCGGGATTGAGCTTTTTGTTGGTCAATGCCTGCTGGAATTCATATTCAAAGTCCGAAACCGCGCGCAGACCCTTAACAACGGCACAAGCACCCTTTTTATCGGCATATTCCGCAAGCAGACCGCCGTAGGTTTCGATTTCGATGTTATCGGTATCGGTAAGGCTTCGTTTGAGAAGCTCAACCCTCTCTTCAACCGTGAAATACCCTGCAGGCTTATGATAGTTTATCATAACAACAACAATAACCTTGTCGAAAAGCTTTGCGGCACGGCGGATAATATCGATGTGGCCGATTGTTACCGGGTCAAAACTGCCCGGACAGATTGCCGTTTTCATAAAATCAACTCTTTCGGTAAATGGTAACAGCAACCTTGCTGTATTTATATTCCTTGGATTTTCTGAGGTCGCCGTATTCCTCGGCAAGCTCTTCCTTGAACGGATGCTCGCAGATTACCATTCCGCCCTCGGCGATGTTATCGCTGATTTTTGAAAGTGCCTTCTGAAGCAGACCCGTTTCATAGGGAGGGTCAAGAAAAGCTATGTCAAAAATTCTGTCTGTCATTGTAATGAAGGCTATGGAATCCGTCTGAGCAACGGTTGCCTTGAAATCGAGCTTTGTTTTTGCAAGATTTTCTTTAACGATTTTAACTGCGTTTTTATCGGAATCAACAAAAACCGCACTTTCGGCACCTCTGCTGAGTGCTTCAATTCCGAGCTGACCCGAGCCTGCAAACAAATCAAGAATCCGTCTGCCCTCAATTTCAAACTGAATTGCACTGAAAAGCGCTTCTTTAACTTTGTCGGTAGTGGGTCTGACATCGTTGCCCTCAAGGGTTCTGAGCACCATACCTCTTGCCGAACCTGTGATTACTCTCATTTGGGTATCCTCCGAGGAGTTTATAATCAATTTATTATCGCACTAAATATATTGTAATGTCAAGTAAAAAGTTGACAAAACAGTAAAAAACTGTATTTTTTATTCTTCTTTATCTGTATTTTGACCATGAAACGCTTCAAAAACCGCCTTTGCGGCATTTTTATTCATTCCCTTGACCGCCGCAAGCTCTTCTTCCGTTGCTTCGGACACGGCTTTTACGGTTTTAAAGTGCTTGAGCAGTGCCTTGCATCGGCTTTCTCCGATGCCGTCAATAGATGTGAGAGTTGAAGAAAGGGCAGATTTCTTTCTGCGGTTTCTGTGATATTCGATTGCAAAGCGGTGCACCTCCTCCTGAATGGTTGAAACAAGAGTGAATGCGGAGCGTTTTGAGGTCAGAGAAAGCTCATCGCCCGAGCAGGCAATGGCACGGGTTTTGTGGTGGGAATCCTTGACCATGCCGAAAAGCGGAATATCGAGACCGTATTTTTCAAGCACGGGTTTCACGGCATTGACCTGACCCTGACCGCCGTCAAGCAGAATGAGGTCGGGCAGTCTGCCGAAGCCTTCTCCCGTATCTTTTTCTTCAAAGTACCTCAGAATTCTTCGCTCGATAACCTCTGCCATGGATGCGTAGTCATCCTGACCGGAAAAGCCTTTTATCGAAAATCTGCGGTAGGCTTTTTTATAAGGCAATCCGCCCTTGAAAACAACCATGCCCGCAACATTTTCGCTGCCCGCAGTGTGTGAAATATCGTAGGATTCGATAAACTGCGGAGGAGATCTGAGACCGAGAAGAGTGCCCAGCTCGTCCAATGCGGCGGTTGCCTTTCCCGTTTTGCCTAGGTAAATCGCAAGCTTCTGTGCGGCATTTGAACGGCACATCTCAACAAGCGAATGCTGCTCTCCCCTCTGCGGAATAACGATTGAAACCTTTCTTTCGGCAAGAGAAGTCAGCCATTCGCAAAGAAGCTCGCTGTCACTCACTTCGCCGTCAACGGCTATTCTTCCGGGCACAAAATCCCTCATGGAATAATAGCTTCTGATTAACTCATGCCTTGCATCGGGCAGGTTTTCAGGAAAATCAAAGATAAAATGCTCCGTATCATAGAGCCTCGAATCTCTGTAACGGATAACCGAAAGACACGCCTTTTCGTCTGAGCATACAACGGCAAAAACATCCTGCTCCTCAACCGATGCGGCAACAACCTTCTGCTTTTCGTTGACTTTTTTGATTGCGTTGATTTTATCACGGATTTTTGCGGCTTTTTCAAACTCAAGATTTTCCGATGCCTCAAGCATTTTTTCCGTAAGGCTGTCAATGACCTTACCCGACCCGTTTACAATAAAATCGAGTGCCTGATTTATTGCTTCCTCGTGAGCTTCGGCGGTTGTTTTGCCTGCACACGGTGCGGAACACTGACCGATAAAGAAATTAAGGCATGGCCTGCTCTTGTTGTAATCCCTCGGAAAAACCTTTGTGCACCGCGGAAGCAAAAATATCTTTTTGGCAGAATCTATGGCATTTGTTATGCCGTAAGAATTGGTATACGGTCCGATATATTCGGCATCATCATCAAGCCTCTGCTTAACCGCAAGAATATTTTTCCAGCCGTTTTTTGTGATTTTGATATAGTGATAACCCTTGTCATCCTTAAGAAGGATGTTATATTTGGGACTGTGCTGCTTTATGAGCGAGCATTCAAGAATGAGTGCTTCAAACTCGCTGTCGCACATGATATAGTCGAAATCGTCAACGTTTTCAACCATTTTGCGCACCTTGATGCCGTGGTTATTCTGCGAGCCGAAATAGGTGCTGACACGGTTTTTGAGTGCCTTCGCCTTGCCCACATAGATTATTTCGCCCTTTTTGTTTTTCATAAGATACACACCCGGAGTAACGGGCAGACTCATTGATTTTTTTCGCAGATAAGGCATTTTTTCGTTCACGGAATTCACCTCGCATATTTCATATCTGTTTATATTATACATTTATGTCTGTCTGTTATCAAGACCCAAACTATTATTTGGCATATGCGTGTTTTGGAATTATAATATCCAAAATTTTGGAGATGCTTTTATGACTGCAACATCCGGTATTCCTTAGAGTGACTGCCGCAAGAGCAGCAATCTCACATTCTATAACCCTGCCGATTAAGCTTTTTGAGAAGATTTACGGATTTTTATGCCTTATCTTCTCATTAATTGTCTGATTGCACAAAGAAAAACACTTGACATTCCTCGTTTATTTTGATAAAATAATAACCCGTTGCGGTAGCAACAGGATTAAAACGAATTTTATTCCTTGCCACGGATGCACCGTGGCCAAAGACCAGAAGGAGGTGCTTTAAGAATGTCAGCAAACATCAGCTATGAGACAATGATGGTTTTTTCAGTTGCCAACGGCGAAGAAGCTGTTCAGCCTCTCATGGAGAAATTCAAGGCTATGATCGAAGCTAACGGCACTCTTGAGAGCGTTGATGAATGGGGTAAGCGCAAGCTCGCATACCTTATCAACGACGAAGCAGAGGGTTACTACGTTCTCTTCAACTATCAGGCTGCTCCCGAATTTCCCGCAGAGCTTGACCGTGTTGTAAAGATTACAGACGGTGTACTTCGCTCACTCATTGTTAAGAAGAACTAAGGAGGATGCAAAATGGTTAACTGTGCCGTAATTATGGGCAGACTCGTTGCAGACCCCGAGCTTCGCACTACAGGAAACGGAACTTCCGTTACTTCATTTGCAGTAGCCGTAGACAGACGTTTTGCCCGTTCAGGCGAAGACCGCCAGACCGATTTCATCGATGTTATCGCATGGCGTCAGACAGCGGATTTTGTTTGCAAATATTTCCGCAAGGGCTCAATGATTGCTATTCAGGGCTACATCCAGACAAGAACTTATGAGGATAAGAACGGCAACAAGAGAAAGGCTGTTGAACTCGTTGCAGATAACGTAAGCTTCTGCGGTTCAAAGGCTGAATCGGGCACAGGCTCATTCAACCGTGACGACAGCTTCATGAACGCTCAGCCTGCTCCCTCATATTCAACTGCAGATGCAGGTGATTTCAAGGAAATTCCCGAAGACGACCTTCCGTTTTAAGGTCGCATCAAACTGAAACTGAAAAGGAGGTTTAATCCATGGCTTACGACAGAAGCGAAAGAAGACCCAACAAAAAGGGCCGCAGAAAGGTTTGTGCTTTCTGTGTAGATAAAGTTGAATGCATCGATTACAAGGATGTTAACAGACTCAACAAGTTCACTTCAGACAGAGCAAAGATCCTTCCCCGCCGTGTAACAGGTACTTGCGCAAAGCATCAGCGCGAGCTCACAACAGCTATCAAGCGTGCACGTCAGATTGCTCTTCTTGCTTATACAAGCGACTGATTTTGAATGAAATGACCGCACTCGATTGAGTGCGGTTTTTTGTTTTATCACTGAGATGTTTCTTCAATATCCATCGGAATTTCTTTTCCGATATTTTCAAGACAAACAAAATTTCCGCTGACGGTCAGACTGCCGTCGGTGTTTTTTTCTGTTATCTCTACTTCTTCAACCTTCATATATCTGAATTCCTCGGCACATTTTTCAAAAAAATCCGAATACGCCGTAAGCCTCATCTGATTTTCGGTCAGCGTTATTTCGGATTCCTCAAAAACCGTTTCTCTGCACACCGTAAATCCTACGGGCAGAGTTACTCCGTTAATTAAAATCCCTCTTTTTTCAGGATATGCGTTCTTCGTATTCACCTTGCCAAGCGGAATATCGAAAAACAGGAAATTCAGTATGTAGCTTTTCTTTTCGTCTGCCTTCCGGCGGACTTTTATTTTTTTCTCACACTGTGTCCGTATGCTGCGGTCCGTTCTTGCAACAACATATCCCTTGGCACGGCAGAAGCTGACCGTCAGATCCTTGTTTTCAACAATTCCGCTGATAAGAGGGTCTCCTTTGAGCACCGCATTGCCGATTTTCTGCTCACTTGTACCGCTGAAGGGCCGGAGAATGACTATCTGACCGTCACGGGAGGCAACGATATCCGTGGGTATGCCGTTATCATCGATTTCGGGCACTTCAACGGTTTCACGCACCTCTATCCTCGCAGCACAGCCCGATATATTGATATTAAGCCACGATATTTCGGGCATTCTGCGAAGAGCCTCAATCTCGGTTGATTTTATATCAATCCGTGCCGACGGCACACCTTTTCTGACTCCCAGCTCTTCAAAAACCGCCGTTATCCTCTCCGCAGGCACTCTCACGTTGCCCGTCACATCGATGCTCCATATCCTTGTTGAAAGAATCAGCAAAACCGCAACCCCTAACGCAATTCCCACAATCACGCCTGCCCGCCTGCTGTGACGGTTAAGAAAAAACGGCAGTCCGTGTTTCTTTTTGAGCCGTACCTTCATTCCCGATTTTCGGGCAACGGTACGGATTTTTTTGTATCCCGAACAGTCTGTGCAGGCGGTAAGAACGGAATTTGTGCTCTTAAGCTCCCATAAAAGGACATTGTTTATGCGGCACAGATTTATGAATCTTTCGGAAAATCCGCCCTTCGCCGTAAAGCTGACATATCCGAAAATAAAACGCAGCAGCTTTATAATAAACATAAAATTCTCCTAATTGCAGTATTCAATTCCCGTTATTATTCCCTTTATAACCGCCTGACCGCCCTGCATTGAAACTATGCTCATGTCACATCCGCAAATTCTGACGGTGAGTCTGCCCGTATTGATTGCTATCACCGTGTCGCCGTATTCAAGCACTCCCTGACACCCTTCGATTATTATTTCTTTGTTGCCGTTCATTTCAATGTGTGCATATCCCGAAACGGAATCCACGGGCAAATCCAGAATATCGGAAACGGAGTCAATTATTCTTTCTCTCCTGCAATTTCTTTTTCTCATTTACATCACCGCTTTCTTATAAAATCTATGTGATAAATACAGCAAAAAGAACATATCTCTCTATAAAGAGGTGTGTCAATTGAAGAAAAACGGATTTTTACCCCTTTTATCGGGATTTTTACTTTTCGGAATTTTGTTTATGTTTACCGAGGAATTTTCTCAGGGGTTTGCCGACGGACTCCTGAAATGCGGAAACATTGTTATTCCGTCTATGTTTCCGTTTCTTGTTTCCTCGTCACTTGCAGGGTCGGGACATCTTCCGAAGATAATCAGACGGATTGCAGAACCGGTTATGCAAAAGCTTTTCCGTCTGCCTGCCGAATGCCTGCCCGCAATGATAATCGGACAGCTCGGCGGATATCTTTCGGGTGCAAAATCTGCGGATTCGCTTTACAAAGCGGAAATCATCTCGTCTGCTCAGGCATCAAGGCTGCTTTTCTTCTGCATAAATCCGGGAATGGGCTTTGCTGTCCATGCCGTGGGAAGCATTATGCTCAACTCCCGTCAATCAGGCAGAATATTGCTTTTTTCGCTGTGCATATCATCGCTGATTGCCGCATTGCTTACCCGTTTTATGCCCGAATCGGAAGCATCATTCCGACCATCACAAAAGATTATTCCTTTCTCGTCGGCACTTGTCAGCAGTGTCAGCTCGGGCACAAATGCCATGCTCGCCGCCTGCGGATTTATCTGCCTTTTTTCGGGAATTCTTTCCGTATGCAGAAAACTCGTTGCAGACACCGCCGTTTTCTCTGTTATCTCCTGTCTGCTTGAAATTACAAACGGCTGTTTTTATGCATCGGGCAGGCTGTCTCTTCCGCTTATTGCAGCTTTCTGCGGATTCGGAGGTCTGTGTGTTCATCTGCAGATTTTTGCGGTTACGGATTTCAGAATTGATGTTTTGAATTTCTTCATTTTCAGAATAATCTATTCCGTTCTGTCTTTTCTTGTATGCAAAACCGTTCTGCATTTCTTTCCCGTTGAAAGCACGGTATTTCTTTCCGTTTCCGAAAACATTGTTTTGTGGTCATTTTCGCCTGTTTCCGCCGTTTCTCTGCTGTTTTTATCATTGCTTCTCATTTTTGACCTTGATAATAACCGCAAAATGTGTTATCATTCAACAGTAAAGGAGTTGAATTGATGAAAAGCAAGCTTCTTGAAAAGAAAAAATATCCGCCTGCCTGCAAATACTGCAAGCACGGCAGACTTTCTCCCGACGAAGAATCGGTTTTGTGCATTAAAAAGGGTATTGTTGAACCCGATTCAAAATGCATGAAATATTCCTATGACCCTCTGAAACGCAGACCTATGAAAAAACTTCTTATCGAAAAAGCAGACCCGTCTGAATTTGAACTGTGAGGAACAAAAAATGAAAACATTAAAAGAATTTGTATGCGATTCCCTGCCCACCAAAAATGCTCATGCCTCTTCCGTTCTTCCTCTGCCCGACGGCAGTGTTATCTGTGCATGGTTCGGCGGAGTCAAGGAAGGCACGGATGACGTTGATATCTGGTACTGCAAACGAACCGCAGACGGCTGGGGCACTCCCAAATCCGTCAGCTACCGCAAGAACCTTCCCCATTGGAACCCCGTTCTTTTCCTGCGTGAAAACGGAGAAATCATTCTTTATTTCAAGGTCGGCAAACATATTTATTCATGGAGAACATTTTTCAGCATCTCAACCGACGGCGGCGAAACCTTCAGCACTCCCAAAGAGCTTGTTGAGGGTGACAGAAGCGGTGGCAGAGGTCCTGTTAAAAACAAGTGCATCCGTCTTTCCGACGGAAGAATTCTTGCTCCCGCATCGAGCGAAATCAGAGGCTGGAACTGCTTTGTTGACATCTCCTTTGATGACGGTCTCACATGGAGCAAGGGTGCAAAAATCAAAACAGAGCGAACCGCACCTATTCTCAACAGCCTCAATCATTTCACATCGAACGCCACTCCCATGATTCAGCCCACTCTCTGGGAATCCGCACCCGGCAAGGTTCATATGCTCACAAGAACGGCAGTCGGCAAGGCATACAGAAGCGATTCCGAAGATTACGGTCAAACATGGTGTCAGGCTTATCCCACGGATTTGCCCAATAACAACAGCGGTCTCGATGTTGTTAAAACTCCCGACGGCTGCCTTTATCTTCTCTCAAATCCCGTAAGCGAAAACTGGGGCGAACGCTCACCGCTGACTCTTCAGAAATCATCTGATAATGGCATAACTTGGGAAACAATCCTTACCCTTGAAGAGGAAAAAATCGACAGCGAATTTTCATATCCTTCAATTCACTGGCTTGACGGTGCACTTCATCTCTGCTATACTTGGGAAAGACTGAACGTTGCATACTGGAAGATTGAGCTTTAATTAATATAATGTTCACATAAATATCATTTCTAATCTAAATTTATATGATATTCTGCAATTCGTTCGGTAATAATAAATTTTAAGGAGTAACCAAAATGAAAAAAATTCTTTGCATTCTTCTCGCATTCTCAATGATTTTTGCTTTCGCAGCTTGCGGCGGTAAAGAAAACGGCGAGGAAAACAATCCCCTCAACGTTAATCTCACAGGCACTCTTGAAGAAATCGCAGCTCAGATTTATGCAGGCACTTCAACCATCGAAATGATGCTTATGGACCCCACGGAAATCGACCTTGCTGACGTTGATGCAGCTAACTACTACCTCGGCGTTGCTTCAACAGATTCAATCGAAAGAGCAGTTTTCTCAGAGCCCATGATCGGTTCAATCCCCTACTCAATGTGCCTTGTCAAGGTTAAGGCTGACGCAGATATCGAAGCTCTCAAAGCTGAAATTCTTGAAGGCGTTAACTACAGAAAGTGGATGTGCGTTGCAGCGGAAAAAGTTTCCGTTGTTAACTGCGGCGACACAATCATGATGGTTATGGCTCAGGAAGAACTCGTTGACGATGTTTGTGCTCAGTTTGCTGCAGTTGCAGCTTCACAGGGCGGCGAAGTCGGTGCTCCTCTTGAGAAGGCAGGCGAAGTTCAGGAAGATATCCCCGCTGACGGCGTTATGGATATGGATGTTCCCGCTGATATGCCCGCTTTTGACGGCGAAGAAATCCCCGCTGAAGACGGCATTATGCTTGGTTAATTTCAAAACAACGCAGGGACAGCCCCCGAGGCTGTCCTTTTTTTAAAGGAGAATACAATGCTTTTTTCAAGCATGACATTTTTATTTTTGTTTCTGCCGATAGTCTTAGGTGTTTATTTTCTGTTGCCCGCAAAGGCTAAAAACATCTGGCTTCTGATATCAAGCCTGTTTTTCTATTTCTACGGCGAGCCAAAATATCTTATTCTGATGCTTGCGGTTATCACGGCAAGCTATATTTTCGGTCTGATAACGGATAAACTTCAGGGAACGGCAAGAAAAATATCCTTGGGAATTTCCGTTGCGGTCATTCTTTCCGCACTTATATTCTTTAAATATACCGACTTTTTCCTTTCAACGGTCAATTCCGTTTTCGGAACAAAGCTCGGTCTGCTCGGCATTGCCCTGCCCATCGGTATAAGCTTCTTCACATTCCAGGCAATCAGCTATAACATCGATGTTTACAGAGGCGATGCACCCGTTCAGAAGAATATTCTCCGCCTTGCACTCTATGTTTCGCTTTTTCCTCAGCTTGTTGCAGGTCCGATTGTTCGCTACACCGATATCGAGCATGATTTAAGTCACCGAAAGCACACTCTTGAGGGTGTTTCATACGGCATACGCAGATTTGCCATCGGCCTCGGCAAAAAAATCCTGCTTGCCAACTCATTCGGCACTCTTTGCGAAACATTCAGAGCATCCGACGAAAAATCAACTCTGTTCTTCTGGATTTATGCCGTTGCTTATTCCCTTCAGGTCTATTTTGACTTCTCCGGTTACAGCGATATGGCAATCGGTCTCGGCAAAATCATGGGATTCACCTTCATGGAAAATTTCCGCCATCCCTTTGCATCAAAATCCGTTACCGAATTCTGGAGAAGATGGCACATCTCTCTCGGAAGCTGGTTCAGGGATTATGTTTATATCCCCATGGGCGGAAACAGAGTCGGCAGATTCCGCCATTTCTTCAACATTCTGACCGTCTGGTTTCTCACGGGATTCTGGCACGGTGCGGACTGGACATTCATCATATGGGGTCTTTATTTCGCCGCACTTCTGCTGATTGAAAAATCCTTCCCCAAGAAAATCAAGGAAAAGGCACCTGCTTTTGTCGGTCATATCTACCTGATTTTTGCTGTACTCGTAGGCTTTGTTATCTTCAACGCAAACGGTGTTGACGGTGCAATTTTCGACCTAAAGGGTATGTTCACTCCCTCTTATCCCCTCTTCAACGGCACAGCACTCTATTATCTCAAGAGTTATGCAGTTCTGTTTATTGTCGGTATAATCGGCTCAACTCCCGCCGTCAAAACTCTTGCAGAAAAGATAAATTCCACAAAAACAGGCTCAAAGATTCTTACAATCCTCGAACCTGTTGCAGTTGTTGCGTTGTTCGTCGCCGTCACCGCTTATCTCATTGACGGCTCATACAATCCGTTCTTATACTTCAGATTTTAAAAGGAGGTGCCGCTTTGAAGAAAATCAAAAATATAATCTGCATTGTTCTTTTTGCGGCATTTGTGCTCATTCCCGGCACAGCCTGCTTTTTAAAAGAACCTGTTGATATCCTTATTTCCGAACGCCGCAAAGCTGCTCAGCTTCCCGAATTCTCGGTTAAGGGTGTTATGGATAAATCGTATTTTGACGGCATCGAGGATTTCGTAACAGACCAGTTTCCTCTGCGTGACGGTTTCCGTGCAGTGAATGCCGCAATAAGACTCAGGCTTTTCGGTCAGAAGGATAACGGCGGAATTTATCTTGCCGACGGCCATATTTCCGAATTGCAGACTTCTCTCAACGAAAATTCCGTTGCAAAAGCTGCTGAAAAGCTGAATGCCCTTTATAAAAAATATCTTGAAGGCAAAAACACAAGGGTTTTCTGCTCGGTTATTCCCGATAAGAATTATTATTTGGCCGAAAGCAACGGTTATCCTGCCATGGATTACGGCAGAATGCTTGATATCTTCACCTCCGGGATTGAAAACATTGAGTATATCAGCATTTTTGACTGTCTCGGCATTGACAGCTATTACAAAACCGACTCCCACTGGAAGCAGGAAAAGCTTGATTCCGTTGTGAAGCGTCTGAGCGAAAAAATGGGATTTGATGCCAAGACGGCTGATGAATATACCGCAGAAAAGCTTGCGGATTTTGAAGGCGTTTACGCTTCAAGACTTGCCTTCGGTTGGGAGGCTGATGAAATCATTGCTCTGACAGATGAGGTAACGCTCAATGCCAAGGTTACGGATATCGAAAAAAACGAGAGCTATATGGGTGTTTATAACAAATCAAAGCTCAGCGGAAATGACCGCTACGATGTTTTCCTTTCGGGTGCAACAGCTCTTATCACCGCAGAAAATCCCTATGCAGCAGAAAAAAGAGAGCTTGTGATTTTCCGCGATTCCTTCGGCTCATCACTCGCTCCCCTTCTTCTTTCGGGTTACAGCAAAATTACTCTTGTTGATATCCGATATATGTCATCGCAGATTCTTGATAATTTCGTGGATTTCGAAAACTGCGATGTTCTTTTCCTTTATAACACACAAATTTTAAATCAAAGCTCTTTGCTTAAATAATCAGGACCGCTTGTTCAATGAACAGGCGGTTTTTCCCGTTTCACCGACTAACAGCGGAACAAGCGACAGACCCGCAACAATCAGCCATTGTGTGCCCGTCAGCGGAATAACTCCGAAAATCTCCGCAAGCTTCGGGATAACCACAACCGCACACTGAAAAACTGCACAGACCGCAACGGCAAGATTCATCATTCTGTTTGAGAATATTCCTGCTTTGAAAAGAGGCTGATTTGACCTCGTATTGACCGCATGGGCAATCTCGCAGAAGCTCAGGGTACAGAATGCCATTGTTCTTCCGAGAAGCAGAGAATTGTTTGTTCCGAACATATAGAATCCGATTGAATACGCAAGCAGAGTGAGTGTACCGACAAGCATACCTTCTATGGTTATGTCCAGCCACAGACCGTCAGAGAAAAATCCCTTTGACGGTGAAAGCGGTTTTCGGAGCATAATATCTTTTTCGTTTTTCTCCGTACCCAACGCCATTGCAGGCAAAGAATCCGTTACAAGATTCACCCACAAAAGCTGAATCGGTATCAGCGGCGGCGCAAATCCGAGGAGTGAAGCGGCAAAAACCGCAAGAATTTCGCCTATATTCGTTCCGAGAAGAAAATGTACCGCCTTTTTTATGTTGTCATAAATGCCTCTTCCCTGCTCAACGGCTTTCACGATGGTTGCAAAATTATCGTCGGTCAGAATCATATCTGCTGCATTTTTGGCAACATCCGTGCCTGTTTTACCCATGGCACATCCGATATCCGCCGCTTTGAGTGCAGGCGCATCGTTAACACCGTCGCCCGTCATGGCAACTATTTCTCCCCTTGAACGGAATGCCTTGACAATTCTCACCTTGTGTTCGGGGCTGACTCTCGCAAAAACTCTGCAGTTTTCAATCGTTTCCGACAATCCGTCATCGCTGAGCGAATCGAGTTGTGCACCCGTCATCGCGGTTGAGTTTTCTTCAAGAATACCGAGCTTTTTCGCAACCGCACAAGCCGTTACGATGTGGTCGCCCGTAATCATAACCGGAGTTATCCCTGCCCTCTTGCAGATTTCAACCGCCCTTGCCGCCTCAGGTCTCGGTGGGTCAATCATTCCGATTAGCCCCGCAAATATCAGCTTATCTTCGCTTATATCGTCTTTGTTTTCCGCATCACGGTACGCAACCGCAATCACACGCAGTGCCTCGCCTGCCATCTGTTCGTTATGAGCAAGTATCCTTTTTCTGTATCCCTCGGTCATTGATGAAGCCGAGCCGTCGATATCAACCCTGTTGCATTTTGTCAGCACAACATCGGGAGCACCCTTTACAATCAGCCTGTATCTGCCCGAAAAAGAATTCAGGGTTGACATAAATTTTGTTTCGCTTGAAAACGGATTTTCATGCAGCCTCGGATAATCTTTATCAAAACGCATGACGTTCTCGCCTGCACCGTGGGCGGCAGCAAAAATCGCAGTTTCCGTCGGGTCTCCCGAAAAAGACAGATTTTTTCCCTTTCTGACCGCCTTTGAATTGTTGCACAGTGCACCCATCAGCAGAATTTCTCTGCCGCCCCTGCTGTCGGATTTAACCTCTCCCGAAACCGTTCTTATCCGGGTTACGCTCATTTTGTTCTGTGTCAGCGTTCCTGTTTTATCGGAACAGATAACCGTTGCCGCACCGAGAGTTTCAACCGCAGGCAGATGACGGATAATCGCATTGCTTTTTGCCATTCGCTGAACACCCATGGAAAGCACTATCGTCACAATCGCAGGCAGACCCTCGGGAATTGCCGCAACGGCAAGGCTGACGGAAAGCATGAACGAATCGAGAATTCCGCTTCTGCGTACAACACCGAGAATAAATACAACCGCACAGATTGCCAATGCACCAACGCCCAACATCTTGCCGATTTTCCCCAATCTCTGCTGCAACGGAGTCATGGGTGCCTTTTCTTCTGTGAGAAGATGTGCGATTTTTCCGACCTGAGTATCCATGCCCGTTTCCGTCACAATCGCCTTGCAGTTACCTGCCATTACCGTTGTTGAAGAAAAAACCGTATTTTTCCGTTCGGCAATCGGACAGTCGGATGAGCAAATCACATCTGCATCCTTTTCGCACGGCTCGGATTCTCCCGTCAGTGCACTTTCCTGCACTTTCAAGGCATTTGAGGTTATCAGCCTTGCATCCGCAGGCACCATATCGCCGCTTTCGAGAAATATTATGTCGCCTTTGACGAGCTGTGATGACGGGATTTTTTTGATCTTACCCGAACGGATAACGTTTGCCGACGGCGACGACATTTTTCTGAGTGCCTCAATGGCACGCTCTGCCCTCTGCTCCTGAAAAACTCCGATTGCCGCATTGAGAATAACGATTGCAAGAATCACAATCGGCTCAACAAAATCTCCCTTGCCTTCAATAAATCCCGTTAAAAACGATATAACACACGCAACCAACAGAATCATTACGCTGAAATCCGCAAACTGTGCGAAAAAACGCTTTATTACAGATTCTTTTTTGCCCGTTTCAAGCTTGTTTTCCCCGTTTTTTTCAAGCAGTTTTCTTACCTGCACATCAGTCAGACCGTTTTCACCGTTGCTTTTGAGTTCCGCAACCGTCTGAATCGCCGAAGCCGAATACCAAACCATATTTTGTTCCCCTCATCTTGTTTTTTCATGCAAAAACATGTGTTGTTAATCATATATATTCACTGAGGGATAAAAAAATCCCCGACACCGGATGTCGGGGAATGAGGTTTATTCTGCTTTGAGTTTTTCAAGACAGGTTGCACATATATACTGGCCCTGAAATTCGGTTAACTCCGTTTCTGCCTCGCAAAAAACGCAGCGGTCTGCGGCCTTTTTACATATGAGCTGTTTTCCGTCGCAAAACATCTCCACTTTACTGCCCTGCTCGTTTATTCCGAGCTCTTTTCTGATTTGCTTGGGAATAACAATTCTGCCAACGCTGTCAACTTCTCTTATAAACCCTGAAAACATATCTGTCCCTCCGTTTGACAATTTTTGTAAATATAAAATACCATATTTTGACAGTTTTGTCAAGCATTTTGTAAATTTTTTACAATTTTGAGGAGTTTTTTATGATTGGATACATCTGGGCAGGCATGATTATTTTTTCTGTTATTACTTCCTTTTTCAGCGGCACTTCTTCCGAGCTTTCTGCGGCGATAATTTCAGCGGCTTCTGACGCGGTTAATCTGTGCATCCGTCTGGGCGGTACAATTTGTCTTTGGGGCGGACTTATGGAAATTGCAGAAAAATCGGGTCTGACCTCGCATCTTTGCAAGCTTCTCTCTCCGTTTCTGAAAATAGTTTTCCCGAAAATGAACATGAAAAGCGAAACCGCAAAGGCAATTTCCATGAATGTTACCGCAAACCTTCTCGGTCTCGGCAATGCCGCAACTCCGCTGGGGCTTGAAGCCATGAGGCGTCTGCAAGCCGAAAACTCTGAAAAAGACAGAGCAAGCTCAGACATGGTGAAGTTTGTTGTCATGAATTCTGCGGCATTTCATCTTATTCCCACAACAGTCGCTTCTCTCCGTCAGGATTACGGAAGCTCCAACCCCTTTGACATCATGCCTGCCTCGTGGATTTCATCCGCCGCCGCACTGACCGTCGGTCTGGCTGCCGCAAAAATACTCATCGGAATTTCGGAGCGTGTAAAATGGAAAAAATAACTTCATTTATTCTGCCTGTAACAGTTATTCTGATTGTTGTTTTCGGTCTCTTTAAAGGAATAAAAGTTTTTGACTGCTTTCTGGCAGGTGTTAAAAAAGGACTCAGCTCCGCAGTCAGCCTTCTCCCTGCACTCACGGCACTTGTTTTGGGTGTTACCATGCTTCGGGAATCGGGGGCACTCTCGGTTATAACAAAAATGCTTGAGCCGATTGCGGATTTAAGCGGAATTCCCGTTGACGTTTTGCCTCTTGCGGTGCTCAGTCCGATTTCGGGAAGCGGCTCGCTGACGATGTTTGAACAGATTCTCAAAAACCTCGGCCCCGATTCCTTTGAGGGCAGGGTTGCATCGGTTATCATGGGGTCAACGGAGACTACTTTTTATGCCGTTACAGTATATTACGGCTCCGTCGGCATAAGAAAAAGCGGATGCACCGTACCCGCCGCATTGCTTGCAGACATTACAAGCTTTGTTGTTTCCGCTTTTTCCGCAAGCTTTATGTGACAAAAATTCATAATTGTATTCTTGCCTTATTTCGATTTGTGAAGTATAATTTTAAAGAATACAAAATATCAAGGTGATGTTATGGTTGGATTTATAGATATAGGCGGCTCTTTAAGAGGCATTTACACCAGCGGAGTTTACGATTATCTGATGGATAAAAACATAAAGCCCGAATATGCAATCGGTGTTTCATCGGGCAGTGCAAACCTCACGGCATATGTTGCAAATGAGCGTGGACGCACGGCAAGATTTTACAGCGAATATCTCTACGAAAGCAAGGCATTCGGTTTGCAGCCGCTTCTGACAACAGGCTCGCTTATCAACATCAAGTATATTTATTCCGATATATCGAAATCAACGGGCAAAGACCCTCTTGACTTTGACAAGCTTTCCAATTCCGACTGTAAGTTTACAATTGTTTCAACGGTTGCGAAAACTGGACAGCCTCATTACTTTGACAAAAGTGAAATAAAGCGTGACGATTATTCGATTCTCTGTGCCGCAAGCTCGATGCCGATTCTTTGCAGACCGGTTAAAATAAACGGTACCCTTTACTGCGACGGCGGAGTTTCGGACCCCATTCCATACAAAAAAGCGTTTGCCGACGGATGCAACAAAATTGTTCTTTGCATAACAAAGCCTGTCGATTTCAGAAAAACAAAGCTCACATCCATCGCCAAGGCATTTGTGCCTCAGTATCCTGACATCGCCGCGTTGCTTATGAATATGCACGAGAAATACAACAGCGGTGTTGAGGCAGTTATGGAGCTTGAAAAGCAGGGCAAGGCTCTGATTATTGCTCCCGACGACTGCTGCGGAGTTGACACGGCAAAGAAAAATCATGAAGGCTCTCTGCGTCTTTACGAAAAAGGCTATAAGGATGCCGAAAAGATTGAACGATTTTTATATTCCGAGGTTTGACTTTCAGCGAAAACGAACCGATAAAAACACGGTCCGGAATATTCTCATTAAGCGGATGCTTCATATGAAGCATCCTTTGACTGTCGATAAAGTCGCTGAAACATAAACGAAAATAAAAAGCAGGGCGGGATGACCGCATCCCGCCGATTAATTTGCATGGGACTTCGACCCGATGTCCCGAAAAATCAACTTGTTTCGTTTATTTGACGTTTTTTCTCCCATCGACGTACCTTTGTACGCCATCGGTCGAAGAAAACGCCATTCAGCTTCCTTTCTCAACAGCCACACCTTGCCGAAAAACAAGTTTTTCGACAAGCTGAAGCGGTAACCGAAGTTACCGCTGTTGACTTAGTGCAAGAGTTAAAAGAGTTGCAAAAAGAGCTGTCAAATACAAATATAATGAAATTTTGAATACATTGATTTTTATAAGTCTTTTCTTTCGGAATTGCTTGAGAGCTTCAACATCTTCATCGGTGATAACGGATGTACAGTATATCACAAATTTAAAAGCATCTCTCGGAGATGATTCGAACCATTTGTGAAATTCTCTGTCAAACTGCGGAAAACGCTGTTTCATAAACAGAATATCCCAATCCCTGATTTTATCTGCACGTCCCGAGTTGGGAAAATAATAGTTGAGAACAACATACCTCAAGTCGTTGCGAGGTTTGACTTGTCTGAATTTCAGAACATTGAACGTATTCATGCTCTCAAACATAAAGCCCTGCCTGCGCATTTCGGTAAGATAGTCAGCCAGCTTATCGGGACGGTAAAAAGCAAACGGAAAAAATTTTTTAACCGTATTTATTTCTTTACTCTTTTTCATATCAGAAATTTGCAACAAAATATTCTATCAATTTCGCCGCATTAGCTGCTGCAACGGGCAAAAACTCGCCGTAATCCATGTGTGATGAACCGTCGGCACAGTCGGAAACAGCACGCACAACTCCGAAAGGCACGCCGTTTGTATAGCAAACCTGTGCTATGCTTGCACCCTCCATTTCGCATACGATTGCGCCGAAATTATCGGTTATGAATTTCTTCTTTCCGTCGCTTGCGATAAACTGGTCGCCCGATGCGATTATACCCCTCATACCCTTAACGTTTTCAAGGGTTTCAATGCCTTTTGAAAGCAGGTCGATAACCTTTTCGTCGGCAGGGATATTAACGATGTTTATGCCCGAAATAAGACCGATTGGGTCGCCGAGAGGCGATGTGTCCATATCATGCTGAACAAGGCTTTCCGCAACGGCAATATCACCGATTGCAAGCTTTGTGCTCAGGCTTCCGCCCACACCCGTATTGATGATGCATTCGGGTGAATATTTCAATATCATCGTCTGTGCACACATAGCCGCCGCAACCTTGCCTATCCCGCAAACTGCGATAACAATTTCCTTGCCGTGAAGAATGCCTCTTATATAATCCACTCCGCTTATTGTTTCAACGGTTTTGTTTTCCATAAGCGATTTGATTGTTTCAACCTCAATGTGCATCGCACCGATAATGCCTACCATAAAATTACCTCCGAAATTATTGAAACAGTCCTATAATAAATTCTATGGGAGTAAGAAGATATGACAATATGATTGCCGGTAAAATCAATCCCATAAATTCACTTCCTTTCCGATTTTATCATACATGAAAGATTTTTTCAATATAAAGTCTGTCACTCGGTTTATTCGGTTATTTCATAAGAAAATTCAGGTTCAAAATTCTTATAGATTTCAATTGCTTCAAACGGTGATGCGATAATCCCTGCAACAGCCAACAGCAAAAGCACGGGTGCTGCAAAAGGAATAATCATAAAAAACGGTCCTGCAAAAGGAATGAAGAAAAGAAACGGTGCCGCAGGTGCAAGAAGAAGCAATCCCATGCTTTCGAGCAAAAACATACCCGCATCTCCCAGACTTCCGAGAACGGCATTTTTTCTCAATTCTTCATATTCATCCTGAGAAAGATATATAACCTCATACTCCTCATTTTCAACGGCATCTTCGATTATTCCTCCGTCGATGTCTGCATCCTCAATAACATCCTTGAAGCCGTCCGAGTCAATAATATCTTCTATTACTTCATCCGGATTCAGAAGCTGTTCCTCTGTCACTGCATCCTGCACAAGCTCGGTTTCTTCCGCCGCAAAAGCGGGCATTCCGAGTGTCATAACAATTGTGAATGTGAGTAAAATTGCAATAAGTTTTTTCATGGTTTTTGTCCCCTTTTTGTTTTGTTGACCCGATTATAGCTTCCGCCAAAAGCATAGTCAACGGGTTTAACCACTTCTTAATCCTTGTTATGCAAAGATTAAATTATCTTTTCGCTTTTCTTAAATTTTTTAAAAATTCCTTAATAAATTTGTCAATATATGCTCAAAAAGTATTGCCAATAACCTATATATATGGTATTATATATAAAATACTAATTTGGAGAAGTATATGGATTATGTAATAATTGCCCTTCTTGCAGCGGTTATAATTCTTCTGATTGTTCTGCTTGCAAAGCAGGGAAAAATCAACACGGCTGATGCCGAGCATAAAATTGACAACGTTAACGAAAAGGTTACCGAGCTTTCACGCTCGCTCGGCTCCGAATTTGAGAGAAGCCGCCGTGAAATGCAGTCACAGCAGCAGTCAATGCGGCTTGAAACCTCAAAAAATCTCGGCGATATGAGCGAAAAAATCGAAAAGCTCCGCATCGACAACACCGAGCATCACGGCAAAACAGAAAAAGCTCTTTCCGACTCTCTTAACTCTATCCGATTAAATAATATCGAGCAGAACGAAAAGCAGAGCCGTGCGTTAACGGAAGCGGTTGACAAAATGCGTGAAAGCAACGAAAAGAAGCTTGAACAGATGCGTCTCACCGTTGACGAAAAGCTGAGCGAAACCCTCACTCAGCGTCTTGACAGCTCATTCAAAACCGTTTCCGACAGACTTGAAAATGTCTATAAATCCCTCGGTGAAATGAAAGAGCTGTCAAGCGGAGTTACCGCAACGGTGACGGGTCTCAACCGCGTTCTGACCAATGTTAAAGCAAGAGGCACATGGGCAGAGGTTCAGCTCGGTGCAATCCTCGACCAGACAATCCCCGGAATGTATGAAACAAACTTTGCGTGTGTTCCGTCATCGAAAGACAGGGTTGAATTTGCCGTTCATATTCCTTCAAGCGACGGCGGCGAAATGACCTATCTGCCCATCGACTCAAAATTCCCCATGGAAGACTACATACGTCTTTGCGATGCCGCGGATTCAGCCGACCCCGTTGCCCTTGAAGCCGCAAGAAAAGCTCTTGAAGCAAGAGTTCTCGGCGAAGCAAAAACAATCACCAAATACATCAACGTTCCGCTTACAACACCCTTTGCAATCATGTATCTTGCAACGGAGGGTCTGTATGCGGAAATAACCTCATCACGTTCGGGAATTGCAGAAAAAATCCAGAGCGAATTCAATGTTATGATTGCAGGCCCTTCAACCATAACCGCCCTGCTTAACTCCCTTTCATTGGGATTCAGAGCAGTTGCAATCAACGAAAAAGCCAACGAAGTTCGTATTCTGCTTGCTGCTGCAAAGGTTCAGTATGATAAGTTCGGAACGGTGCTCCAGAAGGCAAGGCAGAAAATAGACGAAGCAGGCAAGTCCCTTGACGAAGCGGGAAAGCGAAACGAAATCATTCGCAAAAAGCTTCGCAATGTTGAAGAAATCGACGGCGTAAAAGCCGAAGAAATATTAAGTTTAGAAGAAAATAACGATATATAAGGAGGACACATCATTATGAAAGACCCCAGAGAAATTCTCGCCCAGATGACCCTTGAAGAAAAAGCCGCAATTTGCGACGGTGCCGATTTCTGGCACCTTAAAGGCATGGAAAAATACGGCTTCCCCTCAATCATGGTCTGCGACGGCCCTCACGGACTGCGCAAAAAAGACTACAGCAAAACAGGTGACAGCCTTTCAAACAGCGTTCCCGCAATCAGCTTCCCCACAGCCGCAACAACAGCGGCATCATGGGACCCCGAGCTTCTTTATGAAATGGGTGTTGCTCTCGGCAAGAAGTGTCTCAAAGAAGAAGTAGGCGTTCTTCTCGGACCCGGCATCAACATGAAGCGTTCTCCCCTCTGCGGCAGAAACTTTGAATATTTCGCTGAAGATCCCATCCTTGCAGGTGAACTTTCAGCAGGCTTCATCAACGGCGTTCAGTCAATGGGCGTTGGTACATCGCTCAAGCATTTCTGTGCAAACAGCCAGGAAACCCGCAGAATGACCTGCGACTCCGTTGTTGACGAAAGAGCGCTCAGAGAAATCTATCTCACAGCATTTGAAATCGCCGTCAAAAAGGCAAAGCCCTGGACGGTAATGAACTCATACAACAAAATCAACGGTGCTCACGGCTCCGAAAACAAACACACTCAGCTTGAAATTCTCCGCAATGAGTGGGGATTCGACGGCGTTGTTGTAAGTGACTGGGGTGCAGTCAACAACAGAGTTCTCGGTCTTCAGAACGGCAACGATCTCGAAATGCCCTCATCATCAGGTGCAGGTGCAAAGAAAATCGTTGAAGCAGTCAAGAACGGCACTCTCGACGAAGCCGTGCTCAACGAAAGAGCTCTCAATATGCTCAACCTTATCAAAAAATGTGTTGACGGTTCAAAGGCAAACTATCCCTATAACGATGCAGACGATCAGGGTCTCGCAAGAAAAATTGCCGCCAATTCAATGGTTCTCCTTAAAAACAACGGCATTCTTCCTCTCAAGAAGAACGGTAAGGTTGCCGTTATCGGCGAGCTTGCAAGAACTCCCAGATATCAGGGTGCCGGTTCATCACACATCAACCCCACAAAGCTCGACAACGCTCTTGAAGAGCTTCAGAAAGTCGGCTACAGCGTTGAATTCGCTCAGGGCTACGAGCTTTCCGCAAAGAAGGCAAAGAAAAATGCGGCTCTTGCTGCTGAGGCGGCACAGGTTGCTTCAAGATGCGAAACCGTTATTCTCTTCATCGGTCTTACAGACGAATACGAAGCTGAAGGCTTTGACAGAACTCACATGAATCTTCCCGAGGCACACGACAACCTCGTTAAGGAAATCCTCAAGGTTAACAAGAATGTTATCGTTGTTCTTGCAGGCGGTTCACCCGTTGAAATGCCCTGGAACGATAACGTTGCCGCCGTTCTCAACTCCTACCTCGGCGGTCAGGCAGGTGCAGGCGCAGTTGCAGATATCATCAGCGGTGCAGTTAACCCCAGCGGTAAGCTCCCCGAAACATATCCCATGAGCTATTACGACACACCCGCAATCAACAACTTCCCCGGCAACCCCGCTTCAGTTGAATACCGTGAAAGCATTTATATCGGCTACAGATACTACGAAAAAGCTGCAAAGAATGTCCGCTACCCCTTCGGTTTCGGTCTTTCATACACAACGTTTGAATATTCCGATATCAAGCTTGACAAAACCGCAATGAACGATACAGATACACTCAAAGTATCATTCACCGTCAAGAACACAGGCAATGTTTCGGGTTACGAAATCGCTCAGCTTTATGTTGCCGACAAAGTCAGCACAATCTACAGACCCGTCAAGGAACTCAAGGGCTTCAAGAAAATCTGGCTCAATCCCGGCGAAGCAAAGGAAATCACAATCGAGCTTTCAAAGAGAGCATTCGCATTCTACAATGTAAATATCAATGACTGGTGCGTTGAAAGCGGTGAATTCGATATCCTTGTAGGTGCATCGAGTGCCGATATCAGACTTTCCGCAACAGTAAATGTTTCGGGCACAACAGAAAATATCCCCGATTATTCCGCAGAAGCTCCCCTTTACTACAGCGGCGACGTTCAGAATGTTCCCGAAAACCAGTTTGTTGCAGTTCTCGGCAGAGAACTTCCCGCCGGAAACTATGACCCCAACAGAAAGCTCACCATCTGCGACACCTTTGAAAGCTGTTCACACACAAAGAACGGTAAGCGTTTCTATAAGCTCCTCACAACAGTTGTTCCCGCAGGCTTCGCTCAGGCTATCGCTCTCCAGACTCCCTTCCGCGATTTCATCAGCATGAGTGGCGGCGTTATGAGCGAGGATATGGCAGACGGTCTCGTTAAATGGCTTGCAGGCGAAAAGGGCGGTATCCGCAAGATTCTCAAGGGTATCCCCGGTGCAATCGCAGGCATCGGTCCTCTTCTTAAAAATATCTGATAAAGGGATGTCATAATGAAAAAATCTACTATACTTAAGCTTGTAAGTATCGTTCTTGTTTTTGCCGTCACAGCAGCCTGTCTGCCGATGATGGCAAATGCAAAAACCTCATCGATCCGTTTCGGAGTTATCTCCGATATCCATTATCTTGCACCCTCTCTTAAAGATACCGGCGGTGAAACATGGGAAGAATTCGTTCAGAATAAGCACAAGGAATACAACATCCTTGACTCCCTTCTCGACAACGCTCTTGACGGAGTTGTACGCAATGCTGCAAAAAACAGCGAAACCTATGTTATTATCCCCGGCGACCTCACCAAAGACGGCGAGCTTGAAAGCCACAAGGCTCTTGCAAAGAAGCTTGAAAAGTTCGAAAAGGACAGCGGAATTTCCGTTTTCGTTGTACCGGGCAACCATGATATCAACAACAGCAACGCCGTGACATTCGAAAACGGTGAAAAAGAAAAAGCCGAGATAACCACACCCGAACAGTTCAGAGAAATCTATAAGAACCTCGGCTATGACCTTGCAGACAGCTTCTTTGTTCCCGAAGAAGGCAACAAGGGCGGTATGCTTTCCTACGCAGTAACCCTCGGCAGCTACAGACTCATTGCGGTTGACAGCTGTATTTACAGCGACGATAACGGTGCAACGGACAATGAGCACGAAACCTCGGGTCAGCTTGCAGAAGGTGTTCTCGAATGGGTTGTTGCCGAAGCCGAAAAGGCTGAGGATAACGGTCTTACCGTTGTCGGTATGCAGCATCACAACCTCATCCCGCACAACGATATCGAAGAAGCCACCTTCGCTCCTTTCGTTGTAAATGACTGGCTTAAGGTTGCCGATGCCTATGCGGATGCAGGTATGCACTTTGTGTTCACGGGTCATCTTCATTCCAACGACACAAACCGACATTATTCCGATAACGGCGAAGTTATCTACGATATTCTTTCACCCACAATCACGGGCTTCCCCAACTACTACAAAATTATCGATTTCAAAACCAACGGCAAGAAAACGGATTTCGGTATGCAGACTCTCGACATCGATAAGTATCAGCCCGTTGTTGCCGATGACGGCACGGTTTTCGAAAAGCCTTTTGCTTACACATATTCTTTTGAAAGAACCTTCGGCGAAGGCAGTGTAAACGAGCTTATCGACGGCATGATCAATCCTGCAATCACCGATATTTTTGCCGATATCAGCGAAGCCGGCGGTCTCGGAGAATATCTCAAGTCAAAAAATCTTGACCTCGAGAAGATTATCGTTGACGCTCTCGGCACAAACGGTCTTGCTCTCGGTCCCGTTGAAATTCTTACCGTAAGCGGTAACGTAATGAGCTTCATCAATGACCTCTTCGCACAGATTGACAATATCTATATCAACAATCCCGAAGAAACTCTTGAAAAGCTCGGCGTAATCATCGATAAAATTCTTGCATTCAGGCTCAGCGACCTTCCCGCAACTCTCCTTACCGACAAGCTCGGTTATGAGGTCAACAAAGACGGCTGTACGGTTGCCGAATTCGCAACAACCGTTATGCTCACCTATTACGCAGGCGACGAAGACCTCTCAGACTATCCCTATGTTGCAGATGTACTTGAGGGCTTTGACAGCGGATATCTTACTCAGGATTTGTTCAACCTTCTCCGTGAGGTAGTTGTAACCGACCTTGTTCAGAACGAAATCCTTTCAAATCTTGATTTCAACCCCGGCAAGCTCTTCCCCGAATGGCAGATGTTCTACATTCTCGGCAGAGTGCTTCAGGGCACAACAGAGCTTCTTCTCGGCGGTGATAACAGCTTCAACAATCTTATCAACTCCGCACTCGCTCTTCCCGTTGTACCTGAGGAATACAGCTCGGTTGATGCAATCATCGACCACCTTGCAGGCGAATACATTACATTCAGCCAGTTCGAATCATGGGGCTACACAATCAGCTGGATGCTTTCATCCTTCCTTGTTGACGATAACCCCGAAGAAGGCATGGATATGAATGCCGAATTCACCTACAGCGGACCCGTTGAAATCAAGCCTTCAGTAGAAGACTACAGACTTCCCTCCCATGTTGTCATGACCCTCGGCGAAAATTCTTCAACCGAGGCAAACATCACATGGCTCACCAAATACAGCGTTACGGGAACGGATATAGAGCTTGTTCCCTACAGCGAAAACCCCAAATTCACGGGCAACCCCACAACAGGCAAAAAGGTTAATGCCGAATACGAGCTCATCGGCAAAACATATCCCGGTGCAGACCTCGGCATCTTTGCCTTCATGCCGTACACCAAGGATTACGCAAAGCACACAATCCGGCTTGCAGGCCTTGAACCCGGAACAAAATACAGCTATCGCGTCGGCGATGCAAAACGCGGATGGTGGAGCGAAGCGGGCGTAGTCGAAACCGCAGGCGGCAAGGATGACGGCTTCACCTTCTTCTATGTGACCGACCCGCAGGCACAGCGACCCGAGCACTACGAAAGATTTGCAGAGGTTATCGAAACCGCTTCAGAGCTTTATCCCGACGGCAGGTTCATTGTTTCGGCAGGTGACCAGGTTGACGAAGGAACAAACATCAAGCATTGGAGCCGTCTGTTCAACTCAACCGATAAGCTGCTTGAGCTTCCCTTCATGCCCACAACCGGCAACCACGAGGACGAGGGTGCGGTTATCACCGAAAACTTTGTTATCCCCAATGTCCCCGAGCAGGATCTCGATTCGGGCGTATATTATTCATACGATTACAACGGTGTTCATTTCACCGTTCTCAACACAAACGATATCGTTGACGATAAGCTCAGCGACACTCAGCTTGAATGGCTCATAAACGACATCAAATCAAGCGATGCAAAATGGAAAATCGTTATTCTTCATAAAGCACCTTATTCGAACGGCTCGCATTATGACGACGGCGATGTTGAGGGTATCAGATCCCAGCTCGGTACGCTTCTCCCCTATCTCGGAGTTGACCTTGTTCTTCAGGGACATGACCATGTTTACCTCAGAACCGCTCCCATGGCAGCCAATGCGGTTATACCTTGCGACGAAAGCACCGCAACCTTCAACGGACTTGAATACCGCATGAAGTATAATCCCAAGGGAACAATTTATTCAATCTGCGGAACTTCGGGCGTTAAGGTTTACAAAACAAAGGATGTTACCGCAACAGATGAATCCTTCCCCAGAGCCGAAGCACTCACAACAAATTCCGAAAACTCAATGTTCTCGGCAATCACTGTTGAGGGCGACTGCCTCTATTACAATGCTTATGAAGTTGCCGACGGCGAAGCAATCCGTGTTGACGATTTCGCAATCACAAAAACGGAAGACGATGCTCCCGTTGACAAGATTGAAAACGAAGAAATTCAGGGTATCTTTGAATCGCTTATTTCCAAGCTGGATGTTAAGAATATCTGGAAATTCATCAATTTTGTTTTTGAATCATACTACAGAGCAACATCCTTCTTCGGCAAAATCTTCTGATAAAAACAACAAAAGACCGTATCAAGGCTCAATGCTTTGGTACGGTCTTTTTCTGTCAGCACGCACAAATTTAACACATGCATTTTGTTAAAAACAGAGAAATGTCCTCAAATCATAAAATTTTCCGTAATAAACCGTATTTTCCGTTATATATATATGAAATCATTTTCAGAACCGTTTTCTGAAAGGAAATCATAATGCGAAAGAAGGAGATTCCGATGGTTTGTTTTTCTTGATTGTAACAAAACAGTGTCAAAAAATAACAAGTCTGTAATTTGACACACAAAACCGAAGATGTTAAAATTAAGGAGGAAAATATGGTTTGAAAAGAACAAAAATAATCACATCAAAGGAGATTGTTTATGAAAAAGTTTAATACAATCATATTAATACTTTTTATCATATTGACCTTTGTAGCTTGCACAAATGAAAATCAACAAGAAACAACAACAGTAGAAAACGAACAATCTGCATCTGTTGATGAAACTATTTATTCAGACATAGATTCCAAAAATGAACCTGATAATCTCAAAGAAACAGAGGCTTCATATTCCGGTGGTGGTGAACTGACTCTGCAAAAATACCGCTCAATTTATTATTCTATACCTTCTCCGTTTTGGGATATTGTCGATGAAAACAGCAGACAAGATATATATGGAGAATATTGGGAACAACCGTACAGTCAAATAAATACAATGCGTATGAAGATTTTTGTTGAGGAGTATAATGTTCCTCGAGAAAAATTTGATGCCGCAAATGCAGAATGGGCAAGAATTGTTAAAGAAAGATTATACGGCACTCCCGTAATCAATCCGCAAGACTTTGTAAATCAAGAATTTAACGAAGTATACAATGCGGATATAATTTATACGTTCGACGATGAAATAATCAATGAATATTATTTGAGCCACGATTATCCTTATTGCTATGAGAGTGAGTACGAAAAAGCTGTCAAAGACGGATTATACGATACTCAAACAATGGATTTTATAGATTTAGCAACACTTGAAGAAGATCTCGAATTATTTAATCAATTAAAAATCCAAAAAGAAGCTCATAATAAGGAAGAAATCATAACAGAAATCACCGTTCCCGAAACCGAAATTCTCTTAACTGAATAAAATTAATGACCGTATCGGATTTTTCCGGTACGGTCTTATTTCATATATTGAATTGTTTCCACGGGTCTGAATCCGTGTCGGGTTTTGCGGAAAAGGTCAGCCTTTCGTTCGTTACGGGATGGATGAATTCAAGAGTGTGTGCAAAAAGTGCAAGATTTCCCGAGCCTCCGCCGTATCTTCCGTCGCCGTAAAGAGGCATTTTTCTGCTTGAAAACTGAACCCTTATCTGATGTGTTCTGCCCGTATGCAGAAGAATGTCAACAAGTGAAAGTCCGCCGTTTTCGCCGATAACGCTGTATTCAAGAGATGCTTCACGCACTCCCTTGCGCTCACGTTTGACAACAAAGGTTTTGTTTTTCTGTTTATCTCTGAAAAGCAAATCCTTCAGAACTCCGCTTTTTTCTTCGGGAATTCCCTTTATAACCGCATAATATCTTTTCCTGATTTGGTTTTGTTCCGCCTGCTTTGAAAGCCTTGCCGCCGCCTTGGAATTCTTTGCATAAACCATTATTCCCGCCGTTTCGCGGTCAAGTCTGTGAACGGGATAAGCCTCCGCAGTGCCCGCAAAGTGCTCATTGAGAAGAGATATCATATCCTCTCCGCCGCTGCTCTGACTTATTATTCCCGACGGCTTGAAGCAGACAATTATATCCTTATCCTCATGATAAATCGTCATTTTCTTCTCTTATCCTCATTCTTTTCTGGCTTCTTTTGAGCGAGCGCTTCATGTTATCAATAACAAGCCAGAGTCTGTTTGCAAGAACAAGAGGGTCCTCTCTCATTCCCGTTCTGAACCACTCCGAAAGCATTCCGACGAAGCCGTATTCATAGAACGATGCGATAAATTCAATATCCTCATCAGGCACATTCATGCCCTCCGCCTGAAAACGGACAGCCTCTATCATGATGTGCTTAAGTGCCTTATACATATAGTTTTCAAGATAATCATAGCTTCGCGAAGCACAGATATTATTGATAATTCTTTTGTGGGTGTAAGCAGAGTTGGCAACCTTAAGAAACGCCGTTGCCCACGGAGTACCGTTTCTGTGTGCATCAACCATAACGCTAAGCTGTTTTTTGAAAATTTCCTCAAGAAGGTCATAGATATCGCTGTAGTAATAATAAAATGTATTACGGTTTATGTCACAAGCCTCAACGATATCCTTAACTGTTATCTTATCAAAAGGTTTTTGCGACAAAAGCTCTACAAATGTTTCGTAGATCAGCTCTTTTGTGTCCTTTTTCATGTTTTTATACCCCTGTTTTATAATAATGATGTTACATCACTATACAAATTATAACAGAATGTTTGATTTTATTCAACTATACAAAGTTTACGGTTTGTTTGGAAACGTTACTTTTTATCATCGTTTGTAACAGTTTCAGCCTCCGACGCAGGCTGTGTTGTTGCGGGTACAGACGGGAAATCAAAGCCGTGTATGAAGCCGTCAGGTTCAAGAGAACAGATATCTCCGCCGATAACCACTCCCTCATAAATAAGCAGATTTGCCTGAATTATGCCCGATTTTTCTTCAAGTCCCGGATAATTCAGAACATCGTATGTCCACTTTTTGGCACGAACTCCCTTATACGGTTCAAGGTCAAATCCGTCAGCCTTGTTCATCCCGGCATATTCGGAATATCCCGCATCAAAATCATCGGGAATGATAACCTCGCATATTTCAACGGGGTCTTCGGAAATCTTCCATCCGAACTGAGAAAGAAAAGCAGTTCTCTCCGCCGCCGTTGCCGCCTTGCGATTCACGGCTGAATCATCCGCAACGGGTTTGTTTCCCCTGCCGATAACCAGAAAAAGTGCAATAATCACTCCGCAAACTCCGATCAGAAGAGCTGCAATTTTTGCTTTTGAAGTTTTAACTGAATATACAAACATTTTACTCACCGCCTGAAAAATATATATGAACGGTGAGTGTTTTTTATTACACCTTCATTTTAAGAAGCATAATCCCTTCCGGAGTTATATCAATCGCACCGTATTCTCCGTTTCTGATGCTGCCGGGATTCATAATATACAGACCGTCGTCATAATCCGTAACACTTTCATGGGTGTGACCGTATAATGCAATGCGGGCATTTATACTCTTTGCCTTTGATACAAACGCACCGATGCCGTGTTTCACAAGCTCCGTATGACCGTGGGAACAGAAAATCTTTGTCCCGTTAACGGTTATTATTTCATTAACGGGCAGTTGCGAATAAAAATCGCAGTTACCGCAGACCTGAACAACCTTTCTGCCGGCGATAACATCCGAAACCGCCTCAATGTCCCTTTCACCGTCGCCGAGATGAATTATCATATCAGCCTCGGGGTGATTCATTATTGCATCTCTCATGCGGCAGGTTAAGCCGTGGGAATCCGAAAAAACAAGTATTCTCATAGGTTTTCCTCATATATCCGTATTTGTAAACATATATATTATAAAACGAAAAGGCGGTGAATGCAATGAGCAAAGATAACATTTTTTTAGATGAAATCATGCGTATCGCAAAGGCATCTCAGTCGCAGAAACCCGAAGATATGCTCGGTGCAATCAAAGAAAAGCTTCCCGATGACAAGGTCAGCGAAATTCAAAGGGTGCTGAAGGATAAAAAAGCATTGGAGCAGCTGCTTAACAGCGAGCAGGCACAGCGTATCATGAACAGATTCAAGAAATAATCCGGGGCGTACTCATGGACAGCATAAACGATATTCTGTCATCCCTCACCGATGACGATATGGAAAATTTAAGAGAAGCGGCGGCAAGCCTTTTCGGGAATACGGAGTCTGACGGGAAAAAGCCGGACTCCTCTTCCGCCATGCCCGATTTTTCGGATTTGCTCGGAAACGCACAGCTGATATCAAAGCTCAGCTCGGTTATGGGTGCAATGAACAAAACCGATAACCGCACAAGGCTTATTGAAGCGCTCAAGCCTCTGCTGAGCGACAAACGGCGAAAAAAGGCGGATGAAGCCATGCAGATGATGAAGCTCATGGAAATGTTACCGATGATAACACAGATTATGGGAGGAGATAAGCGGTGAATGAAAATCTGTTACAGCTCATTCTGCCCCAAAGAAACTGCAGATATCCTACACAAGATGAACGCACAAACAACGATTTCATGCTGATATTCCCGATTATCATTCTTCTGATTGCCGAAAAATCGGATTTTTTTCTGATTTTCGCATTGCTTTATATATTAATGTAATTAATAATACTCTTGAAAAAAATACAGTTTTGATGTAGAATAGTGCAAAAGGAGTGATAAAAATGGTTTATAAATACAGCACAAGGGGCACTTGCTCACGCTCAATCGAATTTGAGCTTGATAACGGAATAGTCAGCAATGTGCGTTTTGAGGGCGGCTGCAACGGCAACCTCAAAGGTATCGGTGCTATCGTTGAAGGAATGAAGGCTGAGGATGTTATCGCAAGGCTTGAGGGTATCCGCTGCGGATTCAAATCAACCTCATGCCCCGACCAGCTTGCTCAGGCATTAAGAAAGGCTGTTGAAAATGGATAACAAGAAAAATATAAGACTGACATTCTATGTTGTATGCGGACTTCTTCTCGGAGCACCGTACATATGGAAATTAATCAAGCTTGTGCCCGAAATCTTCGAAAAGCTTCCCAACGCAAAGGAAGTTCTTTCCGCATCGGGCTACGCAATTCTCATAATCGCATCAATCGCCGTTGCATTCAGGCTCGGCGAAGCACTCTGGATAAGAATAGTCAGTATTTACTCGGCTGTAGGTCTTGCCGTCGGCATCGTAACGATGATGACACGTGCGCTCGGTGCATCGGAGCTTTTTGATGTTCTGTTTGAGCTTGTATGTGCACCCTTCTTCGGACTCAACTCACCGATGGCAGTAATCGTGCTGATGCTCATTCTCACGATAACATCAAATATTTTCCTTAACAGGATTCCCGTTAAAACCGGCAATACATAAAAAATACTCCCGACTTTTTCAGTCGGGAGTTTCTGTTTTTAACCCTGATTATGAAAGTTCGGGGATGAATGCATCATGTACTGACGAAACAGCCTTGTCTGCATCTGCAACGTCGATAAGAACCGAAATTTTGATTTCGCTTGTTGCAATCATCTGAATGTTGATGTCTGCCTCAAAGAGAGCTTCAAACATCTTTGCTGCGATGCCGGGATGTGATTCCATGCCTGCACCTACAACCGATACCTTGGCAACGTCTGTATCCGTAAGAATCTTAAGACCTGCAACAAGGTCAAGGTTTTCAAGAACTTCAACAGTGTCGTTAAGGTGTGACTTTGTTGTTGTGAATGTGATATCCTTGGTATCATCTCTGCCTACTGACTGGAGAATGATGTCAACATTGATGTTCTTTGCGGCAAGTTTGCCGAAGATTTTATAAGCAATTCCGGGAACATTGGGAACTCCGATGATTGATACACGGGCAACGTCGGTATCCTTGGTTACACCTCTGACGAGCATTTTTTCCATATCTGCTACCTCCTTAACGATAGTGCCGGGTTTGCGTACAAGGCTTGAAAGCACTTCGAGTTTAACATTGTATTTTTTAGCCATTTCAACTGAACGGTTGTTGAGAACCTGAGCGCCGAGAGTTGCGAGTTCAAGCATTTCATCATATGTGATTTCGTTGAGCTTGACTGCACCCTTGACTTTTCTGGGGTCTGCGGTGTAAACACCTTCAACGTCGGTGAAAATCTGGCAGCGGTCTGCGTGCATCGAAGCTGCGATTGCAACTGCGCTTGTGTCTGAGCCGCCGCGTCCGAGAGTTGTAATATCGTCATATTTATTGAGGCCCTGGAAGCCTGCAACAATAACGATGTTCTTCTTTGCGATTTCCATTTTGATACGCTCTGCACTTACCTTCTTGATTCTTGCCGAGCCGTAAACGGAATTGGTTGAGAAACCTGCCTGCCAGCCGAGAAGCGAGCAAGCGGGATAGCCGAGGCTTTCGATTGCCATTGCAAGAAGTGAAATCGAAATCTGTTCACCCGATGCAAGAAGCATATCCATTTCTCTTTTTGATGCCTTGGGATTGATTTCCTGAGCCTTAGCAATAAGGTCATCTGTTGTGTCGCCCTGAGCAGAAACAACTACAACAACGTCGTTGCCCTCTTTGTATGTATCCGTTACGATACGGGCAACATTCATTACTCTTTCGGCATTTGCAACGGAGCTGCCGCCGAATTTCTGAACTATTAAAGCCATATTAACCTCCAGATGGGGAATTATTTACTGATTAATAATCGGTCAGTCTGATAACCGATTCAACGCTTACACCGTTCCAGCCTTCAAGCTTTTCAGCAAGCTCCTTTTCCGATACGGGAGCTGTTGTGAACGCAAATTCACCTTCGGGTGCACCTTCGCGTGAAAGAAGCTTGATTTCGCCGAAGAGTGCAGTTGCGGTTGTGATTGCGGCAGCTGCATCGTCTGCGATTGCTCTGATATAAACCGAACCGACGCTTTCAAGATAGCTTGCAACGTAATCTGCATCGCCGTCCTGCCAACCGAAGAATTTCTTGCGTTCCATATGCTTTGCACAGTCGATAACGTCTGCAACGACGGCACTTGCGGTGGGCATCTTGCCTGCACCCTTACCGTAGAATACAACATCACCGATTGCGTCACCTCTTACGAGGATTGCATTGAAAACATCATCAACAGATGCAAGCTGGCTGTGATTCTGAACAAAAGCAGGCGAAACCATAACAGAAACTCTGCCGTCTTCAAGCTTCTTTGCTCTTGCGATAAGCTTGATTACACCGCCCCATGAGCGTGCATAGTCAACATCTGCAAGTGCGATTTTGCGGATGCCTTCGGTGTAAACCGAATCGGGATAAACGTGCTTACCGAAGCAGAGTGCGGCAAGAATGCAGATTTTTCTGCAAGCATCAAAGCCGTCAACGTCTGCGGAGGGATCACGCTCTGCATAACCGTTTTTCTGAGCAAGAAGAAGAGCCTCGTCAAAGGTCATGCCGTCAGAAATCATCTTTGTAAGAATAAAATTGGTTGTACCGTTAAGGATACCTGCAATTTCATCGATATCGTTTGCGGCAAGGCACTGGCTGATGGGGCGGATAATGGGAATACCGCCGCCAACGCTTGCTTCAAACAGGAAGTTTACGTTATATTCATCTGCAACCTGAAGCAGCTCATAACCCTTAACGGCAACAAGCTCCTTGTTTGAGGTTACAACACTCTTACCCGCTTTAAGGCAAGCAAGAACAAAATCATAAGCGGGATGAAGTCCGCCCATGGTTTCAACAACGATTTTAACCTCGTCGTCTTCAACGATTTTTGTGAAATCCGAAATGAGAAGATGCTCATAGGGATCTCCGGGGAAGGTACGTCTGTCGAGAATATATTTAAGTTCAAGCTCGTTCTGCATGCTCTTTTTTACGATGTGCTCGTAATTCTTTTTGAGCAGAGTTGCTACGCCCGAGCCGACAACGCCGTAACCCATAATGGCAACATACATCAAAAAGCGCTCCTTTCGCTTAACATTATATGATAAAAACAATATTTAAGTTAGATTTTATCACACTTTTCAAAAATAATAAAGAGATATTTTAAACTTTTCTTAACTTTTTATAGTTTTTTTATTACATTCATTGCCTTTTGGGGAAAAATGATGTAAAATAGCCGTAATAAAACAGTAGTTTTACGGGGAGGCATCAAAAAATGAATCTTGTTGAAAAAAGAAGAGCCAATCTCATCAACCTTGCTTACTACGCTTTTCTTGCCGCAACATACTATTTCTTTATGAAATACGCTTTCTGGCTTGTTGCTCCGTTTATAATCGCTTTTGCAGTTGCTATGATTCTGCAGAAGCCGTTAAGAGTAATATCCAAAAAAACAAAAATCAAAAAAAGCATTCTCGCCGCAGTCGCGGTTTTGCTGATTCTTGCAATTATAATCAGTGCGGTTGTGTTTGTGGGATACAAAGTATTTGTTGAATTCAAAGGTCTCGGGCAGTATCTCATGGAATGGGTCAGCGACCTGCCGAATGTCATCCGCACCGCAGAAAGCTGGATTATTTCCAAGCTTGCAGTCCTGCCTGATTCAATAGAAAAATCCGCAACCGATGCAATCAGCGGAGTTGTTGACAACATCCTGCTTATGAGCGAAGAAAAATCCGCTGTTGAACAGCCTGAAATGAATCTCGGCAGCTTCGATTTTTCCGTTATCACTGCTCCCATCGGTGGTTTGCTTTCAACCGCAAAGCAGATTCCCGTTATCCTCACCGCAACCCTTATCAGCATTATCGCCTGCTTCTTCATCACCTGCGATTATGACGGCTTTACGGGAATGATCAAAAAGAATGTTTCTGAAGAGCACGAAAAACTCCTTATCAGGTCAAAAAGACTCCTCGGCGACATCCTCGGCAAGTGGTTCAAATCCTATGCAACGATTATTTTCATTACTTTCTGCGAAATCTCGATAGGCCTGAACATTCTTAAGCTTATCGGTGTTTACGACGGCGGATACATCATCGCAATTTCAATCGCCGTTGCAATAGTTGACATCTTCCCCGTTCTCGGCACGGGCACGGTCATGGTGCCCTGGGGTATCATCAATTTCTTCACGGGAAATATCGGTCTGGGTATCGGTCTTATAATTATGTATGTTGTAATAACCGTTATCCGTCAGATTCTCGAACCCAGACTCGTTGCGCTGAACGTCGGCATCCACCCTGTTCTGACGCTTATGGGAATGTATCTCGGAGTTCAGCTTTTCGGCGTAATCGGAATTTTCATTCTGCCCATAACCTTTGTGCTTCTCAAAGCTCTCAACGACGAAGGAATTATTCATCTCTGGGGCAGAAACAGGTACAAAACATCCGAATAATCTTTTTGCCTGCATGGAATTATACTCCTTGCAGGCTTCTTTTTATGAATATTGCTCAAAGGTCACACTTCTTTTTTGTGTAAATTGAAAAATTTAGTAATAATAGACAAAAAGTAACAAAAAAGTCATTGAAATGGGAAAACTTTTGTGATATAATGCTATTTAAATTGGTGCTTGGTTATTTAAAAGCATTTTATTTCTGCCCTCAGCGGCTGAATTTCCGCATCCGCGGAATATACTTTAAGGAGGAATACCCTTTGAAATCTTACAGCGCAAAAGACATCAGAAACATCGTTATTGCCGGTCACGGCGGTCGCGGTAAAACAACACTTGCAGAGGCAATGCTCTACGTTTCCAATGCAACAGACAGACTCGGCAGAGTTGCTGACGGTAACACCGTTATGGACTTTGATGCAGAAGAAAAGAGACGCAAGTGTTCAATCGCATCTGCAATTGCTTCTTATGAATGGAAAAACACCAAAATTAACATAATCGACACTCCGGGTCTTTTTGACTTTGCAGGCGGCATGAGCGAAGGCATCCGTGCAGCAGGTGCTGTTCTTATCGTTCTTGCTTCAGGCAGCACACTCGACGTCGGTGCTGAAAAAGCATTCAAAGCTGCTACCGACAGAGGCATCAACAAGATGTTCGCAATCACAAAGTGTGATGCTGAAAATGCTCACTTCTATAAGACATTCGATTCACTTCAGGAAGAATACGGCAACAAGATTTGTCCCGTTGTTGTTCCTTATGTTGAAGGCGATAAGGTTATTTCATACGTTGACTTCTCACGTAACGAAGCTTTCTCTTACAAAGACGGCAAACGTTCAGACGCTCCCATGCCCGAAAACGATGAGAGAACAAACAGAATGAGAGAAGCTTTTATCGAAGCTGTTGCAAGTGCTGACGAAGACCTCATGATGAAATTCTTTGACGGCGAGCCTCTTACCGATGACGAAATCGACAGAGGTCTTAAGACCGGCATCCTTGCAGGCGACATCTGCCCTGTTTATGCTTGCTCAGGCTACATGGTAGAAGCTATCGACCTTATCAACAACAGTATCGTTCAGTCTGCTCCCGACGCAGCATCCGTTGCATCGGAAGGCGACCTCACTCCCGACGAAAACGCTCCTCTTGCAGCTATCTGCTTCAAGACCGTTGCTGACCCCTTCGTTGGTAAGATGTCATACTTCAAGGTTATTTCAGGTAAAATCACTCCCGATACACCCGCTTATAACGAGCGTACCGGCGAAAGCGAAAGAATGGGCAAGCTCCTCTTCCCCAAGGGCGGCAAGCAGGAAGAAGCTCAGGCTATCCTCGCAGGTGATATCGGTATCATCACAAAGCTTTCAAGCTTCAAGACCGGCGACACACTCTGCGCTCCCAAGTCAGATATCAAGCTTAAGGGCGTAAGCTTCCCCAGCCCCTGCCTTCCCATGGCTGTTAAAGCTAAGAAGAAGGGCGAAGAAGATAAGGTTGCTGCAGGTCTCAACAGACTCGCTGAAGAAGACCTTACAATCAGCTACTACACCAACACAGAAACAAAAGAGCAGATTATCGCAGGTCTCGGCGAACAGCATCTTGATTCTGTTGTAACAAAGCTCAAGACAAAGTTCGGCGTTGAAGTTGAACTTGAAGTTCCCAAGGTTGCTTACAGAGAAACCATCGGCAAGAAGGTTGCCGTACAGGGCAGACATAAGAAGCAGTCAGGCGGCAGCGGTCAGTTCGGTGACGTTTGGGTTGAATTTGAACCCATCCCCTCAGAAGAATTCGAATTCGCAGAGAGAGTTGTCGGCGGTTCAGTTCCCAAGAACTTCTTCCCCGCTGTTGAAAAGGGTCTCCGCGAAGCTATCCTTAAAGGACCTCTTGCAGGTTATCCCGTTGTTGGTCTGAGAGCAACCCTTTATGACGGTTCATCACATCCCGTTGACTCAAACGAAATGGCATTCAAGATGGCTGCCAAGATTGCTTATAAGAACGGTATGCCTCAGGCTAATCCCAAGCTCCTTGAACCCTACGGTTCACTCAAGGCTTATATGCCCGGCGACAACCTCGGCGACATCATGGGCGATATCACAAAGAGACGCGGCCGTGTTCTCGGCATGGGTCCCTGCGAAGAAGATCCCAAGATGCAGGAGCTTGTAGCTGAAGTTCCCATGGCAGAAATGGGCGACTTTGCAACAGTTCTCCGTTCCGTAACAATCGGCAGAGGCTACTTCACATTTGACTTTGACCATTATGAAGCAGCTCCCGAAAACGTTGCTCAGAAGGTTATCGCTGAAAGAAAAGCAGAACTCGAAGACGAATAATAAACATAAAAATTGCCGCTTGGAAAATCCAAGCGGCTTTTTGTTATATTCAACACGGCTCAAAGAAGCTTATTTTATCAGCCCTTATAGACCTTGATGTCATAACATCCTTTGTTGTTTCAATAAAAACGGTTTTATGTGTAGGCATATAATTCAGTGTAATAACACCTTCGGGAGGGTCAACATAAAATCTTGATTCTATATTTTTGCCGTCAACCCAAACAGATGTCAGATAGAATGTATACCTTTCGTCATACTCTACACTGAAAACGGCAAGGTTGTTTGTTTCAAAAAACGCCTCATCATATGTTACACCGACGTCACCGAGTGCCTTGAAGGCTTCGTAGTCGGTAATAACGATATCTTCATCACCAATATCAACATTTTCAACAATCGTAACGGCATCACCGTTGGGGTCAACATAAACTTTTCCGTCAAAAAGTGCAGGAAACGCATTTGAAAGAAGAACGATAAGCGACATAAAAACGTAAGATGCTTTAATTAATAATACTGCCATGATTTTTCTCTCCTTTTTGATTAATACGGTTCAGGGTGTTCGAGTGGTAATTTTTCAACATCAAAATATACTGTTTTTTCAGATTGTATCAAGTTAATATTTTTTATGTTTTTGCTTACCTCAATAATTATATCGCATTCATAATAAGTGCCAATGCCAATAAGTGCATGAATTGTTGAATACTCATTTATTAAGCAATAATCAACATCCAATGTATCTCCGTTTTCTTTAATAGATTTTATAAAAACGCGAAAATCATTCTCCTCATTCATAAGCGAAAAACAAGCAAGAGATTTTGTTTCAAAAAATTCGGAGTCATAATCTTCCGGCGCATCGTAAACTATGCATCCCCCGCTACCAAGATTAGAAAAAGTTTCATAATCTGAAATTATTTCAGGACCGGGAAAATAATAAAAGTTGCAAACATGAACATCATCACCATACGGATTTATATATTGTTTTCCGCCAAACAATGCAGGATATGCCCCCGAAAGAAAAACAACTACCGACATAAGTGCTGACATAAATTTCAATAATACAGCTGCCATAATTTATCTCTCCTTTTATTATTTTCAGTCAAGTGTAAACGGCACGGAAAAATTTGCATCCTTTAATGTTACCGTAACATCTGAAACCGTCTTATCTGTTTCATAAAAAATTGTCTGATATGTTATAATATCGGGATAAACGCCCGGTTGACTGACAAGATAATAATTAATAAGAAGATTGTCTTCTATAATATCGGGAAATTCAATTCTTGCATCATCGCTCGCCGTCATACCAACCACGGCAACTGCAAGATTTTTATTTTCAAAATATTTCTCATCGATTGAATCGGCATAATCTTTGAACTCATATTTTCCGCTGTCAACGAATTCTTTCCAGCTTGTAAAATCCGAAAAAACATTACTGTAACCGTTAAACTCCTCTGTCAAGCCGTGAATTTCCGTATCAACAATACTGAATCTACCTTCCGAACTTCCGTCAAGCATAAACGGAATAATCATAGACTCCATTTCGTTTATCACTACTTTTGATACGAGTTTATTTGTTGTTATAAAAATCTCGCTGTAGCAAACAACAGTAAATCCAAACGCATCAACACTCAAAGGTATACATTCAACAGTCAAAACATTTCCCTGTTGAACCGCTGATATTACCTTGGTTGTATACGATGTATCAGGTAAGGTAATTTCAGTAATCACCAGATTGTTTTTTTCAAAAAATGATTCATCGATTGAAGAGATAAACTCATTCCGTTCATTGTTGAATCCTGTTTTTTCAAAATAACCGTCAAACTCATCAAATGAAGAAAAAATCACATAATTTTCTTCTGATGTAAATGATGAAGGAATGTCATCAAAAACCCTGATATCATCAATTGTTTCAGGTTCGATGAGACCGATTCCGGGAATCAGTCCCGAAATAAAGAAAACTACCGACATAATTGCTGAAATGATTTTCCATAAAATTGCTTGCATAAAAAACCTCCTTTTTAATTTTAAAACACAATCTGTTTCTGTTTTCGAAACAGTTGATACAATTTCATTATAACATTATTTACCCATAAGTCAACATTAATAGCTAAACTTTTAGTTGTTTGTATCTGTTAATATTTAGCTATTACTATCACAATATAGTTGAGGTGATAGTAATGAGTGTTGATTTTAATTTAATCGGGTCACGCATAAAAGAAACAAGAAAAAAGGCAGGCAAAACTCAGGAGTGGCTTGCGGAACAGATTGATGTTTCGGTTGGTTACATCAGTCAGCTTGAGCGAGGTATTACAAAAATCAGCCTTGAAACTCTTGCTGAAATCTGTTCCGTTCTTGGCGGCGATATGGGATATCTTGTTTCAGGGTCAGCAAAATCTCAAGGCGAATACATGCAGGACGAAATTGCCTGCAAAATCCCCCTTCTTTCAGAAAGAGATAAAAAAACCGTATCAAATTTAATCGATTTTATGTTAAGAAATTGATTCTGTAAAAATGTTTTCATATATATATGACGTTTTTTTAAATTTGTCACGATAATTTTTTTGGGGTTTTTGCAAAATCGTCCTTGTGCACAAAAGTTATGCTGAAACTTATATAAATCGCACAAAAAAACCGGCTGTGGAATTCCTCAAAAACCACAGCCGGCACTTTTATTTTATGTCATTAATCGCTTTTGATGTTCCTATTCTGAATTCTCCTATAACAGTCTTACCGTCCTTTTCGTATAACGGAATCATTTTTTCGGTATTTCCCGCACGAAGCATCTGTTCCTGTTTTTCAATTGCTTCTTCAGGTGTTTTAGGCTCATCCTTATATAAATCCTCATATTTAACATATCCGGTTTTACCGTTCGTTCCTACCGCAAGAATAAGATCAGGTTCCTGAGACGGTGTTGACGCAAGCATGGCACTGCCATAGCTTAATCCATCAGCATTCACGGGATAAATCGTTTGATTAACCGCAGAAACATGCAGACCTATGCATAGTAAAGAAACAATCAATACAATTGATAAGAAAACCGCAATAATTCTTTTGATTTTTGTCATATTATTCTCCCTTCGCTTAGTTAAACTGTATAATCATTAAGACAAGGAGTTGCAAAACTTGAAAATGTCCAATAACTATCGCCATTCCATGCCTTTGTTGTACCCTGGCAATATCTCGCACCTGATGCATTCCATTCTACAACTTCTGCCATAACATAATATGTGTTTGCTGTGTTATAAACATATCCGCTTTGAGATATTAATGCTCCTGATTCATTAAATATCCTTGCATTTGCACCAGCCCATCCCGCTGTTAAATTGCTATTATCATCTGTTGAAGCATAAGTTCTTCCTTGTGCGAATCTTCCACTTGAATATCCGGTTCTTATTCTGTTAAAATTGTGATAATCAATATTATTTGCCGAATAATAACCGTTTGAACTATATGAGTTTGAATCAGCAAACGCAATTGTAAATGAAGATGAAGCAATCAGAATTATTATCATGAATACCGAAATTGATTTTTTTATATTCATATTATCCTCCTTATTGTATTATTTTATGGAAACAACTCAAACCATCGGAATCACTCCTCAAATTGTTTTAATTTACAATTATAGTATATATCCAAAAGATTTATTTGTCAATACAAAATATTTTGTATTGAATAATTGTGTTTATTGAATAATTTTTGTTATTAACTATTGAAAATTATTTGTAAATCGTATAAAATATATAAAAAAGAGAATTAAGGAGTAATATATGAAAAAAAACGAAGAGTTTTCAATAGGCATATCAAACAATTTAAAGAAAAGCACAACGGAGCTTTTGATTCTTCTGTTTCTGATACAAAAACCAATGACTATTTTTGATATTCTTCATGAAATTGATATCAAAAGTTCATCGGCTTGTAAAATCACATATCCGTATTCTGCAATTTATAGGTTACTTGAAAACGGATATATTGCAGAATACAAAAAAATGACCGCTGCCGATGGCAGATTCAGACAGTTTTTTGCAATAACAAAAGAAGGAAAAGAATACTGCCGCATTTTAAAAAACGAATATGATAACTACACAAACGGCATCAATCGTATTTTCTCTTCTTTGGAGGTAAAAGACCATGAAAAGGCTGTCGGAAACTGAAAAATATGTTGCAATGGTAAAAAAAGCATTACCCATTAAATTAAAAAAAGAAGCTGAGAAAATAAAGGAGTCTATCTGCGATTTATCTTACTATAACACTGACTTAACATACGATGAAATAGTCGGTATATTGGGTGAGCCATATGAGGTTGCAAAACAAATTACAAGCTGTCAACCAACAAAAAAGCATTCTTCTGTCATAATATCTGTTTTAAGTATTTCTTTATCAATTATTTTCGTTGTAATATCGTTTCTGTATTTTAAAAGTAACAACACAAATACAAGTATTACCTCAATCAAATTTTTAACCAACAAAGATGGAAAAAGTTACGGAAAAGTCGCTCAGAACATTATTTTAAATGAACCTGATTTGATTTTAGCTGTGGGAACAAACGGTAAAGAAGGCTATATAAAGAAAACCGATTTATATGCTAACGAGCCAAAAACACCGGAAGAAGCAATAAGAATACAAGAGGACAAAATCACAAATAACAATCTCATAAGATACATACCGTTATATGAAATCGACGGTAAAACCGTTATAGGTGAATTTAAAATAGACAGTTCTTGTCTAAAAGAAGATGATTTGTCAAACTAAGTGCAACACTTTTTGATATAATCATCAAATAAATCCAGCGGTTTTTGGTAATTTAAAACTTTCTTGGGCCTGGCGTTAATCAACGCCAGGTTCTTTTTTAATGTAGCAGGACTGACACGG
>JAZQLN010000036.1:0-26318 GCA_045542715.1 Acutalibacteraceae bacterium
ATTCTACTATGGGTGCATAAATTTGTCAAGAAAAAAAGAACTGACCGCTCTGAATTTTACTGCAAAACGGTCAGGATAATATTTTATTTTACTACAGGAATAACTAGGTCATAGCTGCTGTCCCCTGTTGCTTCTGCAACCCAAAGGCCCTGAGCAAAGTCTCTTGCTCTGAAGATTACTTCATCCTCGTAAACTTCCATAATATAGCCGGTACCTGCATTGTTGTAAGTGCCGTCCTTGTTCTCGATTGTAAGTGAGGGAAGGTTGATTGAGTGGATTCCGTCAACATTGTTGTAGCTGTCGGGACCGAAGCCTGAATGAAGGTGACCTGAAATAAGGAACACATTGTCATATTTTGAGAGGATTGATTTGATTGCAATGCTCTGTGCGCCTACTGTTCCGCCGCCTTCAATAGGACTGTTCCAGGCAACCTCTACATTGTGTGTTGCTTTGAGAGGCTGATGAAGAATTACGAATACGGGTTTGCCGTTTTCTGCCTTAACTTCATCGTTCATCCATTCAAGCTGAGCGTCGCTGAGATATGCTTCTTCAAACTCTGTTCTGTCTGAACCGAGAACAATTACCTTATATCCGTTTATTCTCTCTGAGAAATGGAAACAATCCATTGAATCGTCACCGTTGAGAGTATTTGCAAAATATGAGAAAGTGTTGAGGCTCTGCTTGTAAAGGCGGAGTCTGATATCGTGGTTACCTGTTGCCATAATGAAACGTGCGTCGATGGGTGAAAGCTCGTCATATGCAAGAGCATATTCCTCTGCAAGACCGTTTTCCGCAAGGTCACCAACCGTAACAACAGCATCAAGTCTTTCTGCGTTGCGAAGGTCCATACAAGCTTCCTGGAATGCCTGATATCTGCCAAACATATAGTTGGAAACCTGAGGGTCTGCAACTGTTGCAAAAACAAGCTTTGCATCGGGCTTTGCAGCCTTGATTACATCGTCGGTTGACGGTGCAACAACGCCGCCGTTGACCGAATAGATAAGTGACATGATAAGTGCGAAAAGTTTGAAAAAGATTTGCTGAACAAAATTTAATGCCATGGTTTTATCCTCCCAAAAAATATATATAATAATGTACCACTAAAGGATAAAAAAGTCAATAAACAAAAATCGACAGCTGTAATTGACAAGTTTATACAAAATCTTTGCAGAAAAAAACACTAATTTGGATTAAATATAGGGTTTACAAAAATAAAGAAAAGTGATAGTATAGTGAATGGTGTATTATTATTAACCATATATATTTTTTAGGAGGAAAAAGACTATGGCTAGAAAAATGAAGACCATGGACGGTAACAACGCCGCTGCATGGGTGTCATATGCCTTCACAGAAGTTGCAGGTATTTACCCCATCACTCCGTCAAGCCCCATGGCAGACTATGTTGACCAGTGGTCAGCACAGGGTATGAAGAACATCTTCGGCACAACAGTTAAGGTTGCCGAAATGCAGTCAGAAGCAGGTGCAGCAGGTACCGTTCACGGTTCACTCGCAGCAGGTGCTCTCACCACAACTTACACTGCATCACAGGGTCTTCTTCTTATGATCCCCAACATGTACAAAATCGCAGGTGAACTTCTTCCCAGCGTTTTCCACGTTTCGGCACGTTGCGTTGCTTCACATGCTCTTAACATTTTCGGCGACCATTCAGACGTTTACGCTTGTCGTCAGACAGGTTTCGCAATGCTCGCTGAAACAAACACTCAGGAAGTTATGGACCTCGGTGCTGTTGCACACCTTGCATCAATCAAGGGCAGAGTTCCCTTCATCAACTTCTTCGGCGGTTTCCGTACATCCCACGAACTTCAGAAGATCGCTGTCTGGGATTTCGAAGACCTCAAGGAAATGTGCGATATGGACGCTGTTGAAGCTTTCAGAAAGAGAGCTCTCAACCCCGAAAGACCCGTTATGCGCGGTTCACACGAAAACGGCGACATCTTCTTCCAGCACAGAGAAGCATGTAACTCCTACTACGATGCTCTTCCCGCTATCGTAGAAGAATACATGGATAAGGTTAACGCAAAGCTCGGCACAAACTACAAGCTCTTCAACTACTACGGCGCTCCCGATGCAGAAAAAGTTATCGTTGCTATGGGTTCAATCTGTGACGTAGCAGAAGAAGTTATCGATTATCTTACCGCTAAGGGTGAGAAGGTTGGTCTTGTTAAGGTTCGTCTTTACAGACCCTTCTCAGCAGAGAAGCTCGTTGAAGCTATCCCCGCAACAGCTAAGAAGATTGCTGTTCTTGACAGAACAAAGGAACCCGGTTCACTCGGCGAACCCCTCTTCCTTGATGTTGTTGCTGCTCTTGCTGCAACAGGTAAGACAGGCATCCAGGTAATCGGCGGCCGTTACGGTCTCGGTTCAAAGGATACACCTCCCTCAAGCATCTTCGCAGTATATGACGAGCTTGCTAAGGATGCTCCCAAGGCTCAGTTCACTCTCGGTATCACCGACGACGTAACTAACCTTTCACTCGAAGAAAAAGAAGCTCCCAACACCGCAGCTGAAGGCACAATCGAATGCAAGTTCTGGGGTCTCGGCGGTGACGGTACCGTTGGTGCTAACAAAGACTCAATCAAGATCATCGGCGACCATACCGACAAGTACGTTCAGGCTTACTTCCAGTATGACTCAAAGAAGACCGGCGGTATCACCATTTCTCACCTTCGTTTCGGTGACAGCCCCATCAAGTCCCCCTACTACATCAACAAGGCAGACTTCGTTGCTTGCCATAACCCCTCATATGTAGAAAAAGGCTACAAGATGGTTAACGACGTTAAGCCCGGCGGTGTTTACCTCATCAACTGCCAGTGGGATGAAGCTGAACTCGCTGAAAAGCTTCCCGCAGAAGCTAAGAGATACATTGCTAACAACAATGTTCAGCTTTACACAGTTAACGCTATCGACCTTGCAGCCAAGATCGGTCTCGGCAAGAGAACAAACACCGTTCTTCAGTCAGCTTTCTTTGCTCTTTCAAACGTTCTTCCCAAGGATGAAGCTATCGGCTACATGAAAGAAAAGGCACAGAAGTTCATGAAGAAGGGTAAGGAAATCGTTGAAATGAACGAAGCTGCTATCGACGCAGGTGCAACAGCATTCGTTAAGATCAACGTTCCCGCAGAATGGGCAAATGCTGAAGACAACCAGGCTGCTGAAGCTTCAAAGGGTGCAGCTAAGCTTGTTAAGATGGTTGACGGCATCATGAAGCCCGTTGCTCTCATGGACGGTGACTCACTTCCCGTTTCAGCATTCGTTGACCATGCTGACGGTACATTCGAACAGGGTGCTTCCGCTTACGAAAAGAGAGGCGTTGCAGTTCTTGTTCCCGCATGGGACGGCTCAACCTGTGCTCAGTGTAACAAGTGCTCATATGTATGTCCCCACGCAACAATCAGACCCTACTGCCTCACAGCTGAAGAAGCTGCCGGTGCTCCCGAAAACGCAATCATCGTTGATAAGAAAGCAGGTAAGGGCAAGGGCGTTTATAAGTATACTCTCGCTGTTTCACCCCTCGACTGTATGGGATGCGGCGTTTGCGTTGGCGTATGCCCCACAAACTCTCTCAAGATGGTTTCAAGAGAGAGCCAGGATGCTATGCAGCCCGTATTCGATTACATGGTTGAAAACGTAACAGTTAAGGAAGATGTAGCTGACAACACCGTTATCGGCAGCCAGTACAAGACTCCTCTTCTCGAGTTCTCAGGCTCATGCGCAGGCTGTGCAGAAACAGCTTACGCTCGCCTTATCACTCAGATGTTCGGCGACAGAATGTACATCTCAAACGCAACAGGCTGTTCATCAATCTGGGGCGGTCCCGCAGCAACATCACCCTATACAGTTAACAAGAAGGGCTACGGTCCCGCATGGGCTAACTCCCTCTTCGAAGATAACGCAGAGCACGGCTTCGGTATGTTCCTCGGCCAGAACGCTATCCGTAACAGCCTCATCGCTAAGGTTAAGGCAGTTGCAGAAGCAGAATGTGCATCAGACGAAATCAAGGCAGCTGCAGCAGCTTACCTTGACACAGTTAACGACGGTGCAAAGAACGGCGCAGCAACAGAAGCTCTTGTTGCAGCTCTTGAAGCTTGCGGCTGTGACGCAGGCAAGGAAATCCTTGCAAGCAAGGAATACCTCGCTAAGAAGTCAGTCTGGATCTTCGGCGGCGACGGCTGGGCATACGATATCGGCTTCGGCGGCGTTGACCACGTTCTTGCAGCAGGCGAAGATGTAAACATCATGGTATTCGATACCGAAGTTTACTCCAACACCGGCGGTCAGGCTTCAAAGGCTTCAAACATCGGTCAGGTTGCACAGTTTGCAGCAGCAGGTAAGGGCATCGCTAAGAAGTCACTTGCTGAAATCGCAATGAGCTACGGCTATGTTTACGTTGCACAGATTGCTATGGGTGCTGACCAGAATCAGACCATCAAGGCTATCGCAGAAGCAGAAGCTTACAACGGTCCCTCAATCATCATCGCATACGCACCTTGCGAAATGCACTCAATCAAGGGCGGCATGGTTAACTGCCAGGCTGAAATGAAGAAGGCTGTTGACTGCGGCTACTGGAATATGTTCCGTTACAATCCCGCACTCAAGGCTGAAGGCAAGAATCCCTTCACCATCGACAGCAAGCCCGCAACAGGCAGCTACAGAGAATTCCTTCTCAACGAAGCTCGTTATTCATCACTCACTCGCTCATTCCCCGAAAGAGCAGAAGAACTCTTCGCTCTTGCAGAGAAGACAGCAAACGAGAGATATGACCACCTTCTCCGTCTTAAGGACCTCTATGCTCCCAAGGCTGACTAATTAAAAACCAAAATAACGGCTGAGTTCCTCGGAACTCAGCCGTTTTTCTTTGCTATCTTATTACTCCGCAGGCAATTTTTTCTCCTGCATCGCCCGACGGCTGTGAGGAAAAATCGTCACGGCGTGCGTGGATTACGATTTGCTTGCCGATAACGTCGCAGACCCGTATTCTCTCTGTCAGGAAAGCCGACCATGCCTCGGATTTTTCAACAAACAGAGGCGGCAGGTCACCGCTGTGCCACGGATGGGAATTTTCATTTTTGTCGAAATGCATATCCGTTTCAGGGTCATGGATATGCATTCCGAGGATGTTTCCGCATCCGATTTCAGGCGGTATTCCGCCGATGGATGCAACCGCAAAAACTCCTGCGTGCGAATCAAAAAGCATCAGCGTTCCCCGTACGGTGGGATAATCGATGCTTCCGCATATCTGTGCCGTTGCGGCAGGGTTTGTGCGTGAAAGAAATTCAAGAATACGCCTCGAACGGCTGTGATAAGTATACATAAAAATACGCCCTTTCGTGAAAACTGTGCATTATCATTCTATGCATAATATTTCCGTAAAGGGCGTTATTATTTTAATTTATTCAGATTTTGTTGCGGAATTCTTCAATCTGTGCCTTCGTTGCGGCAACCGAGCCCTGAACCATGTCGGGTTTTCCGCCGCCTCTGCCGTTGCAGAATGCATTAAGCTCTTTGCCGATTGCCCGCACATCCTCCGTGCGGCTGACGATTGCGTATTTGTAGCCGTTTTCGTCGTCACCCGAAAATACTGCGGCAATCTTCACCTTTTCGGCAAGCATATCGCCGAGAATTCTTGCATCGTCGGAGCTTCCGCCGTCATCAAACATAAAGACGGTTTCGCCTTCGATATCCTTGATTTTATATGAGAAAAGCTCTTTTTTGAGACCCGAATACTGATATCTTGCTTCCTGAAGCTGAGCCATGACTCTCTCAACCGCAGGCACAACCTCTTCCGCCTTTGCCTTGAGAAGAGCCGAAATTTCAAGCACGCTCTTATTCTTGCCCTTGTAATCCTCAAGTGCCTTTTCGCCAATCTGAAGAGTGATTCGCACACCCGATTTATAATTCATAACCGAGATAACCTTGATAAGACCGACTTCGCCCGTGAATGCAACATGAGTACCGCAGCAGGCACAGAGGTCAACGCCCTCGATACGGGTGAGACGCACCTGACCCTGAAGCTCTTTTTTGCTTCTGTAATCGTAGTCTGCAAGCTCCGAATCGGTGGGAAGAAGAGTTTCAACGGGAATATTTTTATAAATTGCACGATTTGAAAGCAGTTCGGCTTTTTCAAGAATTTCGGCAGTCACAACCCCGTTGAAATCAACGGTTACCGAAGTTTCACCCATATGGAAGCCGACATTGTCAAAGCCCGTGAGTGAATGGATGATGCCCGAAATCATGTGCTCACCCGTATGCTGCTGCATATGAAGAAATCTTCTCTCAAAGTCAAGTCTGCACTCAACCTCACCCTCAACGGCAGTTTCGCAGATGTGCATAACATCCTCGCCGCTTTCTACGGTATCGATAACCCTTGCAGTGCCGATGTATCCCGTGTCGCCCGGCTGACCGCCTCCCTCGGGGAAGAATGCGGATTTGTCAAGAATAACCTCAAATCCCCTCTTGCCCTCGGTGCATGATACAACCGTTGCAGTGAATTCTTTTATGTACTGATTTTCATAGTAAAGCTTCTGTGTCATAAGTTTCTCCTTGCGGTGTTACCGTTAATTTAACCTGTTTGTAATAATTCCGTAATTCATTTTAAATATAATTTCTTTAGTATAATATCATAAACCGAGCGTAAAATCAAACATTCTGTCAATTTTGTTGACAATATAATTTATTATGGTATACTGATTTTATATTGATTCAAGGAGAAGCAAAATGAAAGATTACATAAACAGACTCAAAGCCAATTGCCCCACCTGGCAGTTTGTTTTCTGGTGGATTATCAGAGCAACCATGATTTACGCCTTCATCAAGGGCTTTTTCCCCGACCCCGGCAAGGCATTCGACATCACCGACCCTCTGCAGGTCGGAGCAAATCTCCTCGCAACCTTCGCATGGGAGCTTCTTATGGCATTCCCCGAAAAGAGTGCCGCAAGATACATCCCCGCATCGGTGCAGAGCTTTCTGATTATCGGAATATGGTGTGCATCCTTCGGCGGAAAATTCCTCAATCTCTACTATGATTTCAGATGGTGGGATGTTATTCTCCACTTCGTCGGCGGCGGTGCCTGCGTATTCTTCGGATATGAAATCGTCTGTGCTGTTCTCCGAAGCAGAAAAATGAACGCTCCTCTCACTCTCGTTTATCTCGGTGCAGTCGGATTTGCTTTCCTTGCCGGCACCTGCTGGGAGCTTTTCGAATTTTCGTTTGACCAGATTGCAGGCATGATGGGCGGATATCCCGGCGATGCTCAGCACTGGTCGCTTGAGCTTGCTCTCGGCACTCCCAAAGAACTGACTCTCTTCGACCCCATCGTTGACGAAAGATGGCCGATTATGGACACCATGGCAGATATGGTGCTCAACGCACTGGGCTCACTCGCTTCATTCATCTTCATCAAGATTTATCCCTACAGACACAAAGGCAAATATAAATTTGATTTTTAATAAAAACGACGTATTATCAAGGATTTCCGAGATAATACGTCTTATTTTATATAAGCAAACCCATATCAAAATAGTTTTCTATTGCTTTGCGGATGAAATCTTCCGTAACGTCAAAATACTCCGCAAGATTCCAGATTTCGGTTATCCCTTTTCTGAACTGGGATTTCAGCTCCTCAACGGGCACAAGCATTGCGGCGGCGCATCGGTCTGCACGGATTTCATGCCTTTTCCTGATATCCGTTTCGGAATACATATTATAAAAAGAGCCCGTGATGCAATGACCCAGCTCATGGGCAAGATGCACCCTCTCCTCAGCCTGAGTTTCAATCTGCATGGGGTCGATCCCCACATAGCAGTCACCCGAAACCGTCATAACAGATACCGACCGTGTTTCAGGCAAATCAAAGCATATAACCTGCGTTCCGTTTTTTGCCGCAATTTCATAAAGTTCACTTGTTCTCGTTTCTGGCAGCCTCCCTTGCTTCTATATATTTTGCAAAATTAACAACTTCCTGCCACATTTCGTCGGTCACTTCGCCTGCACCCGAAAAAAGCGCAACCTTAGCCGCTTCAATGTTGGATTTTTCATTATTTTGGCTCTGCGTACCGTTAAGGTCATCGAGCGAAACGCCGAATATCTTCGAAAGGCACACAAGGGTTGAAACAACGGGAGTCTGGAATCCCGTTTCCCATTTGCTTATCATAACACGGTCTGTTTTGAGACCGAATTCGCTGTTGAGTTTCTGCGAAAGCTCCGTCTGAGTCATGCCGTTTTCTTTTCGTAATGCTTTTATTTTCTCGCCGAGCATAACTATCACCTCGGCTACATCATAACATAAATGTTTCGTAAAAGCAACATATTTTTCAGAAAAATTCAAAAAAGTGTTGACAAAGACACAAAACCTCGCTAATATAGTAGGTGTCGAGAGCGACACAGCACGTTTATACAGCTTATTTTTTTATCTTGTGATGTGTCGATATCGAAACTATAAAGGAGGTTTATTCATGAAAGAAAAGAATACCGTTTCACCAACGGAAATCCCTCTTGCGGAAATCAGACTTCAGCTCAATTACGCAAGAACGGTCGGCAACGATATCCACAATGTGTTTGCGGAATCAACGCCCGATGTTAACAGAATTCTGCTTGAATACAATAACACCCGGACAAAAATATCAATGCTTCTGGATTTTCTTTTTCAGGCAGACCTGTGGTGCAAAACCATTGAAGATTTTGCAGAATAAAAATAATATTTAAGGAGGAAAAATGAGAACATTAAAAATCGATTTCACCTCAGCCAAGGTGCTGCCCGAGGGCAGCGATGCAGGCTATATCGGTGAACACAACGCAACCCGGCTTGTTATCACACCGCCCCTTGAAATGTCGGAATGCGAGAGCATAGCAACATATGTTGTTGCATTCACAACAGGCGGAGGTGTGCTTCATTCCGACAACATTCTTAAAACAGACGAAATCACGGTTTCGCTCACTTCAAGACTCACAAGAGACTATTATCTCGGCGTTCAGCTTGAGGGTTATGACAGCGAGGGAGAGCTTGTTGTCAAGAGTCCGCTTGTCACTCAGCTTCAGCTTTCACCCTCTGCAAGAGGCACGGGTGCTGACTCTGACGGCGGTTCAATCAACGAAGATTCGCCCGTCATTTCAGGCCACGCACATGAAAACAAGGATGTGCTTGACCTTATCGGCATGAACGAAAACGTACTCACCTTCGGCGGTCAGAAGGTCGGCGGTGCGGTCATGGGCAGTAAATACTATGAAAATAACTGGGTAGACGGTGTGTTGAATGCAAACATTATTTCATCGCCCTCTGTCATGTTTCTTATAGGAGATGAGTATCCCGAAAACAGAATCATAACCGATATTTCCGTCAGATATGAAAAAGACGGAAAACTCTGCGACTGTTCTCTTTTTAAGATGATGATAAACGGATTGATTTCGGGTTCTTCAATCATCACTGTTGCCAAAAGACCTGTGATTGATGAAAATACAGGCTTCTATTCGGTTGCCAATATTTCAAAAATCGGCGAAATAAACGAATCTCCTTTTTTCGCAGGAGTTTCGATTTCCAACGAAGAATATAAAGGCTTCACCGTTCACTGGCTGGAGGTGTGAGGATGACAACCGAGATTGTGGTTGCACTCATCACCCTTGCAGGCTCTGCACTGGGAACATTCGCAGGCATTGCCGTCAATTCAAAGCTGACGAGCTTCCGGCTTGAGCAGCTTGAAAAAAAGGTTGACAAGCATAATAAAGTTATCGAAAGAACAACCGAGCTTGAAACGTGGAAAGAATCGGTTGTTGACGAGCTTAAGGAAATCAAGTCCAAGCTTCAGAGGCTTGAGGAATTTCATATGAAAGGATGATTGAATGAATATTAACTGGAAGCAGAAGCTTACTTCAAGAAAATTCTGGGCGGCGGTTATCGGATTCATAACCCCCGTCATGCTCGCCTTCGGCATGGCTGACGAAACTGCAACTCAGGTTGCGGCTATCGTTATGTCGGGTGCAGCGGTTGTATCCTACATAATCGGCGAAGGCTTCGTGGATGCCGTAGGTAAGGGGGAATAGAATGGCAAAAACTAACGACGGTCTCGTAAATTATGCAAAAGCACAGCTCGGCAAACCCTATTGGTACGGTACATTCGGAAACACCGCCACACAAAGCCTGCTTAACGCAAAAACAAGGCAGTATCCCTCCCATTATCAGTACGCACGCATGACAAAATACAAATCACAGCTGGGGGAAAGAGTGCATGACTGCGTGGGACTGATAAAGGGATATCTCTGGAGCAAAAATTCATGGTCTGCTCCCGAATACAACGTTTCTCAGGATGTTTCTGCAAACGGAATGTACGCAAAGTGCCGTGAAAGAGGTTCGATTTCAACCATGCCCGAAATTGCGGGAATTCTCGTATTCATGAACGGCCATGTGGGGATTTATGTCGGAGACGGAAAGGTTATCGAAGCAAGAGGGTTTCACTACGGAGTTGTTGAAACAAAGCTTTCCGAAAGACCGTGGACAAGCTGGGGGAAATGTCCGTGGATAACGTATCCGACGGGGAAAATTTATTTCAAAGCCTGCCACTACGGCGAGTGCTCCATTGTTGACGCTCTGAAATCCATCGGCGAAAACAGCAGCTTTGCTTACAGAAAAAAGATCGCCGAAGCCAACGGAATGCAGGGCTATGTAGGCTCACCCAAAGAAAATATAAGGCTGCTTTATCTTCTCCGCAAAGGTGAACTGATTAAGCCTCTGTAATAAATCTATCACAATTCATGTCCGATAAAACTCTCATAAAGGAGAAAACGGGATGAGATTTTTACGGAATCCAACAAATAATTTTATATAAAACCAAAAGCAGACTTGTACGTTTTTCCGTGCAAGCCTGCTTTTTTCAATTCTGTAACTGCTGTTTTTTATAGAGCTTCCGTGCCTCAAAAAAGGCAAAAACAACGCAAATCAGCGAATAGACCGAGAAAATAAGGTGAGTTGCGATTTCGGAGTTATCCCCCACCATCGTTATGTAAAGTGCGATGCCGATTACGCCGTTTATGAGCATGAGCACCGTATATTCAACATAGGCAAACATCGTCATGAAATAGATAACGATGCCGAGCAGGGTTGTCACGCTGTCGAGGAAAACATATTCCGAGCCGAGCATGGGAAGTATAATCCACATCGCAACAAGCACAACCGCAAAGCCGGCTGAGAGCAGAATTCTCTGTTTTGCGGTCATCTTACGCATAACGGTTGAGGATTCCCACTTGTTTTTATTCCAGCGGATAAAGGTCAGCATCTGAACGGGGCAGGAGAAAAGAATTGCCGAAAGTGCCGAGCCGTAAAGCCTGAAATAAACATATACCGCACCGTAAACCAGCGAGTTGATGCTGCCCATAAGGCTTGCGTAACGGTTGACACGGGATTGGAGCATACCGATTATCAGCGATACATAAAGGGGCATTATCTGCAGGAAATTCTGCTTGTTGTGTATCGCGGTTACGGTGATAAGCACCCCCGTGAATATCATCAGAACAAAAATAAATATGTCTTTTTTTGAATGCATTTTATCACTCGATTTCATCAAGATTAACACCCTTTGTTTCTTTTACCCTGAGAGCAAAGAGAATTGCCGCAACGGAAACTGCAGGAATTGATATCGCAAGGCAAGCCCACCAGATAGGCATAATCATCATGCCGACGATGATTGCCGCATATCCCGCAACAAGTCCGATGATAACAAGAAGCCCTTCCGCACCCACAACCGATGCACGGATATCCGTGGGCACTTTTTCGGTCATCATAACATTCATGTAATCTCTGCCTATCCAGTATGAGCCTTGATAAAGACCCGCAAACGAGCCGACGATATAGGGATCCCAGCCGAGAAGAATGCCCGCAACGAAAAGTGCATATCCGATAACGCAGGCTGCGGAGAAAAGGTTGACAGTTGTTTTTCTGCCTGCCTTGTCTGCGATAAATCCCGAAAGGAATGTGATTGATGCGTAGATTACGGGCACCATGAACAGTGCCTTTGTGATGTCGCTTGTGCTCATTCCTGCACGGTGCATGGATGATTCGAAATAAAGAGCAATCGCAGGCATCGCAGAATCGAAAATGATGTGGGCAATGATGAGCATTTTTGTGTCTTTGTTTGCAAAAATATATTTTACGCCGTTGAAAACGCCCGACTGATTTCTCTGAGCTTCCTTCTGCTGTTTTTTGAGAGCCTTTTCAGCCTGCCTTTCCTCATAGGGTCGGGAAAGATACGCAATTCTTTCGCCGATGAAAACCTTGGTATCCTTGGCAAGAATAACAACGAGAACAACCGCCGCAAAGCCTATAAGTGCAGGCACAAGGAAGATTTCTCTCCATTTTGTTGCATCGTCGCCCATAAGGATATCGCGCAGAGTGGGGATAAGGATAACGCCGAGGATGCCGAAGCTCTTGAGGAAGCTGTAAATCTTCGCGCGGTGCTTATCGGGAGCTTCTTCGAGAATATAAATAATCTGAATATCGTGACCCATAAAGAAGCTGATGATCGCAAAGCCGACGAGGAACATTATGTAGCTCGACGAAAGATGGATTGTCAGCAGACCCGCAGCCATGCCGAAGGTGGATATAGCAAAAAGCGGCTTTCTGCCCCATTTATCGGCAAGAGCCTTGTAAAACGGAGTGAACAGACCGAGAACATAGGTGAAAACTCCTATGCCCGAATGGAAAGCAAGTCCGTCTTCATAGGTGTAATACTTGCCCATGAACGGGTTGTTGACAAAGAATTCCGTAACAAACGATGACTGCACGGTAACGGTAAGATTGCTCGTAACCTCGTCAAGAATATTGACTATCGCAATCAGAACAAGCAGAATCAGGAAGTATCCTCTTCCCGAACTGCGGCTATGCATTTTTTTGAGTCTTGAAAGCTCACGGCTTTCATTTTTTAAAGCTTTTTCTGTTGTTTTCATCATTTTTCACCTTATGGCAGAGTGTTTCCTGCGGCTCTGTAGATTTCGTACCATTCTTCTCTCGTGAGGGTATAATCCGTTGCACAGAGGCTGTCTTTGAGACGCTGAAGACTTGTTGTGCCCGTAACGGGCTGCATTTTTGCGGGATGACGCAGAATCCATGCAATCGCAACCGATGTTTTGGAAACTCCGTATTTTTCCGCAATCCTTGCAAGAACCTCATTAAGCTCGGGGAACTGCCCGTTATCCACGAAACAGCCTTTGAAAAATCCGAACTGCATGGGCGACCACGGCTGGATTGTTATTTTGTTGAGGCGGCAGTAATCAAGAACTCCGCCGTCACGGTTAACCGCAGATTCGTTATACATATTGACATTGATGCCCGACTGAATCATCGGAGCATGCATAATGCTGAACTGAAGCTGATTTGCGCAAAGAGGCATATCCATGCAGCTCTGCAATAACTGCATCTGATAGGGATTCTGATTAGATACACCGAAATTGCGAACCTTGCCCGATTCCTTAAGATGCGAAAATGCCTTTGCAACTTCTTCGGGTTCCATGAGTGCATCGGGTCTGTGGAGAAGAAGAACATCGATATAATCCGTACCGAGACGTTTAAGACTTCCTTCAACGGAACTCACGATATGCTCATACGAAAAATCAAACATCCCCTGTCTGATTCCGCATTTTGTCTGAATTATAATATTATCACGCATTGACGGTGAAACGGCTTTTCCGAAAACCTCTTCGCTCTTTCCGCCGCCGTAGATATCCGCATGGTCAAAGAAGTTTGCACCGTTTTCAAGTGCGGTATCGATAAATGCCGAAGCTTCTTTTTCGTTCATGCCGCTGATACGCATACATCCCACCGCAACGGCAGGAACCTTCAATCCGCTTTTGCCGAAATCAATCTTATACATATTATATCAGTCTCCATTTCTGCTGCATAATCACGCACGGATTTTCTTCTTTGTCTGTTGCGTAAAAAACGGTAAGCAGAGTTCCGTCATCAAGCTCAACCGTTGTGGGATAGCCGATATCGTCGCTTTCGGTGTTCTCATAAATACGGATATCCTTTTCCCATGTTTCACCGCCGTCTGTGCTGACCATCGCCATAATGCCGTAAGGCTGTTTTCTTCTGCCGTAGACCGAAAGCAGAACGCCCGAGCTGAGCAGTATAAGATGAGGAGGTGCACCGCCGTCTTTTTCAAGAAGCATTTCGGGTTCTGTCCATGTTTTTCCGCCGTCGTCGGAAACAGACTGATAAACAGTAAAAAATTCTTCCTCACCGCCGTTGAAAAGTTCCGCATTTTCGGCTCTTGTGTGAACAATCAGTCTGCCGCCGGGAAGCTCAATCATATGAGGCTCGTTGAGAACAACCCTCTTATCCGACGAAGTTATTTTGCCGATAAGCTCGGTTTCTCCGCTTTCCGTATCAAGCCGGCGCACTTCGATGCCTGCAAAAATATCGTCAAATCTTGTGCCTGCCCATAAAATTGTTCCGTCACGGAGCTGAATCGGTCCGTGGGGAGAAGTTACGGGCGAATGAAAAATTTCTCCGAAAGTCACACCGCAGTCATTGCTTATGCGGAAAAGAGCACCGAGATATTTTTCCTCATCCTCAGGTGTGATTGTGTCGATATAGCTCTGAACATAGGCGTTATCCCTGTTATATCCTCTCTGCATTTCGGCTGAATTATTGAAGGTTGTGAAAACAACACCGCTTTCGCCGAAGGGACAGATTCCCGCATCCCTGTCATCAAGAGGAGTGTCAATAACGGGGGCAGGGCTTGTGTAGGTTTCGCCGTTATCGGAGCTGTACGAAATAACGGATTTCCCGAACGGACAGATGTGCTCAAGCCTGTAGCCCGACGCACCGACGGCAATTCTGCCATTCTGCAGACGTACGGCGGTAGGCCATGCGAAATATCCGTGCTTGCTGTGCGGATTTGACATTATTACGCGGGGTTTGCCGATAAGCTCAATTTTCATGGTTTCCCTCCTGAGGATAATATGATTATATATTAACAAAAACAGACGCAGATTGCAAGTGAAGTGAAACAATTCAGACTTTTCGGCGTATTCTGACTGATGCGGTGATAATTCTGCAAAGGGACTGTCTCACTAAGCGAAGAACAAAAGAAACAGACTAAATAAAGAGCGACTTACATCGGAATTTACACCTTCGCAAGTCGCTTTTTATTGTATTTTAGAATTAAGCCGTCGGTTTTATGTTCCTTTTTAGCCGTTTTTCCGGTTTGGTGTATACACATACGCCTTACATCGGAAGAAAACGACTTCTTCCTCTTATTGAGACAGCCCCTTTTTGTGTTTCAGACATTTTCTTGATTTTCTGAATTTGTATTCCGTGAAAAGCTCCAGTCCGAGAGGCATGAGGCAAAGTACGGCATAACCAAAACAGAACACAAATGACATCGGGGTTATCGGAGTAACAATTATTTTCGGGTCATAGACAATATCCGTCTGGTTGAGCATCACTCCCATCAAGGTAACGGTTATGCTTGCAAACATAGCTACAACATACGCTCTGTCACGGTTGTCAAACCGATAAACCGAAAACGCTTTTCTTCCTTTCAAAAGGCTTCCTCTGCTTTGCATCGACTTTGTCACAACCGAAAGGGACTCGATTGTCCACGTAATCAGAATCGAAAAAATACGGATGCAGTTGCGGATACGTTCAAAAACATTTCCCTGATTGATACCTTTGCCGATTCCCTGCTGTGCCGTGTTGATTTTCTTTGCTTCGTTTTTTATTCTCGGTACCATTCGCAGAATAATTGAAAAGAAAAGAGACAGCTTCGGACTCAGCTTGCCGAAAAGATAAACAACCTTATCTGTTGTGAACACCGAATAAACGCAGGAAAACCAAATCATTACCCCCGCAGCCGTCAGACCGATTACCTCACCGTAGACAAGAGCTTCAAGCGTGATGCTGTTGCCGATAAAATTCCGTTCAATAACGGTTATTCCGAAATGGTTGTATGTGCTGTAATAAAGTGCGAATGCACCCGTAAGCAAAAATAAAACCGCATCAAAAACAGCCGCCTTCACTCCGTTTCGTTTTATGCTGTATGCAACCGCACACAGAAACGATAAAGCGAGAAAAACGGGGTGTTTAAAGCAGAGCATTCCGTAAATTACCGACACAAAATATATCAGATTAACCGCAGGATGGCAAAGTTCAAATCCCATTTCCGCCCTCCATCATTCCGTACTTGAGCTTTACTCTGTCAAGCTTTTCAAGAAGCGGTCTGCCGAAAACAAACATCATAAGTGCAGTGCAGATGCCCTGACTGACATTAACGGGGAAACCCGATGCAAGAGATGCCGTCAGCGATGCAAAATTCGGCTCAGGCATCATAATAAAGATGTGCGAAGTGTCGAGCAGCGGTCCTATCCATAATACAACCGCAAGAAATCCGAATATCGCCATAATCCACGGCTTTTTGGGGATTTTGTCTTTGATGAAAACAAAGCCTGCAAGCATTCCGCCCGCACCGTAAGCCATCATCTGCCACGGCATATATGCACCCTGACCGTAGAAAAAGTTGCTTGCGAATGCCGTTATTGCTCCGACTACGAAGCCTGCTTCGGGTCCGAAGGCTATTCCCGTGAGCATAATTATCGCAAATGCCGCCTTGAAATGCGGAATGGGAATCGCAACTCTGCCGATGACCGCAAGAGCAATCATAACCGCAAGCACAACAAGCTCTCTTGCCTGCGGTTTTCTTTTTTCAAACATCATGAAAAACGGAACGGAAAGCTCGATTATGATGAGCACCCCCGTTATGTAATAGCCTTTGCCCGGAAGCTTGTCGCCGAGAAAAAGAGTCAGCGGAATGAGGGCGAGAAACACAATCAGCATTGCTATGTTTGATTTTTTCATTGTGTGCCTCCCTTGTTTCCGCGGTAAAGCTCAACAACGTTTTCAGCCGTGACGGCATTTGTGAATATGTGCTTGCTCATACGGTTAGCCGCCGTTGTGTAGAAGCTGTTTGAGCCGAAGAATTTCTGCGGAGTGTCGGTTGTAAGCACCTGACCGTCGAAGAACATACTGACTCTGTCGGCATATTTTGCACAGAATTCAACATCGTGCGACACCATGAGAATCGTTATTCCCTGCTCTTTCAGTTTTTTGAGAATTGATGCAAACGTTTCTTTGAAAAAGCTGTCCATACCTTTGGTGGGTTCGTCAAGAAGAAGGATTTTCGGCTCGGTGAGAAGCACCTTTGCAAGAGCAGCCCTCTGCTGTTCACCGCCCGATAAGTCATAGGGATGATTGTTCATAAGGTCCGTAATCTGACAGATTTCCGCAACCTCGCTTATCTTGTTTTTATCCTTCGTCATTTCCGAAAGCTCGTCGGAAACTTTTGTTTTCACAAACAGACTTTTCGGGTCCTGAGGAAGCATTGAAACGCAGTTTCTGAAAAGCTCGCCCGATTTGAATTTGTTCACGGCTTTGCCGAAAATCTTTATTTTGCCTCTGTACGGCTTGCATATGCCGCAGATTGCTTTGAGCGTTGTTGATTTGCCCGCACCGTTGCCGCCGACAATTGCGGAAATACTGCCCGACGGGATGTCCATGCTGACACCTCTGAGAATATCCGGGGTGTCTTTCTCATATCTGAACCATAATTCTCTGAGCGATATTGCAGGATTTTCAACCTCATCATCAATATCGCCGCAAGGAATTTCTTTGATTACGGGTTCTGCTTCAAACTCTCTGCTGAGCCATGCCCTGCCTTCTCTGACGGTCAGAGGTGCTTCGCCTTTGCCGTCTGCATTGCAGAAAATGCGAACGGGAGTCGGCATGGCGGTGAACATCGGATTATTCTGTTCAAACAATAATTTGCCGATATTTCTCGGTGTGTCATCCGCAATTATTCTGCCCGAATCCATAACAATCGCTCTGTCGGCATAAGGAAAAATATCCTCTAAACGGTGCTCCGTTATGATAACCGTTGTGCCGAGTTCGGTGTTGATTTTGCGGACAGTGTTGAGAAAATCCGATGCGGCAATGGGGTCAAGCTGGCTTGCAGGCTCGTCAAGAATGAGAACTTCGGGCTGCATTGCCATAATCGAAGCGAGGTTAAGAAGCTGCTTCTGACCGCCCGAAAGCACGGCAACATCTCTGTGAAACCAATCCTGAATGCCGAAGTAACAAGCCATTTCCGCCACACGGGAACGCATTGTTTTCTGATTACATCCGAGGCTTTCAAGACCGAATGCAAGCTCGTGCCATACCTTATCCGTCACAATCTGGTCATCGGGATTCTGCATGACATAGCCGATTTTTGATGACTGCTGACGGTTATCAACCTCATTCAATGCCGTGCCGTTGAAATAGATTTCACCCGTTCTTTTGCCGTGAGGGGTGAGAACGGTTTTGAGGTGGCGGAGCAGTGTCGTTTTTCCGCTTCCCGATTTGCCGCAGAGAACGATATATTCGCCTTTTTCAATTCTCAGCGACACATTGTCGAGCGATTTTTTATCTTTTGAGGTCGGATACGAAAAGCTTAAATTTTCGATTCTGAAATTTTCCACTGTATAACCTCCCTGATGTTCATAATTGTCGGTATCAGAAGATAACCGAGATATGCGATAAATCCGATTATATTTTTGCCGTTAATCGGTGCAATGCTTCTTTCGGGCAGGAATTCCGCACTCATTCCGCCGTTTACGGCAAAAAAGACGACAATTCCAATTAAAACAAACATAACCGCAATTGAAATCCAATCCGCTGCGGTCATTCTGTAAATCATAAAGCTTGTCCGCTTTGCCGTGCCGTAGCCCCTTGAACGCATTGAGTCGCTTGTTGTGATGCTTCCTTCAAGTGCCCACGAGGTGAGAACGCCGATAACCGTCATTCCCGAATTGAGTTTATCTCTGAACGATGAATTTTCCGTTCCTTTGCCGATTGAATTTCTGACACCGATAATCTGCTTTATCTTTTGCAGAAGATTCGGTATCATGCGGAAAACCATGACAAGCAGTAATGACAGCGACGGAGCGAGATTGCCGAAAAGGCAGGTGAACTTATCGCCCGTCAACACTTTTCCGTAACACCCGAACCACAGAAGCATCAGCACGAATGTTGCCGCAACGGCTACACCGTAAATCAATGCTTCAAGGGTATAGGGTCGGTCAAGATATGTAAAAAGAACGGTTACTCCTCTTGTGTTCACAATCGGATTGAAAAGTGTTACGAATATGAAAAGCGGTATCATCATCAGCATATTTTTCATCCCTTTTCTTCCGTTAAGGAATAAATAATACACTCCGCTTGCGAATATGCCCGCAAGCAGATAAACGGGGTGCTGCAGAAGAACACCGAAGGCTATCGCTCCGATGAAAAACAGCAGATTCACCGCAGGATGAAGTTTTGAAAATGCATCGTTTCTCATATTATTCCCATCGTTCCGCGCCTACATCTTCACCGAGTCCGCTGCAGGTGTAGCACCAGACAATTGTTTCACCGCCCGTCAGATAATAGCTTGAGCAGCCGTAATTCGGGAACCATCCGTTGACCTTATACATCCATCCCGATTCACTTCCGCAGTCAAACTCATAAAGATTGTTTATTCCTTCGATATAATAGCTGTCATACATCGGTGTCCAGCTGTACTCTATCGGAATGTTGTACTGCTTACACACTCTGTTAAGAACATCAAACACGGTTTCGCCCTCTTCAAATTCAACCGTTACTTCCCGGAGAATAACTCCGTCATCGGGAACATACGGTGCTTTTGCAGGGTCAAGATTATCCATATTGTCAAGAATTGTATCGCATCTGATTGTTATTGTGCAGGTAAGCTTTTCTTTTGTTGCTTCTTCCGGATCTTCATTATCGTTTTTTTCGGTTGATTCGGTGTTACGGGTTGTTTCGGACTCTGTGGTTTCGGTTTGTGTTGTTCTTCGGGGTCTGGTTGTTGTTTCTGTTTCGGCTTCGGTTGTTGTTTCTGTTTCGGCTTCGGTTGTTGCTTGAGTTATATAAACCGAATAATCACGCCTTGTTGTGGCAGGTCTTTTTCTCGTTGTTTTTTCGGTTGTTGTCTGTGTTTCGGATGTTGTCTGTTCTGCGGTTGTTTCGGCAACGGTTGCAGTGGGTTCTCTCTTTTCCGTGGTTGAAGATGTTGTTTCTTTTTTTGTTGTTTTTTCGGTGTGGGCTGTTGTTGCTGCTTCGGTTGCTGCGGTTACGGTTGCGGTCTCGGTTGAACCGTGCATCTGTTCAAAGCGTTCATCTTCAAGCTTGTCCAAATCATCGTTTGAGAAAACAAGCGTTTTTGTTTCATTGGCTTTTCTTATCTGAGAAATATTGAAGCTGTTAAGGCTTTTGACGGAGAAACCTCTTACGGATTCTTCATCACCAATCCACTCAAGCATTTCTCCCTCATCTGCTTCGCCTGCAGAACCGCTGTAAACACTGATGCTCTGTGCACCTTTGCGGACACTTAAGGTTGCAACTGCATTGCTTATTTCAATTTGTTTGTCGGCAAATTCAAGCGAAACAGAATCGTTTGTATTCACAAAAGCTTCGCCGACGTTTACTTTAAGTGAAAACTCATCGCAAGCAGGGTTTACGATTTCGGCATCGGCATCCTGACCGAGTGCAATATAGTTTTCACCCAAAGCAATCCTGACCGCCGCACCCGGGTCACAGGTGATTTTGTCACCCTTGCGGAGAACGGTATCATCCGTTGTTGCATAAGCCACTCCGTCACGCTGCAAGGTTATGATTCCCCGGAAATCCGTAAGAACAGCCGTGTTTTCATCGGGCTTATCAAACCAACCCTTGATATGACCGACACCCAGAATTCCCGAAACTGCAACTGCAACAATGATTGCAACCATTATTAAATTTGCAATTTTCTTCTTTTTCATAAATTGCCTCCTGACGGGTTATTACAGCGTCGGCTGTTGCCGGAAGCAGCAGCCGACTTATAGGAGTTGTCAGAACATGAAAATGTTACGGAAAAACGAGCTTACCCGATTGAACGCATTGACAATCCAATTGATAAGCTTCTCAAAGAAGCTGAGTTCTTTTGCGGAGATAAGTTCGCTGTACTCCGTTTCCGAAGTTGTGAGAACATCGTAGTTTTCAACAAGAGCCTTCTGTTCATCCGTGAGTGCATCATATGCCGCCCTTGCTTCTTCGATTGCGGCTTTGCTTTCTTCGGTAACTGTGCCGATTGCGGATATCATTGCTTCAACCGATTCTGCCGCTTTGATATCATTCTCAATCTTTGCAAGTGCCGTTTCCGAAGATGTGAGAACATCATAGTTTTCAACAAGAGCCTTCTGTTCATCCGTGAGTGCATCATATGCCGCCCTTGCTTCTTCGATTGCGGTTTTGCTTTCTTCGGAAACTGTGCCGATTGCGGAAATCATCGCTTCGACTGCATCAACAGCTTTTTCTTCTTTGGTATAAACATCAACATCGCTCATATCATAAAGAGAAGTTTTGCCGTCAAGGAAGCGGAAATATGCCGCCAACGCATACTGACTCTGCTCGGTTGCCATACCGTTTATGCCGCCGTTGGGAATGTGTGCAAATCCGCCGCCCTCAACCGCAAACAGACACATTGCATCAACAACAGATACGCCGTTCTTCACAAAACGAGTGTCGGTTTCGGGATTTATGCCGAGTGCGGTCAATGCAACGATAACCTGAGCGCAGGATTCACTGCAAATGCCGTCAATTGAACCGAATCCGCCGTTATCATACTGCTTTTCGGAAAGACAGATGATTGCTTTGTCAACTGCGTTTTTAACGTCGGATTTTGTGTTGTAATAAGGAGCGAGCGACTGAAGTGCCATGCCCGTCATATCGGGGTCGGCAGCAGTGCCCGACAACGCCCAGCCGCCGTCTTCAAGCTGTTTTTCAAGAATATAAGCTATGAGGCTTTCACGGGTAACCTGCTCCGTTGCATCTGCATTGACGGGAATTTCATAATCGTAGCAATCAAAAGCAATCAAAGCCCAGACAGGTCCGTTGATACCCTGCTTTTTAACATAGGTCATATCGGTCAGACCCATAAGCAGATTGTGACCGTCAACATCCGTTACATCATAGCCTGCCGATGTAAGAGCAAGAATAACTCTTGAATTATCGGTTGATTTTGAACGGTGAAGCTGTTCTTTGTCATTGATATTGCTGTTTACATAATCAACAACATTTTCATAGTATCCTTCGGGGCAGTCACAGCCTGAACGGGTAAGGTCAATAACCATCCATTCTCCGCCCGTTGAACCTACATAAGGAGTTCCGAGAGAATTTATATAAGCTCCCGTTGCTTCATAGATTGCTTTGTGGTCAATATCAAGATTCTGAATTTCACCTTTTACATTTACTGTTGCAAACGCGGGAGCCGAAACAATATACGTCGGATTTTCCGAACCGTATCCGCCGTCTGCCCATACATACCAAGTACCGCCCGACGGGAATGAAATATTTACAAGTCCGTTATCATTAGTTGCAGTCTCACCAATAACATCACCGTAAGCAGTTCCGTAATAAACCGTATAACCGATTTCGGGGTCAAAAGCTGCCGCACCGCCGTTCATCCAGTCCGAATAACTGCGGACAATGCCAAGCTCGATTTCTTCGTTTACGGTCGCCGTATAGGTGTGGTTAAGATTTCCATCCGAATCCGTGAAATAGTGGAAGCCTGTTGCACTGTCTCCCCAGAATGACCAGCCTGAATAATGAGCAACATTCAGAAAATCGCCGTCATTGAGAACAATTTGGTCTGCGGTCAAGCCCCAGCCGTCAACGGCAGGATATGCACCGTTGAGGTCATAACGCATATTTTCATCGGAGAAGCCGAAAAGTCCGCCTGCAAAATAAATGCTTCCCGCACTGCCGCTGACGTAAACCTCCGACCAATCAAGACCGAGAACATTTTCGTGAACGTAAATATAAAGATGAAGTGCGGTGAGTTCGGGATTGTTGTCACCGTCTGCATCATATTCAAAATATTCAAGCCCGTAATCGCTCAGATTAACTTCAGAAAGTTCATCAAGTGTAACGGGATAAAAAGCCATCGGAACACCGTTGCTGTCAGATATAAACTGACTGTCATCGCTGATTGAAATATAAACAGTGTCAGGCTGAGTTGCTGATATTGTTAAAGGAATTGCAGTTAAAATCAATGCAAGAGCAATAAATATGCTGATAATTTTTTTAGTCATTGCCGTTTGTCTCCTTTTTGAAAGATGTCTGTTGTTTTTTGCTTTTCTTTTTTCGGCAACAGGCTTTGCCTCTTTCAGCCCTGCAGCCTCCAGAGCTCTCGGCCACGGACCCAGAAAGGCTTTGATGCGCGACAAGGTTACCACATCAAAATCGTCCTTTTTGGGGAGTCTGCCAAGCTCTTTGTTTTTTTCTCGCAGCTGCTCAATTGCCCACTGCTTCTTTTCCTCAGTTATCACATTTTCACCTCACAAAAAACAAAACTCTTTCAACCGGAAACAGGTTGAAAGAGTACAACAGACATATCAAAAGGCTGGCAACACGGCATTGTTATTACGAATGAATACACTTTGCGGAGCTTTTTCAGGCAATAAAAAAGAATGCACGATTTCAAATGCCAATCAGCTTTTGAACAATCGGTTGCACTCTTCTCACCAAAGTTGTGTTTTAACCTAAAAAAGACACGGCAGGTGTTCTGACTTAAAAAAGCAATAACTCTGCTTTAAATACAGTAATGGCGGTTGTTCAGGACTCGAACCTGATTTCCCTTTTGATTTACTCAGCGTACAACTTTTCAAACCGTATCTTATCAATACATATTCAATTGCCTATAATTATAATCACATTCACGGGTGTTGTCAAGAGCAAAACAACGCAGGCATGAGATAAATCCGGACTTTGCGGCATTTCGGTTCGGATTTCTGTCCACGGAGCGTAGGTTGTAAGTTTTCATGTGATGAATTATAATACAGAGTGACTTCATTCGAACCAAAGGAGGATGTTCATGGATAATTATATAACAGGTGCGGCGATAAAACGCCTGCGTGAAGAAAAAGAATTGACACAGTCTCAGCTTGCCGACCTCATAGGCGTCGGAAGCAAAGCCGTTTCAAAATGGGAAACCGCAAAGGGTCTGCCCGATATAACGCTGATTGAGCCTCTTGCAAAAGCTCTGGGTGTTTCGGTTATGGAGCTTATGTCGGGCGACACGGTTATCAACAAAAATGTTTCGTCAAACATACTTCGCTCAAAGTTTTATGTTTGCCCCGTATGCGGCAACATTATCCGCACAACGGGCGATGCACTCATAAGCTGTTGCGGAATAACTCTGCCTGCGCTTGAAGCGGAGGAGGTTGACGACGCTCACGGGATAACCGTTGAAAAGGTTGAGGATGAGCATTTCATCACAGTCAGCCACGATATGACGAAAACTCATTTCATCTCATTCATCGCATATCTGACATCCGACAGAGTGCAGTTTGTCAAACTATATCCCGAAGGCAATGCGGAAACCCGTTTTCAGCTCCGCGGAAGAGGATATATTTACATTTACTGCAACAGACACGGACTAATGAGAATGAAGATATAGAAAAAACAGCTTGAACCCAAACGGTTCAAGCTGTTTTCAATTATAGCTTATTTGCTGTATTTGCCTCTCTTGACATAGTGAGTATGAAGAACCTCGTGAGCAACGTGGCTGCCGGGTTTCTCGAAATACTCAGCATAAACTGCCTTTACAGCTTCGTTTTCGTGTGACTTTCTTACGGGGAGATTCTTATCTGCCTCGTAAAGAGCCTTACCTCTGATGCCCTTAAGGTCAACAAAGTTACGAACGCTTGCGGGCTGTACGGGCTGACCACCGCCGTTTACGCAGCCGCCGGGACAAGCCATGATTTCGATGAACTGATAATCAGCTGTGCCTGCCTTAACCTTTTCCATAACTGCCTGAGCATTCTTGAGACCGCTTGCTGCGCAAACCTTGATTTCCTTGCCGGCGATTGTGTAGGTTGCTTCCTTGATACCTTCGGTACCTCTTACCTCTGTGAATTCAAGAGCCTTGAGTTCTTCGCCGGTAAGAACTTCGTATGCTGTACGGAGAGCAGCTTCCATAACGCCGCCTGTTGCGCCGAAGATTACGCCTGCACCTGAGCCTTCGCCGAGAGGATTGTCGAATTCTTCGTCGGGAAGAAGGTTGAATGAGATACCTGCGGTTTCAATCATTCTTGCAAGCTCACGGGTTGTGAGTGCATAGTCAACATCCGCATAACCGCTTGCTGACTGGTCATCTCTGCCTGCCTCAAACTTCTTTGCCGTACAGGGCATGATGCTTACAACAACGATATCCTTGGGGTCAAGGTTCATCTTCTTTGCATACCATGTCTTGATTACTGCACCGAACATCTGCTGAGGTGACTTACAGCTTGAAAGATGGTCAATCTGCTCGGGGAAGTAGTGTTCGCAATACTTAACCCAACCGGGTGAGCATGATGTGATAAGGGGCAGAACGCCGCCGTTGTTGATTCTGTCAAGAAGCTCTGTTGCTTCTTCCATGATTGTAAGGTCAGCGGAGAAGTCGGTGTCAAATACCTTGTTGAAACCGAGTCTGCGGAGAGCTGCAACCATTTTGCCCGTAACGTTTGTGCCGATTTCGTTGCCGAAAGCTTCGCCGAGAGTAACTCTGATTGAGGGAGCTGTGTTAACAACAACAAACTTATCGGGATCGCTGATAGCTGCAAATACCTTTGCGGTATCGTCTTTCTCATAGATAGCACCAACGGGGCAGTTTACGATACACTGACCGCAGGATACACAACCAACCTCAGCAAGACCTTTATCGAATGCACAAGCAACGTTGGTATCAATACCACGGTCGTTAGCACCGATAACGCTTACGTGCTGAGCTTTACATGCAGCAACACAGCGGCGGCAAAGCACACACTTGTTGTTATCACGAATCATGTGAGGAGCAGAAGTGTCGATATCATAAACGGGCTTATCGCCGTCAAACTTTGCTTCATCCTCAACACCGTAGTCGTGGCAGAGCTTCTGGAATTCGCAGTTCTCCGAGCGTACGCAAGAAAGACACTTGCGCTCGTGGGTGGAGAGAAGGAGTTCCAAAGTGGTTTTTCTGGACTTCTGAACAGCCAAAGAGTTAGTTCTGACTTCCATGCCCTCGGTTACGGGGTATACGCAGGAAGCAACGATTCTAAAGCCACGGCCTTCGTTGGCCTCAACAACGCAGATACGGCAAGCGCCGATCTCGTTCATTTCCTTCATAAAGCAGAGGGTGGGAATCTCAATTCCGATCTCACGTGCTGCTTCAAGAATGGTAGTGCCGGCAGGTACGGAGACATCCATACCGTTGATTTTTAAATT
>JAZQLN010000037.1:0-58494 GCA_045542715.1 Acutalibacteraceae bacterium
TGGTGGAAGAGGGTGGATTCGAACCACCGAAGTCGTTGACGGCAGATTTACAGTCTGCTCCCTTTGGCCGCTCGGGAACTCTTCCATATTAAATTGGAGCTGGTGGACGGACTCGAACCCCCGACCTGCTGATTACAAATCAGCTGCTCTACCAACTGAGCTACACCAGCATATTTTGCTGTGTTCCGTAGAACGCTCGATTAATATATCACAATTTTTTATGTTCGTCAAGTGTTTTTTTGAATTTTTTTTAATTTTTTTCATTTATTTTATCATTTTTCCGTTTTGCAATTATAAATTAATTTTGTTCTCATTTTATGTAAAATCTTGACTAACCGTATATAATTATGATATCATTGATACATTATGAATTTTAGGAGTGGTAATCTTGGATTTCAAAGAAAGCACCTTTATGTATGCCATAGCCCTCTGCGTTGTGGCATTCGTAACTCTCCAGTCCGTTTTCTTTATTGCCAAATCATGGAAACACGCTAAAGAACTCGGCATTGACAAGGAAAAACTCAAAAACACCGTTGTTTCCAGCATTCTTTTCACCGTTGCACCAGCAATCTCCATTCTTGCAACCGTTATCGTTCTTGCAAACGCACTCGGAATTGTTCTTCCCTGGATAAGACTTACCGTTATCGGTAACCTTGCTTACGAAACAACCGCTGCTCAGACGGCTGTTGAATCAATGGGCGGAACTCTCACCAGCGCAATCACCGACCCTCAGCAGTTTTCAACCGTTGCATGGGCAATGACAATCGGCAGCATCGCTCCCCTTCTCATGCTTCCCTTCGTATGCAAGAAGCTCCAGAACAAAATCGGCAATGCCGTTAACAAGAGCGAAAGTGCCGCAAAGCTCGGCGACGCAATTTCGGCAGCTGCATTCATCGGTATCATCTCTGCTTTCATTGCAAGAGCAATCGCCGGCACAACATCCGACGGCAAAGGCAATGCAGGCTTCATGTCAATCAGCGTTCTTATCGTTGCTATGATTGCGATGGTTATTCTTGAAACCATCTGCAAGAAGTTCAAGCTTGAAAAGCTCCGTCCGTTCACAATGCCTATCGCAATGTTTATCGGCATGGGTGCGGCAATGCTCTTTGAAGCTGTTCTTCCCGAAACAATCACAAACTTTATCTGGAGATAAGAAAGGAGAGAATGAATTATGCAGAAAAATTATTTTGACAAAGTTCACAGATGGGGAATCATCTGGAATATCGGCGCATTGCTCATGCTCCTTTCAATCCCCGTTGCAATTTCATCATATCTCGGCAATTGGCCCGAGCTTCAGGCTCTCGGCAAGACTCTCGCAACCCTTATTCCTCTTTACTGGATAACGGCTGTTGTAGAAGTTATCACCTATGTTCCCATGCTCGGTGCAGGCGGAACATACCTCAGCTTCGTTACAGGTAACATCACCAACCTCAAGCTTCCCGTTGGCCTCGCAGCCATGGAAAACGCAAACGTTCGCGCAAACACAGAAGAGGGCGAAGTTATTTCAACAATCGCTATCGGTGTTTCTTCAATCACAACAACAGTTATCATTGCTGTGGGTGTGCTTGCATTCTCACCTGTTCTTCCTCTCATCACAGCTGACGGCTCTGCATTCAAGCCCGCGTTCGAATGGGTTCTTCCCGCACTTTTCGGCGCTCTCGGCGCAAGCTACTTTGCAAAACATTGGAAGCTCGTTCCCCTTCCTGTTATCGTTGGCGTAATCGTACTCATCTTCTCACCCACAATGGGCGTCGGCACTCTCATGTTCATCACAATCGTTGCCGCTGTTGCAGGTGTAGGTATTCTTTACAAAGCAAAGAAATTATAATTTTCAAGTTTCATTCCGGACTTCAGATGAGGTTCGGAATGACTTTTTTATATGATGTTTATAAAAAAACTTGTATTTTGTAATTTGTTGTGCAAATTTACACTTGATATTAAGAAGATTTTAGTATAAAATATTTAAGGTTTAAATAATTATCATCTCTCTTGAAAGGAGAAATTCAAAATGATTAACTATTCACGCGAAGTACAGGAAATGTGCTGCGTAGCCAAGGGTCCCAACCACGGTCCTGCTCCCATCCCCGAAGAAGGCAAGTGGGTCAAGGCTTACGAAATCAAGGATATTTCCGCTTTCACTCACGGTGTTGGCTGGTGTGCTCCCCAGCAGGGTGCTTGCAAGCTTTCACTCAACGTAAAAAACGGTATCATCGAAGAAGCTCTTGTTGAAACAATCGGTTGCTCCGGTATGACTCACTCAGCAGCTATGGCAGCTGAAATCCTTCCCGGCAAGACAATCCTTGAAGCTCTCAACACAGACCTTGTTTGCGATGCTATCAACACTGCTATGAGAGAGCTCTTCCTTCAGATTGTTTACGGCCGTTCACAGTCCGCTTTCTCAGATGACGGTCTTTCAGTCGGTGCAGGCCTTGAAGACCTTGGTAAGGGTCTCCGCTCACAGGTTGGTACAATGTACGGCACAAAAGTCAAGGGTGTTCGTTACCTTGAAATGGCTGAAGGCTATGTTACAAGACTTGCTCTTGACGACGACAATCAGGTTATCGGCTATGAATTCGTTTCACTCGGCAAGATGACTGACTTCATCAAGAAGGGTGATACACCCAACGATGCATACAACAAGGCTATCGGCACTTACGGCAGATTTGCAGATGCCGCTAAGTACATCGATCCCAGAAAAGAATAATTGTAAGAGGAGGTAAATTAAAATGGCATTATTTGAAAGCTACGAAAGACGTATTGACCAGATCAATGCATGTCTTAAGGAATACGGCATTTCTTCAATCGAAGAATGCAAGGAAATCACTCTTGCAAAGGGCATCGACTGCGATAAAATAGTAAGAGAAACTCAGCCCATCTGCTTTGAAAACGCTGTTTGGGCTTACACAGTAGGCTGTGCTATCGCTATCAAGACAGGCTGCACAAAGGCTGCTGACGCTGCTGCCGCTATCGGTATCGGTCTCCAGTCATTCTGCATCCCCGGCTCAGTTGCTGACAACAGAAAGGTTGGTATCGGCCACGGTAACCTCGGCAAGATGCTCCTTTCAGAAGAAACAGAATGCTTCTGCTTCCTTGCAGGTCACGAATCATTCGCTGCTGCTGAAGGTGCAATCAAAATTGCTCTTAACGCTAACAAAGTCCGCGTTAAGCCCCTTCGCGTTATCCTTAACGGTCTCGGCAAGGATGCTGCAATGATCATCTCAAGAATCAACGGCTTCACATACTGCAAGACTGAATTTGATCCCTATGCAGAAACAGTTACAGTTGTTGAAGAAAAGGCATATTCAAACGGCGACAGAGCAAAGGTTAGATGCTACGGTGCTGACAACGTTCCCGAAGGCGTTGCTATCATGAAGCTTGAAAACGTTGGTGTTTCCATCACAGGTAACTCAACCAACCCCACAAGATTCCAGCATCCCGTTGCAGGCACATACAAGAAATGGTGTGTTGAAAACGGCGTTAACTACTTCTCAGTTGCATCAGGCGGCGGCACAGGCCGTACACTTCACCCCGACAACATGGCAGCAGGTCCTGCTTCCTACGGTATGACAGATACAATGGGCCGTATGCACTCAGACGCACAGTTTGCAGGTTCATCATCAGTTCCCGCACACGTAGAAATGATGGGTCTCATCGGTGCAGGTAACAACCCCATGGTTGGTATGACCGTTGCTTGCGCAGTTGCAGTTGAAGAGGCAATGAAATAAGTTAAACTTTCAATCCCTGTTCTCATTGAGAGCAGGGATTTTCTTTTATCTCATTGATTTTTATAATATATTATGGTATCTTTTATATATAAATTACAGGAGTGATATCATGAATAAAATTATAAAAAGCTTTCTTTTCGGTCTTGCCCTCCCCTGCCTCGGAGCAATGGGTACGCCTCATAAATTCAGATCGGCAAAGTTTGAGAGAGAATCTCCCTCTCCTCTTAAATTCGGCAATGACGGCAAATTCAGAATTCTGCATCTTACCGATATCCACGATGTTGAACCCGAAATGGATGACGATGAAAACAGAGAAATCCCTGAAAGCCGTGACAGGGAAACGCTCAATGTTATCGAAACTCTCGTTGAGAAAACCAAGCCCGACCTTGTTGTTTTCGGCGGTGACAATATAAGCGGCTACTGGGAAGAATTCACCTATGACCTCGTTCAGAGCACAATTCAGAAAATCACCAAACCCATCAGAGACCGCAATATTCCTCTTTGCGTTGTTTTCGGCAATCATGACGGCGAGGAAGGCTTCCATACGGAATTCCAGATGATGCAGTATATGGAATATCCCAACTGCCGTTCAAACCTCAACGATGCCGACGTTTACGGCTGCGGTAACTGTTGCGTGACGATAAAAAGCAACAAATCCGATAAGGATGCATATGCAATATGGCTCATCGATTCAAACGATTACCAGAGGAATTCAAAGGGTGAGCTGAGCTATGACTGCGTTCATGATGACCAGATTGAATGGTATGAAAAAAGAGCATCCGAGCTTAAGGAAGCAAACGGCGGAAATCCTCTGCCCTCAATCCTTTTCCAGCATATGCCCGTTCAGCAGACCCTTGACGGATTTGAGGAAGTGACTGCCGATGATGACTTCACCTTTGAGCGTGACGGCAGATATTTCAGGTTCGGCCACGAAATAATTGAAGGCAGAATAAGAGAAAAACCCTGTCCGCCCAACACGGAAAAGGTTTACAGAGAACAGTTTGAAAGCTGGAAGAATACGGGCGGAATGGTTGCCGCCTTCTTCGGCCATGACCACGTCAACGATTTTCACATAAACATTGACGGCATCAATATTTATCAGACCCTCGGTGCAGGGTATTTCACCTACGGTCAGGAGCATGGCGGCAGACTCATTGTTCTTGACGAAAATGACCCTTACGGTATTTACAGCGAATCGCTTGAAGTTGAAAGAATAACGGCAGCCGGGCTTTGATACACCGAAGGGATTACGACATCAAAACTTTAATCAAATTTTAATATTTAATTAATTGATACTTAAAGTTTATTGTTGTAAAATATTCCTGCAATTATAAATCAAGGAGATCAACATGAAAAAAATATTGGCAGTTTTAACCGCACTCACAATTCTTTTCTCATTTACCGCCTGCAACAGCAGCGATGAAACCGATGAAATTGTAACAACAACCGCAAATGAAAGTTTCAGCGATTACGAAACAGATACAGACGGTGTCACCGCAACAACGGATGCCGCAGAAACAACAGACCTGACCGATGTTTCCGTTACAAATGCCGAAGCCGAATCGACAACAAATGCAGACGGCGGCGAATCCGCAACATCAGTTCCGGAAAACACAACGGCTGCCGCTGTTTCATCCGTATCGTCAGACCCTTCAAAATGGTCAAAGGAAGAAATAGTTGATTTTTATAAAAAAGCCGCAGCCAAATCGACATCGGCAAGATCAACCCAGACCATGGAAATGACGGAGATTGTTGCCAACGACGGCAACGGCTTCCTCGGCACTTTCATTGAATGGGTAACGCCGATTTTCAAAGCGGCACTCAAGAAAAACTCAACCGAATATGACGGCATTACGGGCGGCTACGATAAGCTTGTTCCCTCCGACGTAAAAACCGCCAAGGCATATAAAAGCGGAGAATACACCGTTATTGAAATGACAATGTACGAACAGACCGACGGCATTCACGGCGTAAACACGGAAGGCACTGTAGGTCACGCAATTTCGGTTGTAGGCGATATATCCGTTGTTCAGGAGGAGCTTCCTCAGTTCTTTATCGACTTTGATAACGCAACCCTTAAGCTTCACTACACCAAACCCACTCTTAAGGTTAAAATCAACAAAAACGGAGTTATCGAAAAAGGAACATGGAGCTACGTGCTTGATGTTGAGCTTGAAAATCTTTATATTGAAGCAAAGAAATTCCCGATTAAGGTTACGGTTGATAACGGCTACGGCTCGGTTGACTACAAGGTAACCGTCGGAGGCGGATTTTAAGCAAAAAATTATGACGTATCATCAGATGATGGTACGTCATTTTTTCATAACAGTATTGTCTGACCCGAGGATAAATAATTGAGATTTTTCATTGATTTCTTCATGAATTCAAACTGCACGACACCCGTACAATGGCAGGTGTAATATTCCGTTCCGAATCCATCGAGATATTCCGCATAGCTTTCAAGCGTTTCATCAAGAGGCAATTTTGAAAAATGGAAACCGCCGATAAGCACATCGGGATTGAACCAATCCGCAATATTCATTATTCCCTTATGGGAACATCCGCTGATTAAAACCCTTTTTCCGTTTTCTTCAATCAGCAGATATTGCTCATGCCTGAAATCATCGGGCAGATACTCTCCGTTTTCGCACACATTAAGTCCGAACGAGCCGATATCACGGCTTTTTTCTTTTTCGTTGCAGTCAAAAAGAGTAAGACCGTTATCAATTCGGGTTTCACCTTCGGTAAACACAAGTCTCTTATTTTCTTTCAGAGAAACATCAAGACCTATGTATTTTTCCGCGCCGTTATAATGCGGTTCAAAGGCATATCTGCTCATATATACGGGAGCTTTCCGATTGACTTCAAGGAATTCAGCAAGTCCGCCTCCGTGGTCATAGTGTCCGTGAGACAAAACTGCCGTATCAGCCTGCGACAAATCAATGCCGAGCTTTTCTGCATTTTTGTAAAACAAATCCGATTGTCCCATATCAAAAAGTATTTTGCGGTTATCTGTTTCAATAAACAAACATAAACCGTGTTCTGCTCCGATTTCGGGATTTTGGGATGTGTTTTCTGTAAGACAAGTTATTTTCATCATTTCACCAGAGTTACCGTGCCCGCATCATATGCAAACGGCTTGAAGCCTGCTTCGATTGCGGGGCTGTTTTTTGCAAGAGTGAAATCACGGTTTTCCGCATCCCTGAAAAGAGGATTTTCAAAAACCGCATTATTATAATACCCCTTGGCGGTTAACTGAACCATATATTTTCTGTCAAAGAAATCCGATGAATCTCCCGAATAAACATTTCCGCCGTGTTTATAGTCCCAATAAAGATTGCCGTTATCGACAAACTGGTCCTCGAGTGCACATTTGACATACATGGGAGTGTCATAACCGACAAGAATGTTGTTTTCGAGGAAAAGTGAATTATGCTCTTCGTTCTTTGTGATTATAAACTGACCCTCTCCGCCGAATGCAAAGATATTGTTTCTGATAACATTGTCTCTGCCGTAGTGCTGATGGAAGGTCTGAGATGAGCAGTCATAAGCAAGGTTGTTTTCAACAAGCATTTCGCTTGAACCCTCATCGAGATAGATGCCCCATCCGCCGTAGCCGTATTTTCCGTCATCACAGCCTACGTTACGGATAATGTTGCCCGAAATCACGGTGTCAGGCTGAATGCCGAGAGTGTAGATGCCTCCCATATCGGAAAGCCAGCCGTTGCCGATGTTATAGATAAGATTATCCTGAATTCTGATGTTGTTTGTGGGATGGTCGGAATAGCCCCAATTCCATCCGACGGAAACACCGGTATACCAGCCGTCATGGATTTCGTTGTTGGCTATATCGCAGTCCTCTGCATGGGTAAGGAGAACACCGATTGCATTGTTGAAAATTCTGCCGTAATAACTGATGTGGCAATCACGGACATTTACATCACGGGTTGTTGCGGGAATAACAAAATCGCCGTGGATGAACACTGCGTTGCCGCCGATTTCGTTGAATCTGCAGCTTGTGACATTGCAAGCGTTTGCACCCTTATCGAATTTGACCGCTGAATATGAAATGTTCTCAAAGCGGCAGTCGGTGAAGTTAACGCCCGATGATGCTGCAACATTGATTGCCGCAGGAGTTTCAAACGCTGCCTGAGGATGAACACCGCCGTATTCTACGTTTTTATATAAGGGATGGTCTTCTCCGAAAAGGCTTGCAGGGAAATGAGTTCCGTCAACACGGTCAAAATCGGTGTTGATAAAATCAATTCCTTGGAACGAAATGTTCTTGGCATTGCTGAACGACAGAAGCTGTTCCGTCTTGCCTGCGTAAAGAACGGTGTTTTCAACGGTATCGCCCTCTTCGGGGATGTAATAAAGCTTCTTTTCAGCCCTGTCAAGATACCATTCGCCCGGAAGAGAAAGAGCTTCTTTTACATTTTCATAAACAAAATTATCGTCAACTCTGACAGTCATTGAAGATATCTGCGAAGTTTCTATTCTGCCTGTTTCGGGATCAACGGAATGCACGGGAAGATGCTCGTCACACCAGAAATGCATGATTTTGACCTCAACATCGGTGGGATTTGCAAAATCAAGGATCTGGTCCTTATGAGCATAAAAAGCCAGATAGTGAGTAAAGAAATCGGGTCCCCATTCGGATGCAACCGCTTCATCGGTTTTGGGGTCGGCGATTGTAAAAACACCCTCCTTGGGATACTGAGGTCTTGAAAGTCTTTTATCCCCCTTGAAAAGCGAACGGAAATAATCCCCCTCACCGTTGATTTCAACATCCGACACAAAAGCCCTGACACCGTTTACGGTTGTTTCTCTCCAATCGGAAATCTCCTCCGCACCGGAAAACCGAACCTTTTCATCAGGATACGAACGGTAAAGAACATTCTGCCTGTCATCCGCAGTGAACTCAACCGTCTCGGTAATATTATATGTACCCTCTCTGAACCATACGGTAATATTTTTGCCGTGTGCATCAACCGACTTCAGTTTTTCTTTTACACCTTCAAGCGTTCTGAACGGATTTTCAAGTGTTCCGTCATTCAAATCGTTTCCGTTCGGTGCAACAACAATATCATATCTGCCCATGACAAACTCACCTTCGTCAAACTCTGATTTTTCGGTTACGGTTGTTTTGTCTGAAAACACGCCTTCAACATTTGCCGGGCAAATAATAACGCCTATCCACACAAAGAATGAAGCTATAACCGCCGTTATTTTTGTTATCAATGCATCCATGGTTTTATCCTCTTTTCATTTGAGTTACAGTCTTATTTTATAATGTATATTGCGGTTTGTCAACAAATCGCAGTATTGACACGGAATAAATCTTTTTCTATAATAAAATCAAACAAACCGAGGAGGGTTAATATGTTTGTAAACTGGATTATCGAAACTTTCAATCTTTGCTACAGAGAAGCCTGGGCGGTGAACCGCATTGTTTACCATTTCAAAGAAGCTTTCAGCGGATTCTCAATCAAAGGTTTTATTGCATCAATGGTAGCTGTTGCCGAGCTTTTCGGTATGCTGTTTTTCGGTGCACCCGTTTCTCCTCACGGTCAGGAGCTGAATCTTGACGGATATAAGATAGTTTTCAGCGACGAATTCGACCATAATGAGCTTGACACAGAAAATTGGTTCACAAGAGGAAACGGTCCCAGACGATGCGGCTATAATGCGGCAAGTCAGGTTGAAGTCAGAAACGGCAATCTTGTTATAACAGGCGAATATCTCAAAGACGGTGAATACGGCGAAGGCTGGTATACAGGTGCCGTTGCCCTCAACAAAAAATATAAGCAGGGTTATTTTGAAATCCGCTGCAAGTGCAATGACAGCGACGGTTTCTGGAGTGCATTCTGGATTCAGGCTGACCATCCCTATGAAGCCCAATATTCAAAGGGCGGCACGGGCGGCGCAGAAATCGATATTTTCGAGTCTGCACATTACGGCGAAACCGGCGGATACTGCGTTTCATCCGCAATCCACTGTGCAGGCGTTGACGGCGAACAGGAAGGCTACCAGTCGGCTCTGCTCGGATTTTTCAGAGACAACGATGTTACGGAATACAACACATACGGCCTTGAATGGACCGAAGACGAATATATTTTCTACATAAACGGCGTTGAAACAACACGTTCAACCTTCGGCAACGGAGTTTCTCAGGTGGCCGAGGATGTTATCGTTTCACTTGAAATCCCCGATGAAAGCGGACTTGAAGGCTTCGACAAAGACACATTCCAAACCGAATTCATCGTTGACTATGTCAAAATCTATCAGAAATAATTCTTGGAGGTCCCCATGTCAGATTTATACAGTTCAATCTGCATCACTTCGGTGAATGCATCAATTCTCTCAAACTCCGGAATAGAAATCCCCGAAAATATTGACGGCAAAAATCCGATTATATCTGCACTCAGAGAAAAGAAAATCGGCAACAAATCCGTTGACAGAACGGTTATTTATAATCCCGATGCGGTTGCACTCTGGATTTATCAGAAATACACAGAAAAATTCACTCCTGCCGCGCTCTGCTCAGACCTTGCTCTGCCCATGCTTTCGGTTATGCCCAGCGTTACACCCGTTTGCTTTGCATCTATGTATACGGGAGTTATGCCCGATATCCACGGCATCAAAAAATATGAAAAACCCGTTCTCACAACAAGAACGATTTTTGATGAATATATCAAAGCAGGCAAAAAAGCGGCTATAGTTTCAACCGACCGTGACAGTATATCCGTTATTTTCCTTGAGCGTGAAATGGAATATTTCATTTACGATACTCCCGAAGAAGTCAACGCAAAAGCTCTTGAGCTGATTGACGAGGACAGATTTGACCTTATTGTTATCTATAACGGCAACTATGACGGTACAATGCATAAATTCGGACCCGAATCTCCCGAAGCACTTACCATGCTCGATAAGAATATTGCTTTTTATTCCGAGCTTACCGAAAAAATCAACACTAAATGGAAAAATCACGATGTTTTCTACGGTTTCTGCCCCGACCACGGTTGCCATGAAATCGACGGTGACTGCGGCTCACACGGTCTTGATATGCAGGAAGACATGAACGTAATCCATTTTTACGGCATCAAGCCTGCTGAGAAATAAGCCATGATATTTTATTTTTCAGCTACGGGTAACAGTAAATTTACGGCAGAAAAGATTGCGGAAAGAACGGGTACGGAAACCGTTTCGATTACAGATTGCCTTAAGAACAACAGATTTGATTTTGAGTCGAACGAAATCGTCGGATTTGTAACTCCCACGTACAGTTGGGGTCTGCCCGTTACGGTTGTTGATTTCATAAGCAGACTCAACCTGAAATCAAACAATCCCTATGTTTTCACCGTTGCAACCTGCGGCACTCTTACGGGAGGAACAAGCAGAATGCTCCGCAATTTGCTCAAAGAAAAAGGAATCACCGTTACCGCACAGTTTTATGTCCGAATGCCCGACACATGGACACCCGTTTTCGATTTATCCGACAAAGAAAAAGTCAGAAAAATCAACGATAAAGCAGGCATAAAGATTTTTAAAATCGCAAATCAGGTTCATCGCAGAATCAGAGGTAACAGAGATTACGGCAGGATGCCGTTTGCGGATTTATTCTATAAAGATTATGAAGAAATGCGCAAAACAGACCGTTTATCCTTCAACGATAACTGTATCGGGTGCGGATTGTGCGAAAAGCTCTGCCCCGTTGAGGCGATAGAAATTCAGAACGGCAAGCCTGTATGGATAAAAGAAAAATGTGCGATGTGTCTGGGATGTCTGCATCATTGCCCCGAATTCGCAATCCAAAGAGGAGCAAAAACCGCCTTGCACGGACAGTATGTTCATAAATAAAAGCCAAAGGAATGTCTCAATAAGATGAAAAAGCCGTTTTCTCCGAACGACAGGCATATGCGATATGTCGAGTTCGGAAAAACGGCTAAAAAGAAACATATATATTATTCTCGATTTTACAACAAAATTAAAATTGGCTTGGACAGGTTTATTACCCGTCCAAGCCATTTCTGTTTGTACTGTTTCTTTTGTTTTTCGCTTAGTGAGACATTTCTTTATTTATTCGATTCCTGCGAGTCTCAGATTTTCCTGATGTTCCTCATAGGTTTCTGCGTAATAGTAGTTGGCATTTTCATCATGGCAGAAATAAAGATAATCAACATCTGCGGGATTCAGCGCCGCATTGATTGTTCTTAAACCCGGATTCGAAATCGGTCCTGCAGGCAATGCAGAACATTTATAAGTGTTGTAGTAACTGTTGAAACGGTTGATGTCTCCCGTAAGATAAGGCTTCACGTGGCGTTCAATATAGTAAATACTCGAATCCATCTGGAGCTTCATGCCCTCTTCAAGTCGGTTATAGATAACAGCCGCTATCTTTGCAACCTCGTTTGAGTTTGCACCCTCTTTTTCGATTATCGATGCAACCGTCAGCACTTCATCCATTGTATAGCCAAGGGCAGATGCCTGAGCCTTCATGCTTTCGGTTATCTTCGCCTTGCCGTTGCGGAGAAATTTGCCGATTGCATCCTGAGGCTTCTGATTAAGATAGAATTCATATGTATCAGGGAAAAGATAGCCTTCAAGCTTGAAACATCGATTTGCATTTGACGGAATCGCCGCAACAAGAGGATAATAACTGTAGTCATAGGTCTGCGCGGTATTCATAAGGTCATCAAAAGAAGCAACGCCTTTTTCGTCAAGAATTTTAAAAATCTCAGTCATTGCCTGACCTTCCTTGAAGGTTATTTTGATTGTATGGCTTGACTGTGTGGGAGCTTCGGTAGTGGTTGTTGTAGCAGTGGTTGTTGCTGTTGCTGTTGTTGTTTCTTTGTCCGTTGTATTTTCCGTAGTTTCCGTGTTTTTGGTTGTCTGACGGGTGATAAGCTCCGTTATATCGGTTATCACCTGCGTAACGGACTGTGTTTCTGAATAGCTTCCGGTTTCTCCGTTGAATGCATCGATTGCCTGAGAAATGTCAATCTGCGATGCGGTTGATGACGGTGCGGTTGTTGTCTCCTCCGGGGCATTGTCTCCGCATGATGCAAAACAAAGCATAGCCAAGAATATCATTATTGATATCGATATCTTTTTCATGTTATCTCCCCTGTTTTTATTTCAAAAAGATTATTATAAAAGCCGCCGCTATCGCTCGGATAACGGCGACAAAGCTTCAGATTTTCATGATTCCCAGTGCGTCAAGCACAGATGATACGAGAATAAGAACAATACATATGGGAGCAATATATTTTATAACAACGGTGAAAAGTGTTTTTGCCTTGAAAGGTGCGCTGACTTCGATTTCTTCGATAAGTGCTTTGGGTTTGAGCACATAGCCGACAAAAATACAGGTAAGAAGTGCAACGATGGGCATAAGAATGCTGTTGCTTGCAAAGTCAAACATATCAAGAATGCTCATGCCGTTAAGAGTGATATTGCCGAGTACGCCGAAGCCGAGCGATGAGGGAAGTCCGAGAACAACGCTGAAAATCAGAACTCCGAGACAAGTTCTCTTTCTTTCCCAGCCGAATTTATCTCTTACGATTGAAACAACGGTTTCCATAAGGGAAATTGACGATGTCAGAGCTGCAAAAAGAACAAGAAGGAAGAAGAGTGCGCCGATAAACGAGCCGCCCTTCATGCTTTCAAAAACCTTGGGAAGAGTGATGAACATGAGTCCGGGACCCTTACCGAGTGCGGTTTCATCGCCGCCCGAAAATGCAAAAACAGAAGGAATAATCATAAGACCTGCAAGGAATGCAATGCCTGTATCAAAAATTTCAATCTGTCTTACGGATTTTTCAAGGTTAACTTCCTTTTTCATGTATGAACCGTAGGTAATCATAATACCCATCGCAAGCGACATCGAGTAGAAAAGCTGACCCATTGCCGCAAGAACGGTTGTTGCCGAGAATTTGCTGAAATCGGGGGTGATGTAATACTTAACGCCTTCCAATGCTCCGGGCATGAACATTGCATAAACAGCAATAACAATTGTAAGCACAACAAGAACGGGCATCATAATCTTGCTTACCTTTTCAATACCCTTTTCAACGCCGAGAAGAACAACAAGAGCTGTAAGTCCGATAAAAAGAAGGAACCAGCCGATGGGTTCAACGGGTTTGGCAATAAAGCCTTCAAAATAGCCGTCAGCCGCCGCTTCGTGAATTCCGCCGCTTACAAAAACAGAAAGATACTTTGAAACCCAGCCGCCGATAACCGAATAATACGGAAGAATGATTGCGGGAATAACCGATGCAAGCACACCGACGAATTTATATTTCTTATTGAGAGTTCCGAATGCGTTGATTGCACTCTGACCGGTTTTTCTGCCGATTGCGATTTCCGCACACATGAGTGCAAATCCGAATGTTACGGCAAGAATAAGATAAACAAGAAGGAAAATACCTCCGCCGTATTTAGCGGCAAGATAAGGGAATCTCCAGATGTTGCCCAAGCCGACAGCCGAGCCTGCCGCCGCAAGAATAAATCCGATTTTACCTGTAAAACTACTGCGTTTTTCTGACATAATCTCTCTCCTTAATACAAATCAATACTTTCTGCTCAGTCTGCTTTCAGCCTCAGCACGGTCAATTTTGCCCGTGTTGCATTCAGCCATAACCTGAACATCCTTATCGTTGAGTTTATAGAAATTCCATACAATGTAAGCAAGCAGACATCCGATTGCAGGAACCATAACGAAAACAAACCAGAGCACATTGAGTGCGTGGTTGCTCTGAACAACACCCGATTCGCTCAGCTGCTTGAAGTTTTCAACCTCAACGGTAATCCATCCCGTGGATTTAAGACCGAGAAGGAAAAGTCCGAGAGCACCCGAAATAGCGGCTGTAAGCTTTACCATAAAGGTCTGAATGGCAAAAGTGATACCCTTTGCTTCTATTCCCGACTTGAATTTGCCGTATTCCGCACAGTCGGGAGTAAACATAAACATGATAACGCCGATGATGGCAAGAGGCACAGCACGGACAGTTGAAAGAATGATATAAAGAATCATGCTCTTATAGCCTGCAATCCATATTATAAGACTGAGAACAACCACGGCAAGCGCATTGAGTTTATAGAGTTTCATCTTGTCCATTTTGCGGAGCATATTGGGAACAAGAAGCGAGAAAATCAATGAGGGCACGGTGTTGACTGCACCGACAACGAGCGAAACCATTTCGTCATTGAAAAGATAATACGAAACAAAAAGATTGAGCTGACCGCTTACGTTTGCGGCTGAATAGAAGAAGAATCCGAGGTAATAAATAAGCAGATACTTGTTTTTGAACAGGTATTTAAACATTCTGCCGAGGGTGAAAGCTTCTTCATCGGTTGAGGGATAACGTTCCTTGACGTTGAAAAGAACGGGAACCATTGTTGCAACCGCAAAAATACACGCTGCAAGAGCAACCATAGTATAGTTTGAATTAACCTTCTGGCTGACGAGAACGGTTGCGGCAACGGTTGTGAATGCCATGCCTACTCCGCCCCAGATGCTCTTATAAGAAAGCATACTGTTTCTTTCGTCCATATTGGTTGTCATTGAAGTTATGACGCCATAAATGGGAACATCGCAGAGAGTGTAAGCGGTATCCCAGATAACATATGCAACCGCAAACCAGAGAAGCTTCTGCGTTTCGCCCGCACTTTTGGGAATGCAGAACAAAAGCAGGGTTGCCAGCGGAATAAGTGCCGTTGAAATCTTCAGCCACGGCATATATTTTTTGCCGCTTTTAAACTTGACCGCATCAAATATAACGCCGAAAACGGCATCGTTGATTGCATCCCAGATTTTAACCGCAAGCATGATGGTTGCGGATTTTGCAAGGTCAACACCCTGAAACATGAGATATGTTGTGAGGAATGTTGAAATAAGATGATATATTGCATTCTGACCTGCGAAGTAAACATAATAGCTCTTTCTTTCCTTGGAGCCTGTCTGCCAGCCTGCAGGAGTCTGCTTTAATTTTTCAAGCATAGCGTTCCCTCCTTGATATCTTTATATTATAAACGAAAAGTCAGATACAGTCAATCACATCTGTTCCAAAATGTACTGTTTAACTTCTTCCAGTTTACTCTTCTGCCATTCGTTTTCGTCTGCTTTTTCGGCAAGGGGGCAGAGGATAAAGAAATCAAGAGTTTCGCCCGGAACTCTGCCCGTACGCAACGGTTCTCTGAAATGTTCCGCCCATTCTTCTTCGGTGGCATCCTTGAATCGGGCAGGGTTAAGATAGGTCATCTGCCGTCTTGTTGCGGCTATGTGCATCTTTGCGGAAAGCGGTGAAAGAAGGTTGAATTCCTCCTCCTCAACATCAACGAAAATCCTCGGAAGTTCCGCTTTCACTATGTGTTCGGGTCCTCTGAGAATTTCAAGACCCATGGGTTCCCATGTGTATTCCGTTTCGGTAAAATTGATTTTAACAAGCAGTCCGAATTCCGTGTTGTACTGTGAACGCTGATAATCAGTATCAAAAATAAAATTGCCCAGAGAATAGAATATAATCTTATCCCCTACCGTTTCGTAATTCATAGGCACATGAGGATGATGACCTATAACCATATCCGCACCCATTTCAAGATACTTGCGGTATCTCTCTCTTGTGTAGGGCGACGGAAGCGGAGTAAACTCTTCACCTGCATGAGCAACAACAACACACCAACGGCAGGTCTTTTTTATTTCGTTGATAGTGTTCTGAATCTCGTCAAGGTCGCTCCAACTGTAGCAACCTGCCTTGTTTTCATCGGCTTTTCTGCAGGCTCGCTGATACCCTACACCGAACATACCTATTCCGCCTGCTTCGTCAAGAATAACGGGTTTTCTCGCTTCATGGATATCCATGCCCGCACCTATAGTTTTAACGCCGTTTTCTTCTGCGATTTCAAGGGTGGTTTTTATGCCGTACTCCCCTGCATCCATGATGTGATTGTTGCAGATATTCCAGATATCCGCATTCATTTTTTTGAGAACCTTCACGGCTTCGGGATCGATTGTATGAAGAAGCTGAGCCGCACCGTCTTTGGTTGTGTTCTGTTCGACGGGCGCAACAGGTCCCTCAACATTTGCAATAACATGGTCAGCGCTGTTCAGAAATTCAAGGATTTCATCGGAGATAAGCTCCTCGTCATTCCACTGACCGTACATATATCTGTCAAAACCGATGTCACCGGTAAATACAAGAGTTGATTTTTCTTTCATCTTTTCACCTCGTAAAACAAAAAAGAATAGTGAATAAAGAATAATACAAACAGCGCCAAAACACTTATTTTATTATTTCATATTTATTCTCTATTCTTTCTTCTTTTAGCCTCGCAAGAGGCGCTGTCTGGTACGATTGTTGATAACGGATTCAAATCACATCCAACTGTTAATCCGATTTATCAAATGATTCAGTTTAAGTTCTTTTTTGTGGTCAGATTCCTGCCAATAAACAAATTCGTATACCATTGTGTTTAATGGGTTCTTAAAATTTATGGTTTGTGTTTTTGTAACACTTGAAAGGTAATCAGTAAATGTTTTGTTGTTTAATATCTTGAAGAACCCACGCATAAATGATTTTGATGCATTGCTTTCAAAAGAAACAACAATCAAGTCTTTCAATAAGCAGAGATATAATCTGTAAATCTTGTTATCAGACATACCCTCATAATCATCGCTTACAAAATTTGAAATTTTATCAAACAAAATGTCAATCAATTGCTCATTTCGGGTAAATTCTTTGTTAAGTTCAAATTTTGCACTTTCCAGATATGATAAACAATCTGATTTCAAACTCATTGAAACTCCCCCTTAACACAGATAATAGATAAGAAATAATAAAGAATAGATAATAATACAAACAGCGCCCGAAAAAAATCCGTTAACTATTATCTGTTATTTATTCAATATTATCTCTTATCTTAGCCTCGCAAGAGGCGCTGTTTGGCCCGCCCGAAGGGATTCGAACCCCCGTTCTTCAGAATCGGAATCTGCTGCGTTATCCTGCTGCGCCACGGGCGGATATATCAGGGTCGGTCAGGTTGCCGACCCTTGTTTTTTATTTTATCTTCTCGATAACTTCGCCCGATGTGGGTTTGGTTTTATCGATGAACTCCTGAACTGCTTCTGCCGAGGGCATTGCTGCAGAACAGCTGTGGGCGGAAACAAGCATTGATGCCGATGCGGTTGCAAACTCGAGTGCATCGGGAACGCTCTTTCCGTTGAGAAGCGAATAAATAAATGCGGATGCATAGCCGTCGCCGCCGCCGAAGCCTTTGAGCATCTTTACGGGGAAGGGCTTCACTTTATATGCCGAACCGTCATCAAGATATGCAACGGAACCTTCCTTGCCGTGCTTGATGATTACGATTTTGTTGCCGTAGGAGAACCATCTTGCAGCGGATTCTTCGTCGCTTGCACACACGCCTTCAACAGCTTCGGTAAGGTCAAATTCCTCTCTTGAGCCGAGAATGATATCGCTGTTCTTTGCGGCAATTGAATAATAGAGTGAAATTTCGTCCTTATTTTTCCATGTGTAGCTTCTGTAGTCAATATCAAAGATAACAACAACGCCGTTTTTCTTTGCAAGGAAAAGGGTTTTGAGTGCTGCTTCTCTTGAGGGGCTTGCACAGAGTGCCGTACCCGAAATTACAACTGCCTTTGCCTGCTTTATATATTCCTCGTCAACATCGTCAACACAAACCTGAAGATCCGCAACACCTTCACGGTACATAAGAATGCTGCTCTGAGTGGGACTGAGGATTTCTGTGAATGTGAGACCGAGGTTCTCACCGTTTTCGCATCTGAAAACATGGGAAACATCAATGCCGTCTGCCTTAAAATAGTTTTCAACATAATCGCCGAACTGATCATCGGAAACTCTTGCGATAAATCCGCACTTTGCACCGAGCCTTGCAAGACCTACCGCAATATTAGCGGGTGAACCGCCGACATACTTATTGAAATTACTGCTCTGTGAAAGAGGCATATTCATATCTGTGGGATTAAAGTCAATTGCAATTCGTCCGATAGGAATGACGTCAAGGGGCTTTTTGCTGTCAAATTCAATATAGCTCATTTTTATTCATCCTTTCATGCTTTATTTGAACATCCGAATATTTCTATATGCTTCATCGCATTTCTGTATGCACCCTCAACCTCGGCGGTCTGCAAATCGTAATAGCCTTTGATTAACTCCGCGGCATAGGCTTCTCTTACGCTCTGTTCAACGCTGTCAAAGGTTGCGGTTGCAATATTTATTTTGTTTATACCAAGCTTTATACACTTTCTGAAATCATCGGGAAGAATTCCCGTTCCTCCGTGAAGAACAAGCGGAACTTTCACAAGACCTGCTGTTTCTTCAAGGATATCAAAGCGGAGCTTCGGAGCCTGCTTATAGTTTCCGTGAGCATTTCCGATTGCAACGGCAAGGGCATCAACACCTGTTTTCTCATAGAATTCAAGTGCCTGCACAGGTGAAGTGCAGTTGATTGCGATATCCTCACTGCCGTCTTCACTGCCGCCCACGCAGCCGATTTCACCCTCACAGTCTGCATCATATTCCGATGCAAGCTTTTTGGTTTCTGCGGTTATTCTTGCATTTTCTTCAAACGGAAGATGCGAGCCGTCGAACATAACGCTCGTAAAACCGATATCGAGAGCCTGCTTTATTTTCTCCGTTGTTTTTCCGTGGTCAAAATGAACGGCAACGGGTACCGAACTGTTTTTCGCGGCAGCTACCATCAGGGGACCGATAAGCTCCAGAGGAGAATGATTGAGCCTGACCTCGGCAATCTGGATTATAGCGGGGCTTCCCGTTTCTTCAACCGCTTTCAGCACACCGAGCACCATTTCCATGTTTGCAACGCTGAAGCTTCCGACTGCATAGCCTTCCTGCCTTGCTTTCCGAAGAAGCGGACTCATTTTAACGAGTGGCATTTGTTATCTCCTCCTTATTATAGTACAGTGCGGCACATACTGCACTTGTCAGCGGCAGAGTGAGAAGCATTCCCATGCTGCCTGCGAGTGCCTGCAGAATTTCCGCAACGATAACTTCTTTGTTTATAACCTGCTCTATGCTTGCGTTATAAGAAACCATGAGCAATACACAGGTCAGCGAGCTTCCTATATATGCAAGCACAAGAGTGTTTGCCATTGTGCCCATCATATCTCTGCCGATTGTGAAACCCGATTTCATAAGGTCTTTGGGTTTTATATCGGGAGATTTGAGACGAAGCTCATAGAGTGACGATGAAATGGACATCGAAACGTCCATAACCGCACCCACAGCACCGACGATTATCATGGCAAAAATTATTGCCTTGAGATTAATCGGATTTTCGGGATAAAGCTGATAGAGATAGATTGACTCCTCTTCCAGCAGACCCGTCATGCTGAGAAATACATCCATTATCAGCACTATGATGCCCGAACACAGCACTCCGCATACGCATCCTATGCCTGCACAGAGAGACTTCATGTTGAATCCGCTGATAATACTCAGGGTCGTGACCGTTATAAATACGCAAACGGCAACCGACCAGAAATAGATGTTATGTCCGTTAAGAATGGCGGGGATGAGAACAACAAAGACCGAAAGGCAGGTAAAACCCAGAGAAATAACCGTTTTGAGTCCCTGCGTTTTTGAGAATACGATGACGAGGATACAGAATATCGCCAAAAGCCACAAAAGCGGGGTTATTCTCACGAAATCGCCGAAATAATAATGGGTTACGCCGTCCTGAGTGTATCCTTCAACAAGGATTTTATCATCCTGCTCAACCTGACGGGGACTGAAAGCATAGGATTTATCAATATCCTGGATAACATCAAGAGTTTTGCCTCTCAGGTCGGTATTGAGTGCCTGTGCTTTGAAATAAACGGTCACAAACTCATTATCGCCCGAAACATTGCTAGTTACGCAATCGGTTATGCGGATAACACGGCATTTTATGGTTTCGCCTTCCATTTCACCTTTGAAAATCGTTCCGTCTCCGACTATAAAAAGGTAGGCACAAAGAATAACCAGAGCAGAAACAAAAACTGCAATTATCTGATATAACGTTTGCTTTTTATTCATTGTGCCACCCCGATTCTCTGATTATTTGCTTGCCTTGGCTTTTCTTGCTTCGATTTCGGCAACCATTTCAGCCTGTCTCTTTTCTGTGATTGTGTAGAAGAACATGGGAACTGCGCATGCAAACATACTTACGATACCTGAAATGATAAGTACATTCCAAAGTGCATCAGGATTTGCAACTTCATATGTTCTTGCGTTGATGCCTGCAATGCTCATTGAGAGAACGCCGATGAATGCACCGACTGCCATACCGATTTTGTTGATAAGAGTCTGCATGGCGAAGCAGATGCCTTCGCCTCTTTCGCCTGTTTTCCATTCAAGGTAGTCAACGGTGTCACCGATCATAGCGTAAGTGATGATGTTGTTAACGCCCTGAGGAATACCGAGGAGAACAAGACCGATTGCACAGATTGCCATCTTCCAGGGTGCATCATAGCCGACAAAGTACATAACCGTCATTACAACACCGCCGAAGAGGTGAACAACGATATATGACCATTTCTTTGTGAACTTCTTTGACATCCAGGGAACAAGAACCGATGCAACAAGTCCGCCGGGAACAACAAGAAGGGTGATAATGCCGTAAAGACCTTCGTTCTGAAGGATATATTTTGCAAAGTAAAGACCGCCTGTGTAGGAATAAACCATTCTTGCACCGCCGAGAACACCTGAAAGAACGATGAGAAGAAGCTCTTTGTTCTTAAAGAGAAGCTTGAGGTTATGGCCGAATGAAGGAGGATTCTCGTCTGATGTGAAGCGTTCCTGAGTGTTCTTGAAGCCGTAGAAGAACATGGGGATAGCGGCAACAACAAGAACAATAGCCGCAACAAAATATGTCCACTTGAGAGTGTCTGCATTTGCGATTTCCATGCCTGCTTTTACTGTTCCGACAAAAGTATTTGCAGCTTCTTCGGCTGTGATACCCTGATTTGCAACCATGTTTGCAACAGCTTCCGCTTTATCCGCAAGAATAAGAGCGATATCGTCTGCGGTATACTTGAACTTTGAGGTGAGCGCACCTGTTATCATGGGAATGAAAACGGTAACGATACCTGCACCTACAGTACAGAACATACGGGCAACGGTAAGAATATTACCTCTTGTTACGGTGTTGTTTGTAAGGCAGGTTGAAAGACCCCAGTAGGGAACGTCTGCGATAGTGTAAACAACGCTCCAGATAACGTAGATAACGCCGATAACTGCGAAAGCAACTGATGTCTGTGTTCCGCTGTAAATCTTCTCTGCACTGAAAACAGGAAGGAAGCAGAGAATTGTCATGATGCCGATGGGAATTGCCATCCACTTGAGGTAAGGGCGGCATTTACCCCACTTGGTGCGGGTTTTATCAACAACCGAACCCATGATGGGGTCATTGAATGCGTCAAAAACACGTGCACCGAGCATAAGAATAGCAACGGCGGTTGCACCCTTAAGACTGCCGATCATAACGCCGTCAGCACCGAAAAGAAGTGCGTCTGTCATAAACACTGTTATGTAGGAGCCGATGATGGTGCAGATAAAGTTCTGACCGAAACCTGCAATGCTGTAAGCAATTGCTTCTTTGGGCTGAACGCCCTTGCCCGGAGTTGTTCCGAACAGCTTGTGTAAAAAGCCTTGTTTCATTTTTGTGAGATTCCTTTCGTTGTTAGAATAGCGATTTATAAAAATCCAGAGCCTTGAACGGGCGTCTGGTTTGTGCCAGAAGAAATTTTTCGCAGATATATGCAAGCCTTTTCTCTTCGTTTTCGGGAAGTGAAAATGAATACATTCTTTCAACGGGATTTGCGCACACATGACGCATTGCCGCAAGAATTCCCGAAGTTATTTTTTCTCCGCTGCCGCAGCTTCTGCAATGAACACATCCCTCGGAAACGCTGAAAAACATTTCGCCGTCAGGCTCTTTTCCGCAGGATGAGCAAACGGTTAAATCAGGCATAAAGCCCGCAAAAACCATGAATTTAAGCTCCGTTACCGCCTTGAGGAAATCCTTTGACCTTCTGTTGGTCTGAAGCAGATGGAGAGAATTGAGCGTTACTCTCAAAAAATCCTTTGCAGGCTCCATTTCGGGAGCAAGCTCCTCCGCAAGTGCACAGAAATACTGTGCGAGAGCAAGCTTTTCGATATCGTCACGCAGACCGAAGAAAACTTCTTTCGCAACCGCATCGTCTATTATGTAGCTGTCTCTGCTTTTGTAGACGGAAAAATCCCCGTAGCAGAGAGACTGGGTTGCACCGTGCATTTTGCTGTTTATTTTTTTTGCTCTGTTGGCAAAGGCTCTCAAAACGCCGAATTCGGAGGTAAGAAGAGTTACCAGACGGTCACTTTCCCCCGTATCCTTGACCCTGAGCACCAGAGCGTCGGTATTCATTCTCATTTTGCTTTGCCCCCGATGAGCTTAAGTTAACGCAGTTTCGGAATTCCATATAGTCTTCAATCAATCCCGATTGAGAGAATTTTTTCCATGCGGTGTTCTTATCCATTTCATCATCTCCCGTTAATAAGTTATCCCGATACAGGAAACTTAAAACAGGAAAAAAATGAAATTTATCCGTGATTGGTTTTATGATTGATGAGAAATGATGGCGGTTGGCGTTTTTACCGTATGAAGGCGTATCGTGTATACGTCGAATACGGAAAAGCGTCAAACGGCTCATTTATCGCAATCAGATAATCAATCCAAGCCGAAGTTATGAATAATACCTTCTCTGTTTCTCCAACCTTCTTTAACTTTTACCCAGCACTGAAGATTGATTTTGCATTGGAAGAAGTTTTCCATATCCACTCTTGCTTTTGAGGAAATTCTCTTGAGCATATCGCCCTTTTTGCCGATGATTATGCCCTTGTGAGTATCCTTTTCGCAGTAGATTGTGGCTTCAACATCCATGATATCTCCGCTTGTTCTTTCACGCATTTTTTCAATGCTGACCGCAACTCCGTGAGGCACTTCCTTATCAAGAAGAAGAAGCATCTTTTCACGGATAATTTCGCCTGCAAGCACTCTTTCGGGCTGGTCGGTGAGAGTGTCGTCGGGGAAGAAATGAACGGATTCATAGGTAAGCTTGTCAAGCTCCGAAATAAGAACATCGATGTTCTCGTTTTTGAGTGCACTTACGGGCACAACAGCCTCAAAGTCATAGACACTTGTAAACTGAACAATTCGTTCCATAAGCTGTTCTTTTTGTTTCACGGTATCAATCTTGTTGATTGCAAGCACAACGGGAGCCTTCTCCGCCTTGAGTCTCCTGAGAAGCTCAAGCTCGGTTTCTTTGATTTCACCCTCCGGCTCGGTTACGAAAAGGCAGGCATCAACGCCCGTTATTCCGTCGCCGACGGCTTTAATCATCTTTTCGCCGAGTTTTGTTTTGGGTCTGTGGTAACCCGGTGTATCGGTGAAAACAAGCTGAGTTTCGCCCTCGGTAAGCACACCCATGATTCTTGTACGTGTTGTCTGGGGTTTCTGGGTTACGATTGCAACCTTCTGACCCAGCATTCTGTTGAGAAGTGAGGATTTTCCTACATTGGGACATCCTACGATTGCTATAAAAGCGGTTTTTGTCATTATTCTGTCCTCATTTAACGTGTTTTTTGAAAAAATCTATGATTTCAAGCGGACCTGCCAGAGCGAAAATAACGCTTGCAACAAAGCTGACGGCAAATCCGATTAAAACAGGAATGTTTTCTTTATAATATTCAAACATTTTAACGAACGCTTCGGGCTGATAGAGGATTGCTATTCCCGCACCAACGGCACCCATTGCTCCGAAAAGCACCGCACCTGCCGCCGCATCCTTTGATATTTTCGCAAGAGGCTTCATCTCTTTCGTCTGCAAATCCACCGATTTTTCAACAGCCGTGTTGACCGCTTCAAGTGCCATAACCACCGCACAGGCAATAAAAAGAATTGCAAACTGTGTTCTTGACACTTCAAAGAAATCGTGAACCGTCAGAAATCCGAACATATAAAGTGCAAAGCAGAGATGCACTCTCATATTCCGTTCATGCAGAATGCAGTATGTAATGCCCCTGAAAGCATACACAAAGCTTTTAAGAAATCTTTTCATACGTTTTCATCATCCATGTAATAGCTTGAATTTCTCTTGAGACCAAGCTTCGTGAGAACGGTTTCTTCCTTTTCTCTCATTCTCACGCTTTCAATTCCGCCGTTGACATGGTCATATCCGAGAAGATGGAGCATTGAATGAACGGTAAGAAATCCGATTTCACGCTGGAGCGAATGACCGTATCTGTCTGCCTGGTCGATTGCATGATTGATTGAAATAACTATGTCGCCCAGAAGCTTCGCACCCGTATCGTTATTTATATCGTAAACACCGTTTTCACCAAGCGGAAATGACAGAACGTCCGTTGCCCTGTCGATATTTCTGTGCTGAAGATTGAGCTGATGAATCATATCGTCATCAACAAACATAACGCTTACTTCCGCCGAACCTTCAAATTCTTCCTGAACAAGAACAGCCGTACAGCATCTTCTTACAAGCATTCTTACACCTGCCGGAATTCTGACATCGTTCTGCTCGTTGGAAATTACAACCTTAACCTTTCCTTTCATTTCTTTTACGCTCCTCATCCTGTTTTTCATACGCCTTGATGATATCCTGCACCAGTCTGTGACGCACAACATCCTTTTCGCTGAACCTTACGGTTCCTATATCTTCAACATTTTTGAGAATTCTTACCGCTTCCTTGAGTCCCGAACGCTTGCCGTCGGGAAGGTCTATCTGGGTAACGTCACCCGTTACAACCATTTTTGAATTGAAGCCGAGACGGGTCAGGAACATTTTCATCTGCTCCGGAGTTGTGTTCTGAGCTTCATCAAGGATAATAAAGCTGTCGTCAAGAGTTCTTCCTCGCATATACGCAAGAGGTGCAACCTCGATATCTCCCCTCTCCTGATGCTTCTGAAAATTCTCTGCACCGAGCATATCGAAAAGTGCATCGTAAAGAGGTCTCAGATAAGGGTCAACCTTCGACTGGAGGTCGCCGGGAAGAAATCCGAGCTTTTCGCCCGCTTCAACCGCAGGTCTTGTCAGAACAATTCTGTTGATTTCCTTGGCACGGAATGCCGTTACCGCCATGGCAACCGCAAGGTAGGTTTTGCCCGTACCCGCAGGACCGATGCCGAAGGTAATCGTGTTGTTACGGATTGTTTCAACGTATTTTTTCTGGCCGAGGGTTTTGGGCTTGACGGGCTTGCCTTTTGAGGTTATGCAGACGCAGTCCGCCGCCATGTGAACAAGCTTATCTTCATTGCCGTCATTGACAAGAGAAAGAACATAGCGGACATTCTGGTCGCTGAGCGATTCCCCTCTGTTGATAAGAGTCAGAAGTCCGTTGATGGCTCTGACACCCTTCTGAACATTCTCGGCATCTCCCGCAACCTTAAGCTCCGAGCCTCTGCTGATAACCGAAACGGAAAACTCCTTTTCAATCAGCTTTATATTCTCATCAAAGCTGCCGAAAAGACTTACCGCCTGCTCCATTCTGTCAACATTTATTATTTGTTCAAACATTGCCTCACCCCGGAAAGTGCGTAGTAATTTACAGTATAGTATAACACACTATTTTACAAATGTCACTATAATTTTAAATATTATTTATAATTTATACTTATTATATTTATTTTATATTCATTGACTTTTTGCTGACATGGTGGTATCATTAACTAAATATAATTTAAATTAAAATGGAGGAAGTATGCTCGGATTTGTTCTGGAAATATCCCACTATTCGCTGCCTGTTCTGGGTCTTGCGGTGCTCATTCTCTGCTTTGCCGCACTCATACGCAGAAAACGTCCTCCTTTAGGCAATACAAAGCTCATTAACACGGTCAACGGTGATATTTATGAGCTTGTCAGCCGTGAAGCCTCCGTCGGCAGACACAAAAACAACGATATCGTTCTTAACTATCCTGCCGTTTCGAGAACTCATGCGGTTATCGTATGCTCAAAAAACGGCTGGTATATAACCGGAATACGTTCGGACTCCGAGGTGTATGTCAACGGAAATCCCATAGAAAAAAAAGCTTTCCTCAAAACGGGGGATAAAATCACTCTCGGAAACATAACACTTATTTTTGATAACAAGCAGGTAAAATGAATGACTGAAATTTTAACTTTGGATAACGGACTCCGCATCGTTCTGGAGCCGATAGAAAATGCAAAAACCTGTTCGCTCGGCGTATGGATTGCAAGCGGTTCAGCCTATGAAACGCCCGAAACCGCAGGAACCTCCCACTTCATCGAGCATATGCTTTTCAGAGGTACGGAAACCCGTTCTGCACTCGACCTTGCGGTTGAAATGGATGAAATCGGCGGAATCATGAATGCATACACGGCAAGAGAAATGACCTGTTTTTACGCTCATACTCTTACAGAGCATATGGAAAAGGCTCTCAATATGATATGCGATATGATAATGAATCCGAAGCTTTCCGAGGATGATATAATCCTTGAAAAAGGCGTTATAAAAGAAGAAATCGCAATGTATGAGGACAGTCCCGAGGACCTCTGTGCCGATGTTTACTATGAAAAAGTATGGAAAAACAGTATGCTCGGCAGTAACATTCTCGGCACGGAAGAAACAGTTGATTCCGTTACCCGTGACAGCCTTATTGCACACATGAAGAAGTTCTATGTGCCCGAAAGAATGGTTGTCAGCATAGGCGGCAATTTCAACAGGGAAAAAGCTCTTGAGATCTGCCGCAGTTATTTTGAATCAACGGAAAACACGGGATTTGAAATCAACCCCGCAGATGCCGGATATCACAAAAGCATAACTCTTCTCAAAAAAGAACTTATGCAGAATCAGCTTGTCATGGGTTTCCCCGGAATATCCCTCACCGACAAACGCAGGGAAGCCGCACTGCTGATTTCTTCAATGCTCGGCTCCGCTTCTTCGTCAAGACTTTTTCAGCGTATAAGAGAAGAACTCGGTCTTGTCTATTCCGTTGACACAGCCTGTGTTTCACATCTCAAAGCAGGTGTGTTCATCGTATGCATGGGTCTGAGCGAAAAGTCGGAGAGAAAAGCAATCAAAGAGGCTCTGAAAATTATTTCGGAATTCCCCGATACGATAACCGAAAAAGAGCTTGCAAGAGCCAAAGAACAGTCCGTTGCAAGCTTTGTCATGAATCTTGAAAATGTTTCCTCACGCACATCAAGAAACGGCAGAAACGTTTTGCTCTATAACAAAATCACTTCGGAAGACGAGGTTGTCGGAAGAATACGTTCCGTAACACTTGAAGAAGTCAGGCAAACAGCAAGAGAATTGCTCGATTTATCAAAAATCTCGTTCTGTGCCGCAGGCAAGCTGAAGAGCGAGACCACATATAAGAAGATATTCGCAGAAGGAAGTAACGCAAAATGATAAACAGGAAAGATGTCAAAAGAATCGTTGTCAAGGTCGGCACATCCACGCTCACCTATGACACGGGTAAAATAAATATCCGCCGTATGTCAAAGCTTGCTCAGGTGCTCAGCGACCTCAAGAATGCAGGTGTTGAGGTTACGCTTGTAACTTCGGGTGCAATCGGGGTAGGCGTAGGCAAGCTCGGTCTCAAGGAAAGACCCAAGGATACTCCGGGCAGGCAAGCAGCCGCAACCGTCGGTCAGTGCGAGCTTATGTTTCTCTATGACAAATTTTTCGGCGAATACGGTAACATAACGGGTCAGCTTCTCGTCACAAAAGACGATTTTGAAAATGAAGAACGCCACACAAATCTCCACAATTCATTCATGAAGCTTTTTGAATACGGAGCAATTCCCATCGTTAACGAAAACGACAGCGTTGCAGTTGAAGAAATCGTTTTCGGTGATAACGACAGTCTTTCGGCTCATGTTGCAAAAATCGTAGGTGCGGATACGCTCATCATTCTCACGGATATTGAGGGTCTTTTCAGCGCAAATCCCAGAGAAGACGAAAACGCAGTGCTCATCCACACCGTTGATGCAATTACTGATGACATTCTTGCCCTTGCAGGCGGAAGCGGCACAAACAGAGGTACGGGCGGAATGATAACAAAGCTTCATGCTGCTCAGATTGCAACGGAAGCAGGCATCAACACCGTTGTTATGAACGGTGAGGACCCCGAAGATATATATAAACTCATCGACGGCAGACAGATAGGCACTCTGTTCAAAGCACAGACGGAGGTAAAATAACATGAGTGACATGATTAACATCGGTGCACGCTCAAAGGCTGCACAAAGAATACTCGCAAAGGCAGGCGGTGCCGCAATCGACAAGGCACTAAACGCGGTTGCAGACGCACTTGAAAAGAATTCCGCATTTATTCTTGTAGAAAATTCAAAAGATATAAGAGCCGCAAGAGATAACGGTATCTCCGAAGCCATGATTGACCGTCTTACTCTTACTCATGACAGAATTTCGGGTATGGCAAAAGGTCTCCGTCAGGTTTCGGCAAGTGAAAATCCCATCGGCAAAACTCTTTGGGGTGAAACACGTCCCAACGGATTGAGAATCGAAAAAGTTTCCGTTCCCATCGGCGTTATTGCCGTTATTTTCGAGGCAAGACCCAACGTTACAGCCGATGCAGCCGCAATCTGCCTCAAAGCGGGCAATTCGGTTATTCTCAAAGGCGGAAAAGAAGCAATCAATTCAAATAAGGCAATCGCCGCCGTTATGAGAAACGCACTTGCCGATTCGGGACTTCCCGAGGACTGCATAATTCTTATTGACAATATTTCAAGACAGGCTGCAACCGAACTTATGCGTCTCAACGGTTATGTTGACCTGCTTATTCCGAGAGGCGGTGCGGGACTCATACGTTCCGTTGTTGAAAACGCAACCGTACCCGTTATTGAAACAGGCGTAGGCAACTGCCATATCTATATTGATAAGGATGCGGATATCAACATGGCGGCTGATATCGTTACCAATGCAAAGGCATCCAGAGTTTCCGTCTGCAATGCCTGCGAAAGCCTGCTCATACATAAAGATATCGCCGAAATGGCTCTTATTCCCGTAGGCGACAGACTCAGCGGAAAGAATGTTGAAATCAGAGGCGACGAAGCGGTCTGCGAAATTCTTCCCTATGCCGTACCCGCAACGGATGAAGACTGGGCAACGGAATACCTCGATTATAAAATCAGCGTTAAAATTGTTGAAGATATTGACGAGGCAATTTCGCATATCGCCGAATACGGCACAGGCCACAGCGAAGCAATCATAACAGACAGCTATGCCGCCGCCGAAAAATTCAAATCCGAGGTTGATGCCGCCGCAGTTTACGTCAACGCATCAACAAGATTCACCGACGGCGGAGAATTCGGATTCGGTGCCGAAATCGGAATTTCAACCCAGAAGCTTCATGCAAGAGGACCTTTGGGCGTTGAGCATATGGTAAGCTCCAAATATGTCATCAGCGGCAACGGTCAGATAAGATAAGGAGGTAACGGAATTGGCTAAAACAAAGAAATCCAAAGGCGGCAAAAATTCGCTTGCCTTTCCTATCGGCGTAATCGCAAGCATCCTTGCAGTCATAGGTCTTATAACCGTTATATCATTCGGCGTTGATGCCTTCAAAAACATCTCGGACAAAACCGCCGAAAAGAAAGAATACGAAACCATACTTGCTCCCGTTGTCATGTTTGACCCCGACCCCTTTGACGACCTCACTCAGGCAGACATTTCACAGCTTCTCAACTCCGCTGTCTGGTCACTGCTCATGAGCCCCGAAGGTACTGACAAATATTCCTACTCAGAGGGTGAAAACTTCGGTCTCGAAGTTCCTCAGAAAGATATTGAAGAACATTTTATCAGCCTTTTCGGAACGGAAATCGACATTGCATCAATGCATTCTTCAATTGACATGAGCGAGTACGACATAGTCTACGATGCCGCACTGCAGAGCTATATCCTTCCCATTACAGGTGTTGAATCGGCATACACTCCCAAGGTTTACAGCATCGAAAAGCAGGGTAACAGCGATATTTTAACCGTCGGTTACATCGGCAACAAGGCATGGGTTCAGATTGCAGACGGTGAATATCAGGCTCCCGAACCCGATAAATACATGAAAATAACATTCCGTGAAAGAAGCGGCGGTATGTATGTTTCTTCAATACAGGCTGTCGACGGTCAGGAAATCATCGGCACAACCGAAAGAAAAACACAGCCCGTAACCGAAGAAGCCATTCTTCCTCCCGTTGAAACAACAGTTTCCGATGCATCGGCTGAACCCGTTCCCGAAACCGACGAAAACGGTGAAGCCGTAACAACCGAAGCTGTTTCTGCCGAAGAAACAACAGAGGAAGAAAACGAAGAATAATATCGCTCCATAAGGAGAAATAAAATGAATTTTGATAAACACGCAAAATCACTTGAATTTGACAAGGTGCTTGAAAGGCTTGCGGATTTCACGGGCTGCGACGATGCACGGTACGATGCCCTGCATTTAAAGCCCGAAAGCAGCCTTGACCTTGCAAGAGCATTGCTCAGTCAGACGGTTGATGCCCATATGCTTCTTGCCCGTTTCGGCGGCCCGTCATTCGGCGGACTCAAGAATGTAAACAACGCATTGAGCCGTGCGAATGCAGGCAGTGTTCTCAACGCAAAAGAGCTGCTTGACATCGGCGGTGTGCTGAGAGTTATCCGCACACTTTCCCAGTGGAGAGCATCCAATGCAGGTGTTCCGACGGTTCTTGACCCTCTTTTCAATGCTCTTGTTCCCAACAAATTCCTTGAATCCGCAATTTTCAACGCTATCATAAGCGAAGAAGAAATTTCGGATAACGCATCCCCCACCCTCAAGGATATCAGACGCAAAATCCGCATTCAGGAATCCAGAGTCCGTGAACAGCTTGATAAATTCTCACGTTCGCAGAACTATTCAAAATATCTTCAGGAAAATATCATAACCCAGAGAAACGGCAGATATGTTGTTCCCGTAAAGAGTGAACACAGAAGCGAAATTCCGGGTCTTGTTCACGATACTTCGGCAAGCGGTGCAACGGTTTTCATCGAGCCCATGGCTGTTGTTGAGGCAAACAATGAAATCCGTGTGCTTCAGACAAAAGAGCGTGAGGAAATCGAGCGTATTCTCGCAGAGCTTTCCGCATCCGCCGGAGATTTCGGTCAGAGCATCAAAAGCAGTTACGAATGTGCCGTTGAGCTTAATCTTATCTTTGCCAAGGCACAGTATGCCTATAAAATCAAAGGCTGTCCCCCTATTCTCAATAACAAAGGCATAATCAATCTCCGTCAGGCACGCCACCCCCTCATCGACCCCAAGAAGGTTGTTCCCGTTGACATAATGCTCGGCGATGAATTTGATACGCTTGTTATAACAGGTCCCAACACGGGCGGTAAAACAGTTTCAATCAAAACTCTCGGTCTGCTTTCCATGATGGCAATGTGCGGTCTCATGATTCCCGCAGGTGACAGAAGCGAAATATCCGTTTTCGATAAAATTCTTTCGGATATCGGTGACGAGCAGTCAATCGAGCAGTCGCTTTCCACATTCTCCGCACACATGACCAATATCATCAGCATTTTCAACGATGCTGACGAAAGCAGTCTTATTCTCATTGACGAATTGGGCGCAGGCACAGACCCCGTTGAGGGTGCCGCACTTGCAATCGCAATTCTTGAAGCACTCCACTTCAAGGGTGCTAAAATCGCCGCCACAACTCACTATGCGGAGCTTAAGGCTTATGCACTCGAAACTCCGAGAGTTGAAAACGGATGCTGTGAATTCGACGTCAACACATTAAGACCCACATACAGGCTTCTTATCGGTGTACCCGGCAAATCAAACGCTCTTGCAATCAGCGAAAAGCTGGGTCTTGATATTGAGGTCATCAACCGTGCAAACGAGCTTGTTTCATCGGAAAACAAACAGTTTGAAAATGTTGTTGACCGGCTTGAAGAAACACGCAGACACATGGAAGACGAATATGAGCGTGCAAAACAGATTGCCGCAAAGGCAGAAAAAGACAAAGCCGATGCGGAAAAACTCCGTGATGAAATCTCTGCTCTGCGTGATAAGGAAATGGAGAAGGCACGCTCGCAGGCACTCCGTGTTGTTGAGCAGGCAAAGAGAGAAGCCTATTCTCTTATGCAGGAGCTTGAAAAGCTCAAAAAAGAACAGCAGAAAACCAAGGATGCCGCTGAGCTTGCCAGACGTGCAAAAGCAATGGTGCGTAAGGGCATTGATTCAATCGATGCCGCCGCCGACCCCGTTATGGGCGTTATCGATGACGATAAGGATTATGTGCTTCCCCGTGCCCTTGTTGCAGGCGATACGGTTATCATCCGTGATATCGGAAAAAGCGCAAAAGTGCTTTCCCCCGCCGATAAAAACGGTAACGTTGAAGTGCAGGCAGGCTCAATCAAAACAAGAGTCAAGCTTGCAAACCTCCGTCTTGTTGAAAGCAATGTAAAGAAGCAGGAAAAGCGTTCAACCGCACGGGTGCAGGCAGAAAGCCGTCTCAACATGGCAGCATCAACCCGTCTTGATTTAAGAGGCATGACCGTTGACGAATGTCTGATTGAGCTTGACAGATTCATTGACCAGGGACTCCGTACGGGGCTTAACGAGTTTACCGTTGTTCACGGCAAGGGCACAGGTGCTCTCAGAAGTGCCGTTACCCGTTATCTCAAGGCTTCACCCTTTGTTAAATCAAGCAGACTCGGCGTTTACGGCGAAGGTGAAGACGGTGTTACAATTGTGACGTTGAAGTAACATTTGTAAAGCTTAAGAACTTTACAAACACTGAACACCGCCGACGTTGAAAAAAGTTTTCCACTCCTTGATGTGAATAAATAATCATATCTTGTGGTCATTTTTTGGTTAAAAACACAAAATACAGAGTTTTCCCCGCTTTTTATTGATAAATGTGAGAAAATAGTGGAAAACCGACAAAAACCACTGTCAAATTTCCTCTTGACATCTTCGGATATTTTTAGTATAATATCGACCTGTAAAGCACAGTAACTTTACAGGTCGGTTTTTTTACCGCATAAAAAGTGCGTAAAAAACCGTCTTTTGTTGTGTTCGGATATATATTACATTATATATTAGTATGAAAGGAGGGTCCGTATGGCAAAGAATTATGAAATGGCAATCTTAATTGATTTCTACGGCGAAATGCTTACTGCTAAACAGCGTGATTTTTTGGAATATTACTACAACGATGACCTTTCCCTTTCAGAGATTGCGGAAAATGAAGGAATCACCCGTCAGGGTGTCCGTGATGCAATCAAGCGTGCCGAAACTCAGCTTCAGGATATGGAAAACAGGCTGGGCATGGCTAAACGCTTTGAGGATGTAAGAGAAGGTCTCAACGAGATTATTGAGTATTCAAATCAGATTGCCGAGCATAATCTCCGCCACAGTCTCTCAAAAGAAATCAACGATTACAGCGTGCGAATCAAAGCTGCCGCAATGACCTTGCTTGAAAGCTGATTCGTAATTCGTATACATATTATATGATTAAGAGGTGAAAAAATTGGCATTTGAAGGTCTTTCAGACAGACTCGAATCTGCGTTCAGAAATCTGCGAAGCAAAGGCAGCCTTACCGAAGCGGATGTCCGTTCTGCAATGCGTGAAGTCCGCATGGCTCTGCTTGAAGCTGACGTTAACTACAAAGTTGCCAAGGATTTCACAAACACGGTAACCGAAAAAGCTATCGGCGAAAAGGTTATGGAAAGCCTTACTCCCTCTCAGATGGTTATCAAAATCGTCAAAGAGGAGCTTGTAAGCCTTATGGGCGGAACAAAAAGCCGCCTTGCCTACGCCAGCCATCCGCCGACAGTTATTCTTATGTGCGGACTTCAGGGTTCAGGTAAAACAACCCACTGTGCAAAGCTCGCAAATATGCTCAAAAAAGATAATCACCGTCCCCTGCTTGTTGCCTGCGACATTTACCGTCCCGCAGCTATCAAACAGCTTCAGGTTGTCGGTGAGCAGGTTGGTGCTCCTGTTTTTGAAAGAGGACAGGCTAACCCCGTTGATATTGCAAAGGAAGCTATTGCACTCGCCAAAGAGCAGGGTTACGACTATGTTATCCTTGATACCGCAGGCCGACTTCATGTTGACGAAGAGCTTATGAACGAGCTTAAAGCCGTCAAAGCTGAAGCAAAGCCTCATGAAATTCTTCTTGTTGTTGACGCAATGACAGGTCAGGACGCAGTTAATGTTGCAACATCATTTGATGCTGCTCTCGGCATTGACGGTCTTATTCTTACAAAGCTTGACGGTGATACCCGAGGCGGTGCCGCACTTTCGGCAAGAGCCGTTACGGGCAAACCAATTAAATTCGTCGGTACGGGCGAAAAGCTCGATAACCTCGATGTTTTCCATCCCGACAGAATGGCTTCCAGAATTCTCGGCATGGGCGACGTTCTTTCTCTTATCGAAAAAGCCGAAATGGCAATCGATGAAAAGAAGGCTGAAGAGCTTGAAAAGAAGCTCATGCAAAATAAATTCGACCTCAACGATTTGCTTGACCAGTTTGACCAGATTCGTAAAATGGGTTCAATCCAGGATATCCTTGCAATGATTCCCGGAATCGGCAACAAAGCAAAGGACATCGAAGTTGATGAGCGTAAGTTCGACAGAATGAAGGCTATCATCTACTCGATGACCGAAAAAGAAAGAGCAAATCCCGATATCATCAACCCCTCTCGTAAGAAGAGAATCGCCGCAGGCTGCGGTCAGAGCATTGAAGAAGTCAACAGACTTCTCAGCCAGTTCAGGCAGATGCAGAAAATGTTCAAGCAGTTCGGCGGCAAAAAAGGCGGCAAGCGACGCAGAAAGCAGAAATTCAGAATGCCTGCAGGCTTCGACCCTTCACAGTTCGGAATGTAAACCAGCAAAAATCACGCTGATACATTATAAAAAATTTATATTTATATATTTTGGAGGAAATTATCATGGCAGTAAAAATCAGACTTCGCCGTATGGGCGCAAAGAAAGCACCTTTCTACCGTATCGTTGTTGCAGATTCAAGATATCCCCGTGACGGCAGATTCATCGAGGAAATCGGAACCTACAACCCCGTTGCAACTCCCACAGAAGTTAAAGTTGACGCTGAAAAAGCAAAGCAGTGGATCGCTAACGGCGCACAGCCCACAGACACTGTTAAGGCTATCCTTAAGAAGGAAGGCGTTCTTTAATCTCAACGCCTGAGAGGTTATTTTATGAAAGACTTACTTGTCAGCATTGCTCAGGGTCTTGTTGACGACCCCGCAGCAGTAACAGTTACCGTTGACGAGCCTGCCGAGGACGGAACAACCGTTTATCATCTTCACGTTGGCGAAGAAGATATGGGCAGAGTTATCGGCAAGCAGGGCAGAATTGCAAAGGCTATCCGCACCGTTATGCGTGCAGCCGCAACTCGCCGTGATACAAGGGTAGTTGTAGAAATTGATTAAGGAATATCTTGAACTCGGCGAAATCGTGGGTACTCACGGTATAAGAGGAGAACTTCGTGTTAACCCTTGGTGTGACTCCCCCGAATTTGCCGCTAAATTCAAAACCTTATATTTTGACAGCAATGGAGGCTGTGCGGTGCAGGTTAAATCTGCAAGGCCGCACGGCAACATTGTTTTATTGGCAATTAAAGATGTTGACACCGTTGAAGCGGCTCAGAAGCTCAGAGGAAAGATTCTTTATATGAAACGCAGCGATGCCAGACTCCCCAAGGGAAGCTACTTCATTGCTGAGCTTATCGGCTGCACCGTTTACGATGCCGATGAGCCGGAGAAAGTTTACGGTACTCTTTCCGATGTCAGCGCAACGGGTGCAAACGATGTTTGGCACATAAAAGACGAAAACGGCAAGGAATATCTTATCCCTGCCATTGCCGATGTATGTGTTGAAACGGATGTTGCCGAAAACCGTGTTGTTATCAGACCCCTGAAAGGTATTTTTGACGATGAGGATTGATATTTTAACTCTGTTTCCCGAAATGTGCGAAAGCGTGCTCGGCGAGAGTATTATAGGCAGAGCAAGAGCCAACGGATGCGTTGAAATCAACTGCCGTAATATCAGGGATTATACTCTTGATAAGCATAACCGTGTTGATGACGCTCCCTACGGCGGCGGCACGGGCATGATTATGCAGACTCAGCCCATATATGATTGCTATAAGGCACTCTGCGAGGAAACGGGCACAAAACCGCATCTTATTTATCTTTCTCCCCAAGGCAAGACACTGACTCAGGAAAGGGTCAAAGAGCTTGCAACGCTTGATAACATCGCTCTCCTTTGCGGTCATTATGAAGGTATCGACCAGAGAGTTATCGACGAAATCGTTAATGAAGAAATATCCATCGGCGATTATGTTCTGACGGGCGGAGAACTGCCTGCTCTGGTGCTTGCGGACAGCATATCAAGAATGCTGCCCGGCGTTCTTGCCAACGAGGACGCATTCACTCTTGAAAGCCACTATTCGGGTCTTCTTGAGCATCCGCAATACACAAGACCCTATGAATGGCACGGTGAAAAGGTTCCCGATGTTCTTATCTCGGGTCACCATGCTAACATCCGGAAATGGCAGCGTGAACAGAGTCTCAGGCGTACGCTGGAGCGCAGACCCGATATGCTCATGAACGTGGACCTTACTAAAAAAGACAAAGAATATCTTGATAAACTTAAAACCACCGAAGTCTGATGACCTCGGTGGTTTTCTTTTCGGCGGGAGCAAGCCCCCGCCCTACATTATAATATTATGCCTTGATTGCTTTTGATTTGTCTTTCTTTTCTCCTGCTTTCTGGAGCATTATTACAAGTGCCATAAGAGCCACACCTGCAATATCCGTTTGCCAACCGGGAATAATCATAAGCAGACCGCCTGCAAGAGCCATGGCTCTTTCCCATACGGGCATATGCTTATACATATAACCTTCCATGCCTGCGGAGATTATGTAAATGCCGCAGATTGCGGTTATAACAAGCAGAACAACATTATACCACGAAGTTGCAACACCCATATCTATGCCGATAAGCATTTCGGGACTGTAAGCAAAGATATAAGGAACAATAAACGCCGTGATTGCAAGACGGGTTGCGGTTACGCCCGTTTTCAGCGGATTGGACTTTGCAATCGCTGAGCCTGCATAGGCTGCAAGAGCAACGGGAGGAGTAATATCCGCAACAATACCGAAATAGAACACAAACATATGGGCTGCAAGCATCGGAATACCCATTTTGATAAGAATGGGAGCAGTGATTGTTGCCATAATAACATAGTTTGCGGTTGTGGGAACACCCATGCCGAGAACGATGCAGCAGAGCATGGTAAGAACAAGTGCAAGGAATGTGCTGTTTTCGGCAATGGGAACAAGAGTGTTGATAAGAAGCTGACCGAGAGCCGTCATTGTTACAACGCCCGAAATAAGACCAGCCATTCCGCAAGCAACAGCAACGCCTACTGTATTCTTTGCGCCGTTTTCAAGGGATTCAATAATTGTTTTGGGATTAAGTGCCGAATGATTCTTTGTAAGGAACGAAACAAGGAAGCAAACAACCATGCCTGTAAAAACAGCAACCTGCATATTCTTTGCTCCGAAAGGAAGCCAAATGCCGAGAGTTACGGCAACGGGAATAACGGGAAGGATGAGACGCCATGCGTTTTTCTTGTTAATATCGTGAGGAACAAGGCTTACTATAAGTGAACAGAGAATCGCGAAACAAGCCGATACACCTGCGCTGAAATAATTCATGCAGATAACAAGAACAACAATGGGAAGAAGGAGATATCCGTTTTTAATAATAAGCTTGAAGAAATTGGGAATTGCGTCCTTGGGAAGACCTTTAAGACCAAGCTTTTTGGCTTCAAAATGAATCATAAGGAAAATTCCCATGAAATAAAGTACCGCAGGAAGAATAGCTGCAATTGCTATTTTTGAATACGGAACTTCTGTCATTTCTGACATAAGGAATGCCGCTGCACCCATGATGGGAGGCATAATTTGACCGCCTGTTGATGCCGCCGCTTCAACTGCCGCCGCAAACTCGGGTTTGTAACCCGTTCTCTTCATAAGAGGAATTGTGATTGAACCGCTGCCTACCGTGTTTGCAACGGATGAACCCGAATACATACCTTCAAGGGCACTTGAAATAACAGCAACCTTTGCAGGTCCGCCGATTGATGCACCTGCAATTGAATTTGCAAGGTTAACAAAGAATGTGCCGATACCCGTTCTTTCAAGAAGAGCACCAAGAATAATAAACAGAACAATAAAGGTTGTGCAGACATAAACGGGAGTTGAGAACATACCGTTTGAAACATCATAGAACAAGCCGTACATGAGGTTTCTCAGGGCGGTGTTGGGGTTATCTGTATATGCTTTTATCGTTGCATAAAGAACAAACGCACCTGCAACAAAGATAATCGGCAAGCCTACTGCTCTGCGAACAAGCTCAACGAGCAAAATTATTGCTATCAATGCAACAATAATTTCAAGAGTTCCTATTCGCTTACTCATCATTATAATATCATTCTGGAAAATTGTATAATAGAGGAAACAGCCCGAACTCACAATTGCCAGAATAATATCATAAAAAGGAACATGGTTTATTTTCTTCGTCTGTGCTTTATATGCAGGGAAAATCAAAAAGCCGATAAAAGCTATGAAAGCCATAAATGTTGTCAGCTTTGTATATTTTGTTGCCGTGGGAAAAAGCAGAGCCATGGAAATCATGTAGAGGCTGAATGCAGCCATGAGGGCGGTAATAACCGTTTTTCTCCATCCGGTAAAAACTCTGACATTGCTTTCACGGTCAAATTCCTGCATTATCTTCTCGGAATCAACCTGCTCAAACTCAATGTCGTTTTTTACAGTTTCACTCATGAATTTTTACCCCTTTCCTGAATTTTGTGTTGTATAAAAAAATGCCGCAATTATTAATCGCGGCATTTTGGTTAATGAAGCGGAATTTTATGCAATTATGCCTGCCTCTTTGTAGAATCTTTCTGCACCGGGATGAAGAGGAACATCACCGATTGCTGTTGCTGCGATATCAGTTGACATTTCCTTGCCCTTTGCGTGAGCAGCAGCTATATCAGCCTGCTTTTCCCAAAGGTCCTTTGTAATCTGATATGCCTGATCTTCGCTCATATCGTTTGTTACAACAAATGTAGCCATGATAGCAACTGTGTTAACGGGAGCTGTGATGAAATCATAGTCAGCAGCTGTCATTTCATACTTTGCATAGAAGGGATAATCAGTCATAAGCTTTGAAATAACTTCTTCGCCGAGGTCAACAACAACTACTTCTGTTGCGGTTGCAAGCTCTGTGATAGCGGGAGTGGGAGTACCTGCTGTGAGGAAAGCTGCATCAATTGAGCCGTCCTTAAGCTGAGTAGCTGCATCGCCGAATGATGCTGCTGTCTTGTTGATATCCTTATCAATATCAATACCTGCTGCTGCAAGAATCTGAGTTGCGTTGTAGTATACGCCTGAACCTGCATCGCCTACTGCAACATTCTTACCCTTAAGGTCTGCAACCGATGTGATGCCTGATGCCTTTGTTGCAACGATCTGGCAAACTTCGGGATATACGCAGCCGATTGCTGAGAATGACTGAATCTGAGAAGCAAAGCCGTTTGTACCTGCATAAGCATAGTTCATAACGTCGTTCTGAACAATTGCCATCTGATAGTCGCCGTCTTCAATGCCTTCGATGTTAGCCTGTGAGCCGCCTGTTGAAAGCACTTCGAAAGTATAGTCAGCTGTATTGAGAATCTGACATGCCGCTGTTGTAAAGCCGTAATATGTACCTGTGTTGCCGCCTGTACCAACCTTAACCTTTGCGATAACATCGGTTGCGGGTGTTTCGGGCTTGTTTGCGTCACCGCACGCTGTCATAAAGAGCATTGCAAAAACGAGTAACACCGAGAGAACCACAGCAATTTTTTTCTTCATAATTTACCTCCTGATTTCTTCCGCAGCCGAGATAATTCAACCCACGGAACTGTTTTGAATAATTATACAATATATTTTAAATAAATGCAAGACCTAACAGCAATATATACACAATCCTGCATTTTTTAAAATCAATACCAAAAAATACCGAGAAGGAAGATTCTGATAAGCCACTGCCACCATGCATATGAAACTTCAACATTGAAATATGTTGAGCATCCGCCGTAGCTGACATCAACCTTGACCGAGCCTGTTTCGCTGAGCTTTGAGGGGCTTACGGAGAAGCCTTTGTTGACAAGTCCTGTTGTACCGTCTTCATAAACAACAAGAAGAACCATGCCTGTTGTATCTACATTTTCTTTGTAGTAATAGCTTGTTTTTGCGGGATAAGTATGAACGGTTATCTCGGTAACTCCGAGTGTGGGAGTATATGTGGGGTCTACTATAATGTAAGGAATTGAGTTTGACTTTGCGTATTCAAGAGCCTTTGAGTCTGCGTAAACCTTAAGAGTAATACCGCTGCAGCCCGAGAAAGCACTGCTTCCGATTGAAGTCACGCTTGCGGGAACAAGAAGAGATTCGAGTGCCGAACAGTTATAGAATGCACCGATGCCGATTTTTGTGACACTTGAAGGAATTGTGACATTCTTGAGACTCTTGCAGTCTTCAAAGCATCTTGTGCCGATAGTCTTGATACCGTTTTTGAGAACAACGGTTTCAACGCCCGATGCATAGAACACGCTTTCAAGAGAATCAACGGAACCGGGAACGGTTATGCTTCTGAGAGCCGTTGTTTTTCCGAATGCCTGCGAACCGATTGCGGTAACCGTGTCGGGAACGGAGATATCACTGAGCTTCGTGCAGTTATAGAATGCGAAATTATCGATAACCTTGAGACCCGAAGGAAGAACGATTTTTGTTAGATATTTGTTATCGCCGAATGCGTAATCCGCTATTCTGAGAGTTCCCGATTCAACGGTATAGCTTGTTGCGGTGTTTGCATTGGGATACTGGATAAATGTTTTATCCGTTACGGGATTTGCGATATCCGTATCATAAGGACTTTCGTAAGGTCCGTAAAGGCAGCCGTTTGAGCTGCTGTATACGGTGTTAGCCGGTGCAACATAGAATTCGTCAACGCCTGAACAGCCGAGGAATGCGTTTGTTCCGATTACCTTTACCGAAGCGGGAATGCTTACATATGTAAGCGAAGAACACATTTTGAATGCTTCCTTGCCGATTTTCTCAACCGTTGAAGGAATTGTAACCGAAGTAATAGCAGTGCTGTAAGCAAGCATCTCGTTGGGAATAGCCTTAAGAGACGAAGGAAGCTTGATCGTTTTAAGCGAACTGCAGTAGATGAATGCGGCATTGCCGATATCGCATGACGTACCTTCAAATGTAACCTTTTCAAGAGAAGTACAGCTGCTGAAAGCATTCTGCTCGATTGTTGTAACGCTTGAAGGGATTGTAACCTCGGTTATGAGACTGCAATCTGCGAAAGCACCGTTGGCGATTACCTTTACGGGCAGACCGTTGAAGGTTGAGGGAATATTGATTGTTCCCCTTGCACCGCTGAGGCATTTTGTGAGTTTGGCATAGCTTGAGTATTCTGTATATGTAAGATAGCCTTCACCTGCAGCCGAGGCAGGAAGAACCAAGCAAGACATAACAACAATAAAAGCAAGCATTACGCTGATGAGTTTTGCAATTTTTTTCATTGCGAACCCCCCGTTAAATAATTTTACATGGTGTATTATATAACAAATATTTTAAAAAATCAATAGTTTACAAAAAAGATTTAATTATTGTTGACAAAACTGTATGAAATTACTAAAATAAATTTAGTTTAAGGAGGGAGAAAAATGCTTGACGAAAACGGAAATTTCTATAAGCCCGAAAGAGGTTCGGGTGTTTCCCCTGACCATATCATGCTTGCATTCTGCGGAGATCCGAAAACGGAAATGTCTGTTATCTGGAGAACCTGCACGGATGTTGAAAACGGCTTTATTCTTTACCGTAAAGACGGCGGAGAATGGATAAAGCAGCCTGCGGAATTCAGGACAAAAGAAACAGATATTGATATCAGCAACTATTGGTCCGTAAGGCTTTCGGGGCTTGAAGCAGGCACAAAATATACATATACAGTCGGTTCATCGGAACACAGAAGTGATGAATTCACCTTTGAAACCGAACCTGAAAAAACCGACAAATTCAGCTTTATCATAATCACTGACCACCAGAAAGGCGATCCGTGCCATCTGCCCGATTACTCAATGGTCGGCGATATGCTCAAAGATGCTTTAAAAAGGCATCCCGACTGCCGTTTTATTTTCACTGCGGGCGATAACTGCGACAACGGACAGAATGAGCTTCAGTGGAACGGTATGTTTGAGGGTCTTAAAGGCATCATCGAAAGCAAGCCATACATGATGACAACGGGCAACCACGATAACAGAGGCTACATCACATATTTCCCCGAGCCTACCGGCAAATTCTATCTTGAACACGCTGACTTTTTTGATTTCCAGTTCGGACCCGCTTATCCCGATAACGGTCCCGAGGGATACGCGGGTGAAAACTATTCCTTTGATTACGGCAACGCACATTTTCTTGTGCTCGGCATAAACGCACCTCAGGTTGTTGAGGATTGGGCATATAACGATCTGCAGAGCAGCGGTAAAACATGGAAGCTCGGTGCATACCATTTCCCGATTTATCCCGTTATGCCCGAAGGTCAGAACAATGACGGATATCCGTGGCTGAGAAAACCCATCGAGGAAGGCAGACTTGATATTCTTTTTGAGGGTCACGAGCACTCGTTTGCAAGAACATATCCCGTTAAGGGTGACGAACTTTTCGATAAGCCGTCGGAAGGCACCGTTCATTACATCGTCGGCAACGGCGGAGGAAACATCTATCACTCCAATGCACAGAAAATCTGGCATTCCTGCTTCTATCCTCAGGAAATCAGGGTTGGTGCATACACACTTGTTGAAATTGACGGTAACAAACTGACCGCCACCGCATACCTTGCAGACGGCAGAATTTTTGATATTTTCACAATCGACAAAGATAAAGACATGATAACCCCCATAGCACTTGCACCCACCTACGACTGGACCAAAATGGCATTCAAGGGTCAGATGCTTGAGCTGATTTCAAGAGAGCTTTATCCCGAACAGAAAGACGGAATATGGTACGCTCCCTTCGGAGTTGTCATTCAGTTCATCGGCGGTAAGGTTATCAAGGAAAAAGACACTCTTTATGTTGAGGCATACGGTCACAGAGCAACATTCACCGTCGGCGACCGCTTTGCAAAAACGGATATGGGAACGGTTGAAATGCAGGGTATCCCCTATTTCAACAGAGACCAGCTTTTTGTTCCCGTTGACGACAGTGCAAAGATGTTCGAAATGGAATGGTATCACGCAAAAAGAAACAATTATATAAACTGGAACACTGCAAGCGAGGATAAGCCCCTCAGCAAGCATCCGAAGGAGGATTAATATGCTTTATAAGAAAAACGCTTCTCCCACTCTCTCCGATGAACTTTTCAGAAATCCTACCTGTGAATACAGAGGCACTCCCTTCTGGGCATGGAACAGCGACCTCAAAGCGGATGAACTCTGCCGTCAGATTGATATTTTCAAGGAAATGGGTCTCGGAGGATTCCATATGCACGTGCGTACGGGTATGTCCACCAAATATCTTTCCGATGATTTCATGAATCTCATCAGATGCTGTGCGGAAAAAGCCGATAAAGAGCATATGCTTGCATGGCTCTATGACGAAGACAGATGGCCTTCGGGCGCTGCAGGCGGTCTTGTTACAAAGGATGAGCAGTACCGTGCGCGCTGTCTGCTTATGACAACGGAACCCTGCTCAAACGTCGAAGCCGACAGTGAATATATTGATTCGAGAGCAGAAGGCGGAAGAAACGGAAAAGGCTGGCTTCTCTCCTGCTACGACATCGTTCTTGACGAAAACGGCTGCCTCAGATCATACAGACAAATCGGCGAAAACGATGATGCCGAAGGCACAAAATGGTATGCCTACCTCAAAATCCACTCACCCTCGCCGTGGTATAACAACCAGACCTATCTCGACACTCTCAACCCTGAAGCGGTCAAGCGTTTTGTTGAGGTCACCCATGACAGATACAAAGAAACAGTCGGCGATTATTTCGGCGGAGTTGTGCCTGCGATTTTCACCGATGAACCTCAGTTCACACGCAAGAGAGTGCTTGATAATTCATGGGATACAGACGATATCACCATGCCCTGGACAGACGATATTCCCGATACATACAAGGCACAGTACGGCGAAGACATAATGGAAACTCTTCCCGAAATTTTCTGGGAGCTTCCCGACGGCAAGGTTTCGTCAGCAAGATATCACTATCACGACCATATTTCAGAAAGATTTGCTCAGGCGTTTGCAGACGTGTGCGGTAAATGGTGCAGGGAAAACGGAATTGCTCTCACGGGTCACATGATGGAAGAGCCTACTCTCCACAGCCAGACAGCCGCACTCGGCGATGCAATGCGTTCATACAGAGGCTTTGACCTGCCCGGTATTGATATGCTCTGCGCAAGTTTTGAATTCACAACCGCAAAACAGGCACAGTCCGCAGTTCATCAGTACGGCAGAGAAGGTATGCTTTCCGAGCTTTACGGCGTTACGGGCTGGGACTACGATTTCAGAGGCTATAAGCTCCACGGCGACTGGCAGGCCTGCCTCGGTGTAACAATCCGCGTGCCCCATCTTTCATGGTACGCAATGGGCGGCGAAGCAAAGCGTGACTACCCTGCCTCAATTCATTACCAGTCACCCTGGTGGAAAGAATTCTCATATCTCGAAGACCACTTTGCAAGAGTGAACACCGCCATGACACGAGGCAGACCCGTTGTCAAGGTCGGCGTTATCCATCCCGTTGAAAGCTTCTGGCTTCACTGGGGTCCCAACGACAAAACTGCTCTCATAAGAGAAAACATGGATGTCAAATTCGAAAATCTTGCCGACTGGCTTCTTAAGGGCAGCATCGATTTCAACTACATCAGCGAATCCCTTCTCCCCTCTCTCTGCGAAAATGCATCGGCACCTCTCAGAGTCGGCGAAATGGAATACGACGCAATCATCGTTCCCGACTGTGAAACACTCCGCACAACAACTCTTGAACGCCTTGAAAAGTTTGCACAAAACGGCGGTAAGCTCATCCTTATGGGCGATGCTCCGAAATTCATCGACGGCATCCCCTCGGAAAAAGGCAGGGTTCTTTATGATATCGCAGAAGTGATACAGTATGACCGTGATAAGCTCCTTACTGCTCTTGACGGCAACCGCACCGTTACTCTCCGCCTTGCAAACGGCAGGCTTTCCGATAAGTTCATCTATCAGCTCCGCCGTGACGGCAATTCGGAATGGCTCTTCATCAGCCGCTGCTGTGAGCCGTATAACAAAGACGTATGCCGCAGAAACAACCTCCGAATCAGCGTTAAGGGCGAGTTCACCCCCTATATTTACGATACAATCAGCGGTGAAATTTATCCCGCTGCCTGCGAATACAGAAACGGATGCACCGTTATCGCAAAAACTCTCTATGACTATGACAGCCTTCTTCTCAGGCTTGATGACGGCAGATCGGAAGAAACTGTATCTGTTGAAAACAAAAAATACGAAACTGCGGTAAACGTTCCCGCATTCGTTGATTATACACTTTCGGAACGCAATGTTCTTCTTCTTGATATGGCTGAATTTGCCCTTGACGGCGGTGAATATCAGCCCAAGGAAGAAATCCTTATTCTTGATAACATATGCCGCAAGACTCTCGGTTATGTTGAAAGAGGCGGAAGTGTTGCTCAGCCGTGGGTGCTCGACCCCGAGGTTATCGAGCATTCCGTAACTCTTAAATTCACCGTTAACAGTGAAATTGCATACAGCGGTGCGGAGCTTGCTCTTGAAGATGCGGAAAAGGCAAAAATCAGAATGAACGGCAGGGATGTGCCCGTCAATATCACAGGTTGGTATGTTGACAAGGATATCAAAACCGTTCCCATGCCCGAAATCCTCAAGGGCGAGAATATCATCGAGGTTACTGTCCCCTTCGGCAAAACAACAAACACCGAATGGTGCTATCTTCTCGGTGATTTCGGCGTGAAGCAGCTCGGAAGCACGGCGGTTATCACAACTCTTCCCGAAAAGCTGACATTCGACACTCTCGCAAATCAGAATCTCCCCTTCTACGGCGGAAACGTTACATATCATCTTGAAGCGGAAGGCAACGGATTTGAAATCGAAGTTCCGAGATATATCGGCACTCTTGTTGACGTTGCAATCGACGGAGAGAGCAAGGGCAAGATTGTTTATCCGCCCTATAAGCTTCAGATTAACGATATAGATGAAGGAAACCATAAAATTGACATCACCCTCTTCGGCAACCGCTACAACAGCTTCGGACCCGTTCATCTTACGGAAGAAAACCGTTCATGGCACGGCCCCGATGCATGGCGTGACGACGAGCAGTGGAGCTACGAATATGTACTCCGCAAGGTAGGTATCACCGCAAGTCCGATTATCAGAAAATAAACAGATATCAAGGACTGTCTCAATAAGATGAAAAAGCCGTTTTCTTCCGATGACAGGCGTATGCGATACGTCGAATCGGAAAAAACGGCTAAAAAGAAACATAAAAAAGATTTTAATTTTTAAAATTGCGTTAAAATTGGCTTGAGAAGGTTAATTCCGACTCAAGCCAATCATCATTTATTCTGTTTCTTTTGTTTTTCGCTTAGTGAGACAGTCCTCAGTCTTACTTCTCAATTTTAACTTTAACGGGTTTGCGGTTTTCAAAGTATGTTACATATTCAAATCCGCATTTTTCGGCGATTGCGTAGCCTTCGTCGATGCCTGCGCCCACATGCTCGGTATAATGAGCATCCGAGCCGAGTGTCAGGTATTCACCGCCCAGCTCTCTGAATCTCTTCACATAATCCTCGGTGGGCATGGTTTTGCCGATGGGCTGACGAAGTCCGCTTGTGTTGATTTCAAGCGCTTTTCCGTTTGCGATGAGTGTTCTGAAAATCTCATCGGTGATATCGTTATATCTGCCGAGGTCGATATTGAATCTGCCCGACTGAACAATATATCTCATGGGATATGTAAGATGTGCAAAGGTATCAAATCCGTTCCACTTCGCAAGAATAAGCTCCTCTTCGAAATATTTATGAAGAAGAGAATAAACATCTTCTTCGGTGAGAGTGTTATAATCAAGCTCGCAGAAATCAGGTGTTTTGCGAAGATTATGGATTGAACCGATAACATAATCGTAATCAAATCTTGCAAGGGATTTTTCCGTCAGAGGCAGGTCATAGGCAGGCTGACCCATTTCAATGCCTCTTATAACTTTTAATTTGCCTGCAAATTTTTCCTTTGCGGAAACTATGCCCTCATAACTGCTTTTCTGACGGGATTCAAGACGGTGTTCCTCATAAAAATCAACATCAAAATGGTCTGTTATCGCATAGATCGATATATCGTTATTCACCGCAGCTTCGCACATCAGGTCTGCTGAATAATGACCGTCAAACGAGCTGTCGGTATGAGTATGCAAATCAATTCTGTTTTTATAGATAGCCATGTAAGACGCCTCCGCATAAAAATTCAACTGCTCTATTATAAATGCAAATGCAGAAATTGTCAAAATATTTTTTAAAGTCCTTGTTATCGGACTCATAATGATATATAATGGGTTCATAAGGAGTTGGTTGAATTGGCTAAATCACCCAATCAGAAGCTGAAGCTTCTTTATCTTGCAAGATATCTTATGCAGCATTCCGACGAAGAGCATCCCGTCAGCACGGCTCAGATTATTGAAGAACTCGCAAGAAACGATATCTCTGCGGAGAGAAAAAGCATCTATGACGATATCGAGGCGCTCCGCAACTTCGGCGTTGACATCATTCAGGTCAAGGGCAAAAACGGCGGTTACTACATAGGCGAGCGTGATTTCGAATTACCCGAATTAAAACTTCTTGTTGACAGCGTTCAGTCCTCAAAATTCATAACTCAGGATAAAACATATAAGCTCATCAAAAAAATCGAGAGCCTTGCCAGCATTTATGACGGCCAGCTTCTTCAGAGGCAGGTATTCGTCAGCAACCGTGTGAAGAGCATGAACGAAAGCATTTATTACACCGTTGACGTTATTTCGGATGCCATAACTCAGAACAGAAAAATCCGTTATCAGTATTTTGAATATACCGTTGAAAAAGAACGCAGATTCCGCCATGACGGCAAATTCTATAATGTCAGCCCCTTTGCACTTATCTGGGACGATGAAAACTACTATATGCTTGCATGGGATTCCGATGCGGAGAAGATGAAGCACTACAGAGTTGACAAAATGTTCAGAGTTTCAATGACCGAAGATGAAAGAGAAGGTCTCGAAGAATTCAGAAAGGTTGATATGTCAGCCTATACAAAGTCGGTTTTCGGAATGTTCGGCGGAAACGAGCAGAAGGTAAAGCTTCGCTTTTCAAATTATCTTGCGGGAGCCGTGCTTGACCGTTTCGGCAGAGATACAATTATAATCAAAGACGGCGATGAACATTTCACCGTCAGCGTAAGTGTTGTTGTCAGCCGGCAGTTTCTTGCATGGGTTTTCGGCTTCGGCGGGGATGCGGAAATAATCTCGCCCGAAGAAGTCCGCAATGAAATGAAAAAACAGGCTGAGGTTATCGCGGAGAAATACAAATAATCTTTTATCTTGCATTTTCATGTGACACAATGTAAAATAAATGTATGTTGATACACAAGGAGAATTATTATGGCTAAAATTATCGGCGCAAAAATACCCAATATCCCCTGGCAGGATAAACCCGAAGGCTGGAAATATCCCGTCTGGAGATACACAAACAATCCCATCATCACAAGAGACAATCTTTTCATGGCAAACAGCATTTTCAACTCCGCCGTTGTTCCTTACGGCGACGGCTTTGCAGGTGTTTTCAGAGTTGATGTTATGAGCCGTGACCATACTCTTGTTGTAGGCTACAGTAAAGATGCAATCAACTGGGAGCTTGAAGAGAAGGTTATTTTCAGAGGCTACGACCCCAGACTCTGCGAAATTGACGGTAAATATTATCTTTCATGGGTAAATCTTACCCCTCACGGAACAACAATCGGCATTGCATACACAACGGATTTCAAGGAATGGACACAGCTTGAGGATGCCTGCTATCCCGTTGCAAGAAACGGCGTACTCTTCCCCAGAAAAATCAACGATGAATTTCTTCTTCTTATCCGTCCCTGCGACAGAGGACACACACCCTACGGCGATATTTTCCTCAGCCACAGCAAGGATTTGACCTATTGGGGTAAGCACAGATTTGTTATGAAACCCGAGAAAAACTGGGAAATGACAAAGGTCGGTGCAGGTCCCACACCCATTGAAACAGACGAAGGCTGGCTGATGTTCTATCACGGCGTTCTTACAAGCTGCAACGGTTTCACATACGCAATGGGCGCTGCAATTCTTGATAAAGACGAGCCGTGGAAGGTTCTCCACAGAGCAGACTGCTTCCTGCTTGCACCCCATGAGCTTTACGAATGCGTCGGCGACGTGCCCAACGTTGTTTTCCCCTGTGCGGCACTTGCAGACAGCGAAAGCGGAAAGATTGCAATCTACTACGGCGGTGCAGATACCGTTGTTGCCCTTGCATTCACAACAGTTGACGAAGTTGTTGATTTCATCAAGAAAAACGATTTGATTAAATAAAGCAAAAAAATTATGGTGTACCGAAAAAACTCGGTACACCATTTTTATATCTTATTTTGTTTTAACCTTGTAGCACTTGATTTCAAAGGGCTTGATTTCAAAGCTCATTGTCTTGCCGTCTGCGATATCAACTGCAACATCTTCTCTTTCAAGAAGGTTACATTCTGCAACGCTTGCGATTTCAGCGAAGAAATCAACCTTAACAGCTGCTCTTCTGCCTGCCTTTTCAACAAAACGAACGATGTAAGCATCCTCGTCTTCGCACTTCTTGACTGCTTCAAGAGTAACATTCTTGCCGTCAACTGCGATGAATGATGCGCTCTCTGCACCCTTTGCATCTGCTGCAAGCTCAACGGGAAGCATGGGATTGTTGAGTTCAAGACCTCTTACGAGAGTTTCCGCATCCTTCCAGCTGCCTGCATGGGGATAGAGCGAATATGTGAAGTAATGGTCGCCTCTGTCTGACTTCGGGTCGGGATTCATGGGAGCCTTGAGAAGAGTGATAATCATTCTCTGCTCGTTAACCTCGTAGCCGTACTTGCAGTCATTGAGGATTGAAAGACCGTAATCATCTTCTGACATATCGATGAAGTTATGAGCCGAAACTTCAAACTTAGCCTTATCATAGGGATTGTGGCGGTAGTTGGAGCTTTCGATTGTTGCATAAGCAATATCTCTTGTGAACTTCTGAGCCTTGATATCAACATCAAAACCAACCTTAAGAAGTTTTTCCTGCTCGTGCCAGCTGATAAATGTATCGAAATCAATTCTGTCAAGCTCATTATAGATAATGATATTCTGCTTGAGAGTTGACTTAAGAATATTCTTTGCGATTGTTACGCAAGTGAATACATCACCGCAAACAACTGATTCAACCTTGCCTGCTTCTGTTTCGAATTCACGGTCTGTATATGTTGCAACGATATCCCATGCATCATACTTACCGGGAAGGTCTTCATAGATGCGGAATACATTACCCTTGCCTTCAAGAACTTCTCTGTTATTCTTCTTATCGAAGATTGAAACAAGCTCTGCAGCTGCGTCAAACTTAAGGCTGAAGTTATCGTTTTCGATATCTGCGCAGTCAACTGCCTTTGCTTCCGCAACGGCTGCATCCTTTGTATAATATACTTTATAACCTACTGCGGGAACATCCTTTGCAACGAAAACAAGAACCTTTGTGCCGTCAAGCTTTGTGTATGCCTGAACGGGAACTTTGTTGCCCTCTGCGTCAAAGATTTCAACATCCTTATAGGGAAGTTCAACCTTTGATGTTGCAGCTGTACCGAGTGAATTGAAGAGTGCGAAGGGTTTGCCGTACTTATCGCCTGCACCGATGTTGCCTGCGATTGCATTGAGCGCACCGTCACGGACTTCTTCACCGATCTTGATGATATCATCATAGATTGCACAGAGGTCGCCGAAAACTTCGGTTATATGTGAGCCGGGAAGTGAATCGTGGAACTGGTTTGTGAGAATCATCTGCCAGCCTTCGTTGAGCTTTTCAAGAGGATACTCATAGCCGTATTTCATTGCGATTGATGCAAAAATTTCAGCCTGACGGTAGAGATTTTCGCTGTATCTGTTAAGCTTCTTGAGAAGAGCCTTTGTGGTATGAACGCCACGATGCTCTTCAAGATAAAGCTCGTCTTTCCATGTAGGAATGTTTGTGTCTGTTGCGTTAGCCTTCATTCTTGCAAGTGAATCTTCAATCTTGCTGGGCTTTGTTTCGGGAAGACCGGGGAAGCTCTTATATCTCTTTGCATATTCGAGCATTTCGGTGTCAACACCGCCGCCGCCGTCACCCCAGCCGTAGCAGTACATGGATTCGCCGATGGTTGCCTTATCTGTATACTTCTTCCAGTTCATCTTGAGTGAGTCAGCCTCAACAGTACCGATGAAGTGAGTGGGAGGAACGATTGAGAATACCTTTGAGCCGTCGGGACCTTCCCACCAGAATGTGTTATACTGCCAGGGGTTTGTATCGTTCCAGATACCCATCTTATGAGTTACGAAATACTCAACGCCTGCCTTTTTGAGAATCTGAGGCATGGCATAACCGTTACCGAATACGTCGGGCACCCAGCAGGTTTTGGGAGTGATTCCGAAAGTCTTTTCTGCATATCTTACGCCGTGGAGAAGCTGACGAACAAAGGATTCACCCGAAACAAGGTTACAGTCGGGCTCAACCCACATTGCGCCGATGTATTCCCATCTGCCTTCTGCGATGCGCTGTTTAACCTGATTGAAGATGTTGGGGTATCTCTTTTCCATTTCGATATATGTGGGAGCTGTGCTCTGTGAGAAAATGAAATCGGGATACTGCTCCATAAGACGAAGCATTGTTGCGTGAGTTCTGCCGAGCTTACGAACATATTCTTTGTATGCCCACATGAAAACGATGTCAAGATGTGAGTTACCTACAAGAGCAAGTGTGCCCTCTGTTTTGTAGTTGGGGTTGTTATAAACTCTTGCCTTGAGAACCTTCTGAGCCTCAAGAAGACCTGCCTTGAATTCGTCACCTGTTATGTCGAAGTTGACGTGTGTGAACGCTTCTTTGAGCGATGAACGGATAAGCTCTGCAAGACCTGTATCAAGAACAGGCATGAAGAGTGCGTTGAAAATCGCCTTGAAATCCCAGTAAACCTCTTCGATTACGGGGTCAACAACGCCGATGAATGAGCATGAAAGAGTTTTGACTGTTGACTCGTTTGAATGCCATACATAGTATGATTCAATATCAACATCATAGTGTTTGCCTGCTTCGGCACAGTCTGAAAGAAGAACGCTGTTACGGAAGGGGTCAAGGCCCTGATAAGGCTCACCGTTGAGCGAAAGAAGTGAGTCGCCGCCGAAGTAAACGTTGAGAGTAACCTTCTTGCCTGCGAATCTTTCGGGCATATCGAAGGAATTCTTGAAGAATGCACTCCAGCCGTTGTTACCCCACTTATCGCCTACGTTGAGTTCTTTCCACTCGTCATAGAGATATTCGTAATCGCCGATTCCCTTGTAGATGCATTCCTTCATCTTCCATGCGGGAAGGGATTCAATGTCTGTATAAATTCTCTTTTTGAGAGTCTTAAGCTTTACGTTAACAACATCGTCAAAAGAGAAAATGCCTCTCTGCTTGCCCTTTGTGGCATCACGCCAATCGTCAACGTGAGCATCCATTGCATCAAGGGCAGCAACTGCGTCAAAATTTTTGATTTCTGCCAATTTGCATCGTCCTTTCTTGGTAGAAGATTATAAAATCCGAATTATACCAAATACAGTATATCACCAAACAATGCATATTTCAATACAAATAATTTTTATTTTAATTCATATTTATGGTTTACTTATTGGGATATGTATGATAGAATGAAGTGTATTTTTATTATTAATTTCTCGAAAGGAATAAAATAATATGCTTCTCGACAAAAACATTATCATACCCGACCTCGGCCCCGTCGGACCGGACAGCGGTTTCCATCTTCTTGAAACAACGGAAGACGGAAAGTTCGTAACAGGCAAAAACGGAGTTGACTGCATCGTTGCAACAGGTGACAAAAAGGTTGAATTCGTTTCATTCGGCAGCCACACACTTGCAGGCGTCAAGTCAGCAATCGCTTATCCCGTTTATTATCCCGTTTATCCCGTAAAAACAGAGTATCCCCTCAATGCGGTTCTTATGGACCTTGACGGCACAACCGTACGCAGCGAGGATTTCTGGATCTGGATTATTCAGATGAGCACTGCAAGCATGCTCGGCAATTCAAAGTTTGAGCTTGAAGATGCTGACCTTCCCTTTGTTTCGGGTCACAGCGTATCCGAGCATCTTCAGTATTGCATCGATAAATACTGCCCCGGTGAGTCACTTGAAAAGGCTCGTAACTTCTATTTTGAACACACTCACAGAGAAATGGAAGAAATCATGGCGGGCAGAGGCAAGGACGGTGCATTCACTCCCACCGAAGGCGTCAAGGATTTCCTTCTTGAGCTTAAGGACATGGGCGTTAAAATCGGACTTGTTACATCGGGTCTTTACGAAAAAGCATGGCCCGAAATTCTTTCCGCATTCCGCACTCTCGGCATGGGTGACCCCAAGGATTTCTATGATGCAATCATTTCCGCAGGCTTCCCCCTCCGCAAGGGCAGCGTAGGCACTCTCGGCGAGCTTTCACCCAAGCCCCATCCCTGGCTTTATTCCGAAACTTCAATCGTAGGTCTCGGCGAAGCTTTTGCTGACAGAAACAGAGTTGTCGGCATTGAGGACAGCGGTGCAGGTGCTTGCTCCGTACGTCTTGCAGGCTACACAACAATCGGTATTGCAGGCGGTAACATCGAATCAAGCGGCACAAAGGCTGTTTGCTCACACTTCTGCAACAACTTTGCCGAAATCATGAAAATTATTAAAGGTTAAGGAGTATTGATATGGATAACAAAAAAATTCAGTGTCATTTTATATCAAACACCCACTGGGACAGAGAATGGCGTTTCTCCGCCCGCCGTACACAGCATATGCTCGGCTACATGGTGGACATGCTTCTCGATATTCTTGACAAGAATCCCGACTACAAGCATTTCCACTTTGACTCACAGACAATGCCCATTCAGGATTATCTTGAGGTTTATCCCGAAAAGAAAGAAAAGCTCAAGAAATACATCTCCGAAGGCAGAATCGCAGTCGGTCCCTGGTTCTGCTTGCCCGACGAATTCACCGTCGGCAGCGAAGCTCTCGTGCGCAACCTCCTCCTCGGTCACAAGCAGGCTAAGGAAATGGGCGGCGTAAGCAAAACAGGCTACTCCCCCTTCGGCTGGGGTCAGATTTCGCAGCTTCCTCAGCTCTATTCGGGCTTCGGCATCAACTTCGCATCATTCTACAGAGGAATCAACACCTACAAAGCACCCAAATCAGAATTCTATTGGGAAAGCCCCGACGGCTCAAGAATCTGGGCATCACGTCTCGGTAAAAGACCCCGTTACAACATCTGGTATGTAGTTCAGAGACCCGTTTACTTCAATCAGGAAAACGAAAACAACCGTGATATGCTCTGGAATGACAATAACGGCGTTTTCAAGCTCATTGACCGTGACTGGAAGCTGGACTATCAGTATACACATCCGTTCTATGAGTACCACAAAGAAAACATTCAGGCAAGAGCAGAGCAGGCTATCGAAGAGCAGAACAACGACTGGACAACTCAGCACCGTTTCTGGTCAGCAGGTCATGACTCATCATGCCCCGATGCCCGTGAAGTTCAGCTTATCAAAGACCTTGATGCAGCTCTTCCCGATGCAGATGTTTTCCACAGCACTCTTAAGGACATGGAGCAGAGCATCATCGATAACTTCGACCCCAACTCACCCGTACTCAAGGGCGAAATGCGTGACCCCTACACCAAGGGCAGCGTAAGCATTCTCTGCGGCTGGATTCTTTCAGCAAGAACATATATCAAGCAGGAAAACTTCGACACAGAAAGAAGACTCATCAACTACGCTGAGCCTTTCGCAGTTTTCGCATCTCTCGCAGGTGCACCCTATCCCCAGAATTTCATCGACCTTTCATATAACTACCTTCTTCAGAATCACGGCCACGACAGCATCGGTTCATGCGGCAGAGACGTTGTTTATGAAGACGTTATGGCTCGTTACAGACAGTCAAGAGAGCTTTCAAGCTGCGTATTCGAGCGTGCATTCATGGACCTCGCAGGCGATATCGACCTCAAGTCATTCAGCCGTGATGATGCAGCGGTTGTAGTGTTCAACCCCGCACCCTTCAAGAGAAGCGAAACAGTTAACCTCCGCGTTGAAATCCCCTCAGAGTGGAAAACGGGCACATTCGAGCTTCTTGACGAGGAAGGCAATGCAATCAAGTATCAGGTTATCGAATCCAACGATAACAACGCACAGATTATCCAGAATCCCAACGATACTGCAAACGTGCTTCACACAAGACAGCGTCTTATCGCCGCAGAGGTGAAGGATATCCCCGCAATGGGCTACAAGACCTACAAAATGCGTCCCACATACAATGTCCGTGCCACAACTCCCGTTACTCTCCTTAAGACAAATCAGGTTATGGAAAACGAATATCTCCGCGTTTCATTCAACAGCAACGGTACATACAACGTTACCGAAAAGGAAAGCGGCAGAGTTTACGAAAACCTCGGTTACTTCAAGGATGGCGGCGAAATCGGCAATCCCTGGGAGCATTTCGTACCCGAATTCAACGAAATCTTCACAACTCTTAACGAAAACGCAACAATCACTCTTCTTCGTGACGGTGAATTTGAAACCGCATATAAAGTTTCAATGAGATGGATGCTTCCCGAAAAGCGTTCGTTTGACGAAAAATCAAGAAGTCCCCACAAGCTTCCCGTTGATATCGACAGCGTTGTTACTCTCCGCAAGGGTGCAAGATTCGTTGAAATCGAAACAACCATCAACAACCGCTGTGAAGACCATTATCTCCAGGTTGCATTCCCCACAAACATCAACTCCGAATTCTCATATGCTCAGGGTCAGTTTGACGTTATTAAGCGTCCCGTTGCAAAGCTTGATTACTCGCTCTATGACGAAATCCCCATGACAGAGCATCCCATGAATTCATTCGTTGACCTTACCGACGGTGTTAACGGTGCTGCTCTTCTCAACACGGGTCTTAAGGCTTATGAAGCAGCCGATGACGAATGCAACACACTCTATCTTTCACTTATCCGTGCATATCCCCTTCGTATATGCGTAACCGCAGATATGCAGAATTACAGCGATTGGGATAAAGGCTCACAGTGCATCGGTGTTAACACATTCCGTTATGCATTCATGCCCCACAGAGGCGACTGGGAAGAAGGCAACGTATGGCAGGAAAGCGAGCGTTTCAACCTCTATCTCACAGCAGGTCAGCTTGCTCCCACCGCACACGGCAAGAATCCTCTTACTCATTCATTTATCGAGCTTAAGGATGAAAACCTCAATGTCAGCGCAATCAAGAAGAGCGAAGACGGCGAAGGCTATGTTATCAGACTCTTCAATCCTTCTGATAAGACAATCAAGAATTCAATCCGTTTCAACGGCGGCATAGCTCCCATTGAGAAGCCTCAGTCACCCGTTGAAAGACAGATGGCAGAATTCGAGCTTCCCGCATATTCGGGCAAGCAGTGGAAGGAAGTCAAGCTCGTAACTCTCGAAGAACTTGACTCTGCTCCCCTCACAATGAACGCAGACGGCTTTGTTGATTTCGAAATCACAGGCAAGAAGATTCTTACAATCAAGTTTGTGGGATAATCAAATCATCGTATAATAACAAAACCTACCGAAATAAATTTTTCGGTAGGTTTTTTCTATAGCATTACTTATTTCATGCCGTTTTCATAAGCCTCGATCATCTTCTTAACCATCTGACCGCCTACGCTGCCTGCTTCCTTTGAAGTGAGGTCACCGTTATAACCCTGCTTAAGGTTAACGCCTACTTCTCTTGCAGCTTCCATCTTGAACTGGTCAAGAGCAGCTCTTGCCTGAGGAACAACTGAATTATTCTTTGACATTTCGTTTACACCCCTTTGCTCATTTTTTTGCGTTTGCTCTATTATTTTTGCAATCAATTCGGGGTTTATTAATGTTAATTTTTTGATTAATTTGAAAGTTTTGAAAAGCAAAAGCACCGAGTATAATCACTCGGTGCTTTTGGAAAAGATTGGGGTAGATATATGATTCGTGATTTTAAAATTGAAACGGCGTGGGAGATTGTTTTTTCCATTGCTTCTCTGCCGTATTTATCAACTTCGGATTTGTTCTTTTCACCGTGAGTCAGGCAACCTGCACCGCCGATGCATCCACCGACACAAGCCATACCTTCAATGAAGTTTGCATCAAGAACATTCTTGCTCTTTTTGAGAAGTGCCATTCTGCAGGCTTCAATTCCGTCGCAGACTGCAGGCTTGAGGTCAAATTCAATATTCTGCTCTTTCATTGCCTGTGCAACGGCATCCGAAAGACCTCCGCTTCTTGCGAAAATTC
>JAZQLN010000038.1:0-22001 GCA_045542715.1 Acutalibacteraceae bacterium
ACAGGTCGAGCAGTAACGAAAGTTGGAGTTAGTGATCCGGCGGTATGAGAGTGGAATTGCCGTCGCTCAACGGATAAAAGCTACCCTGGGGATAACAGGCTGATCTCCCCCAAGAGTCCATATCGACGGGGAGGTTTGGCACCTCGATGTCGGCTCATCGCATCCTGGAGCTGGAGTCGGTTCCAAGGGTTGGGCTGTTCGCCCATTAAAGCGGTACGCGAGCTGGGTTCAGAACGTCGCGAGACAGTTCGGTCCCTATCTGTCGCGGGCGCAGGAAATTTGAAAGGAGCTGTCCTTAGTACGAGAGGACCGGGATGGACGCACCGCTGGTGCACCGGTTGTTACGCCAGTAGCACAGCCGGGCAGCTAAGTGCGGAACGGATAAACGCTGAAAGCATCTAAGCGTGAAGCCGCCTCCAAGATAAGATATCCCATGGCGTAAGCCAGTAAGACCCCTCATGGACTATGAGGTTGATAGGTTGCATGTGTAAGCGTGGTGACACGTTCAGCTTGGCAATACTAATAGGTCGAGGGCTTGACCATATGAATCTCTTGTTTCTTTACTTCTTTATCTATCCTTTGTTCAGTTTTCAGGGTGTATTGTTACACAGAAATTAACCGTCTCAAAAGAGACGGTTTTTTGTTTTATGAAACGTTTATTTGAGAATTGACAGAATTTCTTTGAATTCATCAGTTGCTTTGAAATCCTCTGACAGAGAATATTTTTGGGTTAAAAGCTCTTTTACTCTGCTTTTTGCAATAAATGTACTGCCGAGAGTGTGCTTATCAAATTCCTTGCCTTCAAACAATGTTGAGTGCATGGTTGTAATTCTGTCCATACTGTCAAATTTAATTGCAAGTTCGGCAGACTTTTTGAAGTTGTAAATTGCACTTTTATAATCATTGAGTTTGTAATATTTCTCACCTAAATGCCCGTAGAGATTCATCATCATTCTCCACATTTTGCCATAGTTACCGTCATCATAAGCAAATTCAAGATATTCAATTTCTTTTTGCACGGATTTTATCTGCCATTCATCGGTACATCTTTCGTTGTAGAAATATAAGTGAGAATAAAATGTAATACGGAGTAAAAAGCTTTCTTCGATTGCATTTTGGATTTTTGTGTTGTGTTCGGGATGATCTACGGGATAAAAAGTACAGAACATCTCACGACTGTCACGCATATCAGGCATATCGCTGATTATTTTTTCACATTTTCCAAACATAATATCCGCGTTTTCTTCATTTAGCTGTGAGCGATAAAATTCTATCATTGCTCGTTTTGCTTTTATTCTTATTTTATCATCAGTACAGTTTTGACAAATGTTATTATAAATTGTGAATATTTCTGAAGAAACAGTTGAATAATCTTCTGAATATCTTACAAGACAACAAAGATATCTGATTAATACTCTGAAATCATTTGGGAATTTTGTTTTTAAATCGTTTATGAGTTCCTGCATCAGTGTATGGTCAGTCAGATTTTCATATTCAGCTAATTTTTTATTTATTTCATGTTCATTTTCTGCCTTATTTATTCCGAGCAACTCATCAACACTTACCTTGAAGAAACCTGCAATTTCGGGCAGCATAGTGATGTCCGGATAACTTTCACCTCGTTCCCAATTGCTGACGCTTTGAAAAGTTACTCCCAGAAATTCAGCCATAGCTTCTTGAGTCAACTCTTTTTCACGTCTTAATTTTTTGATGTTTTCACTTAAATAAACAGTCATTGTTTTTTCTCCTCTGATTTGTTCTTGACCGGTCTGTTTATATGATAGCGTATATAAATTAAAAACACAATAAATTATCTATTGAATAGATTTCAAGAATTGCTTGAGTTATTCAACCATAACATCAGGCACTGTTCCAACGATTATGGTTTGTGCAACGCAGAAGGAGGTTTCAACGGTTTTGGATATTCTTTTATTCGGCAATGAAAGGGTAACTGTTGAACTGATTTCAAGCATCAGACTGTGCTGTGTCTGATTTATTCCGGCACTTTGGAATATATTCTGAAAATCTGAATATGTAGAAGATGAAAGACCGATTTCAACCTTTATATCAGGCCCTACTCCGCTTAAAACGGTTATTCCCGTTGCTGTGCCGAGAGGTACGGTTATAACTGCTCGTTCTTTTTCCGAAAATGTTTTATCAATCGCATTTGTGACCTGTGATTTGAAGAGATTCATTTTAACTATATCCGTTGTTATTCCTGTTATGTTTCCGTTTTCCGTTCGGGATATGCTGACAAGGTCTGAATAATTCAGTCCGTTATCTGTCAGGATTCTTTCTGCGGCTGAGTTGATTGTTCTTGAAGCTTCTGCATAGGCTTCAAGTGCTGCAAGGTCATATATGGCAGGTCTGAGCTTTGCATCTGTCAGCAGAAATGCAATAAGAAATGTTATAATTATGCATATAATTTTATATGCGGTAAAATTATGTCTGCGGAACTTTCGGTATTTCACAACATCACCCTATATTATTATATGTTACTTATTATAATGATTCGCATAAAAAAATTGCTGAATTCTATTGAATTATATCGATATAAATGTTACAATAAACTGTAAATCTTATCAGGAGTGATATATCCTTCACTCTGATTAAAGAAAGGATAATGTTATTATGGAGTACAAAATGATTCTTACCCAAGAGGAGCAGGATATTCTGGGTGGCTCCAAGGGCGAGGCAATGGCAAAGGTTATGAAAACCCTTGTTCTTTACGGCGAAGCTTTCGGCGCAACAAAGTTTGTTCCTGTTGAAAGCAAGATGGGTCACCTCGTAACAAGCTTCGGTCTTAAGGTTATGAAGCCTGTTTATGACCTTATGGATCAGCTTATTGACGGCGGTGCAATTTCGGGCCAGAAATTCTCGGTTGACCCCAAACCTCTTGATCCCAATGTTCCCGCAAACTTCCTTCAGAAACTCATTTTTAATAAATTTATGTACAGCATGCAGAACAGCTACGATGCTCAGCTTTCAAAGCTCGGCCTTGTAGACAGCAAGTCATACACCTGCACATGCTACATGGATGAAGTTGGCAATGTTCCCAAGAAGGGCGAAGTTCTTTCATGGGCAGAGTCCTCAGCTGTTGTTTATGCGAACTCTGTTCTTGGTGCTCGCTGCAACAGAAACTCAGGCATTATTGAGCTTTTCGGTTCAATTGTAGGCAGAGTTCCCTATTTCGGCCTTGTTACCGACGAAGGCAGAAAGGCAACATGGATTGTTGAAGTTAAAACAACAAAGAAGCCTGAAGCACAGATTCTCGGTTCCGCAATCGGCATGAAGGTTATGGAAGATGTTCCTTATATCAAGGGTCTTGATAAGTGGATCGGCACTGAACTTGACGGTGACACCAAGGCTTACCTTAAGGATTTCGGTGCTGCAACTGCATCAAACGGTGCTGTTGGTCTTTACCATGTTGCAAACCTCACTCCCGAAGCTGTTGAGCAGGGTGAAAGCCTTATCGCAGAAGGTGCACAGGTTTATGTTGTTGACGATGCAGAGCTTGCAAGAGTTCAGGCAAATTATCCTGTTATGTGGAAGAATAAGGAAGCAACACCCAAGCTTTGCTTTGTAGGCTGTCCCCATCTTTCATACGCACAGCTCATTGAATGGACTGACAATGTTGCAGCAGGTCTTAAGAAGAACGGTCTTAAGAAAGTATCTGTTCCTACTGTTTTCACAGCTGCACCTGCAGTTATTGAGGAATTCAATAAAACTCCTTATGCTGCTAAGCTTAAGGCAACAGGCGTTATTCTCAGCTACATCTGTCCTCTTATGTATATGAATAATCCTCTTTGCAAGAAGATGCCCGTAATCACAAACTCAAACAAACTCAGAACATACACAACATCGCGTTACTACAGAAGTGACGAGATTCTTGATATCATCACAAAGGAGGCAAAGTAAGATGAAACAGTTTAAAGGACGTCCCGTTGTTGCAGGCAAATGCACTGCAAATGCACTTGTATCCCATGGCGGTTTCAACACACTCGCCTCATTCCAGAACGCACTTCAGTTTGGCGATAAAACTGCAAAGTGCGGCGACCAGAACAACGCTGACCTTTTTGAGAAGCCCATGGTAGGAACAGCACTCTGCCTTCCTCAGACCATCGGTTCAACAACAGGCGGTATGGTTCTTTACTGTGCAAAGGTTATGGAAAGAAATCCTGCTTGTATGCTTTTCTCAGAGCACATTGACTCACTTGCTTGCGCAGGTGCAGTTCTTGCAGCAGTATGGACTGACGAACCCATGGTAACAGTTGACTGCCTCGGTCAGGAATTTCTTGACTATGTTAAGGACGGTATGAAGATTACCGTTGATGTTGACGGTACGGTTACAGTTGAATAATTCATTATAAATAAGAAATGTCTCACGAGGATTGAAGCTTCGAGAGACATTTTTTATGTTTAATTTCTGTTCATGACCTTCTCCGCAAAAACGGTGAGGTCTTTTATTTTGAGAACTGTTCCGTCATCAAGAACAGCACTTCCGGTCATTTTGCCGAAAACCTGATGTGCACTTCTGCTCAGAAGTAAGGCACTTATATGGGAGCTGTTGTCGTAAACAGGCACAAATCTCATGTTGAATCTGCCGTCGGAGCTCAGGAATCCCCATGGCTGCATGATATCATCGGGGATATCAAAATAAATCTTATCCAGTTTATGGCATTTTCCGTCATAGAAAATCATGTTTTCCGTTGCACGGGTGGTATTGCCGAAACCGTATCCGATATTGAAGCCGAATCTTTTTCCGTCAACATATCCGTTACCTGAACCCCAGTACCATGTGCATTCAAAGGGCCATACGCCTCTGCCCCAGTCGAGGGTGCCGAAATGCTTTTTGGGAGTGATATCAAATTTTTTGTCACCGATTTTTATGTAACCTTTTGCAGGCATACAGTTGATTTTCTGGTTGTAATAAAATGCGGTTTTGTCCTCTTCCCAAGGAGTTGCGATAACCATTGTGTCGTCGGCATTATCTGATTCAAGAAAAATGTCAAAATCAAGAGCGCTTTTATTGGGAGTTGCAAAGTAATGACCCGTCAGCCTTCTTCCGCCTTTTTCGTGGATAAAAGAAAGCTTACATCTTTTGTTTCTGTAGTAAATATCGCCTTTTTCGCTTGTTGAGGGCATATGCATTTTGCCCATAGGGAGAACAACAGGTACGCTGTAGCTGTATTTTTTGTGTTCTTTGAAATCAAAGAAAGAGGCGGTAGCCAGACCGAGATATCTGTTATCGGAAATAACGGTTGAAAAAGCAAAATCGTCATCTACAATAACGTAATAGTCCCATTCTTTGATGCGGATAGGGTCGGTTTTGACATCAAAAGGACTGTATTCGTGCAGAAGCTTGGTTGCCCAACCCGGTTCGAGAAGTGAACCGTCAATGCCTAAAAGTTTATTTATTTTTTCAAGCTTATGATTCATTTTTTTATCCTCTTTCAACTATTTTGAGAACGGGTTCGCCCGCTTTTTTCATATACTCCAGAAGAATTTCTTTGAGTTCTTTGCGGGTCTGTGCGTATTTAGGATTATCTATAAGATTGTTTCTTTCATATGGGTCGGATTCCAAATCATAAAGAAAATCTTCTGTATAGAAATCGGCAAAAGCATTGTCACGGTTTTTGGCGGTTACGCTGTATTTCCATTTGTCGGTACGTACGGCTCTGCCGACCTGACTTTCAGAAATCTGAATAAATACGCTTTCGTGACCTTTTTTATCAGCAAGGCTCTTACCCATGAAGTGCTCGGGAATCTCTGCTCCTGCAATGTCAAGAACGGTTGCAGGAAGGTCGATGAGTGAAACAAGGTCGCTGACCTTACCGCCGCCCGTAAATCCGCCGCCTGTTATAACCAGAGGAACACGGATGCTGTTTTCGTGGCATGAACGCTTGTATTCGGCATTTCTTGTTCTGAAATGACAACCGTGATCTGAGGTGTAGATTATAACGGTATTGTCATACAAACCTTCTTCTTTAAGAGCCTGAATAAGTTTGCCGAAGTTATAGTCAACTCTGTTGCAGCAGGCAAGATATGAAGGCATCTGCAAACGCCAGTCGCCGAGAGTGCCTTTCAGATCACCGGGAATGTCATAATCCTTAAATTGCTTTTTGAGACCCTTAGGTGACTCAAAGCGGAGTCTGTCATTCTGATGATGAGGTTCAAGCTGTGAAACAAACATAAAGAAAGGCTTGTCATGGGGTTTCTTTATATACTCAATTGCGTAGTCATTGATTTTATCTGCACGGTAGCCTTTGAAATCAAGCCTGTTGTTGTTTTCGTCAAAAACATAACCGTTGTAGCCGTGTGAAGTGAATTCAAGAATATCAGCGGCTCTCCAATAATCATAACCGCCTCTGCGCTCCTTGGGGGTAGGCTTTGTTGCAAGACGGTGCTCCTTATCCGACGCAAGGTGCCATTTGCCGATATAAGCGGTGTCGTAGCCTGCTTCGGTGAGATAATGAGCAATCCCTTTGGTGTCGGCAGGAAGAGCAATATCGTTGCGGTAGCAGCCGTTCTGAGATGCATAAACGCCACTCTGGAGACAGGCTCTCATCGGTCCGCAAACAGGCTGACAGGTGAATGCGTTTTCAAAAAGAGTGCCTTCTTTTGCCGCTTTATCTAGATTGGGAGTAACGGGCAGACGCTGACCGTAGCAGCCTGCGGAATCAGCTCTCTGCTGGTCGGAAAAATAAAAAATAATATTAGGCTTATTCATATTGTACCTCCCTTAATTTACGGAACGAAGTTTGTTGATTGCATGAAGAATAAAATCCATCTGCGGACAGTAGCCTGACAGTTGATTATAAAGAGCTCTGTATCTTTTGCATCCGCCGCCGCAGACTGTTTTGACGGGACAGGATGCACAAAGCGGATTCTTCGGTTCATCGTGTTCAAAGAATTTTCTGAGTCCGTCGCAGTTAAGAATATCATTGATATCCGAATTGTTTATATTAAGGCATTCGAATTCATCGAGGCAATAGAAATCACATGGATAGCAGGTGCCGTCTGTTTCAACAACAAGCTGAGCATTGCATCTTCCGCTGGCACCGCATTGCTCGGCAACTCCTTTTGTGAGAAGTGAGAGCAGATTGTCAAAATCGCGGACATAGAAGTGATTTCCCTTTGATACCTCAGCAAACCACATATTGAAAAATCTTTTCTTGAATCTTGCAAGCTGTTTTGCGTCAAGGCTGTAATCGGCTTTTTCGCCGTCAAGATTATCGAGGCAGTAAATGGGCTGAACATCACGGAAATCATTTTCCATATAAAATTTATAAAGCTTTTCGGCATCTGTTTTTGCTGTTATAACGGAGAGAATATTGAAATCAACTTTATGTTTTTTCAAAAGCTCAATGCCGTGCATTGTTTTATCGAACGAAGCTGAACGGAGCTTATCGTGAAGAGGTTTGTCACCGTCAACAGAAACGCCGATAAGAAAATTGTTGTTTTTAAAAAATTCCGCAAATTCGTCGGTTATGAGTGTACCGTTGGTCTGCAGGGAATAATTCAGTATGCTTCCGTTTGTTCTGTGCTTTTCTGCTGTTTCAACAAAGGCTTTGAAAAAATCAAGGCCTGCAATAAGAGGCTCGCCGCCCTGAAACATAAAAGTCAGAACGGAGCTTTCACCGCAGAAATCAGACATCTTTTTTATCAGATTTTCAGCGGTTGATATATCCATAACGGATTTAGTGTTTTTCTTTCTTGATTCAGCCTCATCGCAGTAAAAGCAATAGCTGCAATTTAAGTTACAGCTTGCACCTGCAGGCTTGATTAAAGCGGTCATCTGCCGCATAAAAGCACCTCTTTTGAGAATTATATTATAGGTGATGATGTGAAAGAGAATTTTATGTGTTTTTCCGTAGGCGGAATTGCCTACGGATTGATAGAAGTTGTTTTCAGGGGATATACCCACTGGACAATGGTTTTGCTGGGAGGTGTCGTTCTCGTTTTGCTGAATCTGATTAACCGAAGCGAAGTCAGCCTGTGGATAAAATGCATTCTCGGCACAACGGTTATAACAAGCCTTGAATATTCAGTGGGCATGATTGTTAATGTTGCCCTTGGCTGGAATGTCTGGGATTATTCTGATAAGCTTCTGAATTTCAGAGGGCAGATATGTCCCCAATTCAGCCTTGTGTGGTTTTTCCTGAGCATACCTGCATATCGGGTCTGCAGTAAAATCAACGAAAAACTCAGCTCTGAGAAATGTATTTCTTGATTCCTTCAACTGTTGCTGCAGCAAGGATTTCTCTGTTTGCAGGTGACTGAAGTATCTGACACTCTGCAACATTTGAAACAAAGCCGTATTCGATAAGTATTGCAGGGCATTCTTCAACACGGGTAACTCTGAATGCGTAGAAGTTTGCACCTCTGCTGATGTTGTTCTTGAACGAATCGGATTTATCTGAATAAATCTTTGTTTTGTATGCGTTGACAATGCTTTCGTGGATTGCTTTTGCAAGCGGCTGAGAGTATGCACGGTAATAGTATGCGGAAGTACCCATTGCGTTTGCCGCTGTGCTTGAGTCGCAGTGGATTGCAATGAACATATCGGGATTCCGGTTGCGTACAGCGTTGTTTCTGTCGGTATAGCAAACCCACTTATCCTCGTTTCTTGTCATAACAACGTTTGCACCTTCAGCTTCAAGCATTTCCTTGACCTTTTTGGCAATGGAAAGATTGATATGTTTTTCACCGTTGAAACCTGTTGCGGAAACAGCGGTGTTGGCACCGCCGTCAATGCCGCCGTGGCCGGGGTCAAGCATGATTGTATATCCGCTGAGTGATGCAGGCTTATGCTTGATTGTTATAACGAGATTGCCGTCTGAATTGTATTCATAATGGAAGCCGTAGAATTTACCCGCCTGTGTAAGCTTGAAGGAAAGCGTGGTGACGGCTTTTGCCGAATCCGTACTCCATGCACCTGCTTTGCAGACGGAATTCATAAGCGAAAGATTGCCGTCTGCGTTGATTGTGTCACTGAATGAGATTTCAAGACCCGTACAGTCAAGGCTTGAAACAACAACGGGACGGTTGCCGTTATAATTTGAGTATGTCTGACCTGTCAGCTTTACGTTGAAAGGAACAGGGCGGTTCATTTCAAGGACTATAACAGTATCACCGCTTGCAGAACTGCATGAAACAACCTTTATGCTGTTTTTGGGCATGATATAGCCGTCTTTAATGCTTACATGGGTGATTTTTCCGTTGCTGCCCGATGCAAGGCGTTCTTCACGCAGAAGAGGAACTTTTACGCCCGAAGCAAGGATATAGTATGTATCGCCGTCATATGTTGCGGTGTTCTTGACATAGTCAACGGTCGTTCTGAGAAGGGGAGAACAGTCGGGAACAGAGAATGTACTTGTTGTGTTGCCCGGATAAACCTCAACATAATCATCCGTGATTTCGCAGATTTTTGTCGTGCCGAGGCCGTAATCCTTGGTATAGAAATATTTTTCAAGGCTTCCCGTGAACGATGATGCCGATGAAGAAGATGAGGTCGTTGTGTTTTCAGCAGAAGATGTTTCCGATATTGATGATTCGGATGATGTTTCGGAGCTTTGCGAAGCTGATGATTCGTCCGAAGCGGTTTCAGATGCGGAGGAGGACTGCTGAGTGGTCTGAGTTGAGGCTTCTGTTGTTGTTATCTGCGTGGTTGTCTGTGTTGTTGTCTGCGTTGTCGGTTGAGTTGTCGGCGGAGTGATAACAATTTCTTTTGCTGTTATATTGACGTTCGCACCGTTCAGAGTTTCAACCATGCCTTCATATTTCGCCGTAACCTTGAATTTGCCGAGCCTTTGAACGGACTCCGTGCTTTCGGGTGTTTCAACCGTTGCAGTGAATATTGTGAAATCCGAGTATGAATCGTTTGTGTCTTCGTCGGAGTTTCCGCCCGTGGGTACCATTGTGTAGGTTTTGCCGTTGAACGATACGGAAAGACTCGCGTTTTTATGTGCAACTGCGGTAACTTCAATCTGCATTTCACCCGGTACCGACATCTGGTCAGTTGGCGAAACGGATTTAAGAAGCTTTATTTTGTAAGTAACATTATAGGTATAGGTTTTGTTTTTGTGTTCAAATTTTATTGTGTTTTTACCCGGAGTAAGCTCGCAGTCAACGGAAAAATCGCCGTTTTTGGCGGTAACGAGTTTTGTGCCGTTACATAAAAGGTCGTAAGCAGGACTGCTTGTCCCTCTGAATGTTATGGTTGACTGCTCAACGGTGATGGAGGTTTTGCTGTGGCTGGTGAGTGAAAACTCCTTGTCGAGGAGATATGTGTCGCGTTCTTTGATGTAATTCTTGACTATTTCGGCACCCGTACCCGATGCAGACGCTATTTCCGCATACGGAGCAAAAGCAATTGCCTTACACATGGGCATTTCCGCAGAGCCTGAAATAAGCGTAACTGCAGCGGTAGCTTTGTCTGTATTGAACGAGGAAATACCACTCATATCATGGCAGAGCCAGAGATTGCAGGCTTCTTCGTTCCATACTGCCTGTGCACTGCCGAATGCTGAATCCTGACCTGCTGTGTGTGAAAGAAAAACAAAATCAGCGGATTTGGTGTTGATAAGATCAATTACGGAATCTGATGCTCTTGAACAGAAAACAGGCTGAATTCCGATTTGCATCGCAGGGTCAACAGTTTTTATTTTCTGACAAATTTCGCCGATCTGAGCTGAATAATCCGCACCCGATTCATCTTTTCCCGAAAGAATGACAAAGTCATAGTTATATTTTTCGGAGAAGGAAACAAGATAAGCGTGCGAAGCCGAAATATCTGCTCTTATACCGAAATAAAGCTTGTTCGTCTGTGCGGCGGAGAAAAGAGAAGCGGCAGTTTCGATGTTTTGAGAATTGATATCGAATATAACCGTGTTGTATCCCATGGCTTCAAAGCCTGCAAGGTCGGCTGCACTTTTTTCGGAATAATCCGAATATACAAGTGCAACGGATGATGCAGGAGGTGTTGTTTTGGGTCTGCCGACAGCTTCAATAACAGGCTGTGTCGTTGTTATGTCTTCTGCCGCTGTAATTTCCGGCGTGTTCGGTTCTTTGCCGACTGTATAAATCATTACTCCCACGGTAGCAATGATTGCAACAAAAATAACCGCTATAGCCGCTATTAAAATCTTGTTTTTATTCATATTGAAATCCTCGGTTTTTAACAGATTTTTTCAGGTTTTCCATTTCATTTATGCAATCGGTCCTTGTTATATCGCTGTAAGAAAACATAACAAAGCCGTTGTATTCTTCGTTGTTTCTGATTGAATTGATTTGTCTGTAAAGAATATCGGAGTTTTCATTCCATTCGTTTATTCCCGAACCTGCAAACTCATCTTGTGTGCCGATTTTATATGCACTCAGTCCGCAGACGAGCTGAATATCGGGATGCTTTTCCATTGAAGCCCATTGATTGAGAAGCTCATCAAAAGGGTTTGTGTCGTGCTCAAAGCCGAAATAAATCTGAGGGATAATCATATCTGCATATCCCTTCAGAGAAAGCCACAGAGCACAGTCTGCATAAAGCTCATTAAAGTTTTTATCGATTTGTGCGGCAGGACTGATGCTGAAAATCAGCTTGTTATTCGTCGATTTGACTGCCGAATAAAGACCGCTTACGAATGCGTTGATATTTGTAATACGCCATTCTGAAAGAGTTAGTGTACCGCCCTGTGAGATATATTCGGAATAAAGGATTTTATCCACACATTCATCGGTTGAAGGGTAAAAATAATCATCAATATGTATGCCGTCAATATCGTATTTCAAAATGATTTCACGCACTCCGCTGATGATTGTTTTGTGGTTTTCGGTGTGTGAGGGATTATAATATATTCCGTTCGGAAGAATTACTATTCTGCCGTCGGAATTGTCATTCTGAAGAATGCTTTTTGCGGGATTGGAGTCCGAAAGCAACTCGGGATTGTTGTTTGCGGAAATTCTGAACGGATTTATCCAGCCGTGAACGGATATTCCGTGGCTTTCCGCACTTTCCAGAATGATTTCAAAAGGGTCAAACGGAATATCGTCACCTTCTTTGCCTGCTATATATGCTGAATACGGATATATTTCCGATTTATAGAATGCATCCGAAAAAGCACGGAGATGGACAAAAGCGGTGTTGAACCCTGTGTTTTTTATCGTTGAAAACATCTTGTCTGCTTCGGATTTGTATTCTGCTTCTGTTTTGTTTGCGGCACTTATGTGGTCATAGCAGGAAACCCAGACACCCCGTATTTCCCCGTTTGTTACAGGATTATTTATACAGGTGACGGGCTCTTTCTGATTTGTGAGTTGACAAGAAGTCATAAAAAGGCATATAATCAAAAATAAAGGAATCGTTTTTTTCATTTATTTGTCTCTTTTGCAGTTTTTAATCAATTATATGAAAAGGAAAGATTAAAATGCCGTTTTTATCAAATCTGATTATAATTTATTTTGCCGTTATTTCTCTTGTGGCGGCGGTTATGACCGTTGCCGACAAGATTTTTGCAAAAAAGGGAATGTGGAGAATTCCCGAGGCAACTCTTATGCTTGTTGGTCTGCTCGGCGGAGCATTGGCGATGTTTATAACCATGCGTACGGTCAGGCACAAAACCAAGCATAAAAAATTCATGATCGGTCTGCCGCTGATGATTGCTCTCCATGCGGCGTTGGTTTGTTTTTATGTTATAAAATTTGTAATTATATAAGGCATAAGGCGGGAATAAATCCCGCCTTTTGACTGTCGATAAAGTCGCTGAAACATAAACGAAAAGATAAAGTAACAAATCTTGATAGCCTCCTTTGAAAAGGAGGTGGCATTTTCGCAAGAAAATGACGGAGGATTGATGAATTTTTTCGTTTATTTGACGTTTTTTCTCCCATCGACGTACCTTTGTACGCCATCGGTCGAATAAAACGCCATTCAGCTTCCTTTCTCAACAGTCACACCTTGCCGAAAAACTTGTTTTTCGGCAAGGTGAAGGCGGGAATGAATCCCGCCTTATTTTTATAATGTGCTTAAATCATAAGGCGTCTGCTGATAAACAAAATAGTTCAGCCAGTTTGTGAAAAGAAGGTTTGCCGTTCCTTTCCAGCTCATTTTCGGAGTTCTCTGAGGGTCATCGTCAGGGAAATAGTTGTAAGGAACTTTTATGGGCAAGCCTTTGTTTACGTCTCTGAAATATTCCTTGGCAAGTGTTTCGCGGTCATATTCCGAATGACCGGTTGCAAAAAAGTTTCTGCAAGCCATATCGGAAACAAGGTGAACACCTGCTTTTTCCGAATAAGAAATAATCTGCAAATCCTTGACAAGAGCGATGTCACTGCGTCGGTTTTCCGTGTGTCTTGAATGAGGCACATAAAACTCATCGTCAAGACCTCTCATAAGCGGATGAAGATTATCAAGACAGCGATGCGGAAAAACGCCGAAAAGCTTTTCTTCAAGAGGATATTTCGGCACACCGTAATGATAATAAAGAGCAGCCTGTGCACCCCAGCAGATATGGAAAGTGGAGTATACATTCTTTTTGCTCCATTCGAAAATATCGCAGAGTTCATCCCAGTAGTCAACCTCCTCGAATTCAAGGTTTTCAACAGGTGCACCCGTTACGATAAGACCGTCGTATTTTTTGTCGCAGATTTCGTCAAATGTTTTATAAAATTTGAGCATATGCTCCTGAGAAGTGTTTTTGGATTTGTGTGATTTAACCTGTAAAAGCTCAATCTCAACCTGCAGAGGCGAGTTGCTCAGGAGTCTTAAAAGCTGAGTTTCCGTTTCTATTTTCGTTGGCATGAGGTTGAGAATGAGTATGTTAAGCGGACGGATATCCTGCGAAACCGCACGTTTTTCCGTCATAACAAAAACATTTTCAAGCTCCAGTGCTTTATGTGCGGGCAGCTCGTTTGCGATTTTGATTGGCAATTAATTCACCGTCTTTCAGATTTTTGTTTTAACTTTTCTTAAAGCAAGGCTAACGGGGATTGCGATGACAATTGCAACAACGATTTCGATAATTGCATTGATACCGAATGCGGCAAGAATATAGTTGGTAAGACCGCCGAAATTAACCGATGCAATGCCAAGCTCAGCGCCGTATTCTTCGCCGTAAAGAAGATAGATGCTTCCCATAACGAAAACGGTATTGCAAAGGCAGCCGCCCAATGCACCCAAAGCCGATGCGATGTGTTTTTTCTTATCTTTTTTTGCAACAAGTGTGAAAATCAGACCTGCTGCCGCGCCTGCAATTATTCTCGGAATAAGAGCAACAATGGGATTCTTAAAAATGATGCCTTCAAGAGGAGAGGGAGGTGCAAGCAAAGCTTTGATTATGCATGATGCGCCCCATACGGTACCGAGCACGGCACCGCCCTTGACACCCATAACGCAAGCACCTATGATGACAGGAATGTGAATCAGCGTGATACTCAGGCCGCCATAGTTGATGTATCCGAGATACGGCACAAACGTCATTGCGATGATGAGTGCACTCATTACTCCCAACTGCGCGAGGTTGAGGTTTCGTTTCATGGTGGATGATTTTGACATGGTATATATTCCTCCTTGCTGCTGCTCCATTAACAGAAAGATGCATCTTAACGGCTGTATTTCCGTGATACGGCATCAAAATGCTCGTTAATACCTCGTATTAACTCCGCTTTTTCAACCGTCTGACGAAAATTCAGCTCGTTAATCTGCGAGTGTTTCAAAAAGAAACGGCTTGCAGAAAAACTTAACGGCTGTATTTCCGTGATACAGCATCAGAATGCTCAGTCTGTGTTTCCGGATGCAACGCAAAATTTAGCGAAACATAATTATTTACTTTTATTCTTTTCAAAGAGAACCTTAAGTCCGTAGAGAACAAGCTCACCGTTATAAACAATATCTCTTTTACAGCTTTTTACAAGGTCACGGGCAAGACCGCCTGTTGCAACGGTTGTTTTAATCTTTTCTCCAAGCTCTTCTTCAAGCTTTTCGCAAAGGCCGTCAATCATTGCGGCATATCCGAAAACCGTACCCGACTGCATTGAATCAACGGTATTCTTACCGATTGCTCTTGCCGGGGTTTTGAGACTGATGTTGGGAAGCTGAGATGTTCTTGCCGAGAGTGCATCGAGTGAAATGCCGATGCCGGGCGAAATTGTGCAGCCGCAGAAAGAACCGTTTTTGTCGATAACGCTTATCTTACTTGCTGTGCCGAGGTCAATAACAAGGCAGGGCAGGGGATAAAGAGCTGCTGCTCCGATACCGCCTGCAAGCAGGTCTGCACCGAGCTGTGCAGGGTTATCGATAAGGATGTTCATTCCCGTTTTGATTCCGGGTCCGAGAATCATGGGTTTTCTGCCTGTTATTCTTTCAACAGCCTTGCTCATCGTTGCGGAAAGCTCCGGCACAACGCTGCTGATTGCGGCACCCTCAAAGCTGTTCTGAGGCATATTGTAAAGAGCAAAAATCTGCTTGAATTCAACTGCATACTGGTCGGGAGTTCTTGAACGGTCTGTTGCTATGTGAGTAACAAAAAGAAGCTCGTCCTTATTGTAAACGCCCATAGTGATGTTTGTGTTACCGATATCGATTGCAAGAAGCATAATATCACCCTGTTTTAATAAGTTCTATATATTATATACTATTTTTAAAAATAATGCAATGAAAAAATACCTTGCTTTTATAAAATATAATTGTATAATATATAAAAAAGGGGTGAACGGATTATGAATTGCAGAATATGCCCGAGAAACTGCGGAGTGAACAGAGATAGTAATACCGGAATATGTTCCGTTACGGAAAAATTCAGAGTTGCACGTGCCATGCCTCATTTTTGGGAAGAACCGTTTATAAGCGGAACAAACGGTTCGGGAACGGTTTTCTTTTCGGGTTGTAATTTAGGCTGTGTTTTCTGCCAGAATTTCGATGTCAGCCACCGTGCATACGGTAAGGAAATAAGCGATGTTCAGCTCATGAAAATCTTTGATTCGCTGATTGATAAAGGTGTTCATAATCTCAATCTCGTAACCCCGACCCACTATGCACCCATGCTTGCCGGGGTGCTTAAGGAATACAAATCACCCATACCCGTTGTGTGGAATTCCTCGGGCTATGAAAAAGCGGAAACCTTGAAAATGTTTGAGGGTCTTGTTGATATTTATCTTCCCGATATAAAATATTTCGATTCTGCACCTGCGCTCAAATATTCAAATGCGGAGGATTATTTTGAGTTTGCATCTTCAGCGGTGCTTGAAATGCACCGACAGGTCGGAAACCTTGAAACCGATGAAAACGGTATTGCAAAAAAAGGTCTTGCAATCCGCCATATGGTTTTGCCCGGAAATATTTCTCAGGCAGTCAAGGTTTTTACATGGGTAAGCGAAAATCTTCCGTCGGAAACATACATAAGTGTTATGAGACAGTATACGCCTTACGGCAAAGCCGTTGATATGCCGCCGATTAACAGAAGGCTTTCTGCGAGGGAATATTCAATCGTAAAGGATAAAATTCTTGCTCTCGGATTCGAAAACTGCTTTTTTCAGAGCAAAGAATCGGCAGAGGAAAATTTTATTCCGAATTTTAATCTCGAAGGTGTTGACCTTTGACGATTTTTTTGGTAAATTAAGTTTATAAATGTTACGGAGGTAATAAATAATGGCAAAAGGAAACGGATTTTTCGGCGAATTCAAAAAGTTTATCATGAGAGGCAATGTTATTGACCTTGCAGTCGGCGTTATTGTCGGCGGTGCATTCCAGTCAATCGTTAAGTCACTTGTTGATGATGTTGTTATGCCTGTTATCAGCCTTGCAACAAAGGGAATCAACTTTGCAGACCTCTTCATCGCTCTTGACGGCGGCGAATACGCAACTCTTGCTGCTGCTCAGGAAGCAGGTGCGGCAACTCTCAATTACGGTAACTTTATCAGTGCAATTCTTAATTTCATCATCATGGCATTTGTTGTATTCCTTCTTGTCAAGGGTATCAATGCCGTAGCTGAAAAAACAAAGAAAACCGAAGAAGCAGCTCCCGCAGAACCCACAACAAAAGAGTGCCCCTACTGCAAGAGCGAAATTGCTATCGGTGCGACAAAGTGCCCCAACTGTACATCAGACCTTTAATTCGGAAAAATCAGGCGCAGAGCAGATTTCTGCTTTGCGCCGTTTTCAATTAATACAGGAGTGATAATATGAAACTCGGATTTATCGGAACAGGTAATCTTGCAAGCGCAATTCTTCGCGGAGTTGTTGCTGCGGAGGAAATTCAGTCATCCGAAATTATGATTTATGATATAAACAGCGAGAAACTTGCGGAGCTTGAAGAAGAGCTTGCCGTTGCTGTTGCTGACTCCGCAAAGGATATTGCATCAAAGTGCGAAAACATTGTGATTGCCGTCAAGCCCAAGGATTTTGCGGCACTTGCAGACGAAATAAAAGAAGAAGCAAAGGCTAATAATCCGCTTATTATTTCAACAGCCGCAGGAACGGAAATCTCAAAAATTCTCGGATATTTCGGCTATGATGCCCGTGTTGCACGCATTATGCCTAATCTCAATGCGGCAGTCGGAGAATCCATGACAGCTGTCTGCACAAGCAAATTTTCGTCTTATTCCGATAAAGAATTCGCATTGGAATTCTGCTCTTATTTCGGCAAAGCGATTGACCTTGAGGAAAAGTATTTTTCGGGATTTACCGCAATCGCAGGCTCCGCACCCGCATTTGCATTCATGTTTGCCGATGCTCTTGCCATGTCTGGCGTAAAATACGGTCTGCCTGCCAAAACAGCTCAGGATATTGCCGCACAGATGATGCTCGGCAGTGCAAAGCTTATGCTTGAAAGCGATATTGCGGTCAGTCAGCTTGTCAGAAATGTATGCTCTCCGGGCGGTACAACAATCGAGGGAGTATGCAGTCTTAAGGAGGCGGGATTTGAAAATTCCGTTATGAAAGCGGTTGATAAAACCGTTGAAAAAGACAAACTTATGAGCATGAAAAAATAGGAGAATAATTATGGAAATATTGGTTTTGAGTTCACTTGAAAAAGTATTTTCGGATGAAAGACCTTCTGCCGAAGAGTTCAAGGGATTTTCAATGCTTAAAAACGAGCGTTCATCTTTTCAGGTTGCGTTTTGTATCGATGAAGATGAAACCGTAATGTTTGAACTCAGCGGCATACTTTCGGAATATTCAAAGTTATACACAGTCAAAGAAATTCCTTCAGGCACAGCAGCATATGAGGACAGAGCTGACGATTTTTATCTTCGCAAAACATCGGGCCGCTATCCCGACTGCCTTGTGCCCGTTAACGGCGGATTCAGTGCACAGGCCGGCAAGTGGTACAGCCTTTGGGTTGAGGTTATTCCTGACGGAAACTGCATAGGAAAATCGGAACTTTCTGTTTCAATTAACGGTGAAAAAGCATCGGCGGAAATCGAAGTTATAGATGCTGAGCTTCCCGTACAGGAGCTTATCTACACAAACTGGTATCATTCCGACTGTCTCTGCAACTACTATAACATTGAGCCTTTCAGCGAAGAATATTGGAGAATCAACCGCAATTTCATAAAAACTGCCGCTGACCACGGAATGAACTGCATTCTGACTCCTCTTTTCACCCCTCCTCTTGATACAAGGGTAGGCGGCGAAAGACGAACTGTTCAGCTTGTAACCGTGCGTCACCACGGCGGGAAATATTATTTCGATTTCAGTAACTTCAGAAAATGGATTAAAATCTGTCACGAATGCGGAATAGAATATTTTGAAATGAGCCACTTTTTCACTCAGTGGGGTGCAAAGCATGCACCCAAAATTGTGGCTCTTGATTCAAAGGGCAGAGAAAAGAAGATTTTCGGCTGGAAAACAAGAACATCGAGCAAGAAGTACGATGAATTTCTCCGCCAGTTCGCCCGTGCGTTCATAAAAGTTGTTGAAAGCGAGGGAATAAGAGAAAAATGCTTCCTTCATGTTTCGGATGAACCGGGTGCAAAAGACCTTGAAACATATAAGCGGAGAGCTAATCTTATCAGAGAAAACTTCCCAGGATTCAAAGTTATCGATGCTCTTTCGGATTTTGATTTCTATGAAAAGGGTGCTGTTGAAAATCCCATTCCCTGCGAAGACTCAATCGAGAAATTTGTCGGCAAGGTGCCCGAACTCTGGACATATTACTGTTGCGGTCAGGGTCATTCCTATCTGCCCAACCGATTCTTCTCAATGCCTTCTCTCCGCAACCGTGTTCTCGGTATAATTCTCTATAAATATGATGTAAAAGGCTTCCTTCAGTGGGGCTATAATTTCTATAATACGCAGTATTCAATCAAGGCAATTGATCCCTATAAGATAAGCGATGCAGGCGGCGGATTCCCCTCAGGTGATTCGTTTATGGTTTATCCTGCGGATAACGGAACTGCTTACGAATCTCTCCGTCTTAAGGTTTTCTATGACGGATTCCAGGATATTCTTGCACTTAAGCTTCTTGAAAGCAAAATCGGCAGAGAGAAGGTGCTTGAATTTATTGACAAAGACCTTTTCAAGCCGTTGACCTTCAAAGAATATCCCCACGAGAACGAGTGGCTTCTCGGAACAAGAGAAAAAATCAATCGGATGATTAAGGAGAACTGATATGTCAATTATTTTCGACAGCGAAAAAAAGCTTTTCAAGCTTGATACTGCCACATCGAGCTATATTTTTCAGGTATATGAGCAGGATTATCTTGTTCATCTCTATTACGGTGCAAAAATTCCCGATACCAATGTTGACGGTCTCAGATACAGAGGCGGATTTCCTTCGTTCAGCCCCAATAATATCAATGTTCAGGACTGGATGTTTTCTGCTGATGTTACTCCTCTTGAATATTCCGGAGAGGGCACGGGTGATTTCAGAACATCTGCTTTTGCAGTAAGGAATGCAGACGGCAACAATTCAACCGATGTACGCTATAAGTCGCATAAGATTTATAAGGGTAAACCTGCAATCAACGGTCTTCCTTCGCTTTATATCGAAAACGACGATGAAGCAACAACCCTTGAAGTTCTTACGGAAGACTCCGTAACGGGTGTTCAGGCTGTGCTTTATTACACCGTTTTTGAAAATCACGGTGCTATGACAAGAAGGGTCAAGGTTATCAACGCATCGGATAAAACCGTTGAAATTGAAAGAGTTATGAGCTGTGCGGTTGACTATCACACTCATGACTATGAAATGATTACTCTTTACGGCAGATGGGCGAAGGAAAGAAGCGTTGAAAGACGTGCTCTTGCTCACGGCAGACAGATGATTTCAAGCAAAAGAGGCTCATCAAGCCATCATCAGAATCCCTTTGCGGCTATTGTTGATAAGGGTGCAACCGAAGATTACGGCTGTGCTTACGGTTATAACCTTGTTTACAGCGGCAATCATCTTTTTGAAGCTGAGGTAAACCAGTTTGCAGGCACAAGAGTTATCATGGGTATCAATCCCGACGGCTTCGGCTGGAAGCTTGAACCCGGTGCTGAATTCGAATCACCTGAAGCTGTAATGGTATTCAGCGACAGGGGTATCGGCGAAATGAGCCGTATTTTCCACCGCCTTTACAATAAGCATCTCATCAGAGGTAAGTGGAGAGACATCAAGCGTCCTCTTCTTATCAACAACTGGGAAGCAACGGGTATGGACTTCACGGGTGATCAGCTTGTTACCTTTGCCGAAAGAGCAAAAGAACTTGGCATCGATATGCTTGTTATGGATGACGGCTGGTTCGGTGACAGAAATTCAGACAGAAGCGGTCTCGGCGACTGGCAGGTCAACGAAGAAAAGCTCGGCGGCACTCTTGCCGAATTTGTCAATAAAATCAATGCACTCGGCATAAAGTTCGGTATCTGGTATGAGCCTGAAATGATTTCGCGTGACAGCAATCTTTACCGAGCACATCCCGATTGGTGTATTCATGTTCCGAACAGAGAAAAGTCAATTGCACGTCATCAGTATGTTCTCGACTATTCAAGACAGGATGTCCGTGACTATATTTTCGGCGAGATGAAAAAGGTTCTTTCAACCTGCAAGATAGATTATCTCAAGTGGGATTTCAACAGAAACCTTACGGAAGTAGGCTCTGCGGCACTTCCTGCCGATCAGCAGAAAGAGGTTTTCCACCGCTTTGTTCTCGGTACTTATGATGTTATGGACCGTCTTACAAAGGAATTCCCCGATATGCTTATTGAAAACTGTTCGGGCGGCGGCGGACGTTTTGACCCTGGCACACTTTACTTCTCGCCCCAGATATGGACAAGCGATAATACCGACCCCATTGAACGTCTTACTATTCAGTTCGGCACATCAATGTGTTATCCCGCATCAACCATGGGTGCTCATGTTTCCGCCTGCAGAAGAACGGGTTATGACACCAAGGGCAATGTTGCTCTCTGGGGTACGTTCGGCTATGAGCTTGACCCCAATAAGTTTACGGATGAAGATAAGAGAATTGTAAAGCGTCAGGTCAAGAATTATCATAAGTATTATGACGTTATTCATTACGGCGACCTCTACAGGCTTATCAGTCCGTTTGAAAACAAATACCGTGCCGCATGGGAATTTGTTTCAGAGGATAAGAATGAGGCTCTGCTCACTCTCGTAACCATAACAAGACCCGAGGATTCCGCAATCTTCATCAGGCTTAAGGGTCTTGACCCCGATAAATACTACATCGACGAAGAAACAGATGAAGTTTATTCGGGTGCACTGCTCATGAATGCGGGTCTCTGCTTACCCAATGAGGATATTTCCGACGGAGCGAGCTTTATCAGATATTTCAAAGCAATTGAACAGTAACCAAAACGGGAGTACCGATTCGGCACTCCCGTTTTTGACTGTCGATAAAGTCGCTGAAACATAAACGAAAATAAAAAGGTAGGGCGGGATGACCGCATCCCGCCGATTAATTTGCAGGGGACTTCGACCCGATGTCCCGAAAAATCAACTTGTTTCGTTTATTTGACGTTTTTTCTCCCATCGACGTACCTTTGTACGCCATCGGTCGAAGAA
>JAZQLN010000039.1:0-123418 GCA_045542715.1 Acutalibacteraceae bacterium
GCAGTTTTTATCAGGTTATTTTACGTTCAGACGAAATGACAAAAATCCCGCAATACTTTGTGTATTACGGGATTTTTTCATAAAGTATTAACGGAAAAGAGCCGATAAAAACCTTAACTTCCTTGTGAAAGGTCGCCCAAACGGCGGTTTTGTTATTTATCAAGCTCTTTCAATGCTTCGGGAAAAAGTTCAATGCTTCTTCTGAGAATTCCGTTCGTCTGTGCAATTGCAATTCCGTAATTCGTCATCGGAATGCCGCAGGCTTCCGCATGATTTGTTCTGTACTGCATTTCCGCTTTGTTAAGCATACATGCACCGCAATGTATGACAAGTGCAAAAGAAGACAGCTTTTCGGGAAACTCTCCCCCGCTTGTAAAATAAAACTCAAGATTTTTGCCCGAATATTTCCTGACAAGTGCAGGAATTTTAACCGTTCCTATATCGTTGCACTGCCTGTGGTGGGTACAGCCTTCGGAGATAAGAATTCTGTCTCCGTCTTTCAGTTTATCAAGCTTTGCGGCACCCTTCACAACGGCGGTTAAATCTCCCTTGTAACGGGCGAAAAGAATCGAAAAAGACGTAAGCGGAATATCATCCGGAGTATCTGCGGAAACAGCTTTGAAAGCCTGCGAGTCGGTTATCACAAGCCTCGGCTTTTTGCCGAGAGAAGCAAGAGTTTCTTTAAGCTCCGTATCTCTGCATACAACAGACGCGGCACCGCATTCAAGAAGCTCACGGATAACCTGCTGCTGCGGAAGAATGAGTCTGCCTTTCGGAGCTGACTCATCAATCGGAACAACGAGCACAACAAGGTCATTCGGCTCAACAAGGTCGGCAACTATTTTTTTATCTTCGCCCTTATTCTTCACCCTGCGGGCAATCATTTCCTTAAGCTCGTTTATATTGGTGCCTTTTTCTGCGCTGACATAAATCTCATTATCCGATGCCGCCGGAATATCATCAAGCAAATCCGATTTGTTAAACACAACAACATACGGGATTTTCTTGCTTTCGATTAATGCTTTAAGCTCATTATCGGCACTCTGAATTCCTTTTTCCGCATCAACAACAAGAACTGCAATATCAGTCTGATTGAGAACATCCTTTGCTCTTTTTACACGCATTTCACCGAGCTTGCCTTCATCATCAACACCCGGAGTATCGATGATGACAACGGGGCCGAGGGGAAGAAGCTCCATCGCTTTCTTTACTGGGTCTGTTGTTGTGCCTTTGATATCGGAAACAAGCGAAAGATTCTGACCCGTTACGGCGTTGACCACGCTTGATTTGCCGGCATTTCTCAGGCCGAAAAAACCTATATGAAGTCTTTCGGCGGATACAGTTGAATTAAGGCTCATAATTTACTCCTTAAAATCTGAAGTCACGGCGGTTTGAGGCTTTGATATCCTCAATATTCTGCTTTGCTATTGCTCTTACCTTTTCACCGGGAATCTTTTTAAGCTCGTTTTCAATAAGCTCAAAACCGATTTTCTTTGTTTCGGGGCTTGCATAGTCAACAAGGTATTCCGTTAGAGTCATAAGAGCGTTGGGATGGCAGCAGTTGAGAATCTGTCCGTTTTTGCAAAGCTGCATGAATCTGTCACCGGTTCTGCCTTCACGGTAGCAGGCTGTGCAGAATGAGGGAATATGTTTAAGCTCCATAAGCCAGCGTACAACTTCATCAAGTGTTCTCTGGTCTGAAACATCAAACTGCTCGGAATCATGAGGTCTTTCCTCTTCGGTATAGCCGCCGACAGACGTTCTTGAAGCACCGCTTATCTGGGATATACCCATGTTGAGTGCCCTGCCTCTGACCGCCTCTGATTCTCTTGTGGAGATAATCATGCCTGTGTAAGGAACGGCTATTCTGATGCAGGCGATAAGTTTTTCAAAAAGCTCATCGGATATGCCGTTATCAAAAGTATCGGGGTCGATATCATCGGCTCTCTTGAGTCTGGGAACGCTGATTGTGTGGGGTCCCACGCCGTGAACGGCTTCAAGGTGTTCGGCATGCATAAGGAGTCCCGCGAACTCATATTTATAAAGTTCAAGGCCGAAAAGTACGCCGAGACCTACATCGTCTATGCCGCCTTCCATGGCTCTGTCCATAGCTTCTGTATGATAATCGTAATCATGCTTGGGTCCCGTAGGATGAAGCTTGAGATAGCTTTCCTTGTGATAGGTTTCCTGGAAAAGAATATATGTGCCGATGCCTGCATCCTTGAGTTTACGGTAATTCTCAACCGTCGTTGCCGCAATATTGACGTTAACACGGCGGATTGCACCGTTTTTGTGATTGATGCTGTAGATTGTTTTTATTGATTCAAGGATATACTCAATGGGGTTGTTGACGGGGTCCTCACCCGCTTCTATTGCAAGACGTTTATGACCCATATCCTGCAATGCGATAACTTCCTTTTTGATTTCTTCCTGAGTAAGCTTTTTACGTGCTATATGCTTATTCTTAAGATGATAAGGGCAGTATACACAGCCGTTTACGCAGTAGTTTGAAAGATAAAGAGGAGCAAACATAACAATTCTGTTGCCGTAGAATGCAAGCTTGATTTCCTCTGCAAGCCTGAACATTGCCTCAACCTTTTCGGGGATATCGCAGGCAAGCAAAACAGATGCTTCTCTGTGAGTGAGACCTGCACAAACCGTTCCGTCTGCGGTTTTCTTGGGACGAGCCTTTTCAAGAATACTGTCAATAAGTTCAACATTATTCTTATTCTGCTCAGCATATTCGAGAGTTGCAAGAATCTCTTCGTTATTTATAAATTCCTCTGCTTTTAATGATTTGGGATTATATACAGCCATTTTCGTTTTCCTTTCTGAAGTCACCTCTTGCGGTGACTATTTCATAACCGATTTTATTCATTTTTTCTTCAAGAATTCTTTTATTCTCAGCGGCTTCCGCACCGCCCGTAAGCTTGTTGTTATAAAGTTCGTATTTGCTCTTTGCATCTGCAGGCGAAAGATTCGGCATAACAACATTCGCTCCCGAAAGTATGCCTTTTTCTCTGCCTTCGGGGTCAATAGTGCCGAGTGCCGTTGTTGACGGAAGAAGGATTGACGGCGATATCAGTCTGATAACCGAAAGCAGGTAACAGGTAAGCTCAACGGTGCCCTGCGGCATATCCCTGAACTCCGTTTCTCTGTGGGGCACAAACGGACCTGTTCCGCACATATGAGGTCTGAATTCTTCGATGAATTTCAGATCCTTTGCAAGTGTTCTGTCGGTCTGATACGGCGAACCGACCATAAATCCGCATCCCGTCTGAAATCCGATTTTCTTAAGATTATCAAGGCATTCCATGCGTCTTTCAAACGAAAGCTCTGAGGGATGCAATTTTTCATAATGCTCTTTATCCGCTGTTTCATGGCGGAGAAGATATCTGTCTGCACCCGCATCATAAAGCCGTTTGTAACTCTCGTAACTGCGTTCACCGAGGGAAAGAGTTACCGCACAGTCGGGATATCTTTTTTTGATTTCAGAAACAATACCGCATATTACATCATCCGTGAAATAAGCATCTTCGCCGCCCTGCATAACAAAGGTTCTGAATCCGAGCCGATACCCTTCATCACAACAGGATAAAATCTGCTCTTTGGTGAGACGGTATCGCTGGCATTTTTTGTTTCCTCTGCGTATTCCGCAGTAATGGCAGTCGTTTTTGCAGATATTGCTTATCTCAATAAGACCTCTGATATAAACCGAATTTCCGAATATCCTTTTCCTTGTTTCAACTGCTTTTTCCGCAAGAATCCGTGCATATTCAGGCGTTCTGTTTTTTATCAGATATTCATATTCATCAAGGCTCAGGCTATGATTTCTTTGGAGTTTTTCAATCAGATCAATCATTGAAAATCTTGTTCGAATAAGCTGTTTTTACGCTTATTCCGTCAAGCTTTCCGATTTTTCCCGTCATCTCCGAAACAACATTCTGAGGTGCATCAACCGCAAGGCTGACTATGCTCAGGTTTCTCTCTCTGTAAGGCAGACCCATTCTGCCGATGATGTATTCGCTGAATTCATGCAGAAGAGAATTGAGTTTTTCAACAGATTCGGGATTCTCAACTATTATGCCGATAACGGCAATACGTTTTTCCATAATCTTCACTCCAAATAAAAAACTGCACCCCGAAAAGGTGCAGTTATGGTGTGTATCATAATTTTGCACCTTTCCTTCGGATGGCTGATGCCCGTCCTTGTGTCAGGATATAATAATTATAACCGATTTTTGCGTGTGTGTCAATTATTTTAATCAAATCCGGTTGACCTTATTATGGGAAAGTGGTAAACTATCCGTTTGGAGATGATTAAAATGGAAACTGTTTCAAAAATTGACAATCGTAAAGAAAATAAAATCATATTTATCTGCTGGCTGGCATACACAGCCGCATACATCGGCAGACTGAACTTCAACGCATCAATCGTTGCGATTATTTCCGACCTCGGAGTGACCAAGGCGGATGCGGGGCTTGTAAGCTCATTTTTCTTTTTTGCTTACGGAGCAGGTCAGCTTGTCAACGGAATTCTCTCAAAGAAATACAATGCAAAAATAATGATTTTTCTTTCTCTGATGATTTCGGCAGTGATGAACATTCTCATGCCCGTCTGTGCCGATATATCGCTGATGAAATTCATCTGGATGGGTAACGGCATCGTTCAGTCCGTTCTCTGGAGTACGCTCATAAAAACGCTTTCGGACTACGTTTCGGATAAAAAATTACCCAAAGCTATCCTTGCAATGAGCACCACCGTTGCAATCGGTACGCTTGTTGCATACGGCATTTCATCTGTTTCGGTACGTTTCGGCACATGGAAAACAGTTTTTTATGTTGCAAGCGTTGTGCTTGTTATCAGTGCAATCATATGGTTCTCGCTCTTCGGAAAAGGCGGCAAAAAAGCTGTTGAAACCGTTGAAAAGAAGAATGAAAAGGTCAGAATGGGCAGAGTTGTTCTTCTTGCTCTTTTCATCACGGCTTTTGCGGGAATCGCAAACGGATTCATCAAAGACGGCATTACAACATGGGTACCCTCGGTGCTTTATGAAGAATTCAAAATCCCTCAGGAATTCTCGATTCTGCTGACACTTCTTCTTCCCATGGTTTCAACCATGGGTGCTGCAATCGCCAAGAAAGTTCACGAAAAAATCAGTTCCCACGCAGCAATGAATTCCATTTTTTACATTTTTTCCGCCTTACTCTGCACAGGAATTCTCATATCGCTCAGAATACACAGCATTGTTGCAATCATGATTTGCTTTATCGGCATTTCCTGCGGAATGGCGATGGTTAACAACGTTATCACAAGCATGTTTGCCCTCGATCACCGCCGTCTTCTCAATGCCGGATTTGCCGCAGGTCTGCTCAACACATTCTGCTATATCGGAAGCACCGTAACCTCCTATACCCTCGGTGCCGTTTCTCAGTCCAAGGGCTGGAATGCCGTTTTTGTTATCATGCTTGCCGTCTGTGTTGTTGCGGCTGTTATCTGCCTTGCAGGAATGCTTTCCGAAAAGAAAATTAAGGAGAAATAAAATGATTCGTTTTGACTGTGATTATCTTGAAGGTGCACACCCTCTTATACTTCAGAAGCTTTCGGAAACAAACATGGAGCAGACAATCGGATACGGCTGCGATCCTCACTGCGAAAACGCCGCAAATCTCATCAAAAAAGCCTGTGGAAAAGATGACTGTGACGTTCATTTTCTTGTTGGAGGAACGCAGACAAATACAGTTGTGATTTCTGCCGCACTCCGACCTCATCAGGGTGTTATAAGTGCCGAAACGGGTCATATAAACGTTCACGAAAGCGGTGCAATCGAAGCTTCGGGGCATAAGGTTATCTCTCTCCCCTCCTGCGACGGAAAAATATCGGCAGCTGCGGTTGAAAATTATTATAATTCACATTGGAACGATGAGGCTCACGAGCATATCGTTCAGCCTGCGATGGTCTATATTTCACAGCCCACGGAAAAAGGTACGCTTTATTCAAAATCAGAGCTTGAAGAAATTTATTCGGTATGCGGAAAATGCGGACTCATTCTTTACATTGACGGTGCAAGACTCGGCTATGCACTTGCTTCCGACGGATGCGATATGACTCTTCCCGATGTTGCCGCAAACTGCGACGCATTCTACATCGGCGGCACAAAAGTCGGTGCACTTTTCGGAGAAGCACTCATAATAAACAACGATAATCTCAAAAAAGATTTCCGTTATATAATCAAACAAAAAGGCGGTCTGCTTGCAAAAGGCAGACTTCTCGGGATTCAGTTTGAAGCTCTTTTTGAAAACGGACTTTATTTTGAAATTTCCGCACACGCAATAAAAGCCGCCAAAAGACTCCGCAGAATCTTTGAAAGCCACGGCTGTGAATTCCTTGCGGATTCAAAAACAAATCAGCAATTCCCAATTCTGAAAAATGAAGAAATCGCCGAACTTTCAAAAAACTTTTCTTTTGAAAAATGGTGTTCGATTGATGAAAACAAAACCGCAGTCCGTTTCTGCTCAAGCTGGGCAACAACAGACAAAAACCTTGATGCACTTGAAAAAGCGGTTGAGTCATTATAATAACAGATATGTTAAAGAGGCTGCTTCACCGATTGGTGAAACAACCTCTTTTTTCATGTTATTCTGCGGCGGGAGCAAGCCCCCCGCCCTGCTTTTTATCTTATTTTCTCCATGCTGACTTCCGTTATGTTTTTGCTGACCTCTACCAGAACAGCCTTATAACAAATCACGGCTAATCCGCCCGTACTGTATGTTGTATAAGCGACCTCAAGTGTATTTCCGTCTTCATATACATATTTAACAATAGGTTCAGCACCCGAATCGGGAAGCACCGCCGTAAAAACAACAACGGATTTATTCTTGAAATATTCTTCATCATACATTGAATATTTTTCATTTGTAACATCGACCATTGAAGCCCATTCCGAATAATCCGAAATAACCGTCGGCTCATTCACCATGAGACTGTAATTCCCGTATGTTCTCCAGCTGCATTTCAAATCTTTTCTTGCAACAGAAATATTCTTTATATCTCCGTCAGCTTCAAATACAATAGCATCTTCAATTATGGTTGAAAATCCTGCTTCATGAAACATATTCATGCCGTAAACGAGTTCAAGAGTATCACCGTTTTTTCGGAATTCAATCAAGTCCGCTTCAACTGCACCGTTTACAAAAATTTCGGGAACAACAACAAGGGATTTGTTTTCAAAATATTCCTCATTGTATTTATCAAGGCTTGCTGACGATTTTTCAAGCAGAGCGTTCCATGTTTCATAATCGGAAACAAGCACGGGATCATCGTCTGTTGTAAGATTGAATCTTCCGAGGCTGTAGCGGTCAAAAACAATTTTATCGTTATTCACCGTCAGATTAACAAAGCTCGCTTCCTTGGGAGCTTCAACCGCAATGATTTCACATTTAACTAAAGAACGATCGTAATCATCGTTCTCAATCATTGAGCAATCAATTTCAACCAAAGCATTCTTGAAATTAACCGAATTAACCTTTATATCATAAAATTCATGAGGCACAAGAACAGCGGTAAGAGACACCGACTTTTCTTCAAAATATTTCTCGTTTATACCGCTGATGCCGTAAAACCAGTTTGTATCGGTCAGTCTCTCCCATGTTTCGTAATCATAAACTATCAATGACTCTCCGTCAAGAAGCCTGAGACCGTTAAACTGTTCGCAATCATAAACCGCATAATCGCTTGAAAAACCTAATTGGGTTAATTTTACTTCATCAATATCTTTTTCACATTCAATCACCATATAATAATAACCTTTTTTATATGATGTGTTTTCGTTTTCTGTCCATGCGGATACTTCAAGTCTTTGCACAATATCCAGAAGTTCGCCGTTTGAATTATATTTCTTAATCTCTTTTTGCTCTATGGCAGAAGGTCTTAAGCAAATTCCGTCTTCAATAAAATAATGAGCAGCAAGTGCCAAGGATTTTTCCTTGAAATAATCTTCATCATATTTTGAAAATCCCGATGCAGAATCGGATAACACGGAATTGAAGCTTTCCGAATCGTGAATAACGGTATATGAAGGAGTGCTGCTTATAAAATTCTCTTCTTCACATATAAAATAGCTGTAGCCGTCAAACTCCTTCATTTCATAAACCTTTTCGGGTTTGACAAAAGTTTCGTTTGCAGAAACAAACACAATATTCTTATTTGTTTCAACAAAAATGAGCATCGGAATTTCTGCGGTTGTTCCGACTTCTCCGTTTGAAGAAACGGTATAATTGACCACTGCCGTATCATTATTTTCGCTTACGGAATCAACCGTTATTGCGTAGCTTGAACCGGGCAGAACCACGGGAATAACAGCAAGATTTTCGGAATTGAAATATTCGGCATCATATTTTGCAAGCTCGTCGGGAACAGGATTGAATAAAGAACTGACGGCATTGCAGCTGCAAATAACAATAGGCGTATTCATCACAAAATCAAAATTATCTTCGTCTGTAACAAAAAAATGGTTATCCGAAGGAATAATCTCGGGAATGTTGTTAACCGTTTCTTCCGTTGCGGAAACGGTTTTGATATTTTTGCTTGTTTCTATAAGGATAACTTCATAGCCGACAGACTTTCCGTAATCACCGCTGCCCTCAATAAGGGTATAAGCAATTTCAAGTATTTCGCCGTTTTCGGAAACGGAATCCACTCTTACGGTATATCCCTGATTCGGAAGCTCAACGTTTAAAAGAACAATATTGCGGTTAAAGAAAAACTTCCAATCATATTTTTCATACAAAGAACTGTTTTTATCAACAGCATTATACCACGAAACGTAGTCTGAAATCACAGTAACTTCTTCGTCTGTTTCAAAAAGTTCAGCCCCGTAGATACCCGTGACATTCTCAACAGGCTCCTCCGGAAGAACAAACGAAAAAGCATTGTTTAAGAACATCAAAGCGGATAAAATAACCGATAACAACTTAAGTAATAACGCTTCCATGGAATTCATCCTTTCATAATATATTACATTCAAAATTATAAATTAGTATACATTCAGTGTCAACCTCAATTAACCACTTCAATCACTTCCTCATAATTAATCACCGAATACAAAAACTGCTTCTGTAATTCTTATCTTTAACACAATTATATCCTTAAAAGTGTTAAAGTCAAGAAGAATTCTTATCATTAACACAGGAGCGAAATTATGAAAATATATGATTTTAACGGTAAAAAGAATGTTTGCGGAGAAAGAATCCATGAAGCAAGATGCAAAAAGAGAATTTCTCAGGCTGACCTTGCCGCAAGGATGCAAATTAAGGGCATAACAATTGAAAGAGACAGCATATCAAGAATTGAAATCGGAACAAGATTTGTTGCGGATTATGAGCTTATGATATTCTCCGAAATCCTCGGTGTTTCCGTTGAATGGCTGCTTGGCAAATAATCAGTTCATAATCGGAATTTCCATAAACAAAAAGTTTATAACATCCAGACCATAAAAAATAAGCGATACCGAAACCCATATCCGAAGAAACACATCGGAGAATTTCGACGGCTTGAGTTTTGAAAAAAGCAGCACACAGGCGGCAATCATGAATATTTCGGAAAAGAAAAACACTCTTTTTCCCGATGCATATATTGATGATGAAAATCCCATAATCAGACCGCATCCCAATGCCGCACAGCCGAATAATCCCGTTATAAATCCCACGGAGGAGTTTTTCTTTATCAGTAATATAATCAGCGTACCCCATAAGCCTATAATAAGTGCCGTTAAGGCAATTGTTATATATACACCTGCGTTCAATGTGTTTTCGGTGAATGCTTGCTTCATATATGAATCCACCGATTGTCCGGCAATCAGAAAGTGAATCAGATTATAGACGGAAACGGTAAAAACAACCGTTGCTGTTGTAACTGTGCACAGCCTCTTTATGTTTTTGCTTTCATATAATTCACAAACAGCCTTTGACAGCAAAGCCGTAAACAAAACGGTTACGATTACCGAGAAGAAAAAAGTATAAGAACCGTAATTTGAAAATCCGAGAAGGAGTTTTTTTATCAAACCGAAGCCGGCGTATGCTTTAAAGGAATCTTCAGCCTGCTGCAATCCTCTGTTTGCAACCCCGGGTGCTGTAAGAAGATAAACGGCCGCTGCCGCCGCAACCGGAAACGAAAAATATGATGTTATATAAAGCTTCTTCTTAATTAATGAATAAATAAATATACAAATTAAAATTGCACAGGTACATACCGCCGCCTGTTCCTGAGATGCCGCAACAGCAGCACAGGGAACGGCGATTATTTTTTGAACGGGATGATATTCAATTTCAAGAACATCAAACAATGCGGGAGTTACGGTTATAAGCATAAATGTGCACGGCACAAGAAATGTAAACGAGCCTGCAAACCAGAATGCACCTGCGTTCAGAACACCTGCAAAAACAATAAACACCGCACTGCAGCTTATCAACACGGCATTGCGTGTGTTTTCCGTTTTCGATGACAGCTTACAAAGAAAATATATTATATATTCAAACAGTGCAAAACCGAAAAGTTTCCACAGAATTATATCCGATTTCAAGAAGGTCATCATGAGTGCTTCGCCCGTTGTTCTGCCCGAAACGGTTTCATATCTGTTTTTCAGCCACTCTCCGAGAGTGAAATTTTCATTTGCAAGAATACCCATGAAGTGTCCGTCATCCATTTTGACAATAAGCTTTGTGCAAAAAAGCCAGAACACAAGAAAAATCACGGAAAAGAACAAGAATATATCGGCATTCGGATATCTGTTTTTCAGTTTATTCATAATATCCCTCCGATTCAAAAATATAAGGAGTATTTATGCTTCCGTTTCCGCCTTTGACGGCAATGCTGTCCGTTTTCAGAACCGTTGCGGGACATACACCCGTCAGACCGTCATTGGAAACGGACTTATAAAAGGAGCCTGAAGATGTTACGGCAGAAACACTTGAGGTGTTTGTGGTGATTGAATTCTGAGTCCAGTACCAGCATGATTTTCTCAACTGCAAATATCTTGAATTGTCATTTTTGACCGCCTCGGCTGTCGGCGATTTTTTTCTTTCTGCCGTCGGAATACCGGAAAGCATTTTAACCGTAGGCAAAAACACCTTTTCGTCACCGTTTTTCAACGCTGAAATTTCGGCATCCGAAAAGTTATCACGGCAAAGAAATCCGCCTTCAAAAATCAACGTGTTATCTTTTATTTTGTTGTCCTCAGCACATCTGAACTTGAACGCTGAGTTTTCTTGCGAATTAAGCCATTCCCTGACAGTTGACGAACTCCATTCACTGCTTCCCGGCTTAAGCTCCGCATCGGAATTGAACGGCATAAAACATATTATTTTTTCGCTGAGCAGAAGAGGCTCTCCGTTCGTGTTCACGGAAAGAACTTTCCACAGTATCTTTTCGCCGTTAAACTCTCCGAAATATATGTAATCATTTTCATTAAGCGTTACCGATTCTGATTTTTCCGAAACGGAATAAACGGATACGTTATCTTTAAATATTATCTCTGCGGTCAACGCACCCATGCTCTCGGATAATATTCCCGTAGCTGCAATTATAATCAACATCACCGCAAATAAAGCAACAACAAATTTTTTCATCGTCCGCCTCCGAATGTATAAACAAAGGGGCTGTCTCAATAAGATGAAGAAGTCGTTTTCTTCCGATGCAAGGCGTATGTGTATACGCCAAATCGGAAAAAACGGCTAAAAAGAAACATAAACCCGGCGGTTTTATTCTAAAATACAATAAAAAGTGACTTGCGAAGGTGTAAATTCCGATGCAAGTCGCTCTTTATATATTCTGTTTCTTTTGTTCTTCTCTTAGTGAGACAGTCCCTTTTAATGCATTATCTGTTTTCCTGAACGTATTCTGCGTTCATCTGTGCCTTGGCAATCTTTGCAACCTCTTCGCTGTCTTTTGCAAGCTCAATAGCCTTTCTTGTTGCCTCGCGTCTTGCAAAAAGCTCACGGTACATTCTGTCTCTCTTCTCGCCGTTAAGGTCATGGAAGAACTTGGGAATAATGCCGAGTGCACCGGTGATAACAGGAATACCTGTTCCCATTGCAAAAATCCACCACTTTGTGGAGTCTGCCTGAGTGCCGATTGAAAGTCCCTGAACATAGCCGATTCTCTTCATGATGAAGTTCTGAATCGAACCCATAACCATGCCCTGAAGCTTTGTTACAAGTCCTCTTGCAACGCCCGTCATAGCCTCTGCTCTGTAGCCGTTTTTCCATTCGCAGTAGTCCATGGCTTCGTTGAGGATTTCAGTGGGAATAACGTGTCTCAGACCGTAAACACACATTTCAAAAACTTCCTCAACAGCCATAACGGGAAGCATTACCCATTTGTTTTTATAAAGACCTTTTTCCATTCCGCCGATTGAGCCTATGCCGAACACCGTAAGCCAGCATACGTCAGTCCAGACATCCTCAAGAATCCATATAGCCTTGGTTGAAAGTCTTTTGCGAAGCGGAGCGATGAACGCATAGCTGATTGTTGAAACGGGAGATGCGGGAATACCGACAATTGTCTGATATGTTGCCGAACCGAGAACGTCAATATAATAATTGATTCTGCTCTTGCTTACGGCAAATCCGGCGAGGAATTCAGACAGTGTATAAAGAAGAATGGGTCTGTTGTTGATAATCGCCTTGAGGCCCTGAATTATGCTCGGTTTTTCAATTGTCTGCGAAACTCTTTCTTTGGTTACACAGATGAAATAGAACGAAAGTGCACAGCCGAGAACTGCGGTACCGATACCGAAGCTCATGAAAAGACTTGTTCTGTTCCATGAAACAACTTCGTTATTGACAAGGTCAAGAAGAACGCCGAAAAGAAGCTCGGGAAGCTTTTCACCGACAAGACCCGAAACAAGGTTTGCCATGGTTATCAGTCCCGTTCGCTCAAGCGGGTCAGGGGTTATGGTTGCCATAAATCCCGTGCCTGCAATTGAGGTGAATGTTCCTGCAGTTTCACAGATAACGGTGAAAATCGCATAGAATACAAGCTTCGGCACATATGTTGCGGATGTATCTGAAAAGATAACCGGCATGAACCAATACCATAAGCCGATGATCATCAGAGGAATTTTGCCTAAAAGTATGTAAGGCTTGAATTTACCCCAGCGTGTACGGGTTCTGTCAACAAGAACGCCGATAAAGGTATCGTTTATCGTATCCCACAAGCCTGCAAACAGTCCGAAAACAGCAAGGAAGTCAAAGTCGATTTTAACGATATCATAAATGAATCTGTCATTATATTTACTTATATTAAAGCTGGCGGAAACATCGTTCAGAAGATAACCTATTCTCTCTTTGTTGCCGATATATCTTCTGTTATTGAGCAACGGATTTTTAACGCCTTTTTCATAGTCTATGACTATACCGCCGTTTTCTTCTTCATAGGCAGCGTTTGTTCTTTCTTCCACCGAAGCGCCTCCTCTTACATATGTTTTGTAAGATTATAACATATTTTTTTGAATTAATCAATAACTTTTATGAATTATTACAGATATTTTTATATTCTTTTATTTGACTTTATATATGAAATATGATTTAATTTTATTCGGAGGATGATTATTATGAACAGTATCCGAAGCAGACTATATGATTATTTTGCAAAAAAGTACGTAAAGAAAAACAAAAATATGTTTAAAGCAAAATCGGATTTGCCCGAAGATTTCACCGTAACTTATCATACAGGAGCGATGAATACCAAACCGAATTCGGTTGACTCAATCAACACATCCATATCCCACGGAGCACAGATTGTCGAATTTGACGTAACCTTCCGTCCCGACGGCACCCCCGTTATAATTCACAGCAATGCACCGTCAAACACTCAGGGTGTTTTCCTTGAGAATGCGCTTGAAGCCGTTGCGCAGAGTGATACCTGCATGATTAATCTCGACATCAAATCAACCGCAAATCTCTCTGCGGTAGACAAGCTTGTCATGATGTACGGTCTGACGGAAAGAGTGTTCTATACGGGCGTTTTCGAGCACTTTGTTGAGGCTGTAAAAAGAGATTCCGAAATTCCGTATTACCTCAATTACAACATCTCCCGCGAAGAAGCATCGGATATTGCGGCATTGCGGAACGTGGCAAAAAAAGTCCGTGATTACGGTGCAATCGGAATCAATTCAAACTATACCCATGCAACGGAATTATTCGTTGATACCATGAGAAAAAACGGCTTGCTTGTGTCTCTCTGGACTGTCAACAAGCCTGCCGATATGCCGAAGGTTCTCAACCTTAAGCCCGATAATATAACAACCAAAAAGCCGCATATTCTCAAGGAATTTCTTAAATAAAAATTCAACCGTTATGATGCTCTGAAGGCAATCATAGCGGTTGTTTTTTCTTATTTGAGTTTCTCCCATTCCGCAGGTCTGAAGCCGGTCAGAACGGTGTTTTCCGTAACAATAATCGGTCTTTTAACGAGCATACCGTCGGTTGAAAGAAGCTGCAGCTGCTCATCTTCGCTCATTGCGGGAAGCTTATCTTTAAGCTCCATGGACTTATAGAGAAGACCGCTTGTATTGAAGAATTTTTTAAATGGCAAACCGCTTTTTGCGTGCCATTCCCTCAGCTCATTATATGTCGGCTTTTCTTCTTTTATATGGCGGTCAATATATTCAATTCCGTTGTCATCCAGCCATTTTTTCGCTTTCTGACAGGTTGTGCATTTCGGATATTCAATAAATAATACCATCAGAATTCCTCCTTGATTTTCTTGAGAATCACATCGTCTGCAGGGCAGAAATTATATTGCGGAATTTCATCGGGAGTTATGCATCTGATATCGTTATGCTCAAGCTTCTGAGGTATTCCGTCAACGATTTCCGCATTGAAAAGGGTCAGATGAATACTGATATCCGGATATTCATGGTCAACCTCCATGAAGATATCCCCCACTTTTACCGTAACTCCGATTTCTTCACGGCATTCGCGGATTAACGCTTCTTCAAGCGTTTCGCCCGGCTCCGCCTTACCGCCCACAAACTCCCATTGATATGCCCTTGTTTTGTTTGACGGACGCTGAAAAATCATGAATTTTTCTCCGTCACGGATTAATGCCGCTGCAACCTGAACCATTATTCTCACCACGATTTCATATGAATATATTCACAATTTATACCACTTTTATGCAAATGTCAACCGTAAAAAGGATATTTTTCCCGTTTTTGCTTTTGTGCATATTCTATATTTTTATTCACATTAATATGTGCATTTTGTTGTTATAAACAATTTTATTTTATACATATTAAATTAGCTTTTTTTCGGTTGACATCAGACAAGCATTTTATTATAATATAAGGAACTTTATAGTGCAAAAGTATTTATTAATTGCATATTCCGTCAGGAAATGCTGTTCAAAAAGGAGAGATTAGCATGAAAAAAATCACAATCACAGACGCAACACTCAGAGAGTGCGCACGCAGAGGCGACATTGCTCTCAGCTTCAAAGAAAAGCTTGAGATTGCAAAGCTTCTTGACAAACTCAACATCGATGTAATCGAAGCGGCTCCCATTACCGACGAAAAAATCGACACTCTTGTTTTGCGCACTATAAGTCCCCTCCTAAAGAACAGCATTCTATCATGCCCCGTCGGAATAACAACGGAAGAAGCAGACAGAGCCATGAAATCCATTTCAGGCGCAAAAAAGCCCCGTCTTCTTGTTTCGCTTCCCGTTTCCGCAGTTCAGATGGAATACTTCTATCATAAAAAACCTGCTCAGATGCTTGAGCTTATCAGAACTCTTACGGCATACTGTTCATCAATCTGCAGTGATGTTGAATTTGCTGCAGTTGACGCAACAAGAGCAGATAAAGCATATCTTTTCGAAGCAGTTAAAATCGCAATCGAAAACGGTGCAAAAACCGTTACTCTCTGCGATACCGCAGGTGCACTTCTTCCCGATGAATTCGCATCTCTCATCAACGAGCTTTACGTAACCGTTCCCGATGCAAAAAACATTACTCTGAGTGCAGAATGCAGCAATGCTCTCGATATGGCAAATGCCTGCGTATTCTCCTGCATCTCATCGGGTGCATCCCAGATTAAAACCTGCATCGGCAGCGAAGCACTCCCCGACCTTGAGCACGTTATGAAAGCTCTTCAGGTCAAGGGTCACACTCTTGATGTTACATACGGAGTCAACTCGATGTCAATCAACCATTCCGCAAAGCTTATTCTCGGAATGACGAGTGACAGCCACAAGGGTGCCGCATCTTTCGGAAATTCATCAGCTGCTTCCGCAAGCAACGTTCTGCTTGACAACACCGCAGATATCGCCAAGGTAAGCAAAGCAATCGTATCCCTCGGTTATGAGCTTTCCGAAGACGATACCGCAAAGGTATTCGAAGCATTCAAAGAAATTGCAGGCAAGAAGCAGGTCGGTGCAAAAGAGCTTGACACAATCATCGCAAACGTTGCCCATCAGGTACCTCCCACATACAGACTTCAGAGCTATGTAATAAATTCGGGTAATCTTATTTCGTCAACTTCAAATATCGTTCTCGAAAAAGGCAGCAGAACCCTCAAGGCAGTATGCATGGGCGACGGTCCGATTGATGCCGCATTCAGAACGGTTGAACATATCATCGGTCACCACTACGAGCTTGACGATTTCCAGATCCAGTCCGTTACCGAAGGTCATGAGGCTATGGGTGAGGCACTTGTAAAGCTTCGTTCAAACGGCAAGCTCTATTCGGGCAAGGGCGTTTCAACCGATATCATCGGTGCAAGCATCGTCGCTTATGTCAATGCAATCAACAAAATTGTTTATGAGGAGAAAGCTATATGAAACTGTCATTTTCAACCAACGGGTGGCAGGAGCTTTCATGGGCTGAATTCGTAAATACCGCAAACGACCTCGGCTTCAGCGGTATTGAAATTCACAATATAACAGATTCCAGATTTACAGGCTCAGACGCACCCTTCAGCAAAGCTAATTCCGCAGCTACGGTTCACAAGCTGCTTGAAAATTCACTTTCCGTTCCCTGCATCGACACATTCTGCAATATTGCAGATGACAAAACCGCAGATGACGGATTTGAAGAAATCGCAACCGCAATCGAAATCGCATCAAGAATCAGATGCCCCTATGTCAGAATTCACGCATATGCAACAGGCGCAGAAAAGAATATTGAAGATTCCAACGTTATATCGATTATCGGCAGACTCATCGAGAAAGCAGAGCAGGATAACGTTACGCTTCTCGTTGAAACAGTCGGTATTTATGCTGACACTTCCAGACTCCGCGACCTGCTCAATGTCTTTGCCTGCGATGCACTTGCCGCTCTCTGGGATATCAACCATCCCTACAGAGATTTCGGTGAAGAACCCGATACAACAATCACAAATCTCGGTGCATACATAAAGCATGTTCACGTCAAGGATTCTGTTGTCGAAAACGGAGAAGTAAGATACAGACTCATCGGTGAAGGAGACCTTCCTCTCGGCACAATGATACGTGCGCTCGAATCGGTCAACTATGACGGCTTTCTTTCATATGAATGTCAGCCCGAAACGATCGAAGATTTCGGCATTGCGGAAATCGTGTTCCCCCACTTTATCAACGCAATAACGAATTTTGACACAGAAAAAAGAAGCGAAGAGCTTCTTTACACAAACCGTGACGGAAGCGGTAAGTTTGTCTGGGAAAAATATAAGCTTATCAACAAAACCTTCTCGCAGGTTCTTGACACAATGGTCGAGAAATTTCCCGATCAGATTGCTTATAAATACACTACCCTTGACTACACAAGAACATATTCACAGTTCAGAGACGATGTTGACAACTGTGCAAGAGCACTCATTGCTCTCGGCGTAAAGCCCGGTGACAAGGTTGCTGTATGGCTCACAAACCTTCCTCAGTGGTTCATCACATTCTGGGCAACAACCAAAATCGGTGCCGTTCTTGTCACTGTTAACACAGCATACAAAATCCATGAGATTGAGTATCTTCTCAGGCAGTCCGATACTCACACACTCATCACCATCGAGTCATGCCTCGACTCAAACTATGCGGAATCAATCGCAACTCTCTGCCCCGAGCTTGAGGTTGCCGTTCCCGGCAAGCCTCTCCACTGCCGTAAACTTCCCTTCCTGCGTAACATCATTACCGTAGGCTATCGCCAGAAAGGCTGTCTCACATGGGAAGAAGCTATGGATATGGCAGTCAGAGTTCCCATTGAAGAAGTTTACCGCAGAGCCGCCGCAGTTGACTGCCACGATGTTGCAAATATGCAGTACACTTCGGGAACAACAGGTTTCCCCAAAGGTGTTATGCTCACTCACTACAACATCGTCAACAACGGCAAAATCATCGGCGACAGAATGGATTTATCCACAGCCGACAGAATGATGATTCAGGTTCCCATGTTCCACTGCTTCGGAATGGTGCTTTCAATGACATCCATGATGACCCACGGCGGAACAATGTCACCTCTTCCTTATTTCTCGGCTAAATCGTCACTCGCCTGCGTCAACCAGGAACATATCACCTGCTTCAACGGCGTACCCACCATGTTCATTGCAATGTTCCAGCATGAGGACTTTGCTAAAACCGATTTCTCATATATGAGAACAGGTATCATGGCAGGTGCAAACTGTCCTCCCGACCTCATGAAGCGTGCCGCCGCCGAAATGAACATGAGAGAAATCATCAGCGTTTACGGTCAGACGGAAGCTTCACCCGGCTGCACAATGGGTGAGGTCAACGAATCACTCGAAGACAGAACAGAAACAGTCGGCAGTGCATTCCCCCACATTGAATGTAAGATTATTGACCCCGAAACAGGCGAAGACCTTCCCGACGGTGAGAACGGTGAATTCGTCGCAAGGGGATACAATATAATGAAGGGCTACTACAAAATGCCCAAAGCCACCGAAGCAGCTATCGATAAAGACGGCTGGCTTCACAGCGGTGATATTGCTTGCAGAAGACCTGACGGTTATTACCTTATCACGGGCCGACTCAAGGACATGATTATCCGCGGAGGCGAAAACATTTATCCCCGTGAAATTGAAGAGTTCATCTTCACTCACGATAAAGTACAGGACGTTCAGGTTATCGGCGTTCCCGATAAGCGTTACGGCGAAGAAATCATGGCTTGCATTATTCTTAAAGAGGGTGAAACCATGACGGAGAAAGAAATGAGCGATTACATCATGTCACACATGGCACGTCATAAAGTTCCCCGTTACATTGAATTTGTGAGCGACTTCCCCAAAAACGCTGCAGGCAAGATTCTCAAATATAAAATGAGAGAAGAAGCCGCCAAAAAATACGGACTTTAATTTTGTAATTTTTACCGAAAGGGTGTTTTTAAATGTTAAATATCAAAATTGAGAGAACAACTGCTCCTAAGCAGAAGCCCGATGAGAACAATCTCGGCTTCGGCAAAATTTTCACCGACCACATGTTTATCATGAACTACACCGAAGGTCAGGGTTGGCACGATCCCCGTATAGTTCCTTACGGAAATCTCACTCTCTCCCCCGCTTGCATGGTTTTCCACTATGGCCAGGAAATGTTTGAAGGCCTTAAGGCTTATAAAGGAGCTGACGGCGAAGTTCGTCTTTTCCGTCCCGAAATGAATGCAAAGAGAACAAACGACACAAACAAGCGTCTTTGCATCCCCGAGCTTCCCGTTGAAGATTTCGTTCAGGCTGTAAGTGAAATCGTAAGAGTTGACAAGGATTGGATTCCCTCATCTCCCGGCACATCGCTTTACATCCGTCCCTTCATCATCGCAACAGACGATTTCCTCGGCGTTGCACCTTCAAAGACATACCTCTTCATCGTTATCCTCTCCCCCTCAGGTGCTTACTACTCAAGCGGACTTGCTCCCGTAGGCATCTGGATTGAAGACGATTACGTCAGAGCTGTCAAGGGCGGTATGGGCTTTGCAAAAACAGGCGGTAACTACGCAGCAAGCCTTGCAGCACAGGTCAAGGCTCACGACGACGGCTATTCACAGGTTCTCTGGCTTGACGGCGTTGAGAGAAAATATATCGAAGAAGTCGGTGCCATGAACATCTTCTTCAAGATTAACGGAACAATCGTAACTCCCATGCTTAACGGCAGCATCCTTCCCGGTATCACAAGAAACTCGGTTATCGAGCTTTGCAAGAGCTGGGGTCTTCCCGTTGAAGAAAGAAAGATTTCCGTTGACGAGCTTCTTGAAGCTCAGAAGTCAGGCACTCTTGAAGAATGCTTCGGCACAGGCACTGCAGCTGTTATCTCGCCCGTCGGCAAGCTCCGTTACAAGGATGATGTTATGACCATCAACGGCGGCAACATCGGCGAAATCAGCCAGAAGCTTTACGACACCGTAACAGGTATCCAGGGCGGCACCTGCGAAGATAAGTTCGGCTGGGTAACGGTTCTTTAATATGAACAGCAAAAGAATAACGCTTTTTGCAGGTCATTACGGAAGCGGAAAAACAAACATTGCCGTTAATTACGCACTGAAGCTTCGTGAGGAATACGATAAGGTAAGCATTGCCGATTTAGACATTGTCAATCCCTATTTTCGTTCGAAGGACAGTGAAAAATATCTTGAAGAAAAAGGAATTCACCTCATTTCTTCGGAATTCGCAAACTCCAATGTTGATGTTCCCGCAATGCCTGCGGAAGCCTATGCGATAATCGATGACTTGTCATTAAGGGCGGTTATTGATGTCGGCGGTGATGACAGAGGTGCTCTCGCCCTCGGAAGATACACTCCCGCAATCATTGAGCAGAATGACTACGAATTTCTGCTTGTAATCAATAAATACAGACCCCTCACTCCCGACTGTGCATCGACTGTTGAAGTTATGAAAGAAATCGAAACCGCATGCGGAATGAAGTTTACGGGTATAGTCAACAACTCCAACCTCGGAGATGAAACCGACGAAGAAACCGTTCTCAATTCGGTTGACTATGCAAACGGAATTTCAGAGGCAACAGGTCTGCCCGTCAGAATGACAACCGTCAGAGAAGAACTTTACGGAAATCTCAAAGATAAAGTTATCAACTGCACCCCGATCAGACTTTATGTCAAGCAATCGTGGGCAAAAGGTAACTCATGATTAATTGGAGGAAGATTTATGGCAAAAGTAACATTCAATGTTGACCGCTGCAAAGGATGCGGTCTTTGCGTAGGAGCTTGCCCTAAAAAAATTGTGGCTCTCCTCAAAGATGAAATCAATGCCAAGGGATATCATCCCGCAGGTATCACCGACCAGTCAGCTTGCATCGGCTGTGCATTCTGTGCAACCATGTGCCCCGACTGCGTAATTACTGTTGAGAAATAAGGAGAAAGAACATGGCTGAAAAAGTTTTAATGAAGGGTAACGAAGCTCTTGCCGAAGCTGCTATCATGGCAGGCTGCCGCCATTACTTCGGTTATCCCATAACACCTCAAACGGAAATCGCCGCTTACATGGCAAAAAGAATGCCCGTTATCGGCGGAACATTTTTACAGGCTGAAAGCGAAATCGCAGCTATCAACATGATTTACGGCGCTGCAGCCGCAGGCAAAAGAGCAATGACATCAAGCTCAAGCCCCGGAATCGCGCTCAAAAGCGAAGGTATCTCCTACCTTGCAGGCTCAGACCTTCCCGCACTCATCATCAACGTTCAGAGAGGCGGCCCCGGTCTCGGCGGTATTCAGCCTTCACAGTCAGACTATTTCCAGGCAACAAAGAGTGCAGGCCACGGCGACTTCCATCTCATCGTTCTTGCTCCCGCGTCGGTTCAGGAAATGGTTAACCTTACATTCAAAGGCTTTGACCTTGCTGAAAAATACAGAATGCCTGCTATGCTTCTTTCAGACGGCACAATGGGTCAGATGATGGAACCCGTTTCGCTTGATATGGGTGAAATCACAGAGTATGACAAATCAGGCTGGGCAGCTTGCGGCACAAACTGCGAGCGTCCCCACAACGTTGTTAACTCACTTTTCATTCAGCCCGAAGAGCTTGAAAAATACAATATCGAACGTTACGAGCGTTACGCAAAAATCGAAGCTGAAGAAGTTATGTATGACGAATACCGCATGGAAGATGCTGAAATCTGCATCGTTGCATACGGTGTTGCTGCCAGAGTTTCACAGAATGCAATCGACAAGGCACGTGAAAAGGGTATCAAGGTCGGCATGATCCGTCCCATCACTCTCTGGCCCTTCCCCAAGGCTGTTCTCAATGCTGCTGCCGACAAAGTCAAGGCATTCATCAGCGTTGAGCTTTCAATGGGTCAGATGATTGAAGATATCGAGCTTGCAACCCGTTGCAAGAAGCCCGTTCTTCTCTGCAGCCGTGTAGGCGGCATGATTCCCACAACAGAAGATGTTCTTAATTCAATTGATAAAGCAAATTCCGTCGGAGGTGACAAATAATGATAGTTTTTGAAAAACCCAAGGCACTTGCCGATGTACCCCTTCATTATTGCCCCGGATGCACACACGGTATCATTCACCGTCTTGTTGCCGAAGTTATTGACGAACTCGGCATTGAAGGCAAGACCGTCGGTATTGCACCCGTTGGCTGCTCTGTTTTCGCATATAACTATTTCAATTGCGACATGATTGAGGCTGCTCACGGCAGAGCTCCCGCAGTTGCAACAGGTGTTAAGCGTTCATACCCCGAAAACATCGTTTTCACATATCAGGGTGACGGCGACCTTGCCGCTATCGGTACTGCAGAAACAGTTCATTCCGCAGCAAGAGGCGAAAACATCACAATCATCTTCGTTAACAACGCAATCTACGGCATGACAGGCGGTCAGATGGCTCCCACCACTCTCCCCGGTCAGGTTACACAGACTTCACCTTACGGCAGAAATCCCGAGCAGGTTGGTCTTCCCGTTAAGGTTTGTGAGCTTCTTTCAAACGTTGACGGCGCAACATATCTTGAAAGAGTTGCTGTTAACAACGTAAAGAACGTAAAAAATGCTAAGAAAGCTATCAAGAAGGCTTTCCAGAATCAGCTTGAAGGCAAGGGCTTCTCACTTGTTGAAGTTCTTTCAACCTGCCCCACAAACTGGGGTCTTAAGCCCGACAAGGCTCTTGAGTGGCTTGAGGAAAACATGATTCCTTATTATCCCCTCGGTGTTTACAAAGATAAGACAGCTGAAAAGGAGGCAGAATAATTATGACACATGAAATTCTTCTTGCCGGTTTCGGCGGTCAGGGTATCCTTTTCTCAGGTAAATTCCTTGCATATGACGGTCTTCTTGAAGAAAGAGAAGTAAGCTGGCTCCCCTCTTACGGTCCCGAAATGAGAGGCGGTACATGTAACTGCTCAATCATCCTCAGCGACACAAAAATCGGTTCACCCATCGTTTCAAACCCCAACGTTCTTGTTGCGATGAACCTTCCTTCACTTGATAAGTTTGAAAGCACAGCCGTTCCCGGCGCAAAGATTTTTGTTGACAGCTCACTCATCGACCGTAAGGTTGAAAGAGACGATGTTGAGGTTTATTACATCCCCGCAACAAAGCTCGCTTCAGACGAAAATCTTCCCGGACTTGCAAACATGATTATGATTGGTCACGTTATCGCAAAAGCAGGCGTTATGCCCTATGAAAACGTAGAAACAACCATGAAAAAGCTTGTTCCCGCAAAGAAACAGAATCTTATCGAACTCAACATCAAAGCTGTTGAGCTTGGATATAACTATTAATTATTTTCAGGAGGAACCCACATGCTTGAATTAAAAGAAATAGGCCTGCGAGTTGCTTCCCTTCGCGAAACCTGCGGAATTTCTTCTGCAGAAATGGCTGAAAAACTCGAAATTTCCGAGGAAAACTACATATCCTTTGAGCACGGTGAATACGATTTTGCTATCAGCACACTCAACAACATCGCCCTTATTCTCGGCGTTGATATTCTTGATATCATCAGCGGTGAATCACCCCGTCTTTCCAACTGCACGGTTGTTAAAAACGGCAAAGGCTTTGTTGTTAACAGAAACCCCGGATATGTTTTCTCACACCTTGCATACACTTTCAGAAACAAAAAAGCCGAACCCTTCCTTGTTACAATCGACCCCACGGGCAATCCTCCCGTAATGGACGAGCATGAAGGACAGGAATTCGACTACGTTCTCTCCGGCAAACTCCATCTTTATATCGGTGATATCTGCTATGAATTGAATGAAGGCGACAGTGCATATTTTGATTCCACCATCCCTCACGCACATAAAAACGTGGGCGATACTCAGGCGCAGTTCATCGCACTTGTTTTAAAATAAAATTCAGGAGTCGAAATAATGGCTATTTACGAAAAATTCATAGGCAGAACAAGAGAATCGTTCATCTCTCTTAAAGACTGCCGTGAAAACTTTAAAATCACATACGAAAATGACTTTAACTTCGCTTACGATGTTATCGATGTTCTCGGAACGGAAAAACCCGATAAGCTTGCTCTTCTTTATGTTTCAAACACAAACGAAGAAAAAAGATTTACCTTCGGCGATATGAAGCGTCTTTCGGACAAAGCAGCCAACTACTTTGTTTCGGAAGGAGTGAAGAAGGGAGATCCCGTTCTTCTCATCCTTAAAAGAAGCTATCTTTTCTGGGTTATCACTCTTGCTCTGAACAAAATCGGTGCAATCATGGTGCCTGCTTCGAATATGCTCAAGGGTAAAGACTATGTTTACCGCTGCAACAAGGCAAAAATCAAATATGCCATTATCACCGGCGATGACGACTGCACAACTGATTTTGACTCCGTTCTTGATCAATACGAAACAATTGAAAAACGTTTTGTGACAAAGCATAAACCCGTTGAAGGCTGGATTGACTTTGAAGAAGGCTTTGAGAATGCAAGCGAAGACTGGACAAGACCCACGGGAGAAGCCGCAACAACCGTTGATGACACAATGATTATCAACTTCTCATCGGGTACAACAGGTTATCCCAAAATCATCACACACGATTTCAGATATCCCCTCGGCCACATTATGACCGGCGTTTTCTGGCATCATGTTGTTGACGGCGGTATTCATTTCACGGTTTCCGACTCAGGCTGGGCAAAATCGCTCTGGGGCAAATATTACGGTCAGTGGATGGGTGAAACAGCAAACTTTGTTTATGATTTCGATAAGTTTGACGGTGCAGATATTCTTTCAAAGCTTGAAAAATACAGAATCACAACATTCTGTGTTCCCCCCACCATGTACAGACTTATGCTTCAGAACGATGTAAGCAAATATGACCTTTCATCAATCACGCACTGCTGCACCGCAGGCGAAGCACTCAACGCCGATATCTTCAACAAATGGAAAGAGGCAACAGGTCTTGAAATCCACGAAGGCTTCGGCATGAGCGAAACACCCGTAAGCATCTGCACGATTTACCCCTGGACAAAACCCGTTCCGGGCGCAATCGGATTCCCTGCACCCGGTCTTGATGTTCATATTCTTGATGAAGATGGCAATCACTGCCAGCGCGGTACAATCGGCGAAATCTGCATCAAATCCCCCACTCCCGAAGAGCATCCCTGCGGTGTTCTTTCCGGCTACAACTTCAGCAAGGAAGACACGGCGGATGCATACAGAGGCGGATTTTTCCACACGGGCGACCTTGCTTACCGTGATGAACAGGGACGCTTTGTTTACTTCGGCAGAAACGACGATGTTATCAAATCATCGGGTTACAGAATCGGACCATTTGAAATTGAAAGCGTTATGCTTGAGCATCCCGCAGTTCTTGAAGTTGCGGTTACAGGTGTCCCCGACCCCGTAAGAGGCTTTGTTGTTAAGGCAACCGTTGTTCTGCGTGACGGATTTGAAGGTTCGGATGAACTTGTCAAGGAGCTTCAGAACTATGTCAAAACAAACACTGCTCCTTATAAATATCCCAGAATTGTTGAATTTGTTGACGAGCTTCCCAAAACCTTCAGCGGCAAGGTAAGACGAGTTGCAATAAGACAGGCGGATAATAAATAAAATAATTACAGCCATGCTGAACAGCATGGCTGATTTTTTATATTCCGAAAAGAAGCTCGCCGTACGACGGATAAGGCCAGAATTCTGCGGAAGAAATTTTTTCCGATGCATCAACATCCGCCCTGAGGCTTTCCATAACGGGAATAATTGTGTCTTTGAATATATCTGCCTGAACGGCAATATTTTTCTCTGCTTTTGCAGTTTTAAGGTTTGACTCAAGTTCACTGACTTTTTCATAAATCGAAAGCGAAAGAACCGAAAGCTTTTCTGCGGTTTTTTCTTCGTAAGTACAGTCAACAGACGCAAAAACGGATTTCTTTGCAGCTGCATTGGTGCAGATTTCGCCCGAATAGCTGCTGATTGCAGGAAGGATATCCTTGTTTACCATATCAATCATTGTGCGTGCCTCGATATTGAGGGTCTTGCAGTAGTTTTCAAGATAAATTTCCTGACGGGCTTCAAGCTCCTCTTTTGTGAAAACCTTATGCTCTTCAAAAAGCTTAACATTTCTCTCATCCGTCATGTGTGCAAGAGCATCGGGAGTTGTTCTGAGGTTGGAGAGTCCCCTTTTCTCAGCTTCTTTTGTCCATTCATCGCCGTAGCCGTTGCCGTTGAAGATGATTCTCTTATGGTCTTTTATGGTCTTACGGATAAGATTATGAAGTGCGTCTTCAAAGTTATCAACATTCTCAAGCCTGTCCGCATAGGATTTGAGTGAATCAGCAACGGCGGTATTGAGAACAATATTTGCACTTGAAATTGAGCTTGCGGAACCGAGCATTCTGAACTCAAATTTATTACCCGTGAAAGCAAAGGGAGATGTTCTGTTTCTGTCGGTTGTATCCTTGGGAAATCTGGGAAGAACGTGAACACCGACCTTCATCTGAACGGTTTCATTAGCCTCATAAGCAGTTCCGTTTTCGATGGATTCAAGGATTTCATTAAGCTCGTCGCCGAGGAACATCGAAACAATCGCGGGAGGTGCTTCCGCGGCACCGAGACGGTGGTCATTACCTGCACTTGCAACGGAAATTCTGAGAAGATCCTGATAATTGTCAACCGCTTTGATAACCGCACAAAGGAACAGAAGGAACTGAGCGTTATCATAAGGTGTTTCGCCGGGTTCGAGAAGGTTAACACCGTCTTTAGTGGTGATTGACCAGTTATTATGCTTACCGCTGCCGCTTACGCCCTTGAAGGGTTTTTCATGAAGAAGGCACACCATGTCATGCTTCTTTGCAACCTTCTGCATAATTTCCATTATGAGCTGATTATGGTCGGTAGCGATGTTTGTTGTTGAGAATATGGGAGCAAGCTCGTGCTGTGCGGGAGCAGCCTCATTATGCTCTGTTTTGGCAAGAACACCGAGCTTCCAGAGTTCTTCGTTGAGATCCTTCATGAAAGCCGCAACACGGGGTTTGATTGAGCCGAAATAGTGGTCATCAAGCTCCTGACCCTTGGGAGGTCTTGCACCGAAAAGAGTTCTGCCCGTAAAAATAAGATCTTTTCTCTTGTTATGGAGTTCTTTATCAACAAGGAAATATTCCTGCTCTGCACCGACGGTGGTTTTAACGCTTTTGTGCTCCTGACCGAAGAGTCTGAGAATTCTTACCGCCTGCTTGCTGATTGCTTCCATTGAACGGAGAAGAGGAGTTTTCATATCGAGAGCTTCGCCGCCGTAGGAGCAGAAAGCCGTAGGAATGCAGAGCACGCCCTCTTTGATGAATGCATATGAAGTGGGGTCCCATGCGGTATAGCCTCGTGCTTCAAAGGTTGCACGGAGTCCGCCCGAGGGAAAGCTTGATGCGTCGGATTCGCCCTTAACAAGCTCTTTACCCGAAAATTCCATGATAACCGTGCCGTCATTGCAGGGAGAAATAAAGCTGTCATGTTTCTCGGCGGTTATGCCCGTCATAGGCTGGAACCAATGTGTAAAATGGGTTGCACCGTTTTCAACCGCCCAATCCTTCATGGCATTTGCAACGACATTGGCAACCGCAATATCAAGACGCTTGCCGTCCTGAATAGCTTTTTTCATTGCCTTATATGTGTCTTTGGGCAATCTTGATTTCATGGCTTTATCATCAAAAACCATGCAGCCGAAATATTCGGGAATGCTCTTCATACATAACTCTCCTGTCCGTATTACATAACAGATAAAGTATATATAATATGATTTTTAAAGTCAACAATTTTAAATCAAAAACAGCATATTCTTGCAAAGTGACTGTTTTTGCGTGCATATCAAAAAAGATTTTTGTAAAAAATTATCCCCCGATTTTCACCGAGGGATTTCAGCTTATTTTATTGCATCGTAAAGTCTGTCGCGGCAATTGTTATCCCTGTAAAGGAAGAAGCCGTTCATTCTGTCGCTGTAGGGTGGCTGAGGTTTAAATCCGTTTCCGATATATTCCTCAAGCCTGTCAAGCAGCTCATCAGCGGTCTGAGTGAACGGACCGAAGCCCTCCTCCATTGGTAAATCAAGCTTTCTGTAGCCATGCGAAACACCTGCAAGGAATTTATCGTAGTCCGGCACAAAATAGATTACCGGACAGTTCATATAAACCGAATCAAAAACAATCGAGGAATAATCGGTTATCATCAGCTTGTATTCATCCATGTTTGTGTCAAATCCGTCAAGGCAGATTCTGTCACTCTTAACCTCAAAAAGATGGTTATAGCACTTGAATATGGGATGATTCTTGAAATCAAGATAGAGGTCATTTTCCTCAAGCATTTTATGAAGTCTGTCGGAATTGAGAATTGCATTGACCTGCTTATAAAAATCCGAAGCAACAAATGCATCAGGCATTTCTTCACGGCTGTTGTTGACCAGCGGACCTATAAGATTGCTTCGCCATGAGGGTGAGAAAACTATTCTGTTTTTCTTCGTGCCCTCAGCTTCGATAAAGTCGTAGCGAGGCATACAGCTTTTGATTAAATCATCTTCCGAATAGCCGTAATTCTCAACAAAGTTCTTCACTTCAAATTCGCTTGAAACAACAACCTTATCGATTACGCTGCGTTCTTTCGCATACATATTTCTGAGGGTTGCGTGAAGAATACCGTGCTGAAGATAAACAGTCTCAAACTGTGCAAGGTCGGCATACCAACGCATTGCGGCAGGACCGAACGGACAGATATTAGAAAGATTAGAGAATGATGTTATAAGCTTTTCGCAGCTCAGATAAAGCATTTTGTGCCTGTGCGACTGAAACCTTACAACATATTTTCTCTCTTCGGGTTCAAACTTTTCTTCAAGCTTATCCCAATCGCATTCGTTGAGAATATAGTATCTTTTTACGCCGTCTTTGATTTTTATATCGTGTTTGAACTGGTCGTAAGCATTGTCAAAAACACCGTAGCGGTCAAGATAAATCCATGAACGCTGTTTTTTTCTTATTTCAATGTCACCGCAGATTCTGTGATAGACTATTCTGGGATTAACCTTGAAATAGTACACGAAATTAATAAGAAAAGTATAGATTCTGTAAAGCAGGCTGTCATGCCATTTATCGGAATAAATGCTGAAAACACCGTTTTCCTCACGGTAGCATCTGCCTCCGTTGAAGAATACTCTTCTCTTTTTGCCTCTCTGAAGAGGGATGCTGTTGCTGTAATAATATGAAAGCTTATAATAGTAACCGTTAATTTCAACTTCAAATTCAAACTGCTTTGTTTCCGTTACATCAATATCAAGTACGATACGCCAGAATTTTGCGGTTTTGAAGCCCGCCTTATAGTAGTCATATAACGACTCGGTTATTTCAACCTCTTTTCTTTCACCGTCTGCGATAATATAAACAGTCGGCTTATCGCTGTACATAAACACGGGAGACTTGAGGAACGCATCAAAGTGAAGCTTGTTCCCCGTTACCTTGAATCTGTTTACAACAGCAGCTATTTTTGCAGCCCTGTAAATGATTTGTTCATCAAACATAAGGCTTGCTTCTTTTTCTCCGCAAAGAATATCAACGGATTTGCTGTCTTTGAGTTTAAGAAGAAAATGCTTATGGTAAACATCCATTGACGGACGCTTGAGGATAACATTGTCATCAAGGCGGCTGATAAGAGAAATCAATCTGTTCTCAGCGTTTTCACGCTCAGCTTCGGGATAATGATAAGGAATGAGGATATCCTTAAGACCCTTCCAGTTAAGGTCATTTATAAACAAGGACTGCAGATACGGAGGAACCGCATCCTCATATTCTCCGAAAAGGGATTCCCACATATGCATGGTATCCTCAAATATATAATAGGCATAGCTTCTTTTGCTCGTTGTGCTTTCGGGGTGGCGAAGATACAAATACTGAGGCTCCGAACAGAAACCGATAGTCATTTTTTCTTTGACTATATCGTAGCAATATTTCTGATCCTCATGAAATACAAGCGACGTATCAAAAAGAATATTGTTTTCACGGTTATTCTTTACACAGATATTCATTGTTGTCTGTGCAATATAACAGTAAACTTCGTCATTAAGGTCATAAACGCCTGATTCATTAAGAAACTTATAGCGATAATGCATTGCAAATCGCTTATTTTCCCAATACGGAATAATTTTATATGTTACAAGGTCTGTTTCATCATAATGCTCTTCAAAAAAATTATAAATAACCTCAAGAGTGTTATCGGAAAGAGTATCATCAGCATCGAGAAAAAGGATATACTTACCCTCGGAAAGCTCCATTCCCTTGTTTCTTGCCGAAGAAACACCGCCGTTTTCTTTTTTGAAATATGTGATGTTGGAATGCTTTTTAGCAGCCTTTCCGCAGATTTTTCCGCCGTTATCGGAAGAACCGTCATTCACAAAAACAATCTGGAAATCTTCCTGCGGCATGGTCTGCTCAAAAAGACTTTTAATACAGCCTTCAAGATATTCTTCACAGTTATAAACAGGTATAACAACAGAAACCTTGTATTTAAAATTCGACATTCTCGCAAGTCCTTTACTATTATTCTACATTATATATTACAATGAAGATATAAAAAAATCAATAGTAATTTCTATGCTTGTTTTAGTTGACATTTAATTTTTACTATTATATACTTAATACGTACGTATTATATTAAATTACGGAGGTATAACATGGCAAGATACGAAAGTGCAAAAGAGCTTTACGCTCAGTTCGGCATTGATACCGAAGAAGCACTCAGAAAGCTTGGCGATATAACCGTATCGGTTCATTGCTGGCAGGGCGACGACGTCGGCGGTTTTGACAGCGATGACGCTCTTTCGGGCGGAATTCAGACAACGGGCAACTATCCCGGCAAGGCAAGAAATCCCGAAGAACTCATGGCGGATATCGATAAGGCATTCAGCCTTATTCCCGGCAAGAAAAAGCTTAATCTTCATGCCTGCTACGCAATATTCGACGGTAACAGAGCAGACAGAGATGCTCTTAAGCCCGAACACTTCAGAAAGTGGGTAGATTTCGCAAAAGAAAGAAATATCGGCATCGACTTTAACCCCACATTCTTCTCGCACCCCATGGTCAAAGACGGTCTCACTCTTTCATCTCCCGATGAAGAGGTCCGTAAATTCTGGGTTGAACACGGCAAGAGATGCGTTGAGCTTTCCGATTATTTTGCAAAGGAAACGGGTTATCCCTGTGTTATGAACATCTGGATTCCCGACGGTTATAAGGATATTCCCGCAGACCGCCTTTCACCCAGACTCCGTTTCAAGAAATCTCTTGATGAAATTCTCGAAACTCCCTACGACAAGAATAATGTTTACATAACTCTTGAATCAAAGGTTTTCGGCATCGGTCTTGAAAGCTATACCGTAGGCTCGGCTGAATTCTGCCTGAGCTACTCTATTCAGAAGGGCATTGTTCCCCTTATGGATAACGGTCATTATCATCCCACAGAACTTGTTTCCGATAAGATTCCCTCAATGCTTGCATTCAGCGACAAAATCGCTCTTCACATAACAAGAGGCGTTCGTTGGGACAGCGACCACGTTGTTCTTTTTGATGACGAAACAAAGGAAATTGCCAAGGAAATCGTCAGAAACGATGCACTTGACAGAGTATTCATCGCAACCGACTATTTCGATGCATCCATCAACCGCATCAGCGCTTGGGTAACGGGTGTAAGAAACGTTCAGAAGGCTCTTCTTTTCGCATTGCTTCAGCCCTCAGAGAAGATGCAGAAACTTCAGGATAACGCCGAATTCACAGAACTCATGATTCTCAGCGAAGAAATGAAAACAATGCCCGTCGGCGATGTGTGGGCGGAATTTCTCAACAGACAAGACACTGAAAGCTGTTATTTAAACAGCATTAAAGAATATGAAGAAAAGGTATTGGTGAACAGAAAATGAAAAACATCTTTGAAGCACCCTTTGTGGTAGGAATGTGTAAGGCAACCGCTAATATGTACCGCATGGGTTGGGACGAAAGAAACGGCGGTAACATCAGCGTTATGCTTGAAAACGATGAAGTTGCGGAATATCTTGATATCAATGCTCCCATCAGAACTTTTGATATGGGCTTTGATGCAAGCGTTCTCGCAGGCAAAATCTTTATCGTTACAGGCACAGGCAAATACTTCAAGAATGTTGAAGATGATCCCGAAAACAACCTCGGCATCATCAGAATCGCAGAAGACGGCACAACAGCACAGGTACTCTGGGGCTACAGCGACGGCGGAAGACCCACATCAGAGCTTCCCGCACATCTTATGAGCCACATTTCAAGGCTCTCAAAGAATCCCGAAAACAGAGTTATCATGCACAGCCACCCCACAAACACTCTTGCAATGACATATGTTCATGAGCTTTCAGAAAAGAAGTTCACACATTCACTCTGGGAAATGTGCACCGAGTGCATGGTTGTTTTCCCCGACGGTATCGGTGTTCTTCCCTGGATGGTTTGCGGCACTAACGAAATCGGTATCGCAACAGCAGAGAAAATGAAGGAATTCCGTCTTGTTATCTGGGGTCAGCACGGTATCTACGGCTGCGGCAAGGACCTTGACGAAGCTTTCGGTCTTATCGAAACGGTTGAAAAGGCTGCACAGCTTTATATGATGACTGCTCACCTCCCCAGAGTCAACACAATCACAGACCCCGACCTTGTTGAAATCGTTAAGGCTTTCAAGCTTGAAGACGTATACAGAAGAGATTTTCTTAATCTTTGATATTGGAGGAAATTATAATGGCTAACAGATTTGTACTCAACGAAACATCATATCACGGCAAGGGTGCCATTGCCGCTATTGCTGATGAATTCAAGGCAAGAAGCTTCACAAAGGCTCTTGTTTGCTGCGACCCCGATCTCATCAAGTTCGGCGTTGCTGACAAGGTTTTCAACGTGCTCAAGGGCGCTGACATCGCTTATGATGTATTCAGCACAATCCAGGCTAACCCCACAATCGAGAATGTTCAGGCAGGCGTTGAAGCTTTCAAGGCAAGCAGTGCTGACTGCATCATCGCTGTAGGCGGCGGTTCATCAATGGATACTGCAAAAGCTGTCGGCATCATCATTGCAAATCCCGAATTCGCTGATGTTCGTTCACTTGAGGGTGTTGCTCCCACAAAAAACAAGTGCGTTCCCATCATTGCAGTTCCCACAACAGCAGGCACAGCTGCCGAAGTTACAATCAACTATGTTATCACAGACGCTCAGAACAACAGAAAGATGGTTTGCGTTGACGTTCATGATATCCCCGTTGTTGCAGTTGTTGACCCCGACATGATGTCAACAATGCCCGCAGGTCTCACCGCTGCAACAGGTATGGATGCTCTTACCCACGCAATCGAAGGCTACATCACCAAGGGTGCATGGGAGCTGAGCGATATGTTCCACATCAAGGCTATTGAAATCATCGCAAAGAGCCTCAGAGGTGCAGTTGCTAACACAGACGAAGGCAGAGAAGGTATGGCTCTCGGTCAGTATGTTGCAGGTATGGGCTTCTCAAACGTTGGTCTCGGCATCGTTCACTCAATGGCTCATCCTCTCGGTGCTCTTTATGATACACCTCACGGCGTTGCAAACGCTATCATCCTTCCCACGGTTATGGAATATAACGCACCCGCAACAGGCGATAAGTACAGAGATATCGCAAAGGCTATGGGTGTTGAGGGCACAGACGTAATGAGCATTGAAGATGCAAGAAAGGCTGCTATCGAAGCAGTCAAGCAGCTTTCAATCGATGTCGGCATTCCCGCTGACCTCAAGGAAATCGTTAAGGCTGAGGATATTCCCTTCCTTGCACAGTCTGCATTTGACGATGCTTGCCGTCCCGGTAATCCCAGAGACACAAGCGTTGAAGAAATCACAGCTCTTTACAACTCACTCATCTGATTATAACAACAAAAAGCCCGGAGTTCAATTCAGAACTCCGGGCTTGATTTATTCTGATTATTTCTTGTCCTTCTTAGGCTTTGAACCGACATGGTTAAGACCCGAAACACAGAGAATGATGATGCCCATAACGATGAAGATGCCGAGCATACCCTTGCCCATAATGGGAGCTGTTTCTGCAAGATTTTCGGGAGTGAAGCCGATTCCTGCAGCTGTTTCCGCTACAGTTGTTGCTACTGTTGTGATTGTTTCCATTATTATTCCCTCCTATTACTGTGCAAGTGCGCCGCCGACAAGCGTAAGAATAAGTCCGCCTGCGATAACGGATGCAACCTGACCCGAAACGTTAACACCTATTGAATGCATGAGAAGGAAGTTCTGATTATCCTCTGCAAGACCCATCTTATGAACAACTCTTGCTGACATGGGGAATGCGGAAATACCTGCAGCACCGATCATGGGATTGATCTTATTCTTTGTGAAGAGGTTCATAATCTTTGCAATCATGATACCGCCGAAGGTATCAACGATGAATGCAACAAGACCGAGAATCATGATAAGAATTGTTTCCGCTCTGAGGAAATCTTCAGCAACCATCTTTGATGCGATTGTGAAGCCGAGGAAAATTGTGATAAGGTTTGCAAGAACGTTCTGTGCAGTTTCCGAAAGAGAATTGAGAACGCCGCATTCTCTGATAAGGTTACCGAACATAAGGAAACCGATAAGAGCTGTTGCATCGGGAGCAACCATGCCAACGATGATTGTAACAACGATGGGGAAAAGAATTTTTGTAAGCTTTGAAACCTTTTTGCCTGTATAGTTCATGCGGATAAGGCGTTCTTTCTTTGTTGTGCAAAGCTTGATGATGGGAGGCTGAACGATGGGAACAAGTGCCATATATGAATAAGCCGCAACCATAATAGCCGCTGTATAGTTCGAATTAAGCATATTGGCAACAAAGATTGATGTGGGGCCGTCAGCCGCACCGATGATAGCAATTGAAGCGGCATCTTTAAGCTCAAAACCGAATACGGATGAAAGACAAAGGGTAAAGAAAATACCGAACTGAGCAGCCGCACCGAAAATCATAAGCTTCGGATTGGTCAGAACCGGCTCAAAGTCAATCATTGCACCGATACCGATAAACAGAATCAAGGGGAAAAGTTCGTGACTGTCAATACCGATTTCAAAAAGGAAATCGATAACACCTCTTACACCTGAAGCCACTTCGCCTTCAGCTACGGGAGGTATGGGCAGGTTAACAAGGATTGCACCGAAGCCCATGGGAAGAAGAAGGGTGGGTTCCATTTCTTTTTTGATGGCAAGGAAAATCAGCAAGCCGCCGATTACCCACATAATGACCTGTTTGTAGTCAATGAACTGTAAATTTCCAAAAATGTCTGTTAAAATGCTTGTTATAAACGTCATTTTGAAAATCCTTCCTTTCTTAAACGCAAATCAAAGGTATTTTAACATTTATTTTATAATTTTTCAAGTAAAACAAAGAAAAAACCCAAACTTTTTACAACAAAAATCCCCCGGAATAACCGATGGACAAAATCACCGGTTTTACGGAGGCTGTGCAAAATCCGATACTGTTTATTATACAATACAATATTTTTTGCGGATAATCGGTATTTTTGCATATAAATATATCACAAAAATGCAGAAAAACCCATGTTGCATAGTGCAAAACCACAAAATTCTGCAAGATTTGAAAATAACACTTGCAAAATCAACACATATATTATAGAATATACAGGATTCAGCATTTAGTTTCGGAGGTTTGCAGAAATGAACATTCAGAATTTATCCCGCGAACAGCTCAGCGAAAGACTCACTGTTCTCACGGAAAAATATAATTCATACAAGGCATTGGGTCTTGCTCTCGATATGTCAAGAGGTAAACCCGGTGCAGACCAGCTTGAAATTTCAAACGATATGCTCGACCCCGCTATTCTCGGCGATTTCAAAACATCAAACGGATTTGATGTCCGTAACTACGGTATTCTTGACGGTATACCCGAAATCAAGAGTATTTTTGCGGAAGTTTTCGATGTTGACAGCAAAAATGTTATCGTTTTCGGTAATGCAAGCCTCACAATTATGTATGACTACATTGAGCAGTGCATGATTTTCGGTGCAGGTGCAGAGCCGTGGGCTGTGCAGAAAGAAATCAAATTCCTCTGCCCCGTTCCCGGCTACGACAGACATTTCGGAATTCTTGAGCATTTCGGCATCGGAATGATTAATGTACCCACAAACGAAAACGGTCCCGATATGGATATGATTGATGAACTCGTCAAGGATGAAAAGGTCAAGGGTATTATCTGCGTTCCCATGTATTCAAATCCCACGGGTATCACCTATTCAGACGAAACGGTACGCCGTTTTGCAGCACTCAAGCCTGCAGCAAAGGATTTCAGAGTTATCTGGGACAATGCATACTGTGTTCACCATATCAACGACAGCCACGATAAGCTTGCCAACATTTTCACAGCGGCAAAGGAATACGGCTCAGAGGATATGTTTATAGAAGTTACTTCAACTTCAAAGATTTCATTCCCCGGTGCAGGTGTTTCGGCACTTGCGGCATCGGATGCAAACGTTACCGCCATCAAAAAGAGAATGACCATCCAGTCAATCGGTTACGATAAAATCAATATGCTCCGCCACGCAAACTATTTTAAAAATCTTGACGGAATCAGAAAGCATATGCTCCGCCATGCCGAAATCCTCAAGCCCAAGTTTGACGCAGTTCTTTCAGCTTTTGAAAATAACCTTGCAGGCAAGGGAATTGCCGAATGGACCGTACCCAACGGCGGATACTTCATCAGCCTTGATGTTTTCGCAGGCTGTGCCAAAAGAACCGTTGCTCTCTGCAAGGAAGCAGGCGTAACTCTGACGGGTGCAGGCGCAACCTTCCCCTACGGCATCGACCCCGAAGATAAAAACATCCGCATTGCCCCCACCTTCCCGTCAAGGGACGAACTCTGCAAGGCGGTTGAGATTCTTTGCCTTTGCGTTGAAATCAGCGCAATTGAAAAGATTCTCGGTTAAGATAAACTTAACTGATTCCCATTTTTTCGAAGAAGCTCTCAGAGCTTATACCGCTTGGTCTGTTATATCTGCCGAGCCCGAAAAGACATTCGGGTTCGGCTTTTTTTATTATGTTTATTCTTTCTTCGCAGGTAAAAATAACTTTAATTCCGTTATCCTTAAGTATTTCTCTGCTTTCCGGGCTGAAGCTGCCGAAAGGATACGCAAACGCAACGGGAGCTTTGCCCGTATGTTCAAGCATCTTCATTTTCATTTTTGCCGTATCACTGCCCAAAAATTCACGGTATTGCTCAATTGTTTCGCTTTTTTTCTTTCTGATGCCCGAACGGTCAGCCGTGTTTTTATGCAAATCAAAAGAATGGCTCTGAATATCGATTATATTTCCTGCACTCATCTCTTTTATTTCCTGCCAGTTCAGGTTAGAATAATTAAGATTATGGTCATCAAGCTCCGTATATCTGTCGGCAAGTGCACCGACTACGAATCCCACTGCCGTAAATCCGTATTTTTCCAGCATCGGCATTGCATATTCATAAAGAGTTTCGTTGCCGTCATCAAAGGTAATCAATACTGCTTTGGTCGGCAAACCGGTCTTATCTTCCGTAAAATCAATGAGCTGCTGTACGGTTACGGTTTCATATCCCCTGTTTTTCAGAAATTTCAGGTCTTTTTCAAACTGTTCGAGAGTGAGAACATATTTGCCTGCTTTTGACTCTGATTTTGTCAGCTGGTGATACATGACAACGGGCAGACTGATGCCGTTGTTATCCGCCGAAACCTCAATATAATTTATACCGGCTGCAACAAGCGACAATAAGCATATTGCCCCGAATACAATCCATGCAACTGTCTTTTTATATTTTATAACCATTATACTCACTCTCTTTCGTAACATCTTATTCCTATACAAACGATTTTAGAATATAAATAAAAATGTAAAAATCCATAAAAATATGTTGATTTTGAACGAATAATATTTTATAGTAAAATCAAGTAATAACGGAGGTCAGAATTATGAGCATACTCAATGTATTCACTCTTCTGGGCGGACTTGCTCTTTTCCTTTTCGGCATGAGCACGATGTCAACAGGTCTTGAAAAAACCGCAGGCGGAAAGCTTGAAAAAATCCTGCGTATAATGACAGACAAACCGCTGAAAGCTCTTGCTCTCGGAATAGGCATCACTGCAACTATTCAGTCATCATCCGCCGTAACGGTTATGCTGGTAGGTCTTGTTAACTCGGGCATAATGCAGCTCGGACAGGCTATCGGCGTTATCATGGGCTCAAATATCGGCACAACCGTAACCGCCTGGCTTCTCAGCCTCGCAGGAATTGAAAGCGATAATATATTTGTCAGCCTCCTCAAGCCCTCGTCTTTCTCCCCCGTTGTTGCATTTATCGGAATTCTCCTGATTATGGTTGCAAAAAAACAGCGTTCAAAGGATGTCGGAAGCATCTGCATGGGTTTTGCTGTTCTGATGTTCGGCATGGAGTTTATGAGCGATTCCATGGCACCTCTTGCCGAAATGGAAGAATTCCGCAATCTTATGGTTATGTTCAACAATCCCATCCTCGGTCTTGTTGTAGGTATCGTTATGACAGCCGTAATCCAAAGCTCGTCCGCAACGGTCGGTATTCTTCAAGCTCTCTCGCTGACAGGTGCACTGTCGTATAACATGGCAATCCCCATTATCATGGGTCAGAATATCGGCACATGCATCACAGCAGTGATTTCAAGCATCGGTGTCAGCAAAAATGCAAAGCGGGTATCTGCGGTTCATATTTATTTCAATCTTATAGGTACAGCCATTCTTCTGACGGTTTTTTATACTGCAAATGCAATTTTCGATTTTGCCTTTGCCGATTTATCAATCGACCCCGCAGGCATAGCGGTTGTTCACAGCATTTTTAACATTGCAACAACCGTTATTCTTTTCCCGTTCTCAAAACTGCTTGAAAAGCTTGCTGTCAGAACCGTCAAAGATAAGTATGAAAAAACAACCGAAACATTCATAGATGACAGATTGCTTTTCACGCCTGCACTTGCTGTTTCGGAATGCCGTAACTACACGGTAAAAATGGCGCACACAGCCACCCGGGTTTTGCTTGATTCCGTTTCGCTTATTTCAGATTACGATTCAGAGCTTGCAGAAAAAATTGTTGAAAACGAAGGAATACTTGATGACTATGAGGATAAACTCGGAACCTTCCTTGTCAAGGTTTCTGCTCAGGAATTAACAAACGAGGACAGCAACACCGTTTCAACCCTGCTCCATGCCATCGGTGATTTTGAAAGAATCGGCGACCACGCAGTCAACATCATGAAAACCGCAAAAGAGCTCAACGAAAAAGGCATAAGCTTTTCGGATGAAGCAAAAAAAGAGCTTGCTGTTGTTGAAAAAGCTCTCGGAGAAATTCTCACAACAACACAAAAAGCCTTTGAGGAAAACAATCCTTCGCTTGCACTTGAAGTCGAACCTCTTGAGCAGGTTATTGACGGACTTCTGAAGAAGATAAAAGCAGGGCACATCAACCGTCTTACAGGCGGAAGCTGTACAATCGAAATGGGCTTTATTCTTTCCGACCTGATTACAAACTACGAAAGAGTTTCCGACCACTGCTCCAATATTGCGGTTTGCGTTATCAGAATTTCAGACTCTGTTTTTGATGTTCACCAGTATCTCAACGATTACAAGGCAACGGATAACCCCGAATTCAGAGAAAAATATCAGAGTTATAAATCGAAATACAGTATATAAAAAATCCCGATGTTTTGCATTTTGCAGAACATCGGGTGATTTTTATTTTGTTAACTTTTCTTTCTGAAGTCCGTCATTGACTATGCTCCAGATTTCATTGTTTGTTTCCTCAAGATTATCGGAAACGGTAACGGGGTCAAAGAACTGAATCTTAATGCTCTTTCTGAAGAATTTGTATCTGCCCGTTATAACAAACGGAACAATTCTTGAATCGGTTTCATGAGCCATCTTAACCGCACCGAACTTGAAAGGAAGAAGCGTACCTCTTGCTTCGTTAACCTTTCCTTCGGGGAAAAGTCCGATTACCTTATCGTCATTAAGCACTTCTATTGCACTGTCAAGAGCAGCCTTATCCTTGCGTTCTCTGTGAACAGGTATAATACCGAAGGGAACAAAAAATCTTCTTAAAGGCGGTTCGGTAAGCTCGCTCTTTGCAAGGAAATGAACAACTCTCTCCGTTGATGCCGCAACGGTTATGCAATCCATGAAATGTGTATGATTTCCTGCAAGAACAATTCTGCCGTCTGCAGGGATTTTTTCGTTGCCGATGATTGTGGGTCTGAATAACAGATTAAAAAGAAAAGCAAGCCTTCCTCTGTGTTTCAGATATGCTTTGGGTTCTTCCATGATATTTCCTCCGAAATCTCCTTAGATTCGATTAATTTTAACACACAAAAACAAAATAAACAAGTGTTAATATATTGAAAGACAAATTTTTTTGTGTTATAATGTAAAACATGGAAAAATTAACTAACAAACAAATTCTTGAACAAATCAAGGGCGGACTCATCGTTTCCTGCCAAGCCCTGTCAACAGAGCCATTATATGACAGCTACATAATGAGCAAAATGGCTTATGCCGCACTCCTCGGCGGTGCCGTAGGAATAAGGGCAAATACTGTTGTTGACATTCTGGCTATCAAGGAAAGAGTTAGCCTGCCGGTTATCGGCATCATCAAAGAAGAATATCCCGACAGCGATGTTTACATCACTCCCACCATGAAGGAAGTTGATGCTCTTGTTGAAATCGGCTGTGAAATCATTGCAGTTGACGCTACAAACAGAGTAAGACCGAACGGAGTTACATTTGAGGAATTCTTCAAAGAAGTCAGAGCAAAATATCCCGACCAGTTATTCATGGCAGATACAAGCTGCTTTGAAGAGGGTAAGCTCGCTCTTGAGCTCGGCTTTGACCTTCTCGGCACAACCATGAGTGGCTACACACCTTACACCAAAGGCACTCCCCTGCCCGATTTCACCCTTATGAGAAGATACAAAGAAGAACTCGGTGCAACGGTTATTGCAGAGGGCGGCATCTGGGTACCCGAACAGCTCGTTGAGGCATTCAGAAACGGTGCTCATGCGGCGGTAGTAGGCACAGCCATCACAAGACCTATGGATATCACAAAACGCTTCGTTAAGGCTCTGGAGGAAACCAAATGAAAATCCTTGCCTTTGATATCGGCGGAACAGAAATAAAATACGCCCTTTGTGACGAGAACTTCAGTCTTTCGGAAAGCAAATCCGTTCCCACAAATGCACACGAAGGCGGTAAAAGAATAATCGAACGAATTGTTGAGATTATCAAAACCTTTGACGGCATTGACAGAATCGGTATTTCCACTGCAGGTCAGGTTAACAGCATCAAGGGTGAAATTATTTTTGCAACCGACAGCATTCCCGGATATACGGGAACAAAAATCAAGGAAACAATTGAAGCTGAAACGGGTATTCCGACAGCGGTTGAAAACGATGTTAATTCAGCGGCAATCGGTGAAGCGGTTTTCGGTGCGGCAAAGGGATACTCCGACTTTATTTGCCTTACCTACGGCACGGGCATCGGCGGAGCAATTTTCCTTAACGGAAAGCTTTTCACAGGCAGCTCATTCTCTGCAGGCGAATTCGGCCACATGATAACCCATGCAGACGGCAAAAGCTGCACCTGCGGCGGCTGCGGTTGTTATGAAGCATACGCTTCGGCAAGCGCTCTTGTCAAATCCGTAAGCGAATTTCTCGGCAGACCCGTTAACGGCAGAGAAATTTTTGAAAACTTCGCCAATCCTGATATAAAAAAGCTGATTGACGAATGGATTGACGAAATTGTTATCGGCCTGAAAAGCCTTGTTTATATTTTCAATCCGACTCTCATAGTTGCAGGCGGCGGAATAATGGAGCAGGCATATATAACCGATGAAATCAATGCAAAATTGCAGAAAGCTCTGATGAACAGCTTCAGAAATGTCAGAGTTGTCAAAGCACAGATGGGCAACAATGCCAACAAGCTCGGTGCCGCTTATCTGGCGTCGAAAGTATGAAAATCAGGAACGGTTTCGGGTAACCTTTGCCGTTCCTTTTTTGCTGTTTTCAGATTATGTTATAATAAAGATTGTGAGGAGAGATTGTATGAAAGAAAAAGTTTACACGTTTTATGAACAGTATAAAACTTACATTATTTTCTTCGTATTTGCACTGTTCATTCATATGTTTCTGCCTCTGAACTGGGCGGATGATGCGGTTTTCATGAAAAAAGCTGCCAATACCGACATTATCTCTTTTTTAAACGGCAGTGCAAGACCTTTCACCGACGGTATGACATACATATTAATAAGAAACCAATGGCTTTGGCGCATTTTAAATCCGCTTATTCTTTCCTTGCTTTCCTTTTCGATAATCAGAACTGCACCGGTTTTATCCGATAAAAAATGCATAAATTGGGTTTGTGTTTTGATTGTGTTCCCGACAATGATTATGGTTGATGCAGGCTTTATTGCAACAACAGTCAATTATCTTTGGGCGGTGACATTCGGTATTCTTAATCTTTTACCGTTGGTTAACTCATACCACGGCAGAAAAAATAGCGTTTTATTTCTTATTCTGCTTATCCCTCTGCTCGTATACTCAACAAATATGCAACAAATGTGTGCAGTCTTGCTTGCCGTATTCTTTTTTGCAAATCTTTATTTTATTTTCAAAAAATCCTTCAGACCGTATATTTTCCTTCAGTTTGTAATCACTCTTTTGGGAGCATTATATTCTCTTTCTCTTAATTTTACAGGCGACAACTCACGATTTATCAGAGAATCAGGCAGATATTTTCCCGATTTTGAACAACTGAACATTTTTGAAAAAGCCGAACTCGGTTTTTCATCAACATTTTATTGTATGACAATGGAAATCCGATTTGCCTTTGCGGGATTTTTACTTTTTGCTTTATTCTTGGCTACAACGTGTTTCAGAAAAAACAAATCAATATTCACCAAACTTCTTTCCTGCGTTCCCGTTGTTTGTTCGCTTGTTTTCGGCATAGCCTCATTATTTACGAAAAACAGTATCGCCGGTGATTTAAAGCATTTCAGAATGACCAAAGCTTTTTATTCTTTTGAACCGGTTGCAGATATCATTTTTATATTAATTATGATAATTCTCATGTTCTGCATATGGAATCTGATTGAAAATATGGAACAAAAGCTTTTTGCGGAATGTGCATTTCTGCTCGGACTCGGTTCAAGGATGCTTATGGGATTTTCTCCCACGGTATGGGCATCGGGCTACCGCACATTCTGTATAATGTTTATTACATTTATATACATCGTATTGATTATATTTAATCAAAATACAATCAAAAACAAAACCATTACAACTTCGTTAAGGTGATTTTATGAGATTCTTTGAAAAATCCAAAAAGCTTGATAATGTTTGCTATGATATAAGAGGTCCCGTTATGGACGAGGCAAGCCGCATGGAAGCCAACGGAATTGAAATCCTTAAGCTCAACATCGGCAACCCTGCCCCCTTCGGTCTGACCGCACCCGATGAAATTATAGTCGATATGATTTACAACCTCAAATCAACAGAAGGCTATTCCGAATCAAAAGGTCTTTTCTCCGCAAGAAAGGCTATCATGCAGTATTGCCAGCTCAAGGGCATTCCCGATGTCGGAGTTAACGATATTTACACAGGCAACGGAGTCAGCGAGCTTATAACAATGTCCATGCAGGGACTTCTTGATACAGGCGATGAAATCCTTGTACCCATGCCCGATTATCCCTTGTGGACTGCATCCGTTACGCTTGCAGGCGGTAAAGCCGTTCATTATCTCTGCGACGAAAAAGCGGACTGGAATCCCGATATTGATGATATAAAAAAGAAAATTACTCCAAACACAAAAGGTATTGTTGTTATAAATCCCAATAACCCCACGGGTGCACTCTACTCAAAGGATATTCTTGAACAGATTGTTCAGGTTGCCCGCGAAAATCAGCTTATTCTTTTTGCAGACGAAATATATGACCGCCTTGTGCTTGACGGAGAGGAGCACGTTGCACTTGCATCCCTTGCTCCCGATTTGCTGACAGTCTGCTTTAACGGACTTTCAAAGTCACATAAGGTTGCAGGATTCCGCTGCGGATGGATGTGTCTTGCAGGCGATAAATCGAAGGCAAAGGGATATATCGAAGGTCTCAATCTGCTTTCTTCCATGCGTCTTTGCTCAAACGTGCCCGCACAGAGTATTATTCAGACTGCATTAGGCGGAATTCAGTCAGGTGATGCACTTTTACAGCCCGGCGGAAGAATTTACGAACAGAGAAACTTCATTTATGAAGCGTTGAACAGCATTCCGGGCATTTCGGCAACAAAGCCCAAGGGGGCATTCTACATTTTCCCGAAGCTGGACACAAAAAAATTCAACATCACAAACGATGAACAGTTTGCGCTCGATTTGTTGCACGAAAAGAAAATTCTTATCACCTGCGGTACAGGCTTCAACTGGAAAACTCCTGACCATTTCAGAATTGTTTTCCTTCCCGATATAATTACTCTAAAGCCCGCCATGACCAAATTGGCAGAATTCCTTGACGGCTACAGACAGAAATAAAAAATGCACCGTATCAGATGATGATACGGTGCTTAATTTTTTATGCAAAGATTAATGAAATAATTGATGAAACTCCTTTGGTAAGCTCGTTGAGAGCGAGAAGAACATCACCGAGAATAAGCATAATTGAAGCTGTTGTTGTATCTATTTCAGCATCAGCTGCGAAATCCTCATTATCAAGTGCAAACTGACTTACCGTTACAACCTCTGTTGCAAAATCCCATGTGTTATCTTCCTTAACGGTAATCATTCTCACGCCTCTTACGATGTCGTTACCATAGGAATTATATGTTGCACCGGGAGTGTTGATGATTTTAACACCGTCAAGCTCCGTTGTGTAGCTGTTGATATGGTCATGTCCCGAGAAAACAGCAAGAACATCGCCGCCCTTAACCATTGCATCAAACTGACCGTGGTTCTTTTCGCTGGGGCAAGGGAATTCAAAGAGGAAGCCGTCCTGAATGTTTTCTGTTTTGGGGAAGGGAGAATAAATCTTGCCGTTTGCCTTGGGTGTTACCACGCCGAGATCAACGGCTGATTCGTGGAAAAGAGCATCAAAAACCTCGCCGACAACGATGTGCTGGAATGCAAGGGAAGGAACCTTACCGCCCGCAAGAGTTTCAAGAGCCTTGCTCTTTTCCTGATACCACTTAATCTGGTCTTCTCTTACGCAGTCATAAATTCCGAGGTCATTGCCGTTTTCGTCAATATAGTGTGAGCCGCTGTCAAACATCCAGAGATTGAACTTAATCTTTGTTCCGTCTGAGCTCATAACGGGAAGATTGTGAGTACCTGTGCCGTGAAGCGAAGGAACTTCGTCATAAGCAAGGCAGTAGCCCTTGCCGTAAAGCTGATACATGGGAAGAAGCTCATCGTTTTCCACACCCTGCTCACGGTCATGGTTGCCGAAAACAAGTGTGAAATATGTTTTGTTTTCAACAAACACATTGCAGAGCTCTTCGATTGCCTGAGCCTTTGTTTCCTTGGGACCTACCGTGTTGTCACCACCGAGAACAACGATATCGGGCTGATACTCTTTGAGTGCAGCATCGATAAAGTTAATCATTGATTCGATTGCAGGGAAACCGTCCTGACAGTCGCAAAGATGCATGATCTTGAATTCGCCGTTTTTGAACTTAAGGGGATTTTCAACATCTGCAGCCGATGAAGCAACTGATAATACACCGAAAATCATAACAAGTGCAAGCATGATTGAAAGAATTTTTTTCATTTCAATACCTCCGTATAAATATAATGTAATTATTTTATATCAATTTACAATTAAAGTCAACCAAAATATTGACTTCGTGAAATAAATGTGTATAATAATTTAGGAGTTATTCTCAAATTCAAAGGAGAAATGAAAATGAGGGTTTATAACACTCATCAGCGCAAAAGTCTGATTGATTTTCTGCAGACAAACTGCAACAAAAGCTTTACAATAGAAGAAATAATAAGCGAAATGAACGAAGAAATCAGCCAGAGTACGGCATACAGACTCATGACAAAGCTCGTTGAGGACGGTCTTGTTCACCGTTCCGTAAAAGGAAACAGCAGGAGCTTCGTTTATCAGTTTATCAATAACGAAAAATGTGAGGGTCATCTTCACATGAAGTGTACGGACTGCGGCAAGGTCTATCACCTTGACCACTCAACAACTGTCCATATGCAGAACGATATAAAGAACAATACCGGCTTTGAGATTGACAGCCATACCGTTCTGCTCGGAAAATGCAATATCTGCAAGGAATAATCCCACGGAGGAAACAATGAAAAAAATCATATCAATCATATTAATCATATTGATGCTTGCGCTTCCCCTTTCCGCCTGCGGAAACACGGAAAACAAGGCAGACGGTCTGAACATAGTCTGCACAACATTTCCTCAGTATGATTTCCTTAAAAACATCCTCGGAAGCGATGATGCACTCACTCTGCTTCTTGACGACGGTGCAGACCTTCACAGCTACGAACCAACTGCACAGGATATCATTGCAATCGGAAATGCGGATTTATTTGTTTACATCGGCGGGGCTTCCGATAAATGGGTTGAGGGTGCACTCAGATCGGCAAATAATCCCGGACTCAGAACAATCGCTCTGATGGATCTTGTCAACACATATAAAGAAGAATATGTTGCAGGCATGGAGCATAATCACAGCCACGAAAACGGTGAAATCCACGGCGGCGACCACAGCGGAGAAGATGAACACATCTGGCTTTCTGTCAAAAATGCCGCAATTATAACAGAAAAACTCTGCGATGCCGTTTGTGAAACCGATCCCGAAAACGCAGAATTATACAAATCAAACGCAAAGGATTATATATCGGAATTGAATGAGCTTGACAGTCAGTATCAGTCGGTCGTCAATTCGGCAAGCAGAAATGTTCTTCTCTTTGCAGACCGCTTCCCCTTCCGTTATCTCATCGAAGACTATAAGCTGACATATCACGCCGCATTCGCAGGCTGTTCATCGGAAAGCGAAGCAAGCTTTGAAACCATGGCATATCTTATCGATAAAACCAAAGAACTTTCATTGCCTGCCGTAATGATCATCGATAATTCCGACGGTTCGCTTGCGGAAACCGTCAGCGCGGAAAGCGGAGCAAAAATTCTTTCTCTTGATTCGTGCCAGTCTGTTTCAATGGCAGACATTAATCAAGGCGTTAACTATCTTGACATTATGAAATCAAATCTTGAAGTTCTTACGGAGGCTCTCAACTGATGGCTCTTTTAAATGTAAGCGGAGTTTCTCTCGGCTATGAGGGACATCCGATTGTTTCCAACCTTGATTTCAGGGTTGAAAAGGGCGATTACCTTTGCATCGTCGGCGAAAACGGCTCAGGTAAAAGCACACTGATGAAAACAATTCTCGGGCAAAAACACGTTTTAAGCGGTAAAATAGAGTTTTCCGACGGTCTCAGGCAGAACGAAATCGGTTATTTGCCTCAGCAGACAGATGTGCAGAAGGATTTCCCTGCATCGGTGAGAGAAATCGTTCTTTCGGGATGCATCAATTCCTGCGGATTCAGACCGTTTTATTCAAAATCACAAAAAGCTCTTGCCGAGGAAAACATGAAAAAGCTCGGCATTGACGATATCGCAAAAAAATGCTACCGTGAGCTTTCGGGCGGTCAGCAGCAGAGAGTTCTTCTTGCGAGAGCTTTATGTGCAACGAAAAAGCTTCTCGTGCTTGATGAACCCGTTGCAGGTCTCGACCCTCTTGTTACGCAGAATCTTTATCAGCTTATAAGCGAAATCAACCGCGAGGGAATAACGGTTATCATGGTTTCCCACGATATCCATGCGGCTGCCGAATATGCATCCCACATTCTCCACATCAGCCACGAGCCTTTATTTTTCGGCACAAAAGAAGATTATCTGAGCAGTAATATTTACCTTTCTTTTTCATCGAAGGGAGGTAACAGCTGATGAACGAAATCATTTCTTATTTCAATTATCCGTTCGTTCGGTATGCATTGATTGCAGGTGTTCTGATTGCACTCTGTGCCGCCTTGCTCGGCGTTACCCTTGTTTTAAAACGGTACTCCATGATTGGTGACGGTCTTTCACACGTTGCATTCGGTGCAATGGCGATTGCCACAGTCTGCAGCATGGCACCTATGACGGTTGCACTGCCGATAACAATTGTTGCCGCCGTTATCCTTCTCGGGCTCAGCGGAAATTCAAAAATAAAGGGCGATGCGGCAATAGCAATGATATCCGTCGGTGCGCTTGCATTGGGATATCTTCTGCTGAACATCTTCTCCGCATCTTCAAACATCAGCGGCGATGTGTGCACAACGCTTTTCGGCTCAACATCAATCCTCACTCTTTCGGAATCGGATGTATGGCTCTGCGCCGCACTTGCAGTAGTTGTCATTCTTGTTTTCATTATCTTTTATCACAAGATTTTTGCGGTTACATTTGATGAAAGCTTCGCATCCGCAACGGGCACAAAAACCAAAGCATACAACATCCTTATTGCCGTTGTAACTGCGGTTGTAATCGTTCTTGCGATGAATCTTGTCGGTGCTCTGCTTATTTCGGCTCTGATTATCTTCCCCGCCCTTTCGGCAATGAGACTTTTCAAAAGCTTCCTGTCTGTTATAATCAGCTCTGCGGTTATCTCGGTTATCTGTGCGGTTTCGGGAATACTTGTTTCGATTTTATACAGCACTCCCGTCGGCTCAACAATAGTTGCGGCAAATATAGTTTGCTTTATCCTCTGCACACTCATCGGCAAAATCACAAGAAAATAACAAACAACAAAGCCAAGGTAAATCAATCACCTTGGCTTTTATTTATTTCATTCTACCGTTTCAACAAGAGTAAAATAAAAATCTTCAAATGATACGTTATAATCTATCGTACCGCAGAAATCGAAGTGGTCAAAACCCTCCATTGTGGGCATATAATACCACACTCCCGGTTTGATTTCTTCGCCTGCTTTTACGGCTTCCTCATAGCTTTTTGCCGTTTCGGCATCGGTTGACGGATAAAGAGCACTTGCAAGAGGTACTATTCCGTCATTTTTTGCCCACGCTTCATCCATGTAAATTCCGTCGATTGTTTTTCCCTCAAGAGCACCGATATACAACGATGTGGGGAAAAACATAACAAAATTCGACAAGATGGGTATATAAGTTCCGAAAACGGTTTTTACGCTTGAATTGCATGAATAGGAATAATAATAAACGCTGTCAACAGTCTTTATCTTCTGATTAAGCTCAGCCGCACCTCTGAGAGTCATATCATATCCGCAGTTATCCTTGCTCTCAACCATATTTCTGACAGCCTCAAGGCTGAATTCGGCTCTGTCCTCTCCCTGTCTCGGAGTAAGACCGAAATGACCCATCTGAAGATCCCACATCAGAACCTCGCTCCCGAAAAGGACTCCGCCTAAGTTTGCAACGCCCATAAGAATATTCATAAGGAATGAATCATGGATAAGGTTTGCAATGGGTGAGCCGTTATGAACACCGGAAAATGTTATAACCGAATGAACGGCATTCTTGTGTCCGCCTGTGAAAAGCGGAGATGTTTTATCTCCCGTAGCGGCAATTTCATCGGAATCGCCGTATGCCATCAGAGATGCAAAAAGTCTGACCGCAGGTCCGCCGAAGCTGTGACCTACAAGATTGATTGCACTTTCGCAGTCCCATGGCTTACCCATAAGGCAATTATCGGTATAATCATAACCGTAGCGGTCGTGATTGTGAGCCTTTGAGTGAGCTTCGCCGTAGTCAACAACCGTACCCGTAAGCTGAGCAAAAATCTCACACGCTCTGTCCCACGCACTGTTGAAGGGTCCGACTACGGCTGCATAGGCTTCAATTCCGTGGCTGTTGTAAAGAGCAATAACGTCGCCTTCAGAATCTGCCCAGCCGCCCCAATAAGCTTCCTTGCCGTCGTTGAAATAGTCCCAGCCGCCCATTCCGTGAACGAAAACCCACGGATGACTGTTTGTGAGGTTATATGTTTTACCTTCGAATTCAACAATATTTTCTTCTTTGGCTGCAAAAGCAGATGCACCGAACATTGTAAAAACTATGGCAAAGCATAAAATAACACTTATAATTTTTTTCATAATTTATTCCTCCTGTCTAATTATATTTTAACAAACACGGCAATGAATTTCAATCGGGCAAAACACAAAATTTATATGATAAAAGCAAACCCGCCTGCGGAAATCCGTAAGCGGGTTGAATTTTATTCTGTTACTTCGGATTCTGTTGCATCCGAAACCGTTTCGGACATATATGCGGCAAACTCTTCGCCTGACATCTTTTCATCCTCAAAGAGCTTCTGTGCGATAAGATGAAGCTTATCCATATGCTCGGTAAGAATCTTTTCCGTTCTGTTGTAAGCATTTCTGATGATATCTTCTATTTCCTCATCAATCTGCGATGCAACGCTTTCGGAATAGTTGCGGACATTGTTGTAGTCTTTTCCGAGGAAAACCTGATGGTTTTCTCCGCCGAAGGAAATAGGACCGAGCTTTTCGCTCATGCCGTATTTTGTTACCATGCTTCTTGCGATTTCGGTTGCTCTTTCAATATCGCTTGATGCACCTGTTGAAATATCACCGAGAACCAGTGCCTCCGCAACACGTCCGCCGAGAAGGCTTACAAGGCTGTCGAGCATTTCGTTCTTGGTCGTATAATTCTTATCCTCAACGGGTCTGTAAAGAGTATATCCTCCCGCCATACCTCTGGGGATAACTGAAATCTGATATACGGGGTCAACATGCTCAAGATAGAATCTTGAAACGGCATGGCCTGCCTCGTGATAAGCGGTAAGCTTCTTTTCTTTTTCGGTCATCTTGTGGGATTTCTTTTCCGCACCGACCTGCACCTTAAGCGATGCTTCGTCGATTTCTTCCATTGTGATTGCCTTTTTATCCTGTCTTGCGGCAAGAAGTGCAGCTTCGTTGAGAAGGTTTTCAAGGTCTGCACCCGTAAAGCCTACGGTTGCGTGTGCAATGCTCTTGAGGTCAACATCGGGTCCGATGGGTTTGCCCTTTGCGTGAACTTTAAGGATTTCCATTCTGCCCTTGACATCGGGATAGTTGACTGTTACCTGACGGTCAAATCTGCCGGGACGGAGAAGTGCGGGGTCAAGGATATCGGGGCGGTTGGTTGCGGCGATAACGATAACGCCTTCGTTTGCTCCGAAACCGTCCATTTCAACAAGGAGCTGATTAAGAGTCTGCTCTCTTTCGTCGTGTCCGCCGCCCATGCCTGCACCTCTGTGACGGCCTACGGCATCGATTTCATCAATGAAAATAATTGAAGGTGAGCTTTTCTTAGCCTGGTCAAAAAGGTCACGCACTCTCGATGCACCTACACCGACATACATTTCAACAAAGTCGGAACCCGAAATCGAGAAGAACGGAACATCAGCTTCACCTGCAACAGCTCTTGCGAGAAGGGTTTTACCCGTTCCCGGAGGGCCTACAAGGAGAACACCCTTGGGTATTCTTGCACCGAGTGAATCGAATTTATTGGGATTTCTGAGGAATTGAACGATTTCCTCAAGCTCTTCTTTTTCTTCGTCTGCACCTGCAACATCCTTGAATGTTGTCTTTCTTTTTTCATCCTTAGCCTGTTTTATTCTTGCTTTGCCGAAGCTCATGGTACGGTTGTTTTCGTTCGTCATGGTCTGATTCATACGCTTGAACATAACGAAGGTGAGAACACCCATGACAGCAAGCAGAAGAAGGGTGGGAACGATGTTATAAAGCCACTGACCCGTTGAGCCTGCAACGTAGTCTGCTCCGATCTTTGCATCGGGATTTTCGCGGTTATGAGCGATAACGTTTTCGTGAATATCCTCTATAAACAAGCTTACATTGGGAACGGTATAAGTTTTTTCCTGCTTGTCTCCCTCAACATGATATCTGAGTGCACCGCTGCTGATATTGAGGTTATAATCGGTTATCTTGCCCTCATCAAAAAGAGCAACAAGCTCATAGTATTCGGTTTTTTCCTGCGACTGATTGTTTATATAAAATGTAAGACCGAAAATCAGCATTGCGGGAATAAGAATGTACGGTAAAAGCGTTACCAGTTTTTTCTTGGCATTTCCTGAATTATTGTTTTTCATATTCAATTGGAACAATCACTCCTTGGTTTAAGGTTTGCAATAACATTTCTGTTATTCATATATCTCTCTTTTAAGAACTCCGATAAACGGGAGATTTCTGTATTTTTCGTTGTAATCAAGTCCGTAGCCGACAACAAATTCATCGGGAACCTCAGCTCCCGAATAATCCGCAAAAACATCGTTAACCACTCTGCGCTCGGGTTTATCGAGCAAAGTGCATATTCTTAAGCTGCGGGGATTTCTTGAAAGAAGAATTTTTTTGATATAGCTGAGAGTTTTTCCCGAGTCGAGAATATCTTCAACAATAAGGACATCCCAACCTTCAAGATTGATGTCAAGGTCTTTGACAATCTTGACAACACCCGAAGATTCGGTTTTGTTCGCATAGCTTGAAACACACATGAAATCTATTGCACAGGGTACTGTTATCGCACGCATAAGGTCTGCCATAAATACAACAGAACCTTTGAGCACGCTTACAAGAAGAAGGTTTTTATCCTTATAATCTTCGCTTATCTGTTTGCCGAGACGTTCAACAATTTCATGAAGGGTTTCTTCGCCGTAATAAACTTTTTCGATATCGTTAATCATTACCGCTTTTCCTTTCACATCCTGTAATTTTTATGAGCAACACTTTATCTGTACGCTCACTCACCGAAACTCTTTTATCAATACCTGCTCCCTCAACAAGAATAACACCGCATTCATCGCTGAAAACGGCAACATTATTTCTGTTTTCGGGCGGAATTTCCATTTCGTTAAAAAGCTTTTTCAGTGTTTTGGTGCAGTTACGTGAATTCAGAGTTATCCTGTCCCCTTCTTCACGGCTCCGCACACAAACCTTTCCGACTATCTTATCACAATCAAGATAATATTCCAAGTCCTGTTTGGAAACATTTTGTAAATTATTTATTTCATTTTTATCAACCGTTCTTATGCTGATTGATTTATCTCCGAATTCAGCCGTTGCGCCGTTGATTACGGTTTTTGATTTTTCAGCCGAGTCAACGGGAAAATCCAGAATTCCTTTTCTGACTCTGACACTGACACCGCCGTTAATCTGAACCTTGCCTCCGTTTTCAAGAACATCGCATATTCTGCCGATGAATTTCTGCTCGGGAGTTACGGAAACCGTTTTTTCACATATAAGAATAACGGCTCTTTTCTTTATCGGAGACGGAGCTTCGGCAATAACGCCTGCATCAAATCCGTTTTCACGCTCTGCTTTTTTCAAAAGGTCATCCGCAAGAGATGAAAGGAATTTTTCATCCTCGTTAACGGAATCCATGCATCTTTCCGCACACGCTTCAAACGAAGGATTGATTTTCTTAAGCTCCGACACAACATTGTGCCTGATTCTGTTTCTCGAATATTTCACATCCGAGTTTGTTTCGTCCGTAACAAACTCAATCGAATTATATTTACAGAAATCAAGGATTTCTTCCTTTGTGCAATCGATAAGCGGCCGGATAATGTTATCCCTGACCGGTGGAATGGAGCAAAGCCCTCTCAACGCACTTCCTCTTGTGAAATTGAAAAGAAAGGTTTCAACTCTGTCGCTGAGATTATGTGCCGTTGCGATAACAACATTATCTCCGAGAGAATTGAAGAAATCATATCTTACTTTTCTGCCGCATTCCTCAAGCCCCGCACCGCTTTCCTTTGCGAGAGAAGCAACATCGGCTCTGAGAATGCGGACTTCTATTCCCATTTCGGAACACCCGGCGTTAACGAAATTTTCGTCTCTGTCTGCACTTTCGCCGCGGAGACCGTGGTTGACATGAGCCGCAATAAGGCTGAAATCATATTCGTTTTTCAGCGTATTCAGCACATTGAGAAGAACCATTGAATCGCTGCCGCCCGAAACGGCACAGACAACCGTTGAGCCGTCGGGAATCATATTATATTTTTTGATTGTTTCTCTGATTTTATCAATCATCGTGAACTTTCTCCAACTGAAGGAACAATGTATGCTCGCCGTCCCATGCGAATTCAACCGTACCCGTTTCACCGTGACGGTTTTTAACAACAAGAACTTCGGCAATATTCACATCAGGCTGCTGCTCCGAACCGTCATCGTTATCATCGTTTTCCGCTTTATAATAATCGGGACGGTAAAGCATCATAACGATATCTGCATCCTGCTCGATTGAACCCGATTCACGAAGGTCTGCAAGCTGAGGTCTGTGTGACTTACCTCTGCCTTCTGTTCCTCTGGAAAGCTGAGCACAGCAGACAATGGGAATATTGAGGTCTTTTGCCATCATTTTGAGGTTTCTTGTGATTTCCGAAACTTCCTGAACACGGTTTTCGGTTCTGGTGCTGCCTTTGATAAGACCGAGGTAGTCGATAATAACGCAGTCTACGCCGCCGAGTCTTCGTGTTTTCGCCTTCATTTCGGGAACCGTTATGCTTGAAGTATCGTCAAAATAAAGCTCACAGTCATTGAGTGCACCTGCAGCCATGCCGAGCCTCTTCCATTCGTCAACGGAAATATTGCCGTTTCTCATCTTCATGCTGGATACTCTCGCTTCCGTGCCGAGAACTCTCATCGCAAGCTGAGCCTTGGTCATTTCCAGAGAGAAGAAGAGAACTTTTCTTTTGCCGATTGCCGCAACGTTACGGGCAAGGTTAAGTGCGAAGCTGGTTTTACCCATCGCAGGTCGGGCACCGATAAGCACAAGGTCCGAACGGTTGAGACCCGTCAGTATCTTATCAAGGTCGGAATAACCCGTTGTGAAGCCTTTATATTGATCTTTATCCTCACCCGTGATTTTTCTCAGCGTTTCAAAAACATCGTTGACAATTATATCTTTGAGCTTTGAAGGAGCGTTCGAGGTTTTGCCCTGACGGATATTATAAATCTGCTGTTCCGCATTATCGAGAAGAGCGTCTGCAGTATCTCTCTGCTCAACGGCATCCTCAATTGTTTTGCCTGAAATTTCGATAAGAGTACGCATATATGACTTTTCACGGACAATTTTTGCGTACATTTCTATGTTCTCTGTTGAGGGCACCATCTGTGCAAGCTCAAACAGATAATTTTTACCTGCACCCTTTTCATATACACCCTTCTGAACAAGTGCATTGAGAACAATAAGAGCATCGAAGGTCTGACCCATATTGTCAAGGGTTATCATTGTTTCGAAAATCTCTTTATGCTGTGGCAGGAAAAAAGAATCGGGCTTTATGTATACCGTAGCCTGTGAAAGGCATGAGGGGTCCTTGAGCACACTGCCCAGAACAGCCTGCTCAGCCTCAAGACTGAACGGCATCTGAACATTATCAAGTGTAAACAAACCGTTATCTGCCATCTGAATTATTCACCAACCATCACAAACATTGAAGCTGAAATACCGTTGTAAAGCTTGACTTCAACGGGGAATGTGCCGAAGGATTTGATATCCTCAACAACAACCTTACGCTTATCAAGTTCAATTCCGAACTGCTTCGTGATAAGAGCTGCAACATCCTTTGAAGTTACCGAACCGAAAAGCTTGCCGTTTGCACCTGCTTTTGCGGAAAGCTTTACTGTTTTGCCTTCAATTTTTGCCGCATTAGCCTTTGCTGCAGCGATTTCGGTATCGATTCTGTGCTTTTCAGCCGCTTCTCTGTTCTTAAGCTCGCTCATAGCCTGTGAATTGGCTTCAACCGCAAGCTTTCTGGGGAAAAGGAAGTTTCTTGCATAGCCGTCTGATGCGTTAACAAGCTCACCTTTCTTGCCGAGTCCTTTTACATCCTGTGTCAATACTACTTTCATGTTTTTATCTCCTTATGAGTTTTTTTCAAAAAAATCTTTTATTGCGGCATAAAGCTTTTGTTCAGCCTCTGCCACGGTGCATTTCTTAAGCTGACACGCCGCCATCGTCTGATGACCGCCGCCGCCGAGAGATTCCATAATAATCTGAACATTGATATCTCCGAGGCTTCTTGCGGAAATATTGACCGTTCCCGAGCTTTCGTACAGAACAAACGAAGCTTTTATATTGCTTACATTCAGCAATTCGTCTGCCGCCTGAGCAGAAATAATTCTGATATCGGGAGAGGAAAAATCCGCAACGGAAACAGCACAGTTCATATAATTTTCAGCCGATGCGATAACCTTTGTGCGGAGCTTGTTGACTTCAAGCGAATTCGCAAAAAGCTTTTTGACATTTACGGTATCCGCATTCTTATCTTTAAGGAATGCTGCCGCTTCAAAGGTTCTTACACCTGCACGGATAACAAAATTCTTTGTATCGAGCATGATGCCCGAAAGTAAAGCTTCGGCAGCCGTTTTTGATATTTCGATATCCGAATTCATATACTGCAAAAGCTCCGTCACCATTTCACAAGCCGATGACGCACCCGGGTCGAGGTGGAAAATAACCGCACTGTCGTTGGTTGTTACGGCTCGTCTGTGATGGTCGATTATAACTCTTGTTTCAGCCTTTTCGTAAAGCTTCGGAAATTCAACAAAGCTCTCTATATGGGTATCAACAACAACAAGGAGAGTTTTCTTTGTCATCAGTTCAAGAGCTGCATCCTGCCCGACTATCAGACCGCCCATTCCCTCGTTTTCAAGCTTATCTATAAGAGACGTTGCAAGAGATTTCTTTTTATCCGTTGCAATATATACAGGCTTTTCAAAGCTCTTTACCGCACATGAAATACCTACAGCGGCACCGATTGCATCGAGATCCGTGAATGCATGACCCATAACGATAACGTTACTGCTTGATCTGATAAGCTCCGAGAGAGCCGAACCGATAACTCTGCTTCTTACCTTTGTGCGTTTTTCTGCACTCTTGGAAACACCGCCGATGAAATCATAACCGTCATTTGTTTTGATTGCAACCTGGTCTCCGCCTCTTCCGAGAGCCATTTCAAGAGCTTTCCTTGCTTTCTTTTCGCAATCCTTGATGTTTTCGCCCGATGAAACACCGACGGAAAGAGTTACACCCGTTTTCTTTTCTTTGTACTCATACGAACGCACGGTTTCGAGAATTGAAAATTTATCTTCAACCATTCTGTTCATGTTTTCCTGCTCGGTAACAATCATATAACGGTCATCGCTGATTTTTTTCAGCACACTGCCGTATTTTTCAGACCAATCGTCAAGTGCCGCTTCTATACGGCTCTTGATTTCCGTCTTTTCGCTGTCACGGAAATCCGATCTTGAATCGTCAAGATTATCCATTTCGAAAATAATCGCATTGGGTCTTGAAGCACGGTATTTGTTCTCCGTGTTTTTCAGCTTTGTATTGTCAAGATAATAAAGTGCGTAATAATCGGCACCGCTTGACTGATAAGGGATTTTATAAACAGTATAATATCTGTCATTGACGGATACGCTTGTTTCAGCTTCTTCAAGCATATCATCGAATCTTTTACCGTTGGCATAAGCTCCGATTTTTTCGGCTTCAACTATTTCGCCCATGGAAATTTCGTTGATAAATTGTTCACTGCACCACTTTATGTATCCCTTGTCATCGCATACGGCAACGGGGAAAGGGAAATTGGAAAGCACCTTGTGGTCGGTATAATCCAGTTTTTTAGCCGTTCTGATAAGGAAACGCCTGTATCTTCCGCGTGCGGAAACAGCTCTGTAGACCGCTATAAGACACACAAGAGCAAAAGCTACAGCCTCACACACGGCAAGTTCGGGTTTCACAAATGCGGTCATAACGATAAAAGCCGCCGAAACACCTGCAGCAAGACCTATCAGCAAACCGTCATACCAAAAACCTTTGAATTTCATTTATACCTCCATAATGATGGGAAGAATCATGGGGCTTCTCTTGGTTTTTTCATAAACAAAATGAGAAACCGCATCTCTGAGCTTATTCTTTATCGCACCGATATCGCTGATATTGCTGTAATAGCAGTTTTCAAGGGATTTTTCGGCAACATTTCTCGCCTGTGCAATAAGCTCCTCAGCTTCCTTAACATAAACAAAACCTCTGGAAACAACCTCGGGACCTGCAATAAGCTGACCCGTTTCGTAATCGATTGAAGCGGTAACAACAATGATGCCGTCCTGTCCGAGATGTTTTCTGTCTCTCAGCACAACGCTTCCGACATCGCCTACACCGTAGCCGTCAACAAAAACTTTGCCTGCGGGCACGGGAGCACCGCTTTTGATTGATTTGCTTGTCATTTCGGCAACGTAGCCGTTATCCGCAATAAAAATATTCTCTTTGGGTATTCCCATTCCTTCGGCTATTGCGGCATGCTTGCGGAGATGCTTCTGCTCACCGTGCACGGGAATAAAATATTTAGGCTTCACAAGACCCATTATGAGTTTGAGCTCTTCCTGGCAGGCATGACCCGAAACGTGGACATCGTACATCTTTTCGTAGATAACCTGTGCACCGAGTTTGAGAAGCTCGTTAACAACTTTACCGACGGTTTTTTCGTTGCCGGGAATGGGAGTTGCGGAGATGATAACGTAGTCATTGGGGCAGATTTCAACCTTCTTATGGTCTGAGAAAGCCATTCTTGAAAGAGCCGACATAGGCTCACCCTGGCTGCCCGTAGTGATGATTACAATATTCTCTGCAGGATATTTATTGATTAAATCCGCATTGATAAGCACATTGTCGGGGATATTCAGATATCCGAGCTGAGCGCTGATATTGACAACATTTTCAAGACTTCTGCCGATAATGGCAACCTTTCTGTCGAGTGAGCTTGCAACATTGATAATCTGCTGAACCCTGTGAATATTCGAAGCAAAGGTTGCAACAATGATTCTGCCCTTGCCCGCTTTTCTGAAAAGAACTTCGAACGATTCGCCGACTTTTCTTTCGCTTTCGGTGTAACCCGGTCTTTCTGCGTTTGTTGAGTCGGAAAGAAGAGCGAGCACACCCTCGTCACCGAGCTGAGCAAAACGGGAAAGGTCTATCATTCCGCCGTCAATGGGAGTGCTGTCGATTTTGAAGTCACCCGTCTGGATTACCGTTCCTCCCTCGCACCTGATTGCAAGAGCTATTGCATCGGGAATTGAGTGGTTGACGTGTATTGCTTCAACGGAAAATTCGCCGAGCTTCACAACATCGCCCGGAGCGATTTCATGAAGCTTTGCGCTGCTCAGGATTCCGTGTTCTTTGAGCTTGCCCTGAATAAGACCGATTGTAAGCTTTGTTCCGTAAACGGGAATATTCGCAGTCTTGAGAAGATAAGCGAGACCTCCTATGTGGTCTTCATGACCGTGGGTAATAACGATACCCTTGATTTTATCCGCATTCTTTTCAACATATGTGAAATCGGGGATAACAAGGTCTACGCCGAGCATTTCGGGATCGGGGAATGCAAGACCGCAGTCAACAAGAAACATATCGTCTTTGTATTCATAAAGAGTCATGTTCTTGCCTACTTCGTTAAGACCGCCGAGGAACGAAATCTTAACGGGAAGCTCGTTGACTGTTTTTCTGTATTTCTTTGCAGAACCGTTTCTTGATTTCGGCAAAGATGATTTCTTATACTGCTTTGACGAAGTATGGTTCTGCGATTTTCTGCCCGACTGGGACTTCTGCTTCTGATTTTCTTTATTGAAACTGTTTTTCTTCTGCATATTTTCTCCTGTTCAAAATTTGATTATATAAACTAAAAAGTTCAAAAAAATTTATGTTCACGGGGCGGATTGCTCCTACCCCATTTTATATATTATAATTTTATAATTAAAATGTCAAGATTTACTATAATTATTTTAATTATTTACATCAATCTTGCTTATCAGGTCTTCGATGTTCATACACATTTCCTCCGCAAACTCAGCCGTTTCAGCCTCCGCAAGAATTCTGACGGCTTTACCGCCCTTATCGGGAATTATCAGCAGGCTTCCCTCTTTTTCCGATACTCTTATACCCTCTCTGCAGTTATCCGATTCTCTGTCTTTTGTGCCGATTGCTTTTGAAAGCTCGGTCGGGGAAAAACCGATTGAAAGCGTTTTTCTGACGATGAATCTTTTGGGCAATTCATCCGCAAGCTCGCCGATGCTCTTGTTCCGTTCTTTCATGATTGAAAGCAGTCTGAACGAAAGGAACAAGCCGTCACGCACAAAAATCTGCTTTTCCGCAAGACTTCTTGCCGCAGAATCTGACTCATCGGCAGGCGTTGACAGATACCGCAGAATCTTTCCTTTTCCCTTTGAAAGTTCATCGAGAAACTGCGGTGCATCGTAGGGCACGGAAACATCCCTGCCCTTTTTCATCTCATCAAAACAGCAGACAGAAAGCAACGTTTCGTATCCGTACGCCTCGCCGTCACACACCGCTGAAACGCTTTTTCCGTTACCGCTTATCTTGAAAACCAGCTTGTCGCTTTCGGATAATCCGAGCCTTGATGCACAGTCAACGGCAATGTTTTCGATTTTTTCGTTCTCACTTTCAAAAATCGCACCCATGCCGCGAAAATCATCTTCCGTCTGCTTTACAAGCTCCTGTTTATAGATATTTTTCAGGCTGTGCATATAAGAGACTTCGTTTATGCCTTTTTCGGAGGTTTCTCTGAATTCGCATTTTGAAATTGAATTTTCAAAAGCACGCTCAAAGCATCTCGTTATCGGAAGTCCGCCTTTTCCGCAGATTTTTATCGCTCTTCTCTCTCCGCTTTCAATGAAAATTCCTGCATCAAGACCGCATAGGTTGACAAAGAATCCGAGCTGGGATTCATAGCTTTCCCCGAAATCGGAAACACTGCTTCCCGTACCCGTAATCCCGGCAGTCACAGCGTAACTCATGACTTTTGAAAACGGTTTTCCGTCGGTTGCGATGCCGATTTTCCGAACAGCCGTACCCATTGCCGCACCGATTTTTACGCAGTTTTCGGCATTGAGTCTGACACCGCTTTTTTCGTTTATTCCGTTATCCGAAATATACTCCGATTTTATGCTTCCGTATTTCAGATTTGAGCTAAGAACCGTATCGGAATCAACGATTTTTCCGGGCCATATAAGCACATCGGGTTTTATTGCGGAATTTTCGCCGATAACGCATCCGGAGCCTGCAACGCTTCCCTCAAACATTGATGCACCTTTTTTAAGTGCCGCACCGTGGCAGACAAGAGCACCCGTAATCTTAACATCAGAGGCAAGCCAGCTGTTTTCAAGAACACAGGAATGCCTCACAGCCGAATTTGTACCCACAAAGCATCCGTCATCGACTATGCCGTAAGGCCCTATTACCGCACCGTCGGATATCTCCGCATTCTCGCCGATATACACGGGCGGAACTATGCCGTAATCTCCTTTCGGCAAGGACTTTTTTGCATAAATTCCGTCTGCAATGCTTGCAACGGGAGCTTTCATTTTTCCGTCAAAAACATCTCTCTGACACTTAAGATAAGCCTCAATATTTCCGATATCGCACCAATAATCCGAGGTGTGATAGCAATAAACCGGCATATCCCTTTCAAGCATCATGGGGAACAGATCCTTTGCAAAATCATAGGTTTTACCCTTTGGAATAAGCTCCAGACATTCGGGATTTATAATGTAAACTCCCGTGTTTGCAAGGTTGCTCAGAGCCTGACTCCATGTAGGTTTTTCAATGAATCCGACAACCCTGTTTTCTCTGTCCGTTCTGATAATTCCGTATTCTCTCGGATCGCCCGCATCAACGGCAACAACCGTTATCATCGCACCCGAGGCTTTATGATAAGCCGCGATTTTTTCAAGATCAAAATCACACATTGCATCACCGCTGATAACAAAAAACGGCTCTTTGAAATCCGATGCGGCATTTTTTACACTCCCCGCAGTGCCGAGAGGTTCATCCTCACGGATAAAGCGTAAATTCATGTTTTTATATCCCGATTCATATGCTTTTTCAATTATATGAGGCATGTATCCGAGCGTTACCGATGCATCGTTCACTCCGTGACGCATAAGCAAATCAAAAATATACTCGATAACGGGTTTACCCAGAATTCTCGCCATGGGTTTCGGCAAAGTGCACGTAAGAGGTCTGAGCCGTTTTCCTTCCCCGCCTGCCATTATTACCGCTTTCATAAAATCATCCTTTCTCACTTTTCCAGAATATTATTGGCAAATTCAATCTTTTTTAACCAAATTAATATTGTTAAAAGCCGAAAAGAATGATATAATCATTGCATAAACTATGTTAACGGAGAAAAATTATGCCTGAACTCAAAAAAGTTGATATATTCACCGACGGTGCCTGCTCGGGAAATCCGGGACCCGGCGGATGGGGTGCAATCCTCCGCTACGGCAAGCATGAGCTTGAACTCAGCGGCGGAGAAGCTTCAACCACCAACAACCGCATGGAGCTGACTGCGGTTACAGAAGCATTGAAAAAGCTCAAAGAAAAGTGTGAAGTGACTATTTACACGGATTCAAAATATGTTGCCGATGCATTTTTGCAGGGTTGGATTTGGAACTGGATGAAGAAAGATTGGAGAAAATCCGACGGCAAACCCGTTCTCAATCCCGAACTCTGGAAAGCTCTTATATCCGAAATCCGGAAACATGAATATAAAATTGTCTGGGTAAAAGGTCATGCGGGACATCCCGAAAACGAAAGATGCGATGTTCTTGCAACCACGGAAGCAGCAAAATTCCAAAACTGAATATGAAAGGTTGATAATATGAATTTACCGTTTTTTATGTGGATATCTGCGGCAATGATGCTTGTTGCAACACTGCTTTATCAGCTTCACCCCTTATTCAAAAAGCATTCATTGAAAGCAAAAATGCTTTGTTCCGCACTTTTTGTAGTTACGGGTATTTTCGCTGCTCTTGCTTACGGAGAAAAAACAGACTATTCCGTTCTGATGCTGTCCGCGTTATTATTCGGACTGTTTGGCGACTTCTTTCTTGACTGGAAAAAATACAACACATTTTTCGTTGGTGTGCTGTTCTTTTCAATCGGACATCTGATTTATGTTTATTCGTTTATCACACTTGAACCCTCTTTAAAGCCATACACCGTTCATATCGCTGTAATCTATATTCTTGTTATCATTGCGGGAATTGTGCACATCAAAATGGACAAAATAAAGTTTGAAGGCAAATATAAAGTGATGCTGATTTATTCGTTCATCCTCATAACTTCTTTTGTCTTTGCAACAGTCAGAGGAATTGATTCCGTATCAAACGGAAACAGACCTTTCGGCATTCTGCTTTTGCTTTCGGGTGCACTGTTCATGATATCCGATGCATTTCTTGCCTCTCAGCTTTTCGGCAAACCTAAACTCAAAAATACGGAATTCTTTGTTGCGATATTCTACTTCCCCGCACAGACTCTTTTTGCATTGAGTATGTGTTATCAGTAAAAAAGACGGAACTGTCTTATCGGATTGATAAAACAGTTCCGTTTATTATTTTTCGTTAACCAAATCGCCTATTTTTCGGAAATCGATTTTTTTGAAGGCTTCTTCAAATTCTTCGATGGTTTGCTTTTCGCCTACCCAAAAATCCATTTCCTGACCGTCAACAAACAATTCAACCGCAAAACCTTTCCACGCCCATCTGTCTTCAACCAAGTCACGGTAAACATATGCAGTTGCCTTTGAGGTTTCAATTTTTTTTATGAATTCGAACTCCTCATTTCCGTTATATTTAAAACGTAATTTCCCTGAAAAATGTATATCAAATCTGTAACGTTGTGTATTTTTTAACCGAACCATATAATCAATAACTTCCGTTTCCGTATAACAATTAAGACCGGAATACTCAACCTCATCTTCGTTAAACACGGGGATATAAAGATTTTCTATCTTCGCATAAAACTCCAGAAAACCTTTTCTTCCGATTATTCTTGCATAATCCACATCGAAAAACTCTTTATTATTTTCAAACAAATATTCCGAATATTCTTCTTCTGTCATTGTTTCGGCTGCATGTTTAAGTTTTTTCAGTTTATCAATTGTAATTTCAATAATCGAAGGCGGAACACCTTCTTCGCCCTCAATCGGATCTGTAATTTCATTGTTTATTATCCGCGTTGTTTCGGTGTTTCTTTCCGTTGTTGTTTTTTCGGATTCTGTTGTTGTCACAACACGGGCAGTTGTTTCGGACTTTGCAACGGTTGTTAAAACCGTTGTTAAAATTTCCGTCAGCTTTTCCGTGATTTTTTCCGATGTTTCGGGCGGTGTTGCTGTTGTATCTTCTTTTAATGAAACCGTTGTTTTAGCAACGGGGATTTTTTTATCATGCCTTCCGCTGCTTTTCAGACCAACTACAAAAATCAGAATAAGACACGCTGCCAGTGCCGCTATAACCCTGCCATCCAAACGGTGCGGCTCTTTTTTTACGGCATCGGAAGATTCTGCCGAAAAGCAATTATTTTTTATCCGTTCTTTCATATCTTCGGGCATTTTTATTTTTTTGCCCGCATCTTTAAGTTCTTTCATTTCAGCAAAACTCCTCTCCGTATTTTTCTTTAAGCAGCTTTCTGCCTTTTTGCAAACGCATCTTAACAGCAGACGGTGTTCTGTTGATTATTTTTGCAATTCTGTCAATTTTCATATCTTCTATGTAATGAAGCTGCAAAACAACCCTGTATTTTTCAGGCAGAGACATCATTGCTTCAATAATCGGACTGATTTCCGTATAGTTACGGTTATCTTCGGCTTCCGTTTTTAATTCAGCGTTTCTTTTTCTCATTCTTAACATATCACGGCATTTATTTACCGCTACCTTTGTCAGCCATGCTTTTTCATGCTCAGCATTTTCAAATTCAGGATTTTTTTGCAGATATTTCAGAAATGTTTCCTGCACCGCATCCTCTGCATCGCTTTCATTTTTCAATATCACAAGGCTGATTCTGTAAAGTGTGTCGCCGTAGATATCAACCACATTTTCAATTGATGACGTGGATTTTGATTTTATTTCCGGCATTTTATCCCTCCTTCATTAATAATACGATACAGCATATAATTCGGTCAATTATTAAATAAATTTTTTTGAAAACGGCTCTTTTAATTATTCCGTCATACATTGTCCCGTTTTTGCATAAGGTTTAGGGAAAACCATATCAATGCTGATCCGGAGGAATTGTAATGACAAACAACATTTACAGCGACATCGCCGCAAGAACAGGCGGAGATATCTACATCGGTGTTGTCGGTCCCGTAAGAACCGGCAAATCCACATTCATAAAAAAGTTCATGGAAACCATGGTGCTTCCCAATATCGGAGATTCTCTTCGCCGTGAACGGGCAAACGACGAGCTTCCCCAGTCATCGGGCGGCAGAACAATCATGACAACAGAGCCTAAATTCATCCCCGAAGATGCGGTTGAAATTTCTCTGCCGTCAAATTCAAAAATGAAAGTCAGAATGATTGACTGCGTAGGCTACATCGTTCCGTCCGCACTCGGATACATAGAGGGCGAAACTCCGAGAATGGTCAAAACTCCGTGGTTTGAGGAAGAAATCCCGTTCAACATGGCGGCGGAAATCGGCACTCAGAAAGTAATTTCGGAGCATTCAACAATCGGACTTGTTGTGACAACAGACGGTTCTATAAGCGAAATCCCCCGTGAAGAATATGCTCAGGCGGAGGAAAGAGTTGTCAACGAGCTTAAAGAACTCAACAAACCTTTTGTTGTTCTTCTCAACTGCAAAAATCCCCGTTCCGCATCAGCGGTTTCAACGGCATCGCAGTTAACCGATACATACGGTGTGCCCGTTATTCCCGTCAACTGCCTCGAATTGACTCATGACGAAATAATCTCCGTGCTTTCACAGGTATTGTTTGAATTTCCGATTAAGGAAGTCAAGGTTGATTTGCCGGGATGGATAACGTCTCTTGATAAATCTCATTGGCTGCGTTCGGGTATATTTGAAAAAATAAGCAGTCTTGCGCATGAACTCAAGCGTGTGCGTGACGTAAAAATATTTTCAGAGAAGGTTTCGGAATGCGAACACGTAAGCTCATCGGCAGTGGCGGAAATGAATCTTTCAACCGGAAGTGCAAAGATAACCGTTGCTCTTCACCCGAATCTTTTCTTCAGAATTCTCGAAGAAGAAACAGGAATTTCGGTTGATAACGAACAGGAACTGATGAAGAAAATGAAAGAGCTTTCCGACGCTCAAAGCGGATATCAGAGAATTCAGAATGCCCTCGACGAGGTTGAAGCAACGGGTTACGGAATAGTCCTCCCCGGTATAGAGGACCTGACTCTCGAAGAACCCGAGATAATGAAACAGGGCGGAAGATACGGCGTAAGACTCCGTGCAAGCGCACCGTCGCTCCACATAATGAGAGCCGACATTCAGACCGAAGTTGCACCGATTGTAGGCTCGGAATCGCAGTCCGAAGAACTCATAAAATATCTGCTCAAGGAATTTGAAGAAAACCCTGCAATGATCTGGGAATCCAACATTTTCGGCACTTCCCTGCACGAGCTTGTCAACGAAGGTCTGCACAACAAGCTTTACCGGATGCCCTCGGATGCAAGGCTCAAGCTCCGCGAAACACTTGAAAGAGTTATCAACGAAGGCTGCAGCGGATTAATCTGTATCATACTGTAAGCGAAAACGCAGAGGATGCTCAATGCACTCTCTGCGTTGCTTTTATCTGTCTATTGTTGCCGTAAGAATTCCGTTTTTATAAACAAGCTCGGCATAATATCCTTCGCCGTCTTTTGCGTAAAAATATCCCGTTGCTTCAACAAGACTATTTTTAAAACCGTTTCTTTTGAGCTTTTTGATGTAATTATCAAATTCCTTTTCCGTGCACGTTACGGTAAAATAGTAACTGTCACCGTCAACATACTGCTCTTTGGGCGTTTCCTTGAAGTCAGGCTCGGGAATTCTGTCTTTGAACGTGTTGTAATGATATGTATGGGTTTCGTTTGACACGGTATCCGCGACTCCTGTATTGAAGCCGCTTCCGTTATTTGTTTTTATGTTGCAGGCGGAAATTCCGAAAAGCATGATTACCGCCAGAAGTATTACCGATAACTTTTTAACCATGATTATTTACCTCCGATTTCCGTAATTATATCACACATATGTTTTAATGGCAAGTATCCGCAAAAATAAATGTTGACAACTTCTGTCTGCGGTAATATAATGATAATTATTAACAAACTGTTAATACGTATCAAAGAAAGGGTTGATAAAATGGCAAACGAACTCAAGAAGAAATACGGCTTGCTTACCGCTATCTGCATGGTAGTCGGAATCGTTGTCGGCAGCGGTGTATTCTTCAAAGCAGAAGCTATCCTCACCAAAACCGGAGGTAATCTCAAAATCGGTATCCTCGCATGGATTATCGGCGGCATCATCATGATTATCTCGGCTTACACATTCTCAATTCTTGCAAACAAATATGAAAAAGTCAACGGTGTTGTTGACTATGCCGAAGCAACAATAGGCGAGAAATACGGTTATGTTATCGGCTGGTTCTTAAGCACCATCTACTATCCCACTCTTACAATGGCTCTCGCATGGCTTTCGGCAAGATATACACTCGTTGTTTTCCAGGGTGACAATGCAGACCCCACAAGCGGTATGTGCTTTGTTCTCACCGGTTTCTATCTTATTGCCAGCTACGCTCTCAACACACTTTCTCCCATTATTTCAGGTAAATTCCAGGTTTCAACAACATTCATCAAGCTCGTTCCCCTGCTTCTCATGGGTGTTGTCGGCACAATTTACGGCATTGCCAACAATAACGGTGTCCTCGTTCAGAACTTCACAACGGTTGTTAACGAAGTTCCCGCAGGTGAAGCTATCTTCTCCGCTGTTTGCGCAACCGTTTTCGCTTACGAAGGCTGGATTATCGCAACATCAATCAATGCCGAACTCAAAGACGGTAAAAAGAATCTTCCCAAAGCTCTTGTTATCGGTTCGCTTATAATTGTTGCTATTTATGTTCTTTACTACGTAGGTCTCGCAGGTGCTATCCCCAATGCCGACATGATGGCCGGCGGTCAGGCTGCTGCAAGAAACGCATTCGGCACCGTATTCGGCAAAGCAATGGGTACAGGCATTTTCGTTTTCGTTATCGTTTCATGTCTCGGTACTCTCAACGGTCTTATGCTCGGCTGCACAAGAGGTATTTACTCCATCGCAAGCAGAGGCAGAGGACCTTCACCCCACGTTTTCGGTTATCTTGACAAACACACAAATATGCCCGGCAACTCATCGATTCTTGCTCTCCTTCTCTGTGCTGCATGGCTTGTATATTTCTATTTTGCAAACCTCAACAGCTCAACGGCAGGTGCTCTCAAGATGTTTGCTTTTGACCCCACAGAGCTTCCCATCGTTACAATTTATCCCTTCTACATTCCTATCTTTGTAATGATGTATAAGGATAAAGCCCTCTCCCCCGTCAAACGCTTTGTAGTTCCCACTCTTGCAATTCTCGGCTGCCTTGTAATGGTTGTTGCCGCATTTGTTGCACATCTCAGCGAAATCCCCGGCTATCTTATCATCTTTGCCGTTATCATGCTTATCGGCATGGCATTCATGGGCAAGAAAAAAGTTCCGAACGCATAAGCCTTAAACATGATACTGCCTGAACAAAAACTGTTCGGGCAGTTTTTATTTTTATAATATAACCTTTCTATGTAAATACACAAAATATATAAAAAAATCACGTTTTTTGTTCAATATTTAGAGAATTCTTAAGGATTTTTTAATTGATTTTTTCTGTCATTCATGGTAGAATGTCTAAAGCTTTTGTAAATTTTAAAATTATATTTGGGGGTGTAATTCTTTGGCAACAAAGAAACAGTTTTATCCTGTAAGAGAAATTAAAGATATCAGAGACCTTATTAATCAGAGCGCAGAGCTTTTTGCTGACAGACCCGCATTTGAGGTTAAAACAAAAAGCGGCGAGCTTTATCAGATAACATATAAAGCATATCATGAAGATATCCGTGCACTCGGCACGGCACTTGTTGATATGGGTCTTTCAGGCGAAAAAATCGCTGTAAGCGGTGACAACTGCTATGATTGGTGCCGTTCATATATGGCAACGGTAACAGGTGTCGGTGTTATCGTTCCCATAGACAAAGAACTTCTTTTCGACGACATCAACATGATTCTCAATGTTTCTGATGTCAAGCTTTTATTCTGCGATAAGAAAATCGCAAAAAAGCTCAACGAAAGAAAAGATGAGCTTAAAAAAGACCTCATAATCGTTATGATGCACACTCAGAAAGAAGAAGGTATTCTTCATATCGATGACCTTGTCGAAAAGGGCAAGAAACTCCTTGCTGAGGGTGACACTCGTTATCTTGACGCTGAAATCGACCCCAACGCAATGTGCTCACTTCTTTTCACATCGGGCACAACAGGTATGTCAAAGGGTGTTATGCTCTGCCACAGAAACTTCTGCTATGAAGTTATGGCGGCAATGGGCATACTTAAGATTTATCCCGATGACTGCGGCATTTCGCTCCTCCCCCTCCACCATACTTATGAAAGCACAATCATTCTTTTCTTTGCATCATACTGCGGAGCAAAGGTTACATTCTGCGACGGCTTCAAATATGTTCTCAAGAACATGAAGGAATTCAACCCCTCGGTTTTTGTTGCCGTTCCTCTCCTTCTTGAAACCGTTCACAGACGCCTCATGAAAGCTGTTGCAAACAAGCCTCACGGTCTTACCCTTTTTAAGGTTGGTTCGGTTCTTGTCAAGGCGGCATCAAAAGTAGGCATCGATCTCAAGAAAGTTTTCTTTAAGGAAATCATTGATACCTTCGGCGGCAATATGCGTCTTATCATCTGCGGTGCAGCACCCATCAACCCCCAGATTCTCAAGGACTTCGAAGCTTTCGGCATTCAGATTCTTCAGGGCTACGGACTTACCGAATGTGCTCCTCTCGCAATGCTCAACCACGACAGACTCCACCTTGCGGAATCCGTTGGCGAAATCATTCCCGGCAGTGAAGCAAAGATTCTCGATCCCGATGAAAACGGCGTTGGTGAAATTCTTCTCAAGGGTGATATGGTTATGCTCGGATACTATAATAACCCCGAAGAAACAGCCAAGGTTATCGACGAAGACGGTTGGTTCCACACAGGCGACCTCGGCTATGTAAACAGCAAGGGTCACTATTTTATCACAGGCCGCTGCAAGAATGTTATCGTTACAAGCAACGGTAAGAACATTTATCCCGAAGAGCTTGAGTATCATCTTGCATCAGACATCCGCGTTTGCGAATGCCTTGTTCTCGGCGACAAAAACAAAAAGGGCGAAACCATCGTAGGTGCAAGAATTTTCCCCAACTTTGAAGAACTCAAAGAACGCTACGGCAAGGATGAAAAAGACTTTACCGATGAAGAACTTCACAGCATTTTCAAAGAAGTTGTTGATGCGGTTAACGCAAAGCTTCCTCCCTTCAAGTCAATTCTTAACTTCAAAGTAAGAAGAACGGAATTTGTTAAAACAACAACATCAAAAATCGTTCGTCATCTGAACGCTGACTGATAACTCTCTGCACAGACTTCAGTGTCTGTGCAGTTTTTATGTTGATAAACATAATTTTTTGTGGTATAATCTGATAAACGGTAACGGAGGATATAATACAATGAGCAACAGTATGATAAAAAAATTTGCCGTAACAGGTGCTATTGCGGGCGGTGTCTGTGCCGCTGCGGGTAAATTATTCGTTGAAAAGTTTCTGAGCAAGAAGGGTATCCGCAATCTTGCGATAAACGGAGGGTTTGCTTCTCCCGAAGAAAATGACTGTTTCGTTAACAGTGAAGAAGCGATTGCAGGCACGGAATTCTACAGAAAGCATACTTTCAAGGAGATATTCACATTCAATAAATACAGCAACTGTCTTCATGCAATATTCTATGATGCTCCCGAAAAGAGCGATGTTTATGTTATTTCCTGCCACGGATACATGGGAAATCCCACGCTGAACAAAACTTACATAAAGCATTTTTACGAAATGGGTTTCAACGTTCTTCTCCCCTACCTTCGCGGACACGGAAAGAGCGAGTTCAACTGCTGCACAATGGGTTGGCTTGACAGACTCGATATGCTTGACTGGATTTCATATATAACCGACATGAATCCCGATGCAAAAATCATCCTTCACGGCATATCGATGGGTGCCGCAACGGTTATGATGACCACGGGCGAAAAGCTTCCCGAAAATGTTGTTTGCTGTATTGAAGACTGCGGATTCACAACCTTATGGGATGAATACAGCGTTCAGCTTAAAGAGCTTTATAATCTCCCCTCGGAAACGGTTCTCAAAATCCTCAATCCCATATTCAAAAAAGCTGTCGGATTTGATATTAAGGAAGCATCCGCACTCAATCAGGTTAAAAAATCCGTAACTCCTACCCTTTTCATTCACGGCGACAAGGATACATTCGTTCCGTTCTGGATGAATTATCCTCTTTATCAGAACGCAGGCTGTGAGAAGGAAAGACTCATCGTTCCCGGTGCACATCACGCCGCTTCAGCATACCTCTGCCCTGAGCTTTACTGGAATGCGGTCACGGAGTTCATCAAGAAATATATTTAATAACCGATCACCGTCATATGGCGGTGATTTTTTTGTTTATTACTATTGAAAATAATAAAAATATATGATATATTATTAAAACAACATTTTGAGAGGGTGATATAAATGATCATGGGCGAGTCTGCCGAAAACTATCTTGAAACCATTCTTATTCTCGGCAAAAAGAAATCCGCTGTCCGTTCCGTTGATATCGCAACCGAGCTCGGATATTCAAAACCCAGCGTCTGCGTTGCAATGCGTAATCTTCGCGAACACGGCTATATCATCACCAACGGAGACGGCTCAATTACTCTCACCGAAAGCGGTCTTCAGATTGCAAAAAATGTTCTGAACAGGCACGAAACAATCACCGAATGGCTCATCGGCATCGGCGTAAGCAAAGACCAGGCGGCAATCGATGCCTGCCGCATAGAACACGTTATCAGCCAGGAAAGTTTTGAATGTCTCTGCAGAGCAGTTAACAATAACAAAGCCTGACAAATAGCGTATGGTTTTATCCATGCGCTATTGATATTGTTAGGGTAACGAGAACAACCCGAACCTGCCCGAAAGCTAGTATTATCAGCGCTTTTCGGGGTTTCGGATTAGAAAGGCGTCAGCCTGTCGTCACCCTCAACCGCCAAAAATCATCTGAAAATCCTTCCCTTTCGGGTCGAAGATTTTTTGTCGAGAGAATTTTCAGATGGTTCAAGGCAAAAACGGAGCAAATCCTTGACGGATTTGCGAGTATTTTAACACAGAAACAGCGAAAATAATCCGACAAAAAACACGGTTCGGATTATTCTCGTTACCCTGGGGTTTTGTTCAAATTACATAAACAATCCGGAAAAACATATGATTTAGCGTAGTAAATCGCTAATTGACTAAACTAATAAAGTGTGCTATAATAGCGTCATTATGAAATATCAGGAGTAAAAATATGGACGATTTTCTTGCTACACTGTCCAAAGAGGACAGCCTTACATACGAACTTTCAATGCTCTATAAGCAGTGGGGATATAAGGAATACCGCATGGCAAAATTTGAGGAATACAGCTTCTACAGCGATAACCGTGATTTCCTCTCAGGCAAAGGTATTCTTGCATTCAATAATTCCGACGGTCGTCTTATGGCACTCAAGCCCGACATCACTCTTTCAATCGTTAAAAACGCCAAGCTTTCCGATTCGCTCACAAAGCTCTACTATAACGAAAGCGTTTTCAGAATGAGCGACAGTTCAAATGATTACAAGGAAATCAAGCAGACGGGCGTTGAAGTTCTCGGCACCGTTGACGATTATCTTGTTGCGGAAATGGTCATGCTTGCAGCAAAGAGCCTTAAAACAATTGACAAAGATTTTGTTCTTTCAATTTCACATATGGCGTTCATCCCTTCCGTTCTTGCTGAGCTCAGCATCAGCGAAAACACAAAGAAAGAGATTATTGAGTGCGTCAAGAGCAAGAATATTCACGATTTGCGTTCAATCTGCACAAGCTCTTTTGTAAGTGCGGAAAAGACCGAGCTTCTTGCAAATCTTGCATCTCTCAGCGGTAAGATGAACGATATTCTTCCCAAGCTCCGTGAGCTTGCCTGCAACGATGAGATGAAATCGGCTTGCGGTGAACTTGAATTCATCGAGGCATCCCTTAAAAAGAGCGAGCTAGGCAACAAGCTCTTCATCGACCTTTCCGTTCTTAATAATACTGAATACTATAACGGAATCATCTTCCAGGGTTATGTTGAAAAAGCTCCCGTTGCGGTGCTTTCGGGCGGAAGATACGATAAGCTTGCAGGCAAACTCCGCGAAAACACCCAGGCTATCGGCTTTGCGGTTTATCTTGACAATCTCAATTTCTATTACAGAAAAGCCCGCGGTTACGACAGTGATATACTCATTGTTTTTGACTCGGCAAACAGCAGTGTTTCTCTGCTCAGCCTTGTTGAAAGCTTTGTCGAAAAAGGATTTTCCGTTCGTGTTGAACATTCAATCCCCGAAGGATACAAGGCAAAAACCGTTTATGCTTATGAAAACGGTGCATTAAGGGAGGTGGCTTCATGCTGAATATAGCATTGCCTAAAGGCAGACTCGGCGACAAGGTTTATGAACTTTTCGCCTCAATCGGATATGACTGCAGTGAAATCTACAGCGATAACCGTAAGCTTGTTTTCGAAAACAAAGAAAACGGTGTACGCTATCTTCTCGTAAAGCCCTCCGACGTTGCTATATATATCGCCCACGGAGCCGCTGATATCGGCGTAGTCGGCAAAGATATTCTTGATGAAGGCAATTTTGATATATATGAGCTTCTCGATCTGGGTCTCGGAAAGTGCAATATGTGCGTTGCCGCACCCAATGATTACACGGAAGATTTCGACAGACCTCTCAGAGTTGCAACAAAATTCGTCAACATCGCAAAGAATTATTATATTTCTCTCAACCGAGAAATCGAAATCATAAAGCTCAACGGTTCAATTGAAATTGCTCCCATTCTCGGACTTTCGGATGTTATCGTTGATATCGTTGAATCGGGCAAAACTCTTAAGGAAAACAACCTCAGGGTTTATGAAAAAATCATGCCCATCAGTGCCAGACTCATTGCAAACAAATCCTCTTATAAATTCAAGAGCGATGACATCGAAACTCTTATGGAAAAACTCAAAAAGGAGTTAGCAAAATGATAAGAATTATTAACATAGACAACGCTGAAAAGAGCGAGATTCTTACCCGTGACATCAAGCTTGAAAGCGGCGTTGAATCAATAGTTGCCGATATCATAAAGAATGTAAGGGAAAACGGCGACAAGGCACTCAGGGAATACTGTGCAAAATTTGACGGTGCAGTCATCGAAAATCTCCGCGTTACTCAGGAAGAAATCGATGCCGCTTATGAAAACGAAGACAAGGCTCTTATCGAAACTCTTGAAATTGCAAAAGCCAACATATGGAATTTCCATGAAAAGCAGCTCCGCAAAGGCTTTGAAATCAACAACGGCGACGGCACCGTTTCCGGTCAGAAGATTACTCCCATCGAAAAGGTCGGTATCTATGTACCGGGCGGCACTGCAAGCTACCCTTCAACCGTACTCATGAACGCCATCCCTGCAAAAATCGCAGGTGTCAGCGAAATTATAATGGTTACTCCTCCCGATAAGCAGGGTAATATCCCCTCGGCAATTCTTTGTGCCGCAAAAATCGCAGGTGTTGATACGATCATCAAAACAGGCGGTGCTCAGGCTGTTGCAGCTCTTGCATACGGAACGGAAAGCGTACCCAAGGCAGACAAAGTTGTGGGTCCCGGTAATGTTTTTGTTGCAACCGCAAAGAGGATGCTCTACGGTCTTGTTGACATCGACATGATTGCAGGTCCCAGCGAAATCCTCGTTCTTGCAGACGGCACCTGTAACCCCGTTTATGTTGCTGCAGACCTTCTTTCTCAGGCTGAACACGATAAGCTTGCAAGTGCGGTCCTTGTTACAGACAGCGAACAGCTCGCTTATGCAGTCCGTGATGAGCTTGAAAGACAGATTCCCCTTCTTCCCCGTGAAGAGATAGCAAGAGCTTCAATTGACACCAACGGTAAAATCATTATCGCAAACAACCTTGAGCAAGGCGTTGAAATCGCTAATGAGATAGCTCCGGAACATCTTGAAGTATGCGTTGACGAACCCTTTGAGCTTCTTGACAAAATCAAGAATGCAGGTTCAATCTTCCTCGGCAAGAACACTCCCGAAGCTCTCGGTGACTACCTTGCAGGCACAAACCACACTCTTCCCACATCGGGTACTGCAAGATTCAGTTCTCCCCTTTCGGTTGACGATTTCGTTAAGAAATCACAGTATATTTACTATACAAGAGAAGCACTCGGCAAGGTTAAGGATAACATCGTTCTTTTTGCGAACCGTGAAGGTCTTCAGGCTCACGGCAAGAGTGCTGCAATCAGATTTGAGAAATAAGGTGAACCCATGAGCAGATTTCTTTCAAAGAATTACGAAAACCTTGTTCCCTATACACCGGGTGAACAGGTCAACGTTAAAGTTATAAAATTAAACACAAACGAATCTCCTTTCCCACCCTCACCGAAGGTAAAGGAAGTTCTCAGCGAAGAAGTTATCGATAAGCTCAATCTTTATTCCGACCCCGAACTCAAGGAGCTCCGTTCAGCTATAGCGGAACAGTTCGGAGTAACTCCCGATATGGTTTTCTGCGGCAACGGCTCGGATGATGTTCTCGCATTTGCAATCATGGGCTTCTGCGGACAGGGCGGAAAGCTCTGCTGCCCCGAAATCTCCTACGGATTTTATCCCGTTTATGCAGACCTTTTCGGCGTTGAGCTTGAACAGATTCCCCTTAAAGATGATTTTTCAATCGATGTCAATGACTATATCGGCAAAAACAAGAATATCGTTATTGCAAATCCCAATGCTCCCACAGGTCTTGCACTTTCATTTGAAGATGTTGAAAAAATCGTTTCTTCAAATCCCGATAATATCGTTATCATGGACGAAGCATATATGGCATTCTGCGGTGAAAGCTGCATGGAGCTTGTCAACAAGTACGGCAATCTGCTTGTTACAAGAACTTTCTCAAAGAGCCATTCCCTTGCAGGTCTGCGTGTGGGATTCGGCATCGGTTCAAAGGAAATCATTGACGATCTTAACAAGCTCAAATATTCATTCAATCCATATAACCTCAACACTCTTTCAATCAAAGCGGCTGCTGCGGCTATTGCGGATAATGAATATTACGACGACAAGATTGCAAAAATCGTTGAAACAAGAGAGAAAACAACTGCTCAGCTCAAAGAACTCGGTTTCAGCTGCACAGACTCAAAATCAAACTTCATTTTTGCATCAAGCGACAGAATTCCCGCATCCGTGCTTGCAACAAAGCTTCGTGAAAAAGGAATTCTTATAAGATATTTCAATAAACCCAAAATCGATAATTATCTGCGTATAACCGTCGGCTCTGCCGAAGATATGCAGACTCTTGTTGATTCAATCAAAGAAATTACAGCGGAGGTTTAATTATGAGAGAGGCTTCAATCAAAAGAAAAACCAACGAAACAGATATTGAGCTTTCACTTTGCCTTGACGGCACAGGTAAATGTAAAATCGACACAGGCTGCGGTTTTCTCAATCATATGCTTGAGCTTTTTGCCCGCCACGGCAGAATGGATTTAACCGTCAGATGCATCGGTGATACTCAGGTTGACTATCATCACACAGTTGAAGATATCGGCATCGTGCTCGGTCAGGCATTCGCAGAAACTGTCGGCGACAAAAGAGGCATCACCCGCTACGGCTCGATGATTCTTCCCATGGATGAAACTCTCATCCTTGCAAGCGTTGACATCAGCGGCAGAGCATATCTCAACTATGATTTAAGCATCCCCTGCCCGACAGTCGGTGAAATGGATACGGAGCTTGTTGAAGAGTTCTTCATTTCACTTGTACGCAACAGCAACATCACTCTCCACATCAAACAGCTTGAGGGCAAAAACAGCCACCACATTATTGAAGGTGCGTTCAAAGCGGTTGCAAGAGCACTCCGTCAGGCTGTTACCGTTGACGAATCACTCGGCGGTGAAATCCCCTCAACGAAAGGACTTTTATAATGATTGCAATAATCGATTACGGCTGCGGCAATCTGTTTTCGCTTTCGTCATCACTCAAAAGTCTCGGTATTGAGTGCAAAATAACGGGCGATAAAGATGAAATTGCGGCAGCTGACAGAATAATTCTTCCCGGTGTAGGCGCATTCGGCGATGCGGCTCAAAAGCTCCGTGACTGCGGAATGGACAAGCTTCTCTGCACTCTTGCGGCAGAAGGCAAACCTATTCTCGGAATCTGCCTCGGAATGCAGCTTCTTTTTGAAAAAAGCTTTGAATACGGTGCACACATGGGTCTCGGTCTTATCAAAGGCTTTGTAGGACCTCTTGAAGGTCAGATTTCAAAGGACCTGAAAATTCCTCATATGGGCTGGAATAAACTCAACCTTGCAAAAGCAGACCCGATTTTCAAATATATCGAACCCGGCGACTATATGTATTTTGTTCACTCATTCTATGCAAGAAACTGTGTTGAAAACACTCTTGCTTTTGCGGAATACGGTGTTGCCGTGCCTGCAATAGTAAAAAGCGGCAGCGTTTACGGAATGCAGTTCCACCCCGAAAAAAGCGGTGCAAAGGGTCTTGCACTTTTAAAGGCTTTTGCAGAAATTTAAGGAGATTATTATGCAGATATTTCCCGCAACAGATATACTCGGCGGCAAGGTTGTGCGTTTGACCAAAGGTGACTATAATCAGGTTAAGATTTACGCAGACTCCCCCGCTGAAATGGCTCTGGAATTCATGAAGGACGGAGCAACAAATTTACATATGGTTGACCTTGACGGCGCAAAAGACGGCGCTCCCGTTAACTTTGATGCTATCCGTGAGGCAGCAAAAATCGACGGACTTTTCATTGAAGTCGGCGGCGGAATAAGAAATATGCAGAGAATTGAAGATTATCTCAATCTCGGTGTAAAAAGAGTCATTCTCGGCACGGCGGCAGTAAGAAATTATCCTTTTGTTGAAGAAGCAGTAAAGGAATTCGGCAATGCGGTCGCAGTCGGCGTTGACGCAAAAGAGGGCTTTGTTGCCGTCAGCGGCTGGCAGGAAACAACAACAGTCAATTCCGTTGAATTCTGCAAAAAGCTCCGTGACACAGGTGTTTCAACCGTTATTTATACCGATATTTCAAAAGACGGTATGCTTTCGGGCACAAATCTTGAAATATATAAAGAGCTTTCCGAAATCAAAGGTCTTGATATCGTTGCATCGGGCGGTATTACATTCGCTCACGAAATCGAAACCCTTACAGAAATGGGAATCTACGGTGCAATCGTCGGAAAAGCAGTTTATGAAGGCAAATTAAGTCTCAAAGATGCCCTTGAGGCGGCAGGAGGTGCAAAATGATAACAAAAAGAATTATCCCCTGCCTTGACGTACGCAACGGCAGAGTTGTTAAGGGAGTTAACTTTGAAGGAATTCAGGATGTCGCATCTCCCGTTGAGCTTGCACATTTCTATAATGACAGCGGTGCAGACGAGCTCGTTTTCTATGATATAACCGCTTCATATGAAGGAAGAGGTCTTTTCACTGATGCGCTCACTCAGGTTGCAAGCGAGATTTTCATTCCTCTTACCGTCGGCGGCGGTATCAATACTCTTGAGGATTTTGACAGAGTATTGAAATGCGGTGCAGACAAGGTTTCGGTAAACTCAGGCGCAATCAAAGACCCTTCAATTATCGAAAAAGCCGCTAAGAAATACGGCGACCAGTGCGTTGTACTTTCGATGGATATCAAACGCGTTGACGGCTCATTCCACATTTTCAGCAAAGGCGGAAGAATCGACACAGGCATTGATGCTCTTGAGTGGGCAAAAAGAGGTCAGGAAAGCGGCGCAGGCGAATTGGTTGTCAACAGCATTGACACCGACGGCGTAAAGCAGGGATTTGACCTTGAAATGCTTCAGAAAATCAGCGATCTTGTTTCAATTCCAGTTATCGCAAGCGGCGGTGCCGGCAAAAAGGAAGATTTCCTTGAGCTTTTCCGTGCAGGCTGTGCAGATGCAGGTCTTGCAGCTTCAATTTTCCATTTCAAGGAAGTAAACATATGGGATTTGAAGCGTTATCTTAACGAAAACAACATAGAGATGAGGATATAAAAATGATTGAACTTAAATATAACAGTGACGGACTCATTCCCGCAATAGTGCAGGACCATTACAGCAAAAAGGTGCTTATGCTTGCATATATGAACGCAGAAAGCCTTGATATCACAATCAAAGAAGGCAGAACCTGTTTCTGGAGCAGAAGCCGTCAGGAGCTTTGGAGAAAGGGCGAAACATCGGGCAACACTCAGCAGGTTGTTTCAATCCGTACAGACTGTGACAAAGATACTCTTCTTATCGATGTTATCAAAAACGGTCCCGCCTGCCACACAGGCAGCGAAACCTGTTTCTTTGAGGATATAGTTGCTCCCGAATCAGAGGAATTCTCCTATGAAGGTCTTTACAAGATGCTCGTAGGCAGAAAGGTTGAGAAAAAAGAAGGTTCATACACAACCTATCTTTTTGAAAAGGGCATTGATAAAATCCTCAAAAAAGTCGGCGAGGAATGCACGGAAGTCATCATCGGTGCAAAGGGCGGCGATAAAGCCGAAACTGTTTATGAAATCGCTGATTTGCTCTATCATATCACCGTTATGATGATTGAAATGGGCATCAGCCTTGACGAAGTAACGGCTGAACTTGCAAAGCGTCATATCGTTGACCATAAGGTTAAGCAGGAAAAAATGCAGTAAAAACAAAGGATGTCTCATCTCGTGCGGCATTTCACAAGGAAATCAAGGTTTAAATTCCTTATGAAAAGTCGCCCTTGAGACATCTTTTTATTTTTGCAAAATCTTTAGACCAAAACGAATTTTAAGTCGTCTTAAAGGTGTAAGAGGTTGAAATCTTATGCAAAAAAGCCATTCGGAGGAAAAAACAATGAAAAAAACATTCAAATCAATCCTTGCAATCACACTTACACTTATCTTTGCGCTCAGTTCTGTTTCGGCCTTTGCCGTAAACGAAAAAGAATTCCTGCTGTGGGACTATTATTCGGAAGGAATATTCGAACAATATTATTACAACGGTAACCTGACACTCGGAGAAAACACCGTTTCGGCAAAAAACGGTGAAACCTTCAACTATTTTATTTTCGATGCTGACAAAGCCGGATATTATGCTTTTCAATTCCGCACAGACCATATAGATTTTATGGTAACACCCGAACACATGAAAAACGGCAGAGCAATTGATATTGACTGGGCTGTTAATATTGATTCAGGCACCGCCGTTATTTACGGCGAACCCATCCGTATTATGCTCTATATGGAGAAGGGAGAAAACATTGTAGGTGCTTATTTCGTGAATAAAACCCGTTCAGATACCGTTACGGTTGATTTTTTCGGAGAATCAATTACAGATATTGAATTTGAAGAAAATGCATTCAAAGACCTTATTTCAGGTGCAGATTTTCACAGTTACGAAGGTTCGAAGGAACACAATATCTTTCTTGACGGAACAGTGAAGTTTTCATCAGGAAAAGAAATTGAATTAAACAATTATCACTTCTTTTTCACTACACAATCCTCTTTTATCTCAGGCACTGCCGAACTTAACCTTGAATTCTTCCGTTATTCAGAAAAAAACATCGGTAACATCCGTAAAATAACCGAATATATCAAAGATGCGGAATTCGTTGGACTTGATGAAACACCCGCAGCAACAGCCGGTTATTTCTACGGCTATCATATATTAAACCCCGAATTTGACGGTTTTAAGATTACATATGTCAACGGTACAACAGAAATAATTCCTGCATATTACGGTCAGGGCGGCATGGTAACCCTTGAAAACGGCAGAAGCTATAATGTTTTCGCAACCATTCTTTATAACGAAAATGAAGAACTCTGTTACGGTATAAAAATAGCCGACAAATGCTTTGAATATGTTCCGTTTGATATCAATAAAGTTTCTCTTGCTGAGGATATTCAATATATCGGTTACGCTTTTGAAAACAGATTTGTCAACAACGGAGAAAAAATCGGAAAAGCATTCAACACAATCGTATACAACTCTTTTTCAGCCGGAGATTATGCTGAGAATATCTGCAGATTCATTTCCGTTTTACTCAGCGAAAGCGGAAATATTATCAAAAAACTTGCGGAAGGTTCTGTTGACTTCATAAAATTCCATATGTTTTAATTAAGTTACTCCCGGTAAGGGCGGCAATTTATAAGGAATTTAAGCCTTAAAACAGGATATTTGGGCATATAACTGCGTTAAAAATGCTCAAAATCCTTTGTGTATTACGGGATTTTTTCGTAAAGTATTAACGGAAAAGAACCGATAAAAGCCTTAACTTCCTTGTGATTTGCCGCCCAAATCGGGAGTTTTTTATTGATAAATACGGATTTATATGGTATAATTTAAGTGTATTTGTAATATTTTCATCTGTAAGGAGAAGATAACATGATTAAACACATCGTTTGCTTCAAGCTCAAAGACAACTCCCCCGCCGAATGTGAAAAAGCAAAGGAAGTTCTGCTCTCAATGCAGGGTAATGTCCCTCAGCTCAGAGATATAAAAGTCGGCATCGATTTTCTTCACTCGGAGCGTTCATATGACCTTATTCTTGAAGTCCTTCTCGATGATGAGGCTGCTCTTGAAAGCTATCAGAACGACCCTTATCACTGCTCCGTTGTAAAAACCCATATGCACGCAGTGCGTGAAGCAAGCATTGCCGTTGACTATGTTATCTGAGAGGTGAGCTTATGCAGTTACTTGAGATAAACAAAGAAAAATACATCGGTCAGGCTGACCCTTTCATTCTTGAAAGCAACGGTAAATTCTATATTTATACAACGGGTGATGACGGAATTTACGCCTATTCTTCCGATAAGCTCCTTGAAGGCTGGAAGTTTGAGGGCAGAGTTTTCACCGTTGAGGGACACGATTCATTCTGGGCACCTTCGGTAATTGAAATTGACGGAACATATTATATGTACTGCTCATTCGAATTCTTCGGCGATACTCCCGACAAAGGCAACCACAGACAGACCATGCACGTTTCGTCAAGCAAAAGTCCTCTCGGACCGTTTGAGAATCCCAAACAGCTTCTTCATCCCTTCTCAATCGACTCTCATGTTGTGAAGAACGAAAGCGGACTTTTCATCTTCTATTCAACAAACATTTTTGACGTTCAGAGACCCGGTACGATAATTGTTGTTGACCGCCTTCTTGACCCTGTTACACCCGAAGGGAAACCCGTTCCCGTTGTTCTTCCCTCAATCGATGAAGAAGTTTTCAGCCGTGACAGATACGGCGAGGGAATCCATTGGCATACAATTGAAGGTGCTTTCTATTTCAAAGAAGGTGACTGGCAGTATGTTATGTACAGCGGTTCATGCTATGAAAACGAAACATATTTTGTCGGCTACGCAAGAGCAAAAACCGATGAAACCGACCTTACCAAAATCAAATTTGAAAAATATCCCGATGACAAAACCTATGCTCCCGTTCTCAGAAGCAATGAATGGGAAGAAGGCACGGGGCATCACTCAATGATAAAGCATGACGGCGAATGGTATGCGATTTACCATGCAAGAAACGCTGAAGCTGACGGTCTCAGCGGTGACAGAAGAAACGCAAGAATCTGCCGTCTCACCGTTGATGACGGTATCATTAAAGCAGACAGAAAACAGTTTGAAATATAACAGGCAGGTGTTTTTATGAATATCAAAAAGACGGTTTTCAAGTACGTCGGCAAGATTGTCAACTATGTAACATCAACAACATCACAGGGAACTGCCGATATGTCATCCCCCGTTGTTCACAAGCCCGATCCCGAGCTTGTGAAGCTTTGCCGTGAAGCAGGCTCCGAAGGTATTGTTATGCTTAAAAACATAAACAATGTTCTTCCCGTTACTCCCGACAGAGTGGTTTCCGTTTTCGGCAGAGTGCAGAATGATTATTTCTGCGTCGGTTACGGCTCAGGCGGTGACGTCAAGACACCCTACAAGGTTACTCTCATGGACGGAATACGCAATAACGGTAAAATTGCTGTTAACGAGCTTCTTGCCGCTACCTATGTCAAATGGGGTAAGGCAAATCCCGTTGATGACGGTTTCTGGGGCAATTGGCCCATGTGCTATGATGAAATGCCCGTTGACCTTTCTATGGCAAGAACAGCCGCATCACAGTCCGATACGGCAATTGTTGTTATCGGCAGAGCTGCAGGCGAAGACAGGGAAAACAAGCTTGAAAAAGGCAGCTATTATCTTACGGATACCGAAAAAGAGCTGCTTGATTCAGTTACAGCCGCATTCGATAAGGTTGTTGTTCTTCTCAACTGCGGCGGCATCATGGATATGTCCGTAATCAACAGCTACGGCGATAAGATTTCGGCAATTCTCTATGTATGGCAGTCGGGTATGGAAAGCGGCAATTCCGTTGCAGACGTTCTTTCGGGCGACGTTTCACCCTGCGGTAAGCTTCCCGACACAATTGCAAGGGAATATAAAGATTATCCCGGAAGCGATAATTTCGGCGACAGAAAAGCAAACAACTACACAGAGGATATCTATGTAGGCTACAGAGGTCTTGAAACCTTCGGCAAAGATAAGGTGCTCTATCCCTTCGGTTTCGGTCTCGGCTATTCCGAATTCGTAATCGAAAACATTGAATGCTCATGCAAGCACGATTATATAACCGTTTCAGCCGATGTCAGGAATATCGGCAAATATCCCGGCAAAGAAGTTTTACAGCTCTATTTTGAGGCTCCCTGCGGAAGAATGGGTAAGCCTGCAAGACAGCTTATTTCGTTCAGAAAAACAAAACTCCTCAACCCCGATGAAAGCGATAATCTTTCAATGACCTTCAATGCCGCTGAAATGGCATCCTACGACGATATCGGCGAATTCGCTTATATCCTCGAAAAAGGTCTTTACAAAATATATCTCGGCACCGATGTTCGCTCAGCTGAAATCTGCTGTGAGTATGAGCAGGAAACAAACGAAATAGTCAAACGCTGCAAACAGGTTTGTGCCGTTGCCGAAAATTCCGCATTCAAGCGAATGAAGTTCATAAACGGCGCACTTACATACGAAGATGTACCCACCGTTAAATATGACCTCAGAGAGATTATCCTCGATAATCTTCCTGAAGCCATACATCAGACGGGTGATATGGGTTACAAGCTTGACGACGTTAAAAGCGGCAAGGTTACAATGAAGCAGTTTGTCGCTCAGCTTGATAATACGGAGCTTGAGGCAATCAGCCGCGGTGACTACATAATGAACAGCCCCCTCGGTGCGCAGGGCAATGCAGGTACATTCGGCGGTGTTCTTGAATCAATGCGTGCAAAAGGCATTCCCGCAGTCACAACAACAGACGGTCCTTCGGGTATCCGATTAAGAGCAGGTGCATCCCTCCTGCCATCGGCAACGGGACTTGCAAGCACATGGAATCCCGAGCTGTGCGAAGCACTTTATACCAAAGTCGGCGAAGAAATGAACAAGCTCGGTTCACACGTTCTTCTTGCTCCGGGTATGAATATCCACAGAAATCCTCTCTGCGGCAGAAACTTTGAATATTTCTCGGAAGACCCGCTTCTTACGGGCAAGATGGCAGCATCGGTTGTCAGAGGTATTCAGGAGTCAGGCTGTTCTGCCTGCCCCAAACATTTCGCCTGCAACAATCAGGAAACAAACAGAATTCACAACGATTCAAGAGTATCCGAAAGAGCTTTGCGTGAAATATATCTCAGAGGCTTTGAAATCGTTGTCAAGGAAGCAAAGCCTTGGAATATCATGACTTCATACAACAAAATCAACGGAGTCTGGGGTCATTACAATTACGAGCTCTGCATGAGAATTCTCAGAGGCGAATGGGGCTACGAAGGTAACATCATGACAGACTGGTGGATGCGTTCTTCCAAGTCACCCGAATTCCCCGAAATCAAGGATCAGGCTTACCGTGTCCGTGCAGGCGTTAATGTGCTTATGCCGGGCGGCGGAAGAGTCGGACCGAAAAAGCCCGACGGAACCCTGCTCAGAACTCTCGGCACGGAGAACGGCATAACCCTCGGCGAACTTCAGCAGAACGCAGAATATGTTCTCAACTTTGTTATGAACAGTGCGGCAATGAAATAATAAACCAGGATGACTTGCTTGACGGCAGGTCATCTTTTTTATAACATCTGATATAAAACTGAATATAATGAAATTAAAGGACAGGCAATTCTGAAATTTTTTGCTCCCCGATTTCAGAATTACGTTTAATTTGCCTTTTATCTGTCCAAAATATTGATGTAAAAACTCGTAAGAGTGACGGGAGTGATTATTTTGACCGTTAAACGGGGAGAAATCTATTATGCCGACTTAAGCCCTGTTATCGGCTCGGAACAGGGCGGAACAAGACCTGTTCTTATTGTTCAGAACGATGTCGGAAACAAATTCAGTCCGACGGTTATTGCAGCCGCAATAACAAGCCAGCGATTCAAAACCAGCCTGCCTACACATATCAGAGTTAATGCAGACGGCTGCGGACTTGCAAAAGATTCAATCGTTTTGCTTGAACAGGTACGTACACTTGATAAAAAAAGACTGCGCGAAAAAATGGGAATTCTCGACGAAACGGATATGATAAGAGTTGACAGAGCGTTATCCGTCAGCCTCGGAATAGGCATTGCGGAATAACACTTGAAATATCCTGTTGTTTATAATATAATCTGCTTATAAACAAACAAGGAGAAAATAACATGAAATCCAAAGTTTATTTTTCAAGAGAAATAACCGCAGAAAAGGTTCTTGAGCTTTATAAATTACTCGGCAAAAATCTTGAGGGCAACGTTGCAGTCAAGGTTCATTCAGGTGAAAAAGGCAATCAGAATTTTCTTGAGCCCGAATTCTGGAAGCCCGTTACAGACTACGTGAACGGCACTGTTGTTGAATGCAACACCGCATACAACGGACAGAGAAACACAACGGAAAAGCATCTTAAGCTTTTCGAAGACCACGGCTGGACAGAGCATTTCAAGGTTGATTTGCTTGATGCAGAGGGACCCGACCTTGTGCTTGATATTCCCGACGGAAAGAAAATCAAGAAGAACTATGTGGGCAAAAACATCAGAAACTATGATTCCATGCTTGTTCTTTCTCATTTCAAAGGTCATCCAATGGGAGGCTACGGCGGAGCTATCAAGCAGCTTTCCATCGGCGTTGCATCATCATACGGAAAAGGCTATATCCACGGCGTAGGCAACCCCGACGATTTCTGGAATTCAGACCATGATTCATTCCTCGAATCCATGGCTGATGCCGCAAAATCCGTTATTGACTTCTTCGGCGGAAACATCGTATATATCAATGTCATGAAAAACATGAGCGTTGACTGCGACTGCTGTGCCGTTGCTGAGGACCCGTGCATAGCCGATATCGGCATCCTTGTTTCGGATGACCCCATTGCAATCGATAAGGCATGCCTCGATCTTGTTTATGCCTGTTCAGACGAAGGAAAGCCTCATCTTATTGAAAGAATCGAGAGCAGAAACGGCATTCATACAATCGATGCGGCGGCAGAGCTCGGTTACGGCTCAAAAGATTATGAACTTATTGAGGTATAATCCATGACCGAAAGCTCAAAGCCTGCCATCCTTGTTATTTCAGCCGCAGTTATCGTATTTGCGGCAACCGTTCTTATTATGTTATTTGATACGCCGGAATATAACGATATAAAAGAAATGAGCACAGCGGTTTCCTCTCATGTTTCCGCAACGGACACAACCGCAGGCAAGGATGCAGTCAACATCAACACGGCAGACGAGGAAGAATTGACAAGACTTTCGGGCATCGGCGAGAAAAGAGCTTCGGATATTGTTAAATACAGAGAAAAGAACGGAAAATTCCGAAGCATTGAAGAGCTCACGAACATCAACGGAATAAACGAATCGGTTATCCTGAAAAATCGGGATATCATCACGGTATAAGAAAAACAGCTTGGTTTCAAAAGCCAAGCTGTTTTGTTATTATAATTCGATTTTAACGGTTTTGATTTCCCAGGGCCGGAATTCAAGCTTACCGCAGGAATCTGCAAGCTTATTGCCCGGAAGATCGGTTTCTTCGGTTATTTTTCCGTACGGAGAATTAAATATTAAGCTTTGCTTTTCATCCGAATAGTTGCAGAAACGTGCAAGAATGTATCCGTTTTCGGGATATAAGGTTGTCATAACAACATTGCCGCCTGCGTTCACGGCTGCAAATTCAAGCTCTGTTAATCCGCCTTCATTCTTTTCAAGAGGAACTGCGGCGGGAGGATAAGCATATGCAACAGCTTCGCAATGAATATCGCTTATAGCCTTATTTCCTAAGCAAAGAGCAAATTCATCATCATAGATACCGTCAAGCATTTTTGTTCCGCAAAGGTATTCTTCTGCATAAACAAGAGGAACCGAAACATCGTTACCCTTGACTGCTGCACCCATGCATCCCCTGTTGAACACCGCAACGCTGTTATTTTCATCTTTCAGACAAACCCAATAGATGCCGTCAAGATGCGTTACGGAATTGAACGATTCCTCGGGAGAAACCTTTTCGTTGATGAGAATGCGGTCTTCTTCATACCAATATTCTTCGGTTTTTCTGACATCGCCTTCCCATTCGGAGATTGAATAGGGCAAATCACGGAACATCTTTCTGTTTTTATCCATGCAGAGTCTCATATTGAAATTAAGCTTGCCGTCATGAATATGGCCGTTGACGGTGAGCGACTTTTCAAGACCCATTTTATTGCCGATTATGCCGATTTTTTCTCCGTGAACCTCAAATCGGGTTTTGCAGTCAATTCTGCCTAAAGCTTCACCGCCGAAACGCATTTCAAAGCTGAAGGGTACGCTTCCGATTTTTCCTTCATAGGTTGCAATTACACCGCAATAAGGATTAAGCTCAACCTTCCACTCACCCGTTGATTCACAGTCAGTGCCGTCAATGTGTGCGGTGAACATTGCGTTACTGCCATTATCTATTATCTTTTCACCGTTGCGGATGTATGAAATATATTCAATTCCTTTCCCGGAAAGTTTTATGTTGTAACTCTCGGTTTTGAGAATTCCTGTTTCGGGACACCATTTAAAATCAGGCTCATATCCGCTTGTTGAGTCGGCAGAGATAACCTTTGCCGTATAAGCAGGCAGGTTCACATAGACATATTTATCCTCGCCGACTCTGATGACATCCATAACGGGAAATGAATGTGTATTTATTGCGAGAACGGAATTATCATCCTTGCAGGCAAAGTGTGATGCGATATTTTTGAGTGACTCATTTTTAACCAATTCCGATTCCTTGAGAGATGCGGGGATAAAACGTCTTGCAAGGTCAAGCAGACCGCAGATTGTAACATCGTGATGCTGTGCCGCAAGGGCATATTTCCAAGCTTCGTCAAGGTTTTCGGTATACGCTTTGCCGCCGAGCATAACGGAAAGTGCGTTCAGCTTTTCTGCCTGAACAGCCTCAACCTCCGCTTTGCGAACACCGTTGAAAATTTCATTTCCGCAGTAGCCCCAAGGCATCTGAACATGGAAATCGTTATCGGTTGTTGCAAGCTCATCCTTTGCCTCGCCGTAAAGCTCCGGAATATCCTCCAGAAGAATATATTCATAATTGTCTTTTGTTTCGATATATGCCGTAACATCTTCAATAGGCTGAGTGAGGTCATCATATCTTGAAGCAAGAAGAGGAGAATATTTTTCAAACATTTCCTCAAATTTCTCAAGAGAAATCTCCGTATCCTGCGGCCAGCGGGAAAGAATCCAGTTGTCAACCGTGCAGCAGTTGAAGCCCCTGCCCATTTTATCATAGGTAGGCACTGCGGGAATTTCGGTTTTATCCTTACCTATCCATCTGCCCCACGCTGAATCAAAGGTTCTCGGATAGCCGTAGCCCATAACATGGGAACGGAGAACAGCAGCCTTATGCCCCGTCAGTTTAAGAAGCTGAGGAGTCTGATTATTAAGAGCAAATTCCGAAATACAGTATACATCGGGCGTTTTGCCGAAATATTTTTTGTTTGTCCTGATTGCATATATGAGCTGACGGGCATTGGATTCCTCGCTGATTGTGAGCGAAAGAGGCTGACCGTAGGTTGTTGCACCAAGACCTACTCTGTCGGGATACTTCCTGAGCAAATCCCCTATCATTTCAACAACCTCGGGGTCGCATCTCGAGAACTCGTCAAAGGTAAACGATTCATAGTCGAGACCGATTCTGAGCTTCGGATATTTTTCCATCCACTCGCTGAGTTCTCTGAGTCTCGGCTTGACTCTGTCCTTCCACAAAACATATCCGCCGTGGTCATAGGTCAGAATATAAAGCTTTTTCTTTTCCATTTAATATCCCCTCACTTTATTTTTGTTGATTTTATAAGAGCTTCAACTGAAAATGACGGTATTCTGCCGAGACCGTCGGGCCCGACATTCAGGAGATAATTTATCCCCATTCCGTTCAGTTTCTTTTTACGTTCAGCTATTTCTTCGGGCGTTATCCAGCTCTGATCGTAATATTTATATCCCCATGAGGTATTGAGAGTGCCTGCGGTTTCATAGAGTCCGTAGGGTGAATATTTGAGACCGTCAAGGCTGTTGGGGTCAATCGTTTCATCAACCGCAAATTCAGACGGATACTCATTATCTCCGAGTGAAACATAGTCATACGCACCGTTGCCTATTCTTGAATTGATAAGACATTCTGGTTGATATTCCTTAACGAGCGAATAAAGCTCAAAGCTCTGGTCTTTGGAAATCGTGTGAGGCACATCAAACCAGATAAGGCATAAATCGCCGTAACCCGTCAGAATTTCCTTGACCTGAGGCTTTATTTTCTCCTCAAAGCAGATTGAGAAATCCTTTTTCTCCCTTTCGGGGAAATCCCAGCTGTTATCCCATGAAACACCCGAACATCCGCAGAACTTATCATATCCTCCGCCGTGGAAATGCTTCCAGTCAAGCTCCTGAGAATAATAAAGACCGAATTTAAGTCCGTATTTATAGCAGGCTTCGCCGAGTTCCGCAACAACGTCTCTGCCGAACGGAGTTGCATCAACAACATTAAACGGGTCTGCCTTTGATCTGAACATCGCAAAACCGTCATGATGCTTTGAAGTGAAAACAAAATACTTCATTCCGCAGTCACGGGCAAGACGAATCCATTCATCGGCATTGAAATATATCGGATTGAACACCTTTGCAAGCTGAGCATATTCATCATTGGGAATCGGCATAAAGCTCTGAATCCATTCTGCATAGTCATTCACTCTTCTGCCCTTCCATTCACCGCCGAGGAGTGAATAAAGACCCCAGTGAGCCATCATTCCGAAGCCTGCATTTTTAAACCATTCTCTGTTACTGATAACAATCACTTCTTTGCTGCGTTTTACAAAATAATTTTACACCACACACTTACAAAATGCAATAAAAAATCACCGAAGATTTCTCCTCGGTGATTAACTGTATTAAAGGTTGTAGTACTTATCGAATTCTGCAGGATGGGGAATTGCGGAAAGCTGACGGCATTCCTCACGCTTTGCGTTGATGAAGTTCTTGATGAGCTCAACGGGGAATACTCCGCCTTCGGTAAGGAAACCGTAGTCTGCTTCAAGAGCATCGAGAGCTTCGGGAAGCGATGTGGGAAGATGTGAAAGCTTTGCTTTTTCTTCATCGCTGAGATGATAGAGGTTAACATCGTAGGGACCCCAACCGTTTGCATGAGGATCGATCTTATTCTTAACACCGTCAAGACCTGCCATAAGAATTGCTGCGTAGCAGAAATAGGGGTTGCAGGTTGCATCGGGATTGCGAAGCTCAAAGCGACGCTTATCGGGGCTCTTTGCATAAGCGGGAATACGGATAACGGCACTTCTGTTTGAGGTTGCATAACCAACGGTTACAGGTGCTTCAAATCCGGGGATAAGGCGCTTGAATGAGTTTGTGCTGGGATTTGTGATAGCACAGAGAGCACCGATATGCTTAAGGAGACCGCCCATGAAGTAATGAGCTGTTTCGCTGAGGTGTGAATAACCGTTATCATCCGAGAATACGGGCTCGCCGTCCTTGAAAAGGAGCATATGAACGTGCATACCGCTGCCTGCCTCGCCGTAGATGGGCTTGGGCATGAAGGTTGCTGTCTTGCCGTACTTGAGAGCTGTGTTATGAATGATATATTTGATCATCATTGAAGCATCTGCCATATGAACAACTTCACCGAGCTGAGGCTCGATTTCATACTGACCCGATGCTGCAACTTCGGGATGATGATAGTTGATTTCGATACCTGCATCCTTCATATGCATGCACATTTCACTGCGGCATTCATAAGAAGTATCAAAGGGTTTTGCGATGTGATAGTTCTTCTGCTTGGGAACGATAACACCGAGACCGTCGTTGTTGGAGTTCCAGTATGACTGGCTTGCATCAACCGATGCACCGATGTATTTTCCGTCAACATTCCATCTTACATCGTCGAAAAGATAAAATTCAAATTCAGGCAAAATCTTCATCTCATCTGCAACACCGCTGTTCTTCATGTATTCAACAGCTGCCTTGATGATGTTTCTGGGATACTGTGCAAGAGGACGGTTTTCGGGTGAATCGATAATCATTGCATTACCTGTCATCGAAAGAGTGGGAATGCTGCAGAAGGGATCGATTACCGCTGTATCGGGGTCGGGGATGAAAACCATATCGCTCTTTTCAACAACTGCGTAACCGTAGTTTGAAGCGTCAAAACCGATACCGCTTTTCATTGTGTCCTCTGAGAAGTTTTCTGCAGGAATGGTTACGTGACGGTACTGACCGTTGATGTCAACCATCTTGAAGTCAACCATTTTAATGTCATTTTCCTTGATTATAGCAAGGATGTCCTGAATGCTTTTTGCCATTAAGTACACTTCCTTTGTTTAGAATACCTACAAATTATAACAATATTTTTTCTGTTCGTCAATAGTTTATATGCTCAATCGTCAAATCGGCAGCCTGCTCAATTTCAACCGTATCAACGCCGAAAATCGATGTATGGATTTTGCCGTTAACCGGCTTTTTCCAGTATTCATCAATGCCGTCAATGCCGTTTCTCATTCCGATAACCGAGCCTACTGTTGCACCGTTGCAGTCGGTATCAAATCCCATACCCACAGCCATGCAGACCGATTTACCGAAATCACCCTCACCGTAAAGCAATGCGGCAGTCACAATCATGGCATTCGATATAACATGGCACCAGCCGTGGTCCGTATGTTCATCGTAGGCGGAATGAATGATATTGAAGCATTCATCAGCAGTAACACCGTTTTTATAACCGTCAAAGATTTTCATAACAGCTTCATGAAGTCTTGATGTTTCCGGAATTTCAGCAAGTCCGCCGAGAATTATATCGTCAATATTGCTGTTGACTGCGGCAATCGCAATCATAGCGGAAACAAACATTTCTCCGTATATTCCGTTTTTGACATGAGAAATTCGTGCATCGTTATATGCCATTTCAGCGGCTTTCACGGGATTGCCCGGATTGATATATCCGAAGTAATCCCCTCTTATCTGAGCACCTATCCATTCACGGCTGACATTCTTATACATAGCCGATGCAGGAGGTTCAATGCAGTTTATGAAATTGACATACGCCGTTCTTTCAGCCGTGAAATAAGAATGGATTGACTGGTATTTCATCCATGCATTTGCAACATCCGATGAATCGAAATCCCTGCCGTATTCGCTGATTATTTTCTGAGCGAGAACAACATAGTTTGTGTCATCGTCAACGGGCATACCGTCAACGGTATCGGCATAGCACTTGTTTTTTAAATAGAATTTATAATGCGAGCAAACCTCATCGGTGATATCCGTGCTGAGAATATATCTGTGCATGGGATAGTTGTTTGTTTCCTTGAGAAGAGGAATAAGCTCATCTGTTCTTATACACTCAACAGGTTTTCCGAGCAGACATCCGCAGGCTCTGCCCGTCCATGCACCGAGAATTTTTTTGCGGAGTGTTTCGGCATCGGGCATCTGCGATTCATACTCATATTTTCCTCTCAAAGCCTTGATTTCTTTATAATCGGAAGGTTCTTTATATATGAAATCGGCTCTGATTTTTGCATTCATAACCATATCATATATAACATCGCTCATGCGGGTTTTGTATTCGCCCGGACGAAGCTTTGATATTTCTTCAAACAGACCCTTATATTTCTCGATATCAACGCCTTCCTCGATTGACTGAACATATTCCGTCATCAAATCCTGAGGATATCTGTTGAAACCGTCAACATGGTTATAATCGATTTTGATTTCCGAATTGTAAACTTTTGAAAACATAAATTCACCTCAAATTATCAATATCATATATAAAAAGCAAGTTCCATTCTGCCTTCAACGCCTGTTTTTTCTTTTGCGGAATCAATGATGTTCCTGACAGCATTTTCGCTTATCCGGAAACGGCTTGCAATCTGTTTATCATTAAGTCCGAACACTACGAGACGTGCCACTTCTCTTTCACGGATTGTGAGCGATGCCGAAACGGTTCTTTCGAGAACGGCATTATGAATGGTTGTCCATCCTATCTGCATTCGTTTGTATAATTCTTTAACCTTTTTCAATGCCTGAGGGTCAATGGCGGCAAGTCTGTCGTCGAGAATAACTCCAAGCTGTCTGCGATGCTCAACAAGAGGACCGTAAAGACCGTCTTCAAGGCAGTCGTAAATAGCTTTATCGATATGAAAAATCGCTCTGTCTGTGTTTCCGACCTGATGGCAGGCAATCGCACAAAGCAGACGGAGATAAATTTCAACCAATATAACCTTATCGGCAACCGCATCCGCAATCATCGGCTCAACAACATACGGAATACACCTCATAAGGGACAAGCCTCTTAAATCAGGATATTTCATCTCACCCGACGCAAGCTGCTGGGCAGACACTATAAGATGTTTTACATAATATATCTTTGCGGCATAGTGAGCATCAACGGGAAGATTCTCAAAGCATCCGCTTTTAAACCACTTCGGGAAATCCTGAGTTGAACGAATCGCACTGTCGATAACGCCCAGAGAAAGAGCAATGATATCGCGGTCCGTATTGCTTTTTGCATTAGCTTCGCAGATATGCTTTCTTGCAAGCTGCCACATATTTATATCACCTGCCCAGAGTGCACACTGGGCAAGAAGCATACCGCCTGCAAGCACGGCATAGAAGCCAGAATGCTTTTCAAGAAAGTATGTGGCATATTTATAAACCTTATCAATCTCACCGCGGCTGTATGCAATTTCCGCGGCAAAAAGAGCCTGAGCTTCGGGCTGACCCGACAATGAAACAATACATTTATTGGCAGTTCCTGCTTCGGAATAAAGGTCAGTCATATAAAGAAACGGACATTTTCTCGGCATGGGAATATCCTTTTCAGCCTCGTCTCTTGCCGCTTTTTTTCTGCCGTCCATGGGGCGGATTGCATCGGCAGGAATAAGCCAGTTTGTGCCAAGACGCTGTGCCCCCGGAATCTTGCCCTGACGGCAATAATCCTGAACTCTTCTGACAGAAACATTCCATTTTTCAGCCGTCTGCTGAACGGTTATTTTGTTCATAATTACCTCCAAAGCGTTTATATCCGTCGTTCTTGCGATAACTACATCATTATTATACAGCGTTCTCACGACAAATGCAAGCATAATTTTCCGAAAAAAGTGTTATATACCAACGGTTATGATGCAAATATATGCAGATATTTGATGCGATATACACTCCTTTTTAAGGCACATTTTTATGCATAATTCTATGTATAATCGTGTGTTTTTTGTATATTCCCAAAAAAATTTGTGCAAAACGGAGAAGAAATTATTCCAAATCGGAAGTATAATTCCGACTGCATATAATTATATTTGAAAAATAACAAACACCGTCAGATCCCCCCAAATTTATACACTTTTGCAGTCTTTTTGTATGTGCATTTTGCACAATAGTTTTCCACATCTTTAGAATTTACTGTTTGACTTTCATAAATTTTCGTCGTACCATGAAGTTGCAAAGAGGAACACGAAAAAACCTGCGAAATCGGAGGTGAAGGCTGATGATTGAAATTGTTTACGGAGGATTGCTCGGCATACTCGCCGCAGCGGCATTCAACAGAATCGCAATCTTCCAGATTAAACGCAGAACTGATGAAACGGCAAAAATCGAAGCAGTCGGTAACACGGCAGTGATAGTTGCCTGGGTGCTTCTTTCGGGAATCCTGTTTGCGGCGGCATTCGCAATTTTCAGAACCACTGCGGAACGGCTTGAAGCAATCGCTTACATATCGGTTGCAATATCAATCGGAGTTGTTGACCTCGACATAAAGAAAATACCGAATTCATCGGTGCTTTCGCTCCTGATAATCAGAACGGTTTCGCTGATATACGCTACGGCAACCGGAGTTCCCGTCAAGCAAACGGTTATACCCTCGCTCATCGGTCTTGCCGCAGGCTTCGTTCTCTATCAGCTTCCGATGCTCATCGGAATTCCGATAGGAACGGGTGATGTCAAATACAGTGCGGCTATAGGTTACTGCCTCGGTGCTTTCGGATATCTTCAGGCGGCACTGATAATGGCAGCGGGACTGATAGTTTATCTCATCTATCTTATCGCAACAAAGAAAGGCTCGCTTAAAACAGCAGTTCCCATGGGACCTTACCTTTCACTCGGCGTAGTGGTCACGGTGCTGTTTCCTGCATTCGGTGAGCTTTCCGACAGAATATTTTCATCACTGTTTTGAAAATAACCCGAAAGGGTAAAAATATAAAGGAGGCAAAAGTTATGTTAAGAAAATGGTTCAAGGATGAAGAAGGTCAGGGCATGGTTGAATACGGTCTGATTATCGGACTCATTGCGGTTGTCGTAATTGTTGCCCTCGTGGCACTCGGTCCCAAGATCCGCGATATGTTTGATCAGGTCAACAACGAACTTGATGCAGCAGGCAGCGGTGCATAATAAGTTTTAAAAAAGTTGCAGGCGTCAGGAAAAGAGAGAAGATTTCACGGTAAAGAGAAACATAAAAAACAAAACAAACAAAAATATGAACGGAGGTAAAATTATGTTAAGAAAATGGTTCAAAGACGAAGAAGGTCAGGGCATGGTTGAATACGGTCTCATCATCGGACTCATTGCAGTTGTTGTTATTGTTGCACTTGTCGCACTTGGACCTAAGATCCGCGATATGTTTGATCAGGTTAACAACGAGCTTGATGCAGCAGGCGGCGGTGCATAATAATCCTCTCCTGATATAATCTTTCCGAAAACAAATAAGTAACCCGTGGGGTAGGTTCGCTCGCTGAGCGAGCTTACCCCTCTGTGTTTAGGGGTGAAAAGAATGTTCAAGAAATCCAAAAGAAAAAAGCACGAAAACGAAGACGGTCAGTCGATGGTTGAGTTCGCTCTCATCCTTCCGGTTTTTCTTCTGATTCTGTGCGGAATAATAGATTTCGGCTGGCTGTTTTATAATCAGCTTTCGCTCAACAACGCTTGCCGTGAAGGTGCAAGATATGCCGTTGTCAACACGGCGGATAACGCTGACACCTCGGCAATAATCGAACACATCGAAAGCACGACAACAACCGTTTTTGCAAATGACGGCGTGGATATAACCGTTGCATACACTTCCCCCTCAGACCCGACATCAGGTGATATCAGGGTGAGTATGCAGGCGGAAATCTCATTTTTCACGCCCGTACTCAGCACGGTTTTGGGAAAAGAAAAAACAATAAGCTCAACGGTAATAATGAAAGTTGAGTCATAGAAAGGTGACTGTCTGTTATGAAAAAAATTTATCTTATAGCGGTTATTATCGCTTTGGCAGCAGGCCTTGCAACATACTTTTTTGCAAATGAGCTGAAAACAAGCAAAGTCGTTACCGGAGTCAACGAAACCTCGGTACTGATTGCAGTTGAAGATATAGAAAAAGACACCGTGCTTACCGAAAATATGTTTCAGGCTGTTAAACTACCGGTTACAGCGGTTTCTTTCGGAACGGTATGCAACGTTCAGGACATCATCGGCTATGTGGCAACAGAGAAAATTTATGCCGGAGAACAGCTTATGGCACGCAAAATAGTTCTTCTCGGCGACGGGGAACCGAAAAGCCGGCTTTCATATGAACTGGCAAACGGAATGTATGCATATTCGATTTATGTCAAAGAAGAAAACGCCGTTTCATATTTCCTCAAAGAATATGATTATGTCAATGTCTACAGCGACCCTGAGCTGTTACCCGATCCCATTTTGGAAAATGTTCAGGTAATCAGAATCGGAGACTATGCGTCATATCTCGCACAGGAAACGGGAACGGAAACAACATCGTATTCGGTAATCACTCTTGCACTGACCAAAGAACAGATTCCAAAGCTCATGAAGATTGAGGATCCCGACTACATTGAAGTTCCGATACCGTATAAAATCGTTCTTGTTTCCCATGCGGAAAGCCACGGACTGGCGGAGGAAATCGAAAATGTTTCCGTTCCCGAGGAAAGAAACAAAGCGCCTCAGACCAATTACGGCATGGGCGAAATCACAACTGCTCCCGCAACAACCGCGGCGTAACGAATATAACCTTGAGTCAGGAGGTGAACGGCTATGGAAAAAATGAATTTACTTGTTTTATCCGATGACCTTGATTTAAGAATTGAAATAAAGAATCTTGCAGCCGATGAAGCTTTTGCAATCAGCGGCTATTCTGGCTTCAACTCCGAAGGAAAAACAAAAACGGTTAACAAATATCCCGAAATTGTACTTTGTGCCGTCAGAGGAGATGTTCCCGATTCCGTTTTCGGATTCGTTCAGGATTTGCTTACGGTTGCAAGAGGGATAATTGTTATTCTTGTGAATGACAAAATCAACGTTGAGCTTGTCAACAAAGCCGCACAGTACGGAATACGCAAAGTTCTCCCCATAGACGGAATAAGCACAGAGGAATTTTCGGAAAGCATAAAAACTGTTTATTCCCTTGAACAGCAAAGAATTCTTGATACCAACGAGGGCAAAAAGGTACGCTGCAAAGCAATCGGATTTTTCAGCGGTAAGGGCGGAACCGGAAAAACAACCCTTGCCGTCGGCGTTGCGGCACAGCTTGCAAGAAGCGGAAAAAGAGTTATGCTGCTTGACCTTGATTTGCAGTTCGGCGATGTTCTTATGGCACTTGACCTCGACACAAAGAATTCCATAGTTGACCTTGTTCAGGACAGAGGCGGAATAACAATTGAAAATATCAACAGCTTTTCAGTTGAACACAGTACGGGAATGAGTGTTTTGTGTGCACCGAAAAGCTCGGAATACGCAGAATTCGTAACACCTGCCCATGTTGAACGGATAATCGACATTATGCGTCCTTACTATGAATACATAATTATCGATCTGCCGTCATCATTCAACGAAACAACAATCACCGCCTGCGAAAACTGCGAGGAAATCTTTCTTGTTTATAACAACGAAATGCTCTCTCTGAATAACGCCAAGATATGCTACACAATTCTTGAAAAGCTTTATCAGAGAGAAAAAATCAGATTTGTTCTCAACAAAACCGAAAAAGGTCTTGTTAAGCAAGCTGATTTTGAAGAGATGTTTCAGATTCCCGTTTTTGCAAATATTCCTGCGGATTATCCGTCGGTAATGATGAGCATAAACAAGGGTCAGGCGGTAACTGTTGCACAGCCGAAGTCCGCAGTATCCAAAGGAATTTCCGAACTTGCCGAAAAAATAATCACTGTTCATACGGGAATTGAACCGATAAAAGAAAAGCCTGCAAAAAAGAAGCTTTTCTCCGCTGACAAAAAGAAAAAATAAGCATTGAGAGGTGCAATTATGGGACTTTTGGACAGAATAGACAGTCAGAAAAAGTTACAGGCACAGAATAACGATGCAGCTCCCGAAACGGAAGAAATAATTGAGAAGAAAACGGCAGAAGAAGCGGTTGATGACCCGTATCTTGAGGTCAAACGCCGTATCCATTCGGCAATCATCGACGAAATGAACCGGAACGGCAAAATCATAACCGACCGCGACGCAATGTATCAGGTTGTTGATGACAAAGTCAATGACGATGAATTTCTTATTCCGAGAATGGACCGGGAAAAGGTTGCCAAAGACCTTTTTAACGATATCATGGGTTACGGCCCGATTGAAGTGCTTGTTCAGGACCCGTCTTACAGTGAAATAATGGTCAACGGACCAGATAAGATATATGTTGAAAACAGCGGCAAGCTCATCCTCACAGACCTCAAATTCAGAGACGAAGAACATCTGATGAACATAATAAACCGCATTGTATCGAATGTTGGCAGACACGTTGACGAAGCAAGCCCCATGGTTGACGCAAGGCTTGCAGACGGTTCCCGTGTCAATGCGATAATCCCTCCTCTTTCACTTGTCGGGCCTGTTCTGACAATCCGTAAATTCGGCAAAAAACCGATTACGGCACAGCAGCTTCTGAAATTCGGCTCACTTACTCCGCAGATGCTTCAGTTCCTTGAGGCGTGCGTAAAAGGCAAGCTTAATATCGTTGTTGCAGGCGGAACAGGCAGCGGCAAAACAACTCTTCTTAACGTTCTTTCGTCATACATTCCCGAGGATGAACGAATCGTTACAATCGAGGATGCCGCCGAAGTTCAGCTCAAGCAGGAACACGTTATCACCCTTGAAGCAAGACCCTCAAACCTTGAAGGCAAGGGTGCCGTAACGATAAGAAACCTTGTCAAAAACGCTCTGCGTATGAGACCCGACAGAATAATCGTCGGCGAAGTACGCTCCGAAGAAACGCTTGATATGCTTCAGGCGATGAACACGGGCCATGACGGTTCTCTTACGACAACTCACGCAAACTCGCCGAGAGATACCGTTGCGAGACTTGAAACCATGGTGCTCATGAGTGGAATGGAGCTTCCTCTCAGAGCAATCAGAGACCAGATTTCGTCGGCAATTGATATCATCGTTCAGCAAAGCCGTCTGCGTGACGGAACAAGAAAAATAACCTCCATAACCGAGATTATCGGAATGGAGGGTGACATAGTAAGTATGCAGGATATATTTGTTTATGAAACCGACGGCACTGTTGACGCAAGCGGAAAATTTGTCGGCAAATTCCATGCTACCGGAGTAAGACCGAATTGCCTCGATAAAATCAAAGGAAACGGAGTGACGGTCAACAATGAATGGTTTGCAAATTAGTATAGTTATTCTTTCTGTCACCTTCGGTTTATTCAGCTTCTTTCTCATGGTCAGCATCATGGGCACGGCAACGCAGAATAAACGCAGTGTTGAAAAAAGAATCAATAAAATCTCAAGCAAAAAAAGCGGACTTACACTTCAGATTCAGGAGAAAAAGAAAAACAGAAATTCCTCAATCATCAACCGTGCGATGAACGGCGGAAAGCAATCCGTTAAAAGAAAAAAACTCATGGATACGATATTCAATGAGCTTATTCTTGCCGACATCATGATGAAGCCTGAAGAATTCTGTCTGATATGGATAGTGCTCACGTTTATACCGTCGGGGCTTGCAGCACTCTTTCAGCTGGGTCTGATGCCGTCGGCAACCCTTGCGGTAATCGGTGCGTTTTTACCGCTGATGTTCATAAAAATCAAAAAAGGCAAACGCACAAAAGCCTTTGAGGCTCAGCTCGGCGATACTCTGATAATGATGTGCAACGGGCTTCGCTCGGGTTTCTCCTTTCAGCAGGCAATGGAAAACGTGGCAAACGATATGCCTGCTCCCATCGGAATGGAATTCGGCAGAGTATGCAACGAAATCCGCTACGGTGCAACACTTGAAGAAGCCCTGAACAACATGGTTGACAGAGTTAAAAGTCCCGATCTGATGCTGGTTGTTTCCGCTGTACTCATTCAGCGCACAACAGGCGGCAATCTTTCCGAAATACTTTCAACAATATCAAATACAATCCGTGAAAGAATCAAAATCAAAGGAGAAATAAGCTCCATAACCGCACAGGGCAGAATGTCGGGTCTTATAATCGGCTCTCTGCCTGTGTGCATAGCAGCAATTCTCATGGTTATTAATCCCGAATATATGTCAACCTTCTTCACAACAACAGCAGGCAACATAATGCTTATTGTCTCGGTTGTTATGGAAATTCTCGGATTCTTTGCAATAAGGAAGGTTGTAAGCATAGAGTATTGATACGGAGGTGAGCTTTTTGGAATTCCTCGTTATCTCTTATTCATTTCTGGCATTTATTGTTTTTGTTCTCATAGCCACTCCGCTGGGCAAAAAAAAGGATAAAAAACAAAGCCGCATAGATAAAATAAACAATTCCGTGGGTCAGCCCGCATATCGGGAATTACAGCTTTCATTTTATGACAGATTCATTGTAAAAGCTGTCAGCAATGTTTCCGAAAAGCTTGGCAGATTCGCTCCGAAAAAGAAAAATGCAAGCAAAACAAAAACTCTTGAAGCAATACGCAAACAGCTCAGATATGCGGGAATATTCATGGAAGCATCGGATTTTCAGTTTATCAAAAAAGCGTTTCTTATAGGTACGGTATTCGTCACATATGTAATATTGATGATTCTCAAACCCGATACCCTTATAGGCTTGCTTATATTCATGGTCGGAGTAACCGTCGGAGTTATGGGTCCGACAATGTATCTCCGTTCAAGGGTTACGGGTCATCAGACGGGCATAAAAAAGCAGTTGCCCGATGCGATGGATTTGCTTTGTGTCTGCATTGAAGCAGGTCTGGGATTTGATGCCGCACTGCTGAAGGTTTCACAAAAGCTGAACGGTCCGTTCATCGATGAGCTTCTGATAGTATACAGAGAAATCCAGATGGGCAGAACACGGCGGGAAGCTCTTCAGAATCTCTGCGATGCAACAAATCTTGACGAGCTGAAAACATTTGCCTCAGCACTCATTCAGGCTGAACAGCTCGGCATTCCCATAAACAATGTTATGAGGGCACAATCCGAACAGCTCCGTGTTGAAAGAAGTCAGCAGGCAAAAGAAAAAGGAATGAAAGCATCAATCAAAATGCTTCTTCCCATGCTTCTGTTCATCTTCCCCGTTGTTTTCATAATCCTCATGGGTCCGACAGTATTGAACATAATTGAAACATTCTGATAATGCCATGAAAAAAATAAAATTACTAAAAAATAACATTTTAATGACCGATAACGCAGAAATAGCCGATACTTTTTTCTCACGGTTCAGAGGGCTGATGTTCCGAAAATCCGTTAACGATAACTATGCTCTGTATATAACGCCGTGCAATCAGATTCATATGCTGAACATGAAATTTGCAATCGATGTTATATATACGGATAAATCGGACAAGGTTATCAGGATTGATGCAGACGTTCAGCCGTGGAAAATCTGCAAAACGGTCAGACAAGCCGAAAACGTTATTGAACTCAAAAGCTTTTCGGCGGAGAAATTCAACATCCGACCCGGCGATATAATTACTATTGTGAGGGATTGAATATGAAAAAGAATAAAAACGAAGCCGTCAACACAAATAATTCTGATAACGGTAAGAATATTCCATCCGGCACAGCACACAACGGCGACGAAAGGGAATTTCCGTTCAAGAAGATTCTTTACGGCTATAATCCCGAAGAAGTTGCTTCGTTCATAAACGAGCTTAACAGTGCGTATGAATCCTCTTTGAAGCTTCAGGAATCCAAGCTGTCTTCTATCAAAGAAGAGCTTATTCTTTCAAACAGAGAACGGGATTACTATATCGAAAAATGCAAGAAATTCAAAGCTGAAGCCGAAAATCAGAATACTGACAAAACATCGGAATACAAATCAACCGTCGCTAATCTTACGGAAAAGCTCAGAATGCTTGCTGATGAAAATGAGTTTCTTAAAAGCAAAAATTCATCACCGCCGGATGATTATATTTCAAGAATTTCAGAATTGGAAAAGAATATTGATTCATCAAAAAAAGAAAACGAAATTCTGAAACAGCAGATTGATAAATACAAATCCGTTTCCGATGAATGCAAATCAATTATAATCAAATACAAAGAATCGGAAGCCGTTCTTGAATCAAATAAAAAAGAAATACAGTCCAAGGCAGATGAAATCCGTGAAAAGGATAAAAAAATAAGCCTGCTTTCCGATGAAAACGATTCACTCAGAAGCAGGATTTCGGAGCTTGAAATCAGGAACAGCGTTCTTTCAAAACAAGTTACAGATGCCGAAAAAGAGATTTCCGTTCTTAAGGAAACCAACCGTACCCTTGTTTTCGAAAATGCGGAAAAAATAAATGAAATCCGGAACGAATATTCCGGATACAAGCTCAGCGTTCAGAAAGAACTGAAGCTATACGGTTATTATGCCGACAGAGCCGAGCTGACTGTTGCCGAGCTTTCAGAACAGCTTGCTCAAATCAGGCAAGCGGTTGAAAATTCTCAATTCTGACTGTACGGGAAAGGAGTGTTATATAATGTATAAAAAAATAATACATAGCTTCTTTAAAAGAGAAGACGGTGCCGCAATGGTTATTGCCGCACTCAGCCTTGTTGCATTCCTTTCCGTTGTATCCCTTGTAACGGATATGGGTCTGAAATATCACCAGAAAAGCAAGCTTCAGAGTGCAATGGATTCTGCCGCACTCGCTGCGGCAAGATATATGCCCGATGAACAGACCGCAAAAAAAGTTGCTCTTGAATACGTTGAAAAAAACGGCTTTTCCGCAGACGGAGTTACTGTCGAATTCCCGACGGATGACACAGTGCGTGTCAGCGATTCCGTAGAGGGTAAAACCGTTTTTGCCGGCCTGTTCAAAATCGATTCATTGCAGATTAATGCCAAGGCTGCTGCACGGTATGTTGACAAAAAAATGGCGGTTGATTTTGATTATCTCATCTTCCACGGCGACGATTCTCAATTCACGCTCAACGGTCACTATAATATCGGCGGAAGCGTTTTCGGCAACGGCAGCGTTCATGCCGACGGCGGTGGCGGCAACATCATAACGGGTACTGTTGTTTCCGCAAAAAATGCAACATTCAATTCAAGCAGCGTTACCGTAAGTCAGCTCAGAAGCAGTGCAAAAAATCAGCCCATGCCTGATTTCGATGAAACGATAATGGCTGTTGTGCCTCAGGTATATGAGGAAATGTTCGTCAAATCCTACTCCCCTATCAGCAGCAGCGGATTTTATCTTAACCGGTATTCCGCAGGCACGGTCATCAATTCCTCGGTTTCGATAAACGGAAACACGTTCTGCGGCGGTACGCTGTCAACAAGCTATCATTCCGATGTGCTGTTCATATACGGCAATTTGTATGTCGGCGGAGACTTCACTCCGCAATGCCCCGTTTATGTAAAAGGCGATGTTTATATCGGCGGCAATCTGACAACCACATGGGATAAATCCCTTACTGTAGGCGGAAACTTATACGTTGACGGCAACGTGACTCTGCAGGGCAATACCACGGTGCACGGCAACTGGTTTTATGTCGGCGGCAATCTTGACAGAGGTTCAAGCTACAACCTTCAATGCGACTGCGAGACCTTTGTCAAAGGCAGCATAACCCTGAACGGCACAACCGCTTTTAACGGAAACATTTACTGCATGGGTATTTTTGACAAGCAAGGCAGTATCCCCATGACGGTAAACGGTAACATATATGCCTATGACAAACTGATACTCCAAAGCGGCGGCACAACAGTCAGAGGCGATATATTTGTCCTTGGTAAAAATTCGTCTTTCGCTGATACCGTGACCGAAATTGCAGGTCCGTTTACCCTTGACGGAGATTTATACAACAGCAAAGGCGAACTGTTGCTGTCGGGCCAGGGTGAACACAGCATAAAAGGCATCGTTTACAGCGGCGGAAGCATTTCAACAAATCAGGGTTCAAGCGGAATCACCTTAAGCGGATGTCTGATTGCCGAAAACGATGTTATTATCGGAGGCAGCACCCATACATACAATGAAGCAGGTGCAACCCTTTCAATTTATTCGAGAACCGGAGATATCACGCTCTATTCTCAGCAAGGCGGATTTGATTTATGGGGAATTATTTACGCACCGAAGGGAAATATCGCTCTTGCATCGGGTGATTTTGATATCCACGGCAGCATAATCGGCGATACGATATCCTGCAATCCCGGCGGTCTTAACATGACATACAATGACCGTGCACTCCCCTACACGGAAACAATAAAAACCGCTGTGCTTATCGAGTGATATGTCCGGGAAGTGCATAGATACGGAACTCAAATAACGAAAATCTGTTTAATCACCATTCCTGTGAGTGGTGATTTTTCTTTGTTTTTAATGTCCGCAAAACCGAACATCATCGGCGTTGCATCGGTTTTTCTCATCCGTTATCGGGTGATGTTTGCACAATCTCCATATCGCCTGTTGCATCCCCGTTTACATATTCGCCGTTCCTGTAATAAATCTCTGAGTTAATATTCACCGCTGCACCGTCAGGCACATATAGAACCGCTTTCATGCCTTGCGGAACAGTGAGATTGATAATATAACCGTCGGATGTGTTTTCATAATCCAGCGTTATCAAACCCTTTACGCTAGGAACAGTACAGTTCATGCTGTCCGACAAATCATACCGAGGCTCTATTCTGACCTTTTCGTAGCCTGCTTCAACGGGTGCAATGCCTGCAAAATGCCTGCTCATTATGACAAGGGGTCCGCCGCTCCATGCGTGATTCCTTGTACCTCGCCAGGAGTCCCAGAATTCCCAGAGAGTGGAATAATCCTCACCCATCATATCCTTGTATCTTTCTTTAATTCTGTCTCTTGCAGCTTCATATTCCCCCATCTTGCAAAGAGCTTCAAGAACATAGTATTCCATGTACGGACTTGAATTTTTTGTTGCAACGAGTACATTTTTAACGGTATCATACTGTTCTTTTTCAGCAAGGCCCGACAATACCGCAAGGGCATTTGCTCTGTCATCGGGTTTTCTCACATCTTTGCTTTTAAATCCGTCTGCCGTAAAGAGAGAATTATATCCGTCTGCAATTATGGCTTTTCTTTCGGTAATAAACGGGATATCTCCGTCTCTTCCCAAAAGCTCCGCCATTTCCTCCACAGCGGAAAAAGCGTAGTAAACCCATGCGTTTTCGATGGCTGTTACATCTGCCTTACTGCCCCAGTCCGCCCAATCCCATGAGCCTTCACGGTGAACAACAAGATTGTTTTCACCGATTTCCCAAAGCCTGAGGTAATCAAGAGAAGCATCATAAACCTTTTCTATAAAAGCCTTGTCGCCTGTGTATTCGTAGTAAGTAAGAAAGCCGACAATTCCCGCAAGCTGCTGAACGGGAAGCTCAAAATAGTCACCGCTTACAGGCACAACGGTCTGAAGCACCTTTGTTTCGTCAACATGGGAAAGCATCGCTTCCACACCCTTCTGATAAAGCAGGTAGGAATTGCTGTCCATGGAGTACATTGTCATAATCATTTCGCTCGTGACATCGCCCCACCACTGTGCTCTTTCTCTGTCCGGGCAGTCCATAAAATTATCACGCATGGTAACATAGAGAGTACGCAGAGATTTCTGCCACAGCGAATTCAGAAATTCATCATCGCATCTGAAATCGCCGCAGAACGAGCTGTCATATCCCGTTTCACGGTATTTCAAAGCAACAACCGTAACCCCTCTCGGAATTTTATAAGTTATATGCTCTCCGTTAAACCAGCCCAAAGCCTCAAATTCCTGCTCCCCTTCTTTGGTTTTATATGTAGCCGAAACCGCACCGATCAAAGTGTTTTCCGTTGTTATGCGAATCTTTTTACCTTCGGGTGCTATGATTTTGAGATAGGGAGTAAGCTGAGCATTATAAGGAACATCGACGGTGATTTTTTCGCCGAAAAGCTTTTTTACGGTATAATTTTCATAATTCTCTGAATTTTCATAATCCTTAAGACCGTAATCCTTGAGAAACGGTATTCCTCTCGGATAAAGCTTGCCGTAAACACCCGTGCCCCCGACTGCATATTCGGTTGCATCTTCCCATGAAGATGCATCAAACTCCTCATTTGTCCAATCGGTATCTTTTCTTGCATCGAAATATATGCTGTATTCGGGAAGTCTGTAATTGGGAGGATACAGAGGGCTGTCAACATATGCGTTATTTCTTTTTACCTTCCAGCTTTTGTCTGAAATTACGGCAACATCCTCATTCACGGCTTCAAAAAGAAATCCGCCCTGACCGCTGCTGCAATAGGAATAGCTTGTTTCGTCATCCCAGAACCACACCAATGCACAGATTGAGTTCTCTCCCTCTCTGAGATACGGTGCAATATCCGTGCTGTCATAATATCCGCTGTTTTTATCGGGACCGCGCTTTACATTTCCCTCAAAAACAACGGTTTCCCCGTTTATGTAAAGCCAATATTTAGAATCGGCTGAGATATCCGCAATAAGCTCCCCGGGAGCCTTATCAAGAGTGATTTTTTTGCTGAAGCACATCCAGGTGTTTTTCTCCGTCAGGTTTTCCTTATCCCAGATCCATTTTGCCTTCCAATCGGTTTTCTCTTCCGCGGAAATCACTTTATATTCGGGAATACTGTCGGGAATCGCGTAATCGTTTTCAAACGGTATCAATGTCGGCTCTCCGAACGAAAAAATTGAAGTAATAAAAGCCGCCGCTATTGCAAGATAGGAAATAATCGTCTGTATAATCTGCATGATAACCTCCCTGAAATTTCTTTAAAAAAATCTGTTGAATTATTTTATCATAATCGGCTCAGGAATTCAACTCGTCTGCTCATATCAACATCAGAGCAAAACCGTTGATTTTTTGTATATAAGTGATATAATTGATAGTGAAAGTTGGTGAGCATAAAGTGAACGGAATCATATTCAACATACAGAAATTCTGCATACACGACGGCGACGGCATCCGCACCTGTGTTTTTCTTAAAGGCTGTCCCCTGAGATGTATCTGGTGCCATAATCCCGAAAGTTACGAAAAAGCACCCGTGCTTTCATTCAACAAACAAAAATGCTCATCATGCGGAAAATGTCTTGAGGTTTGTTCCGCACGCTCAATTGAAAACGGCACTATGAAAATTGACCGTGATAAATGCATAAGATGCGGCAGATGCGCCGAAATCTGTATGAGCGATGCCAATGAAATCATCGGTAGAGAAGCGGCTGCATCGGAAGTTATCAAAGAGGTTTTGAAAGACAAGATGTTCTATGACACATCCGGCGGAGGAATCACCGTTACGGGCGGCGAACCGTCTTATCAACCCGATTTCACCCTTGAACTGCTGTCGCTTGCCAAGGATGCGGAAATTTCACTTGCAATAGAAACCTGCGGTATCGGTCCACGTGATTTTTATGAGAAGGCAGTAAATCTCGGCACAACATTTCTCTATGACATAAAATGCATCGACCCCGTACGCCACAGTAAGCTCACGGGATCGGATAATGTTCATATCCTGTCAAATCTTCAGTATCTTATGGACAACGGTGCGGATATCATTATCAGACTGCCTATGATTCCCGGTTGCAATGACAGCGATGAAGATATTGCTTTGACGGCATCCTTTCTTAACCAAAACAAATCACGCTACAGATATGCGGAAATTATGCCTTATCACGCACTCGGTATCGGTAAATCCGAAAAAACCGGCACTGACTCTCCGTATGTTCACGAAAATGCAAGCGAGGCTGAAATATCCCGCTGGTGTTCGCTGTTCGCTTCTCACGGCACTGAAGTAATTGTATCGAATTAAAAGAGGTTTATTTATGGATATGGTAAAAATCGATCCGTTTCTTTACGGATATTTTCTTGACGAGACACTTGAACACGGCGAAAGAGTCGGTCTTGCTCTGCTTCACGCCGCAAAAAACATCAAGATAAAGCTTTCCCGTCAATTACTTCCCGAAACTGCGTTTGAATCGGAATACGGCAGTTCAATTTATACTCCGTCTGAGGGACTTCGTTTTTGCGACGAAAATATTATGAAGCTTGCTGAAAAATTTCCCGAACACAAGGAAACATTTCAGCAATACATTAACAAACTGAACATATTCAGAAACAAAGCAAAAAGGCTTTTTTCCGAGCCCGCGGAAGTCCTTGACCGTGCCGGTGCCGAATGGGGCGGCGGCTGGGGCGGACACTCCAACCCCGATTACGGCAGAATAGTCAATCACGGCACCGATCATATACGTTCCGTCATCGCCGAAAACCGTGAAAAGCATCCCGATGAAGCATGGTTTTACCGTTCATGCTCCCATGTGCTCGATGCTATGGATATTATCGGCGAAAGATACCGTAAATCCGCCCTTGAACTGGCTGAAAAATGTGAAAACTCCGATGATAAAGCTTTCCTTCTTCGCATGGCAAGGGCGTTTGAAACAGTGCCGAAGAAACCTGCTTACGATTTCACTTCGGCAATGTGCTCATTCATGCTTGTCTTTGCTCTTGACGGAAGCGATTCTCCCGGTCGCTTTGATCAATATATGTATCCCGCTTATTCAAAAACAGAGAATAAGGAAGAAATAATCGACCTGCTTGACAGACTGTGGGATTACTTCCACGACCACCGTTCTTGGAATCTCTGCATATCGGGAAGCGACGAAAACGGGAACGATGAATCCAACGGACTGACATACGACATTCTCGCAACAGTCAGAAAAAAAGGTTATCAGACTCCGAATCTAACCTGCCGTATTCACGCAAACACACCCGATAAGCTCTGGAACGCAATTGCCGATACTCTTGCAACGGGAACCGGACTTCCTGCACTCTACAATGATGACGTTGTTTGTTCCGCCCTTGAAAAGATCGGCATTCCTCCCGGAGACAGCCACGATTACTGCATGAACGGCTGCAATCAGATAGATATTCTCGGCAAGAGCCACATGGGTCTTGAAGACGGCGAGGTTGTTTTCGCCAAGTGCCTTGAATTTGCACTCCATAACGGAGTGAATGCTATGAACGGCGAAAAGGTTTCAATTGAAACGGGTGACCCGAGAACATTCGAAACCTATGAGGAATTCGAACGTGCATTTACAGAGCAGCTTGAATATGTGACATATAATTCCTGCTCAAGTGCAATCACATGGCAGCATCTCCGCGGTGTTTTTGAGCCGCATCCCCTGCGTTCATGCCTGATTGAGGGTTGCCTTGAAAAAGGACGCGATTACAGAAACGGCGGTCCGCTTTATAATCACGGACAAATTTTAGCCGAAGGTATTGCCGATACGGGCGACAGTCTGTATGCAGTAAAAAAACTTGTTTACGATGAAAAGAAATATACGATGTCGGAGCTTATCGATGCTCTTGATGCAAATTTTGAGGGATACGCACAGCTTCACCGGGATTTCGGAAACTGCGAAAAATTCGGCAATGATATTGAAGCGGTTGACGAAATAACAGCAAAAGCTCTTAACCGGTTTTTCACCGTTCTTAAGCGTAACAACACCTACAGAGGAGGTGTTTTCACGGGCGGATGCAGCACATTCAACCGTGCCGCTGACTACGGCCGACGTACCGCGGCACTCCCCAACGGAAAGCTTAAAGGCGAACCTCTTCTTGCAGACAGCATTGCCGCAACACCCGGCCGTGACACAAACGGGCCTACGGCACAAATCAGGTCTGTTCTCAGATATAATCATACCGATGCCTGCAGCGGCTTTGTTTTTCAGAATAAGTTTGAAAAGAAGCTGTTCTGCAGTGAAAAGGGAAAGGCATCATTCATTGCTCTTGCAAAAGCATATTTTGCAGGCGGAGGACAGCAATATACGGTTACGGTCGTTTCTCCGGAAGACCTTCTTGATGCAAAAAAGAACCCCGAAACCCATCGTAACCTTATCGTTCGTGTCGGCGGTTACAGCGATTACTTCGTAAATCTTGACGAAGGGCTTCAGGATAACATAATTAAGAGAACATTTAGCGGAATCTGAAAACTCACGGAGGTATTTCAATGCAGGCTATAATCAAATTTTTATTTACAGTTTTAACAACCGTTTCAATTCTTTGCTCAAATCTGCTTTTTCCCGCAACGGTTTATCCAGAGAGTGAAAACTTCAGCTTTTCATTTCTTGAATACCCCGAAGAAGCAATAATCACTCTTGAAGAAGCGGGTCTTACAGAGCAGGAGCTTGTCGGCAGAGCTTCGGCTGAGCTTCCCGAATATGTGCAGTCAGGCGGATATGATGACATAAACGGCATAACCGTATCTCCGTATTACACCGCAAAGGTAAGCGGAGAGGAAATTCCCGTTTACGCTTCAGTTGTATTTATCCGTACCGACGATACGGGTACACTCCATTCTTTTTCCGAAATCTATGTTGATGCAGACAAGGAGTTTTCTTTCAATATAGAAATAACGGGAGCCGATATCACTCTTGAAAACGCGATTGTGCTCCCCGAATCGCACGGCATAAAAGCACTGTGCAACAACAACACCGTTACCGCGTCAATCAGCAAAACGGGTATTTACACCTTCCTTTTCAACGGTGCAAATCAGTATTACGGCTACACTCTTACGGTGCGTGAAAAGGTTGACGAGGACAAGGAAATCGCCGGATATATTGCAGAATACGGTGAAGACAATGTTATTGTTCTGGACAAAGGCGTCTACAGATACGACTATGTCAATTTCGTTGCAAGCAACAATCTTGTAATCTATCTTCGTGAAGGTGCTTATGTGCTTGCAAATCACCTTTTTGATATAAATTCCGCCGAAGATGAGAACAAATATATTGAGCCGTCTGCACCGTATGAAAACTCATTCGGGCTCACAAGATATCCTTTCATAAATTTCTGCAACTGCAAAAACATAACCTTTGCAGGCAGAGGTGTAATAGATATGACCGCACTTGACAGACGTGAAAGACGCGGTGTTGTTTTCACAAGCTGCAGTAACATTAACATAAGCGGTATCAAAATCATCAATTCGCCCGAATGGTCATTTATTTCCTACTGCTGTACCGATGTAAATATTGATAATGTGGATATCATCGGCAACCGCGGAAACTGCGACGGTTTTGCAATCTGCAACAGCCATAACGTGACCGTTGACAACTGCTTTGCAAGAGTGGCGGACGATACCTTTGAAGTCAAGGCACTCGGCGGTACAATGGACAGCCGGAACATAACTTTCTCAAACTGTATCGCATGGGGCGGATATGCAAGATGCTTCGGCATCACGGGCGAAGTCAACAAAAAAATCTCCGATGCGACATTCCGTGACTGTGCCGTGATTTACCGTGACGGTATATGGGACAACGACAGAATCGGTTCGCTTGTTGTTGTTGCGGAACAAACAGAGGGCAGCATCGACGGCGTGGTTTTTGAAAACATCGAAATATTCCGTGACGAAGGCAGACCCATTCTCGTGAACATATATGATGATGAAGCAGAGAATTTTGAAATCAGGAATGTTGTTTTCAGAAACATTTCCTATACATCGTATATGCAGCCGAAAATTGCAGGCACGGACAGCGACACAAACACCGTTGAGGTTGAGCTTGACGGCATCACCGTCTGCGGTACGGAACAACCGTTCCCGAAAATAATGTTCAGCATCGGCAAATATTGTGATGTTATTTCAAAACATTAATATCCGCCGTTGCGGCGTGAACAAGCTGTCGGATAAATAGAATTTTATTGATTGCATATTCAGCTGAATAACGTGAACCGCTGTGTTTCCGTTATTTAACGCTGCTGCAGGTATTACGCGATATGAAGCTGAACGGTAAACGTGTTGACTCCGTTTTTGCTTTCGGCTGAAATTTTGCCCGAATGTTCTTTCACTATGCTTTCTGCGATGGAAAGACCGAGACCGTAGCTGTTATTCATCTGTCTTGTTTTATCTCCTCGGTAAAAACGCTTGAAGATGTTTTTCAGTTCATCCTCGGGTATGCTTTCGCCCTCGTTGGAAACGGAAAGTCTGCATTGATTTCTGCCCTGCTTTTTCAGAATCAGTTTCACATCCGAATCAGCCGATGCGTATTTATTGGCGTTGTCGAGAAGAATATCAACAACCTGCTTTATCTGTTCGGAATTGCCGTTTATTCTTATGCCAGTTTCAATTTCGGAGCTGAAATTCTGCTCCTTTTCAAAGAACAACGCTTCAAACGGAAGAACCGCATCCGATACCGTTTCACTCAGGTCAAAAACCGAAAATTCCTTTTCGAGACCGCCGTTATCAAGCCTTGCAATTTCAAGCATACTCTCAACAAGACCTCTCATCTGCTTTGACATAGCGAGAATGTTATCCGTGAATTTTTTTCGGCTTTCAACGGATTCTTCTGACTGCATAAGTTCGGCATTTGTCGTTATAACCGTCAGCGGAGTTTTCAGTTCATGCGATGCGTCTGCAATAAACTGCTTTTGCTTTTTCCATGCTTCCTCAACGGGTCTGACTGCCCGATTTGCAAGGAAAATACTGATAATAAAAAACAGAATGAAGGCAATAATGCCGATAATTATACTTGTTTTGTAAAGCCCCTCAAGCATATCCGATTCGGCTGAAATATCGGTAAAAATATAACTGTTGCCCATCGGAGTTTTGTTTCGGAAATATCTCAAAGAGGTGCCGGGAACGGTTCCGCTTTCTTCATCCTGACTTTCGGCATATTCAAAAAGTGTGTTCAGATATTCCTCATCGGATAATTCGAACATACCGTTATCCTCTGCAATGAACTCTCCGTCGGGTGTGACAATCAGACTGAAATGCGGAATTGCAAGAGACTCCGGACCTTTCGGCGGCATTGCAGGCGGATCCGGCAATGCTGCGGCATCTCTCATTGCGGAAATGCTGTGCTGTTCAATATTCCGATAAGTCATTGATATAACCGTTCCGAAAATTACGCCGAGCATAACCGTTACGATTATCATAAAAATACATACAAATTTTATTTTCAGCCGTTTAATCATTCTGTTTTACCTCCAGATGATAGCCGAGCCTTCTTATTGCTTCAATGCTGACATCGGAACCGATACTTTTCAGCTTTTTGCGAAGAAATCCGATATAGACCTCAACGTGGTTTTCAACCGCATTCGAGTCATATCCCCATACTCTCGCAAGCAAGGCTTCTTTTGAAAGATTGCGGTCTTTTGACTGCATCAGCAAACGCATAACATCAAATTCCTTTGCTGAAAGTCGTATTGATTTTTCACCGCAGATAAGCTTGCTTGATGAAAGGTCAAGCGAAGTGTTGCCGAAAACAAGCTCGTCAACCTGATTGCCCTGACGGCGCAGAAGTGCGTTTATGCACGCAAGAAGCTCAGCGGTATAAAAAGGTTTTGTCAGGTAATAATCAGCACCGCTGTTAAGACCTCTTATTCTGTCCTCAACTTCCGATTTTGCCGTCAGCATGAGAATCGGGGTTGAGCATCTCTGCGAACGCACCTGCCTTGCAACCTCGTAGCCGTCCATTTCAGGCATCATTACATCAAGTATCAGCAAATCATATATTCCGAGCAAAGCATATTCCTTGCCCGTTTCACCGTCATAAACCGCTTCAACCTCAAAGCCTTTGCTTTCAAGAAGCGTTTTCAGTGAATCGGCAAGGATTTTTTCGTCTTCAATAATAAGTATCTTCACAATATCACCTGCCGTTCATTATAATATAACCGTTTGCTGAAATAAAGCTGAAAAATAATTTGTTTACATTTCTTTTACATTATTGCATCCTGATTTTCAGTTTTAATTCAGTTTGTTATGCTATTATTCCATCATAAATTACAGACGAAAGAGGTGAAACGATTTGAATTTTCGCCACGAATGGAAGCACATCATCAATCAGGGTGATGCGGTTATTCTTCGGCAAAGGTTGAATGCGGTTATGAAAACCGATAAAAATGCGGTTGACGGCAGATATTTCATCCGCAGTCTTTATTTTGACACTCCCGCCGATACGGCATTGAGAGAAAAGATTGACGGAGTAAGCCGACGGGAGAAATTCAGAATACGCTTTTATAACTTCGACACTTCCGTTATCCATCTTGAAAAAAAGAGCAAAATTTCCGGTCTGTGCAGCAAGCAGAGTGCGGATTTGACGGAAGAACAGGTCAGAAAAATCATCGGCGGCGATATCGATTGGATGAAATCCGATGAAAATGACCTTATACGTGAGCTTCACCGCAAGATGACCGTTCAGCAGTTAAAACCGAAAACGATTGTTGACTATTGGCGTGAACCGTTTGTCTGTGAAGCGGGAAATGTCAGGGTTACTCTCGATTACGGGATTAAAACAGGTCTCGGCTCAAAGGATTTTTTCAGCAAAGACTGTCCGACGGTTTCCGTGCCCGATAATCCGATTGTTTTAGAGGTAAAATGGGATGAATTCCTGCCCGAAATAATCAAGAAGGCAATTCAGCTCGGTGACAGACGTTCATCGGCATTTTCAAAATATGCAACCTGCAGAATTTATGATTAAGGAGTAAAACACTATGAACTTTTCAGACATTTTCAAATCAAGCTTTATTGAGAATATTGCAAGCGTGAGCATGCTTGACATGGCAATTGCAATGGCACTTGCATTATTAATCGGACTTTTCATTTTTTTGGTTTACAAAAAGACCTTCAACGGCGTTATGTATTCATCAAGCTTCGGCGTTACCCTTGTTGCACTGACGATGATTACAACCCTTGTTATCCTTGCCGTTACAAGCAATGTTGTTCTTTCCCTCGGTATGGTCGGTGCTCTTTCGATTGTCCGTTTCAGAACCGCAATCAAAGAACCGCTTGACATCGCTTTCCTTTTCTGGGCAATCGCAGTCGGCATTGTTCTTGCGGCAGGCATGATTCCTCTTGCAGTCATCGGCAGCGTTGTTATCGGCGTTGTTCTTCTTGTTTTTGTTAACAAGAAATCGCATTTCAACCCTTATCTCATCGTTCTTAACTGCGATTCACACGCAAGCGAAGAAGAAGCAAAGAAATATCTTAAAGACAAAGTAAACAAATGCACCGTAAAGAGCAAGACAGCGCAGAACGGCTCTGTTGAACTCACTCTTGAAATCCGTCTTAAGGATGACAATACCGATTTCATCAACGAGCTTTCGGCAATGAACGGCATCAACAGTGCAGTTCTCGTAAGCTATAACGGCGATTATATGGGTTGAGGTGAGCAATATGTCAACCCATAAGCATATTGATAAAATCTGCTGTGTTGCCGTTGTTCTCGCTCTCATCATAACCGTTCTGTTCATGAACGGTCAATCGCTCGGTATTGTTTCCGCAGGTAAAACAATGGGATATGAAAACCGTCTGTTCAACACGGAAAAGGTTCATACCGTCGATATCGTCATGAACGATTGGGACAGCTTTATTGAAACCTGCGAAAACGAAGAATATTCACCATGTTCCGTTATTATTGACGGAGAAAACTATGCCAATGTCGGCATAAGAGCAAAAGGAAACACTTCCCTCAGCAGTGTTTCGTCTATGGGCAGCGACAGATACAGCTTCAAGCTTGAATTTGACCAGTATGACAGCACTAAAAGCTACTACGGACTTGACAAAATAAGCCTCAACAACATCATTCAGGATAACACCTTTATGAAGGACTATCTCACCTACAGAATGATGGGTGAATTCGGTGTTTCCGCACCGCTTTGCAGTTATGTTTATATCACCGTCAACGGTGAGGATTTCGGTCTTTACCTTGCGATTGAAGGCATTGAAGACGGATTTTTGCAGAGAAACTACGGTAAGGATTACGGTGAACTCTATAAGCCCGACAGCATGAGCTTCGGCGGCGGCAGAGGCAACGGAAAAGATTTTGATTTCTCTGAATTCAAAAACGAAAACAGTGAATTCGATTTTTCAAAGGCAGAAAACGGCGATTTTGATTTCTCGCAGTTTGAAGGCTCAATGCCGACTCCTCCCGAAGGTTTCGGCGGCGGAGAAGGAGCGTCAGGCGGTTTTAATCCGTTTGGCGGTGAAATGCCCGACTTTTCACAGATGCCCGATATGTCGCAGATGCCTGAAGGGTTTGATATGTCGCAGATACCCGAAATGCCCGAAGGCTTTGATATGAACAATATGCCCGATATGGGCGGTAAAGGCAGCTTCGGCGGTTTTGGAGGTATGGGCGGAAGTGATGTCAAGCTTCAATACATTGACGATGAATTTGACAGCTACAAAAATATCTTTGAAAGTGCAAAAACAGATATAACCGATGCCGACAAAACCCGTCTGATTGAATCGCTCAAAACTCTTTCAAGCGGCGAAAAAATCGAGTCTGTTGTCGATATTGAGCAAGTAATAAAATATTTCGTTGTTCATAATTTCGTTGTCAACGGCGACAGCTACACGGGTGCAATGATTCATAACTATTATCTCTACGAAAAAGACGGCGTTATGCAAATGCTTCCGTGGGACTACAACCTTGCATTCGGAACATTTATGTCATCAGATGCAACCGCAACAGTAAACAGCTCAATAGATTCTCCCGTTTCGGGTGATATGAGTGACAGACCGATGATCTCATGGATATTCGAAAACGAAGAATACACAAATATGTATCATGAATATTTTTCACAGTTTATATCGGAATTTTTCGATAACGGCAAGGTTGAAAAAATAATCGATGATACCGTTGAAATGATTTCCCCCTATGTTGAGAAAGACCCCACGAAGTTCTGCGATTATGACAGCTTCGTGCTCGGCGCATCAACCCTGAAACAGTTCTGTATGCTTCGTGCTGAAAGCGTAAGCGGACAGCTCAGCGGAACCGTTTCCTCCTCAGACACACAAAGTTCTCTTTCCGCAACGGTTGATGCGTCGGGTATTAATATATCCGATATGGGAACGATGTCAATGGGCGGCAAGGGCGGTATGCCGAATATGCCCGGCGGCGAAAGACCGCATAGAAATCCCGGTCAGCAGAGCGGACCCGAAACAACAAAACCTGCGGAAGAAACAACGGTTCAGCCGGAAACAACAACTGTTCCCGACGAAACATCAAGCAAGCCGTCGGAATCGGTAACTGCTCCTTCAACAACTCAGCCGCAGCCTCCCGAATCAAACGGAGAAGCTCCTGATTTCAACGGAGAGTTACCCGAAGGTTTTGACCCGTCACAGATACCCGAAGGATTCGATCCGTCGCAGTTACCCGAAGGATTCGACCCGTCACAGATGCCGGAAGGTTTTGACCCATCGCAGTTACCCGAAGGCTTTGATCCGTCACAGATGCCGAATTTCAGCGGCGGATTCCCCTCGTCTCCCCCAAACGGAGCTAATCCGTTCGGCAACGGCACTATGCCGCCTGTGAACAGCAGTCAGTCTGCATAAAGTACAAACAGCCCCGTTGCTTCAGACGAAACAACGGGGTTATTTATCCGGAAAGCAGATTATTTTTTCTTTTCACGCTCAGACAAATATGTTCTGTAGGCAACGAGGGCATTCAGACAAATGTCGATTAAGTGTGTATCCATTTCTTTAATCGGCTTTTCAAGTTCGTTGCTGATAATCTTATCCAGTTTTTTCTCGTTCAGTTTAATGTCCCTGTCATTCAGATATGTTCTTATTATGGCAAGACAGCGTTTATATTCCTTCAAAATATCACCTCTGATTTTTTATCTGTATTTATATATGACGAAAAATCGCATTTGTCACACAAAAATTTTAACCGAGTCTGCATTTTTTTTGCAAACTCGGTTATTTTTTCGTTTCGGTACTCCGAAATCATTTATAATTTAAATTTTACCTTTTCTGAGCACACATTGCTTTGCACAAACAAAATTCTTTCGCAAAAGCTGAATTTGCACGGCTCAGAATCGGCAGAAGGCAACACTAAACACTTAAGATTTTATGTTTTTATTAAGAATAAAAGCGATACGGAAGATAACATTTCAAATTCCTTGAGCGATATATCCTCGTTTTTCAAGAGCACTCTGAATTCTGTCTAAAACTTCTTCAGAATCTGCACGTACGGTATGATAGTGATAACCGCCTGTTATGTTCATAAGCTCGCTGGATTTACCGCTTCTCACACCTTCGATGAATTGTTTTATATGAAGGCTTGAAAAGATGTTCAGCGGTGCTGTCATTTTACCGTATACCTTGTGCCAGACAAACACATCAACAACGGTACCGCCGAGATTTACGATGGTATTCAGCTCATCTTCGGTCTGTTCTGTTGTGTGGTACACTTTAAAAACGCGCTCTTTCAAAGGGGATTTTTGAATAATATATCCGTTATGCGTTGAGAGAATTTCGTAACCCAAGCCCTTAAGAACCGTTATATCCTGAACAATAATTTGTCTCGACACTCCAAATTCTTCGGAAAGCTTTCCGCCGGGTATGGCTTCGGTTGATGATAACAGCAAATTAACAATTGCTTTTCTTCTGTCAGCAACTTTCATTTGCTCACCCCTTATACTGCATGTAAGTTTTTAAGCGAGAGATCCAAAATAGGAGAAGAATGCGTAAGAGCTCCGCTTGATATATAGTTTACACCGATGTCTGTGAGTTTTGCAACATTTTCTTTGGTGACATTTCCGCTGCACTCCGTTTCCGCTTTGCCTTCGCAGAGTTCAACGGCTTTTTTCATATCTTCAATGCTCATATTATCCAGCATAATGATATCCGCACCTGCTTCAAGTGCTTCCCTGAGCATTTCAAGATTTTCAACTTCAATTTCGATTTTGCGTACAAAGGGTGCATATTCCTTTGCCATCGCAACAGCCTGCTTCACACCGCCTGCGGCACCGATGTGGTTATCTTTAAGAAGAATGCCGTCGCTGAGATTAAAGCGGTGATTATAACCGCCGCCAACCTTAACTGCATATTTTTCAAACACACGCATACCGGGCGTTGTTTTTCTTGTGTCAAGAAGTTTTGTGTTTGTGCCTTCAAGCAAATCGGCAATTTTACGGGTATATGTTGCAATACCACTCATACGCTGCAAGTAATTCAAAGCCGTTCTTTCGCCGGAAAGAAGCACACGGATATCACCGCGTACAACACCTATTTTTTGTCCGTTCGTTACCGCGTCACCGTCCTTAACAAAAAAGGCAACCTCCGTTTTATTGTCAAGCAGCTCAAACACTCTTTTGAAAACATCAAGACCTGCAATAACACCGTTCTCTTTACAAATCAGGTCAACCTCGCCAAGCTGATAATGCCGCATAACGGAGTTGGTGGAAATATCCTCGCTTGTTATGTCTTCTTTAAGTGCATTCAAGATAATGTCATCTGCATTCAATTTCATTGTGATATTATTCATGTCTTTTCTTCTCCTTTTCAATAGCGGCTAAAACTGCTTCCTTATATTTTTCCGCATATCCCTCATATGTAACGGGATCGATTATAACTTCGTTTATCTGTTCTGCCTCTGAATAATTGTTTTTGATGTGTTCAGCTGCTCTTTTTGCAAACACCAGACTTTCAAGCAACGAATTGCTCGCTAACCTGTTTCTGCCGTGAACGCCGTTGCAGGCAGTTTCACCAACCGCATACAAACGCTCCATAGAGGTTTTACTGTATCGGTCAACTTCTATTCCGCCCATAAAATAATGCTGCGAAGGAACAACCGGTATGGGTTCCTTGGTGATATCATATCCCTCATCCAAACAATGCTTATAAATATTAGGGAAATGTGATTTGATTTCTTCTTCGGGTATCGGTGCCAACGAAAGCCAAACATGTTCACTGTTCTCTTTCTTCATTTCATCAAATATGGCATTCGCAACAACATCACGGGGAAGAAGCTCGTTAACAAACCTTTCTCCCTTGGAATTCAGAAGTATTGCACCCTCTCCTCTGACCGATTCCGAAATCAGGAATTCACGGCCGTGCTTTTTGGTATAAAGCGTTGTAGGGTGAATCTGTATATAATCGATGTGTTGTAATTTTATATTGTATTTGAGTGCCAACGCAAGTGCATCGCCTGTGAGGTGTCTGTAATTGGTTGAATGCTTGAACAGTCCGCCTATACCGCCCGTAGCAAGAACCGTATAATCGGCGGTGATTGAAACATAGTTTCCGTCTTCATCATGGCCGATAATTCCTTTACAGTCATTATCACAGCAGATAAGGTCAACCATTGTAAAATTTTCAATCAGAGTAATGTTAGTGCGGCTTCTTGCGGTTTCAAGCAGATGTGAAGTGATTTCCTTGCCGGTTTCGTCCTCGTGAAACAGAATTCTCGGCTTGGAGTGTGCACCTTCACGGGTATATGTGAAACTCTTTCCGTCCTTTTCAAAACGAACCCCGAAGGAAATCAAATCATTGATTACATCTTGTGAAGAACGAATCATAATCTCAACCGAATCGGGATTGTTCTCATAATGACCGGCTTCCATTGTGTCGTTAAAAAAAGATTTATAATCGTTCTCATCACGCAACACACAAATTCCGCCTTGTGCCAGAAACGAGTCGCTTTTACTCGCAATTTTTTTTGTAACAACAGTTATTTTTTTATCCTTCGGCAGATTAAGTGCACAGTATAAACCTGCAACGCCGCAGCCTACAATTATGATGTCAGTAGTCATTATCATTTACCTGCAATATATAACATTTTTTCCAGCGGCAAAAGTGCTCCGGAACGAAGCTCATCTTCCACAAAAACTTCTTTATCTTCATTCTGAAGAACCGATAAAACTGCTTCAAGTGTGTTGAGCTTCATATCCGCACAGCACGGATGAGGAACGGGATAATAAAAATGTTTATCGGGATTATCCGTTATTAACTTATAGTTTACACCGTCTTCGGTACAGATAATAAATTCATTGCAACTGCTTTTTTTCGCAAAATCAATAATTTCCGCCGTGCTGCCGACAAAATCAGACATTGCCACAACATCGGCTTCACATTCGGGGTGAGTCAGTACAAGTGCATCAGGGTGGCTGCTGCGTTCAATATGTACCTGCTCTGCCGAAATTTTTGCGTGAATGGGACAGCAGCCGTCATTGATTATGATGTTTTTTTCAGGAACCTGTTGTGCAACAAATCTGCCGAGATTTTTGTCGGGAATAAAGAAAATGTTTTTATTCGGAAGTGACTTTACAATTTTTACTGCGTTTGATGAAGTGACACAAACATCACTTTTGCACTTGAGTTCGGCGGTTGAGTTGATGTAGCAAACAACCGCAAGGTCATCAAAACGACTTCTCATTTCATCGATAATTCCGTCAGCAACCATATGTGCCATTTCACAGTCAGCAGTAAGGTCGGGCATAAGAACTTTTTTGTCGGGATTAAGAATTTTAGCACTTTCTCCCATAAAGTACACACCGCAGAACACAATAATGTCAGCCTTACTTTGCTTTGCAATTTTCGCAAGATAGAACGAATCGCCTACATAATCAGCCGCTTCTTGTATTTCGGCAGGTGCATAGTAATGAGCAAGAATGACAGCGTTCTTTTCTCTTTTTAATTGTTCAATCTGATTTTTCATCCGTGTTTTCCTCTTTATAAAAACATATTACCTTTACAAATTTTAACACTAATATTTACAACTGTCAACTTATCTGTAAACCTGAGACTGTAGATTTTCACTAACATATTGATGACTGTTTTGTTTAAAACTAACAATCACATTGTTGTTAGAACCGATACTGTATGTTTTGCTCTACTTGTTTTCGGCAGGGAATTTTTAACGGTATAACAAAAAGAGCAGGCTCAGAAGCCTGCTCGCAGCTTGTCGAAAAACTTGTTTTTCGGCAAGGTGGGGCTGTTGAGAAAGGAAGCTGAATGGCGTTTTTTCGACCGATGGCGTACAAAGGTACGTCGATGGGAGAAAAACGTCAAATAAACGAAACAAATTGATTTTTCGGGACATCGGGTCGAAGTCCCCTGCAAATTAATCGGCGGGATGCGGTCATCCCGCCCTG